>NZ_JBEZDR010000002.1:0-566765 GCF_040648415.1 Nonomuraea sp. NPDC049141
CTGGTGACCAGGACGACAAGAGCCGTGTAACGAGAGATTGTTACGCACGGTTCTGTGGGAGCCCCGGGCTGAGACGCCCGGGGCGACCCGACCGGCCGTGCCCCTATGTACAGGATTCGGCCCCGACATCGCGCTGCGGCTGCGACTCAGGAGACCGCCCTGAGCACGGACACGGGTGAAGGCGCGGCGTCTCTCGACGACCGCGCCTTCACCTGGGCCGAATGCCGGCCACACGCGGCTGGCGGGTTCAGTCCAGCCAGCGGCCGACGCCGCGTACGGTGACCTCAAGCAGTTCCGCCGGATTGTCCGGGTCGGGGTAGTAGATGATCATGGTCGTACCTGCCGGGAGCAGCAGTTTGATGGCCTGGATGCACCCCGCCACGACCTGTCGCTCCGCATCGGGTCCTGTGCCCTTGATCGGCACCGCGTCGCAGACGCCGCCACGGTTGTTCATGACAAGCCGGAGCGTGTTGTCGCGGAGCGCCACTTCCCGTGTGGCGACGCGAAGAGCGAGCTGCGTCTCGAGGTGCCACGCCGGGGGTGCCATGGGCACCCCGAATGTCTGCCTGTACAGCAGCGCGAGGCGGTCTTCGAGGGCCGCCAGGTCGTCGTGCAGGCCGCTCTCGACCGTGTATTTCGCCCATGCGTCGAGGTTGTCGATCGGTGGAAGATTCGCGATCGGCAGTCCGTTCGCGTCGAGCACCCGTCCGGACGCGTCGACCAGATAGCCCTGGTTGTTCTCGGGCTTGATGGACTCGCTCAGGCTCCTGAGCTGTTCCGCGGCATCCTCGTAGGGGCATTGCCCGCCCTGAACGCATTCGATCGGAAGAATGCGCAGCAGTGATGTCGCGAGATCGCTCTCATAGATGGCCCAGATGATGGTCCGGTCAGCCTGGTGATGCATCAGGTACATCGGCCCCCAGATCGAGTTGTATTCGGCGAACCGGAGTTCTTCTGGGACGAGCGAATCGACGAAGGTTCCCCTCCACTCCTTCGAGTATTTGTTCCAGTCGGGGTCTTCGCTCAGGTCCAGCGCTCCGCTGATGCAATCCGAGAACGCCTGCCCCGCGTCCAGGATGTTTCCCTTGGGGGCGCTCCTGCAGTCATTGACCAGCGAATACTGGGAGCCGGCGTTGATCAGGTCCAGTGCGAACAGGCTCATGTACTCCTCGGCGAGACGATGGGTATCGCTCTCCCGGTCGGCGATCCCCCTCGCCGCGAAGGTGAAAAGCGGGCTCATGACGAGGGACATGCAGGCGTCCTGAGCCTTGCCGACGAACTGGCTCCTGCAGTGCTCGATTCGGTCCTTGGCGTAGCCGTCCGGGTCGTGAAGAGGCCCCTTGGGATCGTTAAGGATCTTCTCCGCGTAAGCGTCGCAGTCGTGGTACCCAGGCAGACCGTCCTCGGGCCCCCACTTGCAGTGTTCTTTCCACACGCTCTTGAGCTCGCGCAGACGGATCTCGGCATCCTCCCGATAGTCCTCGAATATCTGGGCAGCGATGAGAGCCGCGTTCGACGCGCTGTTGCCGGCCCGGATCTGCGCGGCGTAGGCGGTGTCGTAGGCGGCGAAGGCGCTGGCCGCGTCCTGTGCCGCCGAGACGGCCGAGGCGCGGGCCCAACGAGCCGAGAGGGACGCCTTCCTGGCTGACTGCTGGGCCTGCTGGGTCGCGGCGGCGGCGGTGCGGACGGCCGCCGCGGCTCGTTCCGCGGACGTGGCGGCTGACTGTGCGGCGGCGAGGGCTTCCTTGGCGAACTCCTTCGCCTGGTCGGCTGCCTTGCCGGCGGCGTTCGCGTAACCGATGGCCTCCTCCGCCGCACCGCGGGCCCGTGCCGCCGCCGCCTGCGCGGTGCGCGCGAAGTCGACGGCGCTCTGCGCGATCTGCGACGTCTCGATCATCAAGGATGAGGCGATGTAGTTGTGCGTCGCGGTCGCGTAGTCGCGTTCGGCCGCACGGTGTCGTTCCACCTCCAAGAAGTTGACCTGCATGGCCGTCGTGCCGGCGAGAGCGACCTGGGCGCCGTTCCTCACCTCGGTGCCGTTCGATCCATCGCCGGCGATCGCGCCGACCTTCGCCCGAATGTCGATCGTGTGCGCGGTGTTGTACGTCGAGTCCAAAAACTCATCGAGGGCGTCCGGATCGTCCGAGCGCAGGGCGTTGTTCGCCGCTTTTTCGATCTCCGCGTTACCGGCGCTGCGGGCATCGGCGAGGATCCGCCCGATCCGCTCTCGTAGTTCGGCGGCCCGCTCGGGGTAGGCCGGGTTTTCGAGAAACTCGACGACGTCTTGCCGCCCGCGGTCGAGGGCGCCCTGAGCGGCGGCTCTCATGGCCGGGGAGCCGGTGACCAGGAGTCCGGTCAGTGTTGTGCGGTCGTCCTGCTCCTCGGCGGCCGCGAGCCCGCGCTTGACGAAATCGAGGACAAGAAGGTCCGCCTCCTCGCCGAGAGCGGACACGGCCGCCGAACTGGTCCACGTACCGGGCGAGGTCGCGAAGTATCGAGCCACTTGCCGCGCCTTGCTGACCGCCAGCGCCGAATCAGTCTGCGTATTCGCGGCCTCGGCGA
The DNA here is from genome assembly GCF_040648415.1 of Nonomuraea sp. NPDC049141. Taxonomy (NCBI): domain Bacteria; kingdom Bacillati; phylum Actinomycetota; class Actinomycetes; order Streptosporangiales; family Streptosporangiaceae; genus Nonomuraea; species Nonomuraea sp. NPDC049141. The sequence continues at coordinate 2,563 of NZ_JBEZDR010000002.1, forward strand.
TCAACGCGTCGATCTGCGGCGTGTGATACTGACGCATCGGCGCGCCGAAGCTGCGAGCGTCCCCCAATTTGGCCTGGGCGGCTTCCGCACTGACATGCCGGGCGAAGGACAGCTCGAGTTCGAACTCATCCTGCAGTCGTTCGGCGTCCGCCTCACGCGCCGATTTGTAGACGGTTTGGGCCGTTTCGGCCGCCTGAATCGCGTCCTCCGCCGCGCGGAAGGAATTGTTCGCGTGCTCTGTCGCCAGCTCGGCCGCGTTGACAGCAGAGCCTGCGTGCTCGGCCGCGCTCGCCGCCGCGCTCGCCGCCGCCTCCGCGTACGACACCGCGCGCGTTGCGGCGTCTCGCGCCTTGCCGGCCGCGTCTTTGGCGATGTCCGCGTGACGCACCGTTTCCGCGGTGGCGCGCTTGGCCTCTTGTGCGCTTGCTCCCGCACGCGCGGCCGCCGCGAACGCGGCCTTGGCCTCGGCGCTCGCGGCCCCCGCATAGCGGCCGGCGGCCTCGGCCGCGCGCCCGGCCGCCTCGGTGTTAGCCCGCGCCGAATCGGCGGCGGCGACCGCGGCGAACGCCTGCTGGTTCACGGCGATGATCTGGTTGATGGGCGAGATCCAGGCGGAGATCTGCGGACCGATCTGTTGCATGACCCGGTTGTGATTCTCCGCCGCGGCGGCGGCATCCGCATTCAACTCTGCCGCCGATGCGGCCGCCCACGCCTCGTCGGACTTCGTATGCGCCCGCGCCGCCGCGGTCGCCGCGCGAGCGGCGGCCCCGGCCGAAGCGCGCGCCGCGTCCGCCGCTGCCCGCGCGGCCCGTACGGCGACACGGCACGCCGCCTCGGCGCGGTCGGCAGCCTGAGCCGCACGTAGTGCCTGAGCCTTGGCGACCGCCGACTCCTGCCCGGCCGCCGCGGCAAGGCGTTCCGCCTCCTGCGCGTCGTTCTTGGCCGCCAGGGCCTCGGCCTCGGCGCGGTCGGCCTGCGCGACCGCGGAGGTCGTCTCGAGTGCCGCACGCACAGTCGCCTCGGTGGCGCTCGTCCGAAGATCGTTCAAGGTCTGGTTCTCGTTGTCGCGAGCCTGGGCCACACCCCAGTCGATCTGAACAAAACGCTCCTGCATCTCCTGACTGCCGTCCTGAAGCGCCCGGTTCGCCGCGGCCTGCACCTGCGGGCCGCCTTCCGCCATCGCACGATTGACGACGGCCCGCAGGTCCATCCTGTACGGCACCCGCCATCCGGACTCGATGAACCGCCCCATGGCTTCACGGGTCCCGTTGCGCAGCACCAGGTTCGCGGCGGCCTTGACCTCCGGTCCGCCGGCGGCCTTCATCTGGTTCACGCTGGCGCGCAGGTCGATCTCCCGAGCGGTCACCCAGCCACCGTCGAGGAACTTCGTCACGGCAGCGGAGTCGTCCGAGGTCAGGGCGGCGTTGGCGGCGGCGGCCACCTCGGGGCCGCCGCGGGTCTTGATACGGCCGACCTGTTCACGGTCGTCTTGCGCCGCGAGCCGGGGAAGCCTGCCGAGGAAGGCGCAGACCGCCGCTCTGTCTCCGAGCAGAGCCGCCTCCGCGGCCGGACGGACGTTCACGCCGCCCGTGACCCATGCGTCCAGAACCGTCTGGCGTTCGCACGCCGGGGCGGCGGGTGGATCCGCCACCGTCGCCGCGGCCCGTGCCCCACCCATCGGGCTGCCCACGAGAAGCAACAAAAGCACGGTGCCGATGACACTTGCCGTCTGCCATGGACCTCTGCCGCGTAACGCGCGCATCACATTCATCGCCGTCACTCCCATAATTTCGGCCGATGCTTGAAAAATGAATCGGCAGAACGGCCGGCCGGCTCTCATATACCGGCCGGCCGTTCTGTCCTCAGTTGACGACCCGTAGTTCCAGCAGGGTCTCTCTGCAGTTGTCGGGGTAATCCGGGTGGCTCTCGTCGCACGTGACATCCGTACGTCCGAACTGCTCGCTCTCGTCCCGCTCGACGAGCTTGGTCCGCTCCACGCCGGACGACAGGTTCACAACTTTCGCGTCCACGTCGTGGCCGGCCCCCGGTGAGCGGCCGTCGCCCTGGACCTCGTAGACGTTCGGGATCCGGAGCTTCACCATTCCCGTCGGTCCGAGCACCTTGAAACACACCGCCGTCACGCCGAGGTGCGGCTCGCCGACCTCGGTGTCTCCGTTCAACAAGCCCGGGAACACCTTGATCACGCCGACCCCGTTCTCCGCGGACACCGTGCACGAGACCCAGATGATCCCGCCGTTCCCGGAGATCAGTTCGAAGTTCTTCGCCTCGGCCTCGTCCGTACCCCAATCGGCCTGACCGGAGGTGCCCGCGAATTCGTGCCGGAAGTTCAAGGGATAGACGAATCTCTCCACGAGGGAGTCCGGGCCGATGAGGGGCGACACGGTGACCGGAACCACCCGTACAGGCGGAAGAGCCCGTCCCGCGAAATAGGTGATCCGGTCGCCTGGCCGGTAGAGGAACAGACTGCTCTGCCCGCCTGTGCTCCTGTAGTCGAAGGCGATGATGCGGTCCTTCGCCAGCTTCAGGTCATAACCACCGATGCCGGTTGAGCTGTGGAAGACCGCTGTGAACGCATTGCCCGCGCCGTGTTGCAGAATCCAGGCCGTCTGCCCGCCCGGACGGTAAAGCAGCAGGTGATCCAACCTCCCCGACTGCTCGTAGTCGAAGGCGATGATCCGATCCGCCGTGCTCTTCAGGTCATAGCCACCGATGCCGGTTGAGCTGTGGAAGACCGCTGTGAACGCATTGCCCGCGCCGTGTTGCAGAATCCAGGCCGTCTGCCCGCCCGGACGGTAGAGCACCAGGTGATCCTGCTTACCCGAACTCGTGTAGTCGAAGGCGATGATGCGGTCCCCGGCATCTTTCAGGTCGTAGCCACCGATCCCACCGTCGGCCGTGGCGAAGACCTGCGTGAACGTGGCGCCACCGCTGTGCCGGAGAATGTGGGCCATCCCGGTCCCCGGCCGGTACAACAGCAGATGATCCAGCTTCCCTGAATGCTCGTAGTCGAAGGCGATGATCTGGTCCTCGGCGCTGTTCAGGTCATAGCCACCGATGCCGGCCGAGCTGTGGAACACGGCTCTGAACGCATTGCCCGCGCCGTGCTCGAGAATCCAGGCCGTCTGCGCGCCCGGACGGTAGAGCAGCAGATGATCCAGTTTCCCAGAACCCGTGTAATCGAAGGCGATGATGCGGTCCCGGCTGTCTTTCAGGTCGTAGCCACCGATACCGGAGGTCGAGGAATAGACCGGAGCGTAGGTGCCGTCCGTATTCCGCTTGACGATGAAGACGATCTCCGAGCCCGGACGGTAGAGCAGCAGATGATCAAGCTTGCCCGAATGCTCGTAGTCAAACGCCACCACCTGATCACGGTTGTCAGCCAGGTCATAACCACCGATCCCGCTCAGACTGGACCCGTACTGAGTGAAGGACGTGGTGGGCTCGATCGCGACCGGGCTGAGCCAGCTCGCCAGGTCGTCCACCCGCACCGCGTCGCCGCCGCGCGCCCCGTCGTCGGCCGCACCGAGGCAGCCCCCCTGCCCTGCGCGGGAGCTGAGCCCGACGAGCTCCGGGCGGCTCCCGCTCGTGCGGAGCACCGGCGCGCCCGCGTCACCCTGGCAGGCGCTCACGTCGCTGCCGTTCGCTCCGGTCCAGTTGAACGAGCCGGCGGCCACGGCCCCGGCCACGACCGGCGCGGCATGCAGCCGGTTGGGCGCCCACTGATCAGCGGTCCGGCCATAGCCGGCGACCTGCAGCGCATCTCCCGTGGCAGGAACGGCGGAGCCGACCGCGACAGGCGTGATGCCGACGGCCCGCAATGACAGCTTGACCAGCACGACATCCCGGTCGCGGTGCGGGTGGATCCACTCCACGGGCAGCACCCGCCCGCCCGAACCGGACAGGTCCGTCCTGCCGACCGTCACCGTCGTCGCGATCTTCGGCGCCCCGCTCGTGAGGGACTGCCCCTGAGCGGCGAAACAACTGGCGGCAGTGAGCACCCACTGCGGGCTGACCAAGGCTCCGGTGCAGCCGTGAGTCTCGCCCACGTTCACCTTCGCCACGAAGCCCCATGTGCCGTCGGCCACCGGGCTTCCGCTTTTCACCGCTTGAGCCGGCGTCGCTCCTGCCCAGAGCAGCACCGAGGAGACAATCATCAATAACGTGATGGTTGCGATTTGTAATGACCGGATGAGTCGCTGAAGGTTCACGGACTGATTGTGCGGATCACGCATTCTGCGAACCAGGGCGTTGGCCGGACATAAGGCGGACATATGTTCGCCGAAGTTACCTGCCGGCAACTCGCCGAGATAACGTGCGCTGGCTCACCATGTCGCCCGGTCACTGCGGCACGAACAGCGGCGATGCCGGTCCAGCCGAGCGGGCGGGCCAGGCCGGCGGCCAGGTGACGGAGGTCGGCCATGATCCGAGGTCGCCGCCCTGCCGACATCGGCGCGCTCCGTGATTTCGGATGCGGAGCGAAACCCGAACGCCGATCTCTCGCTTTCAGCGGCGATTGAACAATCGCCGGATCATGATTGTCTTCATGGCGAACGAGCGGCGGTTTGTGGCGCATCTCCGGCCCGAGGACGTGGCCGATCCTGACGCAGGACGATTCACCACGGTCGAGGACTTCTTTTCTATGCCTGCACGCTCTCGCCCCTGTGGATGGACGGCCGGATCCGGCGATCGTCCACAACCTCCTCCTGGAGATCGTGAGCAGGCTCGACAGCCTGGCGGCCAACGCCATCGCGTTCAAGTGTGCTGTACGAGCGCCGTACCGGCCGCAGCGACCGTTCGACAGAATTCAGGACGTTGGCCGCTGGTTCGCCCCCAGCAAAGTCATCGATCGGAACGGCATGACCTTCAGGCGACGCGGCCGTGCCTCTGCCTCATGATCGTGGAGTCGGTGCAGCTTCACTTCCCTTGTCACCTCAGAGGCCTCAGAAGCCGACGCGGGCGATGATCTCCAGCACGAACGGCGCGGCGACGACGAGGACGGCGATGACGATCAGCAGCGCGATCACGTTGCCGACGAAGCTCGACCGGCCGGACCGGCGCGCCAGCCGCGCCGAGTCCTGAGTGGATTGGCGCGCCCACTGGGCCGCCCTGGCCGCGTTCTGGTTGGCGTTCTGCTGGCTCTGCCACGATGAGAAGTTCGGGTTGGTCATGACGATCTTTCCTTTCGTATCGTATGGAGCAGGTCGTTCATTGGGGCGAGTCCCCGGCCGGGCCGTCCTGCGACCTCCGTGCCGGGATGCATGTTCGGATCGCGCCGGTGAGCAGAGCGGCGCCGAGGGGTCCAGCGCCCAGGAGGTAGGGGGCTCCCGGATCGCCGGTGAGCGGGCCGAGCAGAGCGGCGAACGCGATGACCGCTCCAGCCGCCGGCCGGACCAGTCCGGCGCGGGTGAGCCCGTACGCCAGCAGCGCGATGCCGACGGCGGCGGCATAGGCCAAGGCGAGCCGCGGGACGGACTGCGCCGCGACCCACCGCCCGCCGGCGAGCCGCAGCGTCGCCTCGACCATCCAGGCCGAGGCGACCACCCCGAGCAGGGCCAGTGCGACGGCGGCCCGCCCCCGTCCCGCGTGCCGCGCGACGTCGCGGTACACCGTCGCGGTCGCCGCCACCCCGGCCCATGCGCCGGCCCCCCACATCACCTCGGTGGATGCGGTCAGGGTCCCGGCGAGGCAGAGCATCGCCGAGGCCAGCAGCCCCAGCCCGCCGAGCGCCCGCGCTCTCATGTTCGTCGTCAGGGCCGGCGCTGCGGGCTCAGCAGTGCTTGCTCAGCGACATGTGCTTGATGAGCGGGAACAGCTCCGGGTTGAACTCTGCCTCGGTGTCCTTGATCAGCCACCGGTACGGCTCGGCGTGGCTGGGCATGTTCATGACGAACTTCGTCAGGTTCGTGGGGTTGGAGCGGGTGTGTCGCAGCCAGCCGAGCACGGCGCCGTTCTCGTCCTTGATCTTCGCCCACATCAGCCAGGCGTCGTCGTCATCACTGCTGGTGACCGTGCCGTCGAAGGATGCCTTGCCGCTGGCGGTCAAGGTCCATCGGGCACCCGAGAACATCGTGCAGTCGCCCGCCCGCATCGTTCCGAAGTAGAAGGTCTTGGTGGCCTCGGCGGCGGTGCCCTGCGCGTGGGCGGTTCCGGTGGTGGCGAAGGTCAGCCCCGCGATCAGGGCCGTAGTGGTCGATATGGCGCCCAGCATCATTCGGGTCCCGCGCATGGGATCGTCCTTTCCTGAAGGTGGCTCGTCGATCAGTCACCCTCAGGGTGGGCGGTACCGCGTCCCGTCGTCATGGGTCGCTTGTCCTGGTCGAGCCGGGAGGTTGTTCCGGGACGTGCAGGCGAACGGGTGCTATGGCGATCCGCCGAGTCCCGCCTCGCGGGCCCGTACGATCGCCGCGGGCCGGTCGGCCAGCTGCAACTTGGTCAGTATGTTCGAGACGTGGTTGCGCACGGTCTTGCCGCTCACGCCGAGGCGCCGCGCGATCGCCGTGTTGTCCAGACCCCGCGCGACCAGCCCGAGCACCTCATGTTCCCGCTCGGTGAGCTGCGGGAACGGGGAAGCGACGACGGCCTTGGAGAAGTGCGCGAGCAGCCGCGTCGCCACGCCGGCGCCGAAGACCGCCTCGCCGCGGGCGACCGCGCGAACCGTGGCCGTGATCTCCTCGGGGCCGGCGCCCTTGAGCGCGTAGCCGTGGGCGCCGGCCCGCAGGGCGGCCAGGACGTTCTCGTCGTCGTCGTACATCGTCAGGATCAGCGCACGCGTGGGCAGACCGGCGGCCCGCATCCGGGAGGTGACCGTGAGCCCGTCGCCGCCGGGCATGTTGACGTCGAGCACCGCGACGTCGGGCCGGTGCTCGATCGCCGAGCGCAGCGCTTCCTCGCCGGTCACGGCGACCGCGAGCACCGTCATGTCCTCCTCGGAGTCGAGCAGGGCCCGCAGGCCCGACGCGAACACGGGGTGGTCGTCGGCAAGGATCAGCCGGATCATCGTGTCCTCCCAGACTCGCCCAGATCCGCCGGCAGGAAGGCGCGCACACAGGTGCCCCCCTCGGGCAGGGAGCATATCGACCATTCCCCGCCGACCTCGGCGGCCCGCTCCCGCATGGAACGCAGCCCCACCCCGGGCGCCCGCTCAGGATCGAGCCCGCGGCCGTCGTCGCGTACCGTCACCTCGACGCCGCCGGCCGCCAGCGCGATCTCGGCGGTGCAGCCGGTCGCGCCGCTGTGCCGGACCGCGTTGGTGATCGCCTCGACGGCGATCCGGTAGGCCGCCGTCTCGACCGCGGCGGGCAGCGGCGGCAAGCCTTCCTCGCCGATGACCTCGATCGGCATCGCTCCCGCCAGGGTCGCCGCTCGGGAGCGTACCGCTCCGACGATGCCCAGCTCGTCCAGCGCGGGCGGGCGCAGCGCCTCGACCAGGCGCCGGATGTCGGTCAGCGACGCGCTCGCCTCCGCGGAGATCTCGCCGAGCAGGGAACGCGCCGCCGAGTCACCCGGTACGGCGCGGGCCGCCAGCGCGGCCTTGAGCCCGATCGCGGCCAGCGTCGGTCCCAGCCCGTCGTGCAGGTCGCGGCGGAGCCGGCGGCGTTCGTCCTCCCGCGAGGCCACCACCTCGGCGCGGGAGCGGGCCAGGTCGTCGTGCAGCCGTACCGCCTGCACCGCGCTTCCCACCTGCTGCGCCAGCGAGGCGATCAGGCTGAGGTCGATGGGATCGAGCGGGTCGTCCGAGCCGCGCGCCGAGACCAGCAGGAGCCCGACGAGCGTCCCGTGGTAGCGCAGCGGCTCGGCGTGCACCTCGCCCGCCGCGACACCGTGCCGGGCCGCCGAGTGGCGCTCGCCCGCGCCGTCCACCAGGTCGATCGCCACGTACGGCACGCGTAACGACCGGGCCACGGTCTCCACGATCGCCGGTAGCATCTCGGCGGGCAGCAGCACCGCCTGCAGCCGTGTCCCGAGGCGGGTCAGAGCCCCCTCCGGGTCGTGGCGGTCGCCGTACATCACGCGGTTGACGGTGCTCTGCGCCGCGTTGCGCAGCGGCGCCAGCGCGAGCGCCGCACTGGCCGCGGCGAGCGCGGCGGCCACGGTGCCCGACAACCGCAGCACGCTGACCAGGAGCGCGACCACGGCCGCGTACCCGGCGACCAGGAGCGCGACCACGATGGCGTACACCAGCGAGCGGTTGGCCAGCCTCTCGACGTTGAACAGGCGGTGGCGGCGCAGCGCGACCCCGATCCCGGCCACGAACGGCAGTCCCGACAGGCCGAGCGCGCCCCACGGCAGCGGCTGCGTTCCGGTGATCAGTTCCGGGAGGTGCCAGCCCGCGATGCCGAGTACGGCCGTGGCCGCGCCGCCGCCCAGCATCCAGCGCGTCCGCCCGCGCATCAGCGGATCCGGGTTGCCGCGATAGCTGATCGCGCCCCAGACCGTCCCGGCCACCAGCACCAGCGCCACCACCGCCGTCTGACCGCTGTGCAGCAGGCCGAGCCACCGCAGCGCGTCAGGCGCCATCAGCGCCGCGACCCCGCTCCACGCGGCCATCGCGGCCAGGGGCGCGGCGTACGCGACGGCGATCGCCTTCCGGGTACGGGGCGACAGAGGCTGGCGAGCCGTGAACGCGAGCACGAAGGCCAGGAACGCTCCCCAGCCGATGGAGTACGACACGATCGCGTTGATGTGGAACAGCCAGAGCTGAGGGCCGCCGGTGGCCAGCGCGAGTACGGGCAGTCCGACGGCGACGGTGAGCGTGCTGCCCAGCAGCCCGGCCGCGAGCACGAGCAGCGGGGCCGTCGCGGGCGCCTCGGGCCGCCGCAGGTACAGCGCGGCCGCCAGCCCCGCCAGCGCGAGGACGAACACGAGATTGCCCCAGCCCTGCACGAGCAGCGGGTACGGATCAGGCCGATCGACGCGCACCGCCACGACCGCGTCCTCGCCGGCCACGCCGTACGGGACGCTCGCGCCCAGGCCGGGACGAGAGACGGCGCCGAGCCCATCGGCCAGGCGCCTGCCCGCGACGGCGATCACCAGGTCCCCGGTCCGCAGCCCAGGCCCCGAGGGCGCGGCCGGCACGTCCACCACGACGCCGTCGAGACGCCACGTCGACCAGCCCAGTCGCATGATGCTGCCGTCGGACGGCGCGTCCAGCGAGACGGCGGTCGCCACGACGCCCAGCACCACCAGGACGATCGCGACCCCGGCCGGAACCCTGCGCGACCGCCGCACCGAAGCCACCCAGGACAGCCGCGCGGACACACCCCCATCCTCACCGACGACCGGCCGCGAAACCACCGGCCCGCCGGACAGGACCGTCCTGAGCCAATGGCGGCCCGCGGACCGGTAGGTCACAGGTCGAGTTGGAGCGTCACGATCTTGTGAGTCGGCGGTAGCCGAGCGTGTCGTTGACGGCGCGCATGTGGTGGTTGCTGTCGGCCGGTAGGCCGTCGATGTACGGGTACCGCTCGCGTGTCCACCGGATGGCCTCGGCGCGGCGGCGATTCGGGCGGCCTGGCTGACGGCCTGGTTCGCCTGGTTTGCACCAGTCTGGGCTGATGTGAGCGTCATCGGAGTTGGCGTTTCTCATCAATGTCTGCCGAGGCCGAGGCGATCATGACCATGCCCGTCGCACGCACATGCCGAGTTCAGGGTGTTTGCGGGAGCGTGGACGCGATGTCGGTCGTGCCGATGAGTTTTGTGCGGATCCGTGGTCGATACGGCTGGACACACCGACAGTGGTGGGCCTGTGCTGGGAACGTTCAGCGCGGGAGGAAGCACATGGAGGCAGTGATGAGCGTCGACGACTCCAAGCAGGAGCACACCGTCCGGACTGGCGAGCAGGGGACGCGGGTGAGCGGTCCCAGGGTGTTGGTGGCAGGGGCGAGCATCGCGGGACCCGCGCTGGCCCACTGGCTGCGCCGGCGGGGGGCCGAGGTGACCGTGGTGGAGCGGGCTCCCGAGCTGCGTCCCGGCGGGCAGGCGGTGGACGCGCGCGGGGTCGCCAAGGAGGTCATCGGGCGCATGGGGCTGGACGCGGCGGTGCGCGCGGCGTGCACCGACACCGCCGGCGCGCACACCGTGGACGCGGACGGGCAAGTGCTGGAGACCTTCCGTGCCGACGACGACGGTGGCGACGGGTTCATCGCGGACATCGAGATCCTGCGCGGGGACCTGTCCCAGGTGCTCTACGACGACACCCGCGACGGCGTCGAGTACGTCTTCGGTGACCGGATCGCCGAGCTCAGCCAGGACGCGGACGGGGTCGACGTGGTCTTCGCCGGCGGCGACCGGCGGCGCTTTGACCTGGTGATCGGGGCCGACGGGCTGCACTCGCAGTTGCGAGCGATGGTCTTCGGGCCGCGCGAGCGCTTCATCCGCCATCTCGGGCTCGTGCTGGCCTTCTACAGCGTGCCCAACGAGTTCGGAGTGGACCGCTGGATGATCGACCATCAGGAGGCCGGACGGTCCGCCGGCCTGCGGCCCATCCCGGACGCCACCCGGGCGATGGCCATGTTCTCCTTCCCCGCGGCCGACTTCGACGTCGATTACCGCGACGTCGCGGCGCAGAAGCGCCTGCTGTGCGAGCGGATGGACGGTTTCGGCTGGTTGACCCAGCGCATCCTCGCGCACGTGGGCGACACCCCGGACTTCTATCTGGACCAGGTCGCCCAGGTGGTGATGGACCGCTGGTCGAGTGGACGGGTGGGGCTGCTCGGGGACGCGGCGTTCAGCGCGTCGCCGATGTCCGGGGCGGGCACCGGGCTGGCCCTGGTCGGCGCCTACCTGCTGGCCGGAGAGCTGGCCGCCGCCGGGTGGGACCCGGAGGCCGGGTTCGCCGGCTACGAGGCTCGGATGCGCTCGTTCGTGGAGGCCAACCAGGAGATCGGCCGGTTGCACGTACACAGCCTCGAGGTCCCGGGGCCGGACGCCGAGCCGAGTCCCGATTTCGCCAGCGAATGGTTCACCGAGCTGGTCGGGCGCGCGATCAACGGCGTCGAGCTGCCCGACTACGCGGGGGTGCCGGACTCCGGGGCGTCGGCCGGACTACCGATGATCTCGTCGGCCAAGCCGTAGGTGTCACATAACGTGTCGAGAGGGACCACGCTAGTGGCGTCCTATCCTCCGGCCGGGTCCCGGTTCCTGGCCGGGCTCTTGACCGGGTCGGCGTTCGGGATGATCGCCGTGTGGTGGTTCGGCCGGCGGCGGAGGCGGCTCCGCCAGGTCGCCAGCTGAGACCAGACGTCGACCAGCGTCAGGCAGGCGTGGTTCCCTCGTAGCGGTGTGCAGTATGGATGGCGCGCCCTAAATCTCCGATGGACAACAGGTCCGCGATCGGACGTTAGCTCACCATGATTTGGTCGGTTTCGCACGCCACCCCTCGCGGGCGCATGCTCGCCGCTCTCCGTGGCGGGGTCGAGGGTCACGGGCATATCTCGCGGTACTCCTCCTGCGGTACCACGTTCTCCCACTCGACGCGCGTGAGGGAGCGGCCGGCGTTGGCGCACGCTGCGGCCACCGGGTCGGGCGGCGTGCGGACGTTCCACAGCCGCGCGGTCTTGTCGCCCGCCACCGAGGCGACGAGCGTCCCGTCGCGGCTGTAAGCCAGCGCGCCGATGAACTCGGTGTGACCGGTCATCGGGGAGCCGAGCGGCCGGTAGGTCCGCAGGTCCCACAGCTGCACTTCGCCGTAGCTGTGGCCGGTGACGAGAGTCTGGCCGTCCGGGCCGAACGCGAGCGCATCCGTCCCACTGGCCGGGATCAGGGCGACGCCGACCGCGTGGCGGTCCGGCACGTCCCACAACTTGATGCTGTTGTCGGCGGCTACGAAGGCCAGCCGCTGTCCGTTGGGGCTGAACGCCAGGACGCTGACCAACCCGACCTGGGACGTGTTGGACGGGCCCGGGATCTCGCGGCGGGTGGTCACGTCGAAGAGGCGTACCCGGTTGTCGGAACCCGAGGTCGCCACGGTCTTGCCGTCGGGGCTGAGCGCCAACGCCGTGATGACGTCGGTGTGGCCGGGGGCGGTGATGCGCGGCCCGGTCTCCTGGCGGCGGGCCATGTCCCAGAACACGAGGGACTTGTCCTGAGCGGCGGCGAGGAGCCTGCCGTCAGCGCTGATGGCGGCGCTCCGCAGGTTCCTTTCATGGGCGATCTCGCGGCGGCTCGCGACGTCCCAGAACCGCAGGCCGTCAAGGCCTTCCGACAGGAGCGTCCGCCCGTCCGGGGCGAAGGCGAGCCGATCCACCCCACGGCGAGCGGTCTTGGATCTCAGCGGGGGTCCGAGGGGGCGCTGGGTGGCGACGTCCCATAGCCGGATCGAGGGGTCCTCGTAGTCGGGCGCACCGGTGGCCAGGATCCGTCCGTCAGAGCTCAGCGCGACGGCCCCCAGCGCGGGCATGAGGGTCCCGACCTGCAGGTGGGTCTGCACGTCGGCCAGCCGTGCCACACCGTCCTGGCCGGCGGCGGCGATCAGCTTCCCGTCCGGGCTGAACGCGACGCTCGCGACGCTGCCGACATTGTCGGCGAGCAGGATGAGCTGTTGCCGGCTGATCGTGTCCCACAGGACGGTGCGACCGCTGTCTCCGCCGGTGAGGATGCGGGTGCCGTCGGGGCTGAAAGCGATCGAATCGTAGCCGGCACCGCGGTCGATGAGCCTGCCCTTCTGCTTGTGCGTGGCCACGTCCCACAGGCGGCCGGTGCGGTCCCCGCTCACTGTCGCGAGGGTGGTGCCGTCCGGGCTGATGGCGACATCGCTGACGGGTTGGGTGTGTCCGGTGAAGGGGGCGCCGATCTGGCGGGACGTGGCGGCGTCCCAGAGCCGCGCGGTCTTGTCCTTGCCGGCGGTGGCTAGGGTCTTCCCGTCCCGGGTGTACCTCACCGCATAGATACTGCTCCGCGGATCCGGCCCATCGTCCGGGCGGCCCATGGGGATGCCACGCGGAAGGTGCGTGGTCGCGTCCCACTGCTGTACGACGCCTTTGAGGTCTCCGGTCACGATGGTCTTCCCGTCCGGGCTGTACGCGAACGCCGACACGACCGCCGTGTGCTTCAGCGGGGCACTCACCTCGCGATGGGTGGTCACGTCGTAGAACCGGACGGTGTCGGAGCACGCCGTGGCCAGCGTACGGCCGTCGGGGCTGAAGGCCAGGTCGACGGTGGAGCACTCGTACTGCGGACGGGTGATCGGGGCGCCGAGCTGCCGCCGAGACGCCGTGTCCCACAGCCGCGCTGTGCCGTCGTCGCTGCCCGTCGCGATGATCGAGCCATCAGGGCTGAACGCCACCGCGTCGAGGCTTTTCGTGTCCCCACTGACATTCCCCCGGCCGGTGCGGGTCGCCGCGGACAGCACGCGGTTGCGGGCCTCGTCGGTGGGCGCGATCCGCCAGGCCGCCACGGCCAGCATCGAGGCCAGGGAGCTGTCGCCGGTGACCTGGCTCTGCGCCGCCAGCTGCCGGGAGCTCGCCAGTATGCGCTGCCGATCGGCTTGGTTCGCCGCGTTGACGGCGGCGCCGGCCCCGATGAGGGCGAGCACCGACAGGACCGCGAGGCCGGCCGTGACCAGGCGACGACGGCGGGTCGCCCGCCGCGCCTCCCGCGTGGACGCCGCGAGGAAGCCCGCCACGGTGGGACCCGGCGGCGGGAAGCTGTCGGCATCGCGGTCCCAGCGAGGCCTGCTGTCCTCGACCGCCAGCAGCCGGGCTCCCCGGTACAGGAAGGCCTGGTCGCGGTGGTGCTCGACCCACTGCGCGGCAGCCTCGACGAGCTGGTCGTACACCGCTTGCGCGGCCATGTCGGGTTCGAGCCATTGGCGCAGCGTCGGCCACGCGGTCAGCAGCGCGTCGTGGGCGATCTCAACGCTGTCCTCGTACAGGGTGAGCAGCCGCCGACCGGCGAACGCCGACACCAGCGCCTCCACCTGGCCCCGCCGCTGCGCCGATTGCGCCGACGCCGCCGCATGGACCTCGGCCAGGCTCACTCGCCGTCGCGCCAGCAGCCCACCTGCGGTGATCAACGTCATCCGCCGAAACACCCTCAGCGCGGCCTTGCGATCCTCCGCCGACAACCGCCCGAGAGCCTCATCGGCCGTGCGCTGTACGGAGTCGCGGACCCGGCCGGACTCCTCGTAACCCCGGACGGTAAGTCGGCCCTCCTCACGTCGCTCCCAGGTGTTGTGCAGAGCCTGCGACAGAAGGGGCAGGGCCGCGACCTCGTAGCGATCGGCCCGGTCGGTGAGCAGCTCGCCCAGGATGGTCTCCACCAGACCGGGCTCGATCTCCAGGCCGACGGCAGCGGCGGGGCCGGTGATGGCCAGCCGCAGATCCGACTCCGTCATCGGCTCGACGATCACCTGACCATCCTGGATGGCCTCGGCGAACTGCGGATAGGCCGCACACCGATCCCAGTAATCCGCACGTACACCGACGATCACACCGGCACCCCGCGGTCCCTCGGTCAAGGCGTGCAGCACGTTCACGAACGCCTGACGCTCCTGCTCCTCGGACACCAGCGTGAACAGATCCTCAAACTGATCGACGACCAGGACAAGACGCCCGTCCGACGGCAGATCCCGCGACATCGCCGCCCGCGGATCGCCCCGCAGCCGCTCGTACACCGTCTCGACAAGGCCGCCGAACGTCTCCGTCCACGCTTCGGCAAGGGCTCGCAAAGGCGTCGCGGTCGGTGTGATGAGCAGGCACGGCCAGCGCTTCGATCCGTCGACCGGCAGCTTCCCCTCCGCCAGCGCCGGCAGCAGCCCCGCCCGCAGCAGCGACGACTTGCCCACCCCCGAGGCGCCCGAGACCAGCAGAACGTCCCCCTGCTCGGCCAGACGCCGCCCCAGGCGATCAAGAAGATTGCGCGTCGCCCGCGCCCGCCCGAAGAAGAGCTCGGTTCTGTCCGTCTCGAACGGTGCGAGGCCTTGGTAAGGGCACACGTCGGACGGAGACGGCGGGACACTGTGATCTGCCGACAGCGGGAGCCCCATCGGCGCCTGTGCGTGCGGCCGTCGGCGGCCGTCCCCCTGACCCATGGCGTTCATTCTGGTCAATTGCGGCGAAGCCGATCAATCGCAATCGACTCCCGCCTGCGGCCGTCCGATTCCGTTCGTCCGACGGATCGCGACCAACCCGCAAGTCTGCTGACCGACGTCGGACCGCATCGAGGATCGCCCGTCTGAGACAGAAGTGACTGATGGGAACAAAGTGAGGCATCGGACATGGCACCATTTCTGGAGTGAATGCGGTCAAGCAGGTGCCTCGGGGCGGAGATCGGCTGATCCGTGCGTCGATGACGGTCGTGGTGCTGGCGGTCGCGGCGGTGGCCGCGTGGGTGTCGTACTGGCATGCGGTGGCGGTGATCGAGAGGTATGGCGCCGAGGACGCGTTGTCGGCGCATCTGGTCCCGGCGACGGTGGACGGCATGATCTACGCCTCCTCGATGGTGCTGCTGTGGTGTGCCCGCTACCGCCTGGCTGTGCCGGCACTGGCCCGCTGGGCGCTGGCGCTGGGAGTCGCCGCGACGCTGGCAGCGAATATCTTGCACGGGGTCGAGCGGGGACCCGTGGCCGCGGCGCTGGCCGCGTGGCCGGCGATCGCCTTGGTGATCTCCTACGAGTTGATCATGTGGGTGGTTCGCTCGGGTCGCGAGATCGCCGATCGCGTGCACGACTCGGGGCAGTCGGAGGCAGCGCTCGCCGAGCCCGCAGACCCGAGCGTCGCCTCACACCAAGCGCCGCGGGAGCCGCAGCCGGGACCGGCGATGCCCGCCACGCCGCAGGTCAACCAAGGCGAGCTGGCGCGGGAAACCGGCGAGCGCCGGTCAGCGTCCGCCGAGCCCGAACTGGAGGCCACACAGGCCGGCCAAGACGCGCCGACGGGCGAGGCCAGGGAGGACGGCGACCGGCGAGCCCAGGTGGCGGCCCTGCTTGCTCAGGATCCGAAAATGACCGGGACCGCGCTCGCCCGTGCGCTCGGGGTGCACGAGTCCACCGGGCGCAAATACCGCCGCGAAGCCCTCAACGGCCACGACCGTTCCGCATAGCGCTCTGCCGGCCGGCTCGAGCGCTACCGTTCGTCCATTGTCCTGGCGATCAGGTCGTAGGCGACGATCAACCCTTGGTCAGATCGCGTACAGCTCCGAGGTCGTGCTGAGCGTCCTCGCGCTACCAGCAGACAGCAAGGAGACTCCGACCGGCTAAAACAGCTCTACCAAGCACTCAAACTCCTGCCATTGGAGCCCGGATAGTTTCACCGTCCCCATTGCCGCGACCTGCGTTTTTGGCGGTCGATCATAAGAGTACTTTCAGTCCTCGATCTCGTGACCAGCCCCTGCAATCCTGCGGGGGGTAATGAAGCTTTCAACGCGCGGCAGTGAGCGGGATGGCGTAATGCCAGGTGGGGGAGGGGTGGGACCTCAGGGGGCGGTAAGGGCGCTCTTGACGGCCGGGCGGTTCGTTGTGTTAGCTCCGCGCAAGCCCTTGCACACCCGCTCTATACGGAAGTGAGAGCGAATGTTAAGACATTTAACAATGAATGTTAGCGCTCACAGGAGGCCCTTCCGGTCGAACGTTAATGCCGGTCAGGTCCCGCCCGTTGATCCGGAGTGGTCTTGGCACGCTCGCCGCGATCGGCCCATCGATGCTATGTTAGCGCTAACATGGCATGCGGAGCGAGCACGCGCGCGACGGCCGAGAGCAGCGGTGTCCCTGCTCGTCGTGGCACTGATCGCCGGCGCGATGTCGGTGGCCTTCGGCAGCACCGCCCTGGCGGCCACGGCGCTGGGCGCGTCGGCGGCGGAGAAGGGCCGCTACTTCGGCGCCGCCGTGGCGGCCGGCAAGCTCGGCGACAGCACGTATGTGACGATCCTGAACCGGGAGTTCAACAGCGTCACCCCGGAGAACGAGATGAAGTGGGACGCCACGGAGCCGTCCCGGGGCACCTTCACCTACACCAACGCCGACCGCATCGTCCAGCACGCCCAGCGGAACGGCATGGCGGTGCGCGGGCACACCCTTGCGTGGCACTCCCAGCAGCCGGGCTGGGCGCGGGGCTTGAGCGGCAGTTCGCTGCGCTCGGCGATGACCAATCACATCACGCAGGTCGCGACCCACTTCCGTGGCAAGATCCGCTCTTGGGATGTGGTGAACGAGGCGTTCGCCGACGGCACCAGCGGAGCCCGGCGTGACTCCAATCTGCAGCGCACCGGCAATGACTGGATCGAGGTGGCCTTCCGCACCGCCCGCGCCGCGGACCCGGCCGCCAAGCTGTGTTACAACGACTACAACACCGACGGGATCAGCGCCAAGAGCACCGCGATCTACAACATGGTCGCCGACTTCAAGGCGCGCGGCGTACCGATCGACTGTGTCGGCTTCCAGTCCCACCTGACGAACTCGGTGCCATCGGACTACCGGGCCAACCTGCAGCGTTTCGCTGGCCTTGGCGTGGACGTGCAGATCACCGAGCTGGACATCTCGGGCGCGAACCAGGCGGCCGTCTATGCCAGCGTGACAACCTCGTGCCTGGCCGTCTCCCGATGCACCGGGATCACGGTCTGGGGCATCCGGGACGGCGACTCCTGGCGGACTGGGCAGAATCCGCTGCTGTTCGACGCTTCCGGCAACAAGAAGGCCGCCTACACCGCCACCCTCAACGCGCTCAACGCGCTCAACGCCGGCAGCTCCACACTGGGCGGGGCCGACACGAGCGCCTGGTACGTGCGGGGCAACCGCACCAGCGGCAAGGCGGTCGAGGTGCGGGACGCCTCCACCGCCGACGGCGCCGGCAACTCCGCAACCACCTACGCCAACCCGGTGGTCTGGCAGGACTTCGCCGACGGCGACATCATCCGGGTCGGGGACGCGTACTACTACTCGGCCTCCACCATGCATTACTCGCCGGGCGCGCCCATCCTGCGCTCCTACGACCTGGTGAACTGGGAGTACGCGGGCCACTCGGTGCCCAGACTCGACTTCGGCTCGAACGCCTACGACCTCAACGGCGGACGCGCGTACGTCAAGGGCATCTGGGCCTCCACTCTCAACTACCGCAAGAGCAACAGCACTTATTACTGGCTCGGCTGCGTCGAGTTCAACCGCACCTACGTCTACACCGCCTCCGCGGTCGACGGCACCTGGACCAAGCGGTCGCAGATCAACAACTGCTACTACGACGCCGGCATGCTGATCGACGACAACGACACCATGTACGTCGCCTACGGCAACACGACCATCAGCGTCGCGCAGTTGTCGGCCGACGGGCTCAGCCAGGTCCGCACCCAGCAGGTGTTCCGCACTCCCTCCAACGTCGGCACCCTGGAAGGCGCCCGCTTCTACAAGCGGGGCGGCTACTACTACATCTGGCTGACCCGTCCCGCCAACGGCCAGTACGTGCTGCGCTCCAGCAGCCCGTTCGGCCCGTACGAGATGCGCCAGGTCCTGCTCAACCTGCCCGGCCCGATCTCCGGCGGCGGCGTGCCCCACCAGGGCGGCCTCGTGCAGACCCAGAACGGCGACTGGTACTACATGGCCTTCGTCGACGCCTATCCCGGTGGCCGTGTCCCCGCTCTCGCGCCGATCACCTGGAGCTCCGACGGCTGGCCCGCCGTCCAGACCGTCAACGGAGCCTGGGGGGCCTCCTATCCCAAGCCGAACATCCAGACCACCAAGACCGTGAAACCGATGATCGGCTCCGACACCTTCACCACGAGCGCGCTCGGCCCGCAGTGGGAGTGGAACCACAACCCCGACAACAGCCGCTGGTCGTCGGGCAGCGGACTGCGCCTGCAGACCGCCACCGTCACGAACGACCTCTACGCGGCGCGCAACACGCTGACCCACCGCATCCAAGGGCCGACCTCCACCGCCACCATCGAACTCGACTATTCCGCGATGCGCGACGGCGACCGGGCCGGGCTGGCCATGCTGCGTGACTCGTCCGCCTGGATCGGCGTCAAACGCGACAACGGCGCCATCCGGGTGGTGATGACCAACGGCCTGACCATGAACAGTAGCTGGAACACCACCGGCACCGGCGCCGAAGCAGCCGGCACCGCCATCAGCGGCGGCAAGATCTGGCTCCGGGCCAACGCCGACGTCCGACCGGGCTCCGGCCGGCAAGCCCGCTTCTCCTACAGCACCAACGGCACGACCTTCACCCCGCTCGGCCCGGCGTTCACGCTCAACAACGCCTGGCAGTTCTTCATGGGCTACCGCTACGGCATCTTCAACCACGCGACCCAAGCCCTGGGCGGTTCCGTCACCGTGAACCGCTTCGAGCTGGCCACCCCCTGACTCACGGACGCGGCGCCACGTCCGCACCCGCTGACCCGGACAAGGAGACCACGTGCCGCCCTTACCCGGGCGCCCAGATCGTGCTCGCCGACGACGACGGATCCGACGACCGCCGCTGGCGGTTCCTGTGATGATCGAAGGAGAAACAATGCCGACCATCGGCAGACGCAATCGCCTGCGCACGTTACTGGCCGCCGTTCTGGCGACCTTACTGAGCACCACTCTGCTCACCTTCGCCACACCCCCCGCCTCCGCGGCGACCGTGGACACGAACGCCTGGTACGTGCTGGTCAACCGCAACAGCGGCAAGGCCCTGGACGTCTACAACCTGTCCACCGCCGACGGCGGCCGCATCACCCAGTGGACCAGGAACAACCAGAACCAGCAGCAGTGGCAGTTCGTCGACTCCGGCGGCGGCTACTACCGCATCAAGTCCCGCCACTCCGGCAAGGTGCTCGACGTCTACAACTTCTCGACCGCCAACGGCGGCGCGATCGTGCAATGGGCCGACGGCAACGGCACCAACCAGCAGTGGCGGCTGGCCGACAGCTCGGACGGCTATGTGCGGTTCATCTCACGCCACAGCAGCAAGGCCCTGGAGGTCCAGGGCGCCTCCACCGCCGACGGCGCGAACATCGTCCAGTACGACGACGGGGGCGGCACCAACCAGCAGTGGCAGCTCGTCCGTGTTGACGGCGGCGGCAACCCTGGCCCGTGCGATCTTCCCTCGACGTACCGCTGGACATCGACGGGCTCGCTGGCGACCCCGAAGTCGGGCTGGGTCTCGCTCAAGGACTTCACCGTCGCCCCCTACAACGGCAAGCACCTCGTCTACGCGACGACGCACGACACGGGGACGAGATGGGGTTCGATGAACTTCGGCCTCTTCACCAACTGGTCCGACATGGCCTCGGCCGGCCAGAACACGATGTCTTCCGGCACTGTCGCGCCCACGCTCTTCTACTTCGCCCCGAAGAACATCTGGGTGCTCGCCTACCAGTGGGGCGGGACCGCCTTCTCCTACAGGACCTCCAGCGACCCCACCAACCCGAACGGCTGGTCATCGCAGCAGGTGCTCTTCTCCGGAAGCATCTCCGGCTCCGGCACCGGACCCATCGACCAGACCCTCATCGGTGACAGCACGAACATGTACCTGTTCTTCGCCGGGGACAACGGCAAGATCTACCGGGCCAGTATGCCCATCGGGAACTTCCCGGGCAGTTTCGGCTCGACATCGACGGTGATCATGAGCGACTCGACGAACAACCTGTTCGAAGCCGTCCAGGTCTACAAACTCCAGGGCCAGAACCGATACCTCATGCTCGTCGAGGCGATCGGCTCGCAGGGCCGCTACTTCCGCTCGTTCACCGCCACGAGTCTGAACGGTTCATGGACACCGCAGGCCGCCACTGAGAGCAACCCCTTCGCGGGCAAGGCCAACAGCGGCGCCACCTGGACCAACGACATCAGCCACGGCGAACTGGTCCGCGCCAGCGCCGACCAGACCATGACCGTCGATCCCTGCAGCCTGCAGTTGCTCTACCAGGGACGTAGCCCCAGCTCCGGCGGCGACTACGGCCTCCTGCCCTACCGTCCAGGGCTGCTGACACTGCAGCGCTAGTGGCGATGCCGCCCGCTCCCACCCACCGCGGTGGGTGGGAGCGGCGGTGCTCTCGCGGACGATGAGTTCGGTGGCGAGTTCAATGCGGTTCTGGACCAAGGGCTCACCACGGGCGAGCGTCAGCAACATGGTGGTGGCCGCGGCGGCCATGGCGGTGAGCGGCTGGCGAACGGTGGTGAGCGGCGGAATGGCCCATTGCACGGACGGCAGATCGTCGAAACCGACCACGCTCAGATCGTCCGGGATGCGCAGGCCGAGTCGCCGGGCCGCGTGGCAGACGCCGATGGCCTGGCCGTCGTTCGTCGCGAAGATGGCTGTAGGCGGGTCGGGCAGCGCATAGTCGGGGCCGGTGATGATGCCGATCCGGCGGTGCCCCAGCTCCAGCAGGTGACGCGTGGCCGCCAGCCCGCCGCTCCAGTTGCCCGCGCTCACCGACGGGATTCCCTTGCCGGGGTTGTCGGCCGGATCCAGGAGGACGAGGGGGATCTGGCGTCGGGCGAGTTGCTCTCGCTCGGCCTCATCCAGGCTGGAGAACACCGCGA
This sequence comes from Nonomuraea sp. NPDC049141, assembly GCF_040648415.1. Taxonomy (NCBI): domain Bacteria; kingdom Bacillati; phylum Actinomycetota; class Actinomycetes; order Streptosporangiales; family Streptosporangiaceae; genus Nonomuraea; species Nonomuraea sp. NPDC049141. Next base: position 24,035 of record NZ_JBEZDR010000002.1, read on the forward strand.
TCACCCCGATCCCGGCTGGCAGGCGCCGGGCTCGGCCACGCCTTGAGCAGCCTGGGCAGGCCGCACCGGTGGTCGTGGTGTCGAGGTCGTGCTGCTGGTCAGCGGTGCCGGGCGGCAGGAGTGTGTCTCCGCCTCAGAGCCGACGTTGAGCGCGTCAATCGGGCATGATTACGGCTCGTCCCTTCAGCCGTCCGCTACGTAGCCGGTCCAGCGCCTCAAGGGCAGCGGAGAGCGGGAACTGTTCGACCTCGACATGGAGCGCGCCGGAACGGCCGAGCGCGATCACCTCGGTGAGCTCGGGGCGGGTGCCCCAGAACGGTAGTGAGATCCGGGCGCCCTGGGGGAGCGGGCCTGGTTTCCGGACGCTCAGCCGTCCACCTCCGCTGCCGACCACCATGAGCTCCCCGTCGGCGCGGAGACTCCCGGCGGACAGGTCAAGCGTCGAGTCGGTGCCCACGAAGTCGAGCACGACGTCGACGCCGTGACCGCCGCTCGCGGTCCTCAGGACCCGGCTCGTGTCTCCTGAGATGCCGGTGCTCAGGTGGGCTCCGCATCTGTCGGCGAGACTCAGGGCCTCGTCGCGCACGTCGACGGCGAATACCCGGCTCGGTGTCATCGCGCGGAGCATCTGGATGGCCAGGTGTCCCAGGCCGCCGACGCCGATGACGGCGACCGTCGACCCCTCGCCCAGCGCCGGCCTGCATCGCTGGATGGCGTGGTAGGGCGTCAGGGCGGCATCCGTCATCGGCGCTGCCTGCAGGGGGTCCAACTCGCCGATCGGCTCGAGGTGGCGGGCCGATGGCACGAGGACGTACTCGGCCATCCCGCCGTCGCGGCCGAGTCCGGCTCCAGCCCACGGCAGTTCCGCCCGGCGGTCGCAGTAGTTGTCCTTACCGGCCCGACAGCGCGGGCACTCACCGCAGCCCCATGGGCCGTAGACCGCGACGGGATCGCCGAGGGCGACGTCGGTGACGGCCGGGCCCACGGCCGCGATACGACCGGCGATCTCATGGCCGAGGGTGAACGGTGCCGGAAAGGGCATGCCCGCCGGACCCGCGTCGAGGACGTGCAGGTCGGAGTGGCACAGACCTGCGGCCTCCACTCGTAGCAGGACTTCGCCGTCTCGGGGGGTCGGCCGCTCGACGTCGGTGAGGACCGCCGGAGTGCCCCAGCCCGGAAGCCTGAGCGCTCTCACCGCGCCATCCGGCTCGCCGTGGTGTGAAGTGCGGCCACCGCTCGGCCGCCGATGATCGACATCAGCATGCCTCCCATGCTAGTAAACTGAAGTCAGTTCACCAAACCTGTACTTCCAGGGGGTCGAGGTAGGCGAACCGGCGGCTGATCGTTCCTAGTGAGAGGCGGGCTGCTCCAGGGCGCGGAGGCCGGCGGCGGCCAGCGGCGCGACCGCCTGGCCGGCCGATTCGAACCCGGATCCCCGCGTCATGCCCTGCTGGAAGCGGGCATGGATGCCTTCCGCGATCACGGCGATCTTGAAGTAGCCGAGCCCGAGATAGAAGTCGAGCCGGCCGAGGTCGCGACCACTGACCGCGGCGTAGCGCTGCGCGAGTTCGGCGGGCGTAGGCAAGCGTTCACTGGTGGAGGCGGCCGAGCCGCCGAGGACGGGAGCGAACGCCGGATCCGAGTAGACGAGGTGCAATCCCAGGTCGGCCAGCGGATCGCCGAGCGTGGCCATCTCCCAGTCCACCACCGCGCGAACCTCGGCGGGATCGTTCCGGGCGAGGATGGCATTGTCGATGCGATAGTCGCCATGCACGATCGAGGCGCCACTCTCATGAGGACACCGCTCGGCCAGCCGCGCGTGCAGCCGCTCGATGTCGGCCAGGGGGCGGGTCCGCACCCGTTGCCACTGGTCGTGCCAGCGCCCCACCTGCCTGGCCAGGTAGCCCTCAGGACGGCCGAAAGCCGCCAGCCCGACCGCGGCGGGGTCGACCGCGTGCAACTCGGCCAGCACATCGATCAATCCGTACGAGCAGCGGGCGAGGTCCTCGTCGGACAGCGCGAGCAGGTGGTCCGTGGTCCGGAGCACGACCCCCTCGACGTGCTCGACCACCGAGAAGGGAACGCCCAGCACCTCCGCCCCGGCCAGGACGACCGCGCCGGCGACCGGAACCCGGCTGCCGGCGAGGGCTGCCACGACCTGGAACTCGCGGCCCATGTCGTGCGCCGACGGGGTGAGCCCGCCCAGTGGTGGACGGCGCAGCACCCACTTGTGCCGCCCGTCCATGAGCAGGTACGTCAGGTTCGACCGGCCCCCTTGGAGTAACTCGGCGGTGAGGTGGCCGGTGAACCCGGGCACGCGCTCGGCGAAGAACCGTTCGAGCGCTGGAAGATCCAGGCCGTCGACCACGGACGGGGCCGTGCCGGTCATTGTGCCGCCTCCGCGTCATGCCGGCGCAGCACCCGCCTGGCGATGGCCCAGCGGTGGGTCTCGGACGGTCCGTCATAGATCCTGAACGGGCGGACCTCCCGCAGGTAACGGCTCAACAGGACGTCGCCGGAGATGCCGAGAGCGCCGCAGATCTGCACGGCACGATCGACGACGCGCCAGATCGCCTCCGCGCAGAAGGTCTTGGCGATCGCGGTGGACTGTGACGCGGATTCCTTCCGGTCGAGTTCCCAGCACGCCCGCAGGATGAGGCCACGGGACGCGGCGATGTCGATCTCGTTGTCGGCGATCATCTGCTGGACCATGCCGAGCTCGCCCAGCCGCGACCCGAACAGCCGCCGCTCCGCCGCCCGCGCCACGGCGATGTCCTGCGCCCGCCGTGCGATGCCCAGCCAGCGCATGCAATGCGTCATGCGGGCGGGACCCAGTCTGACCTGGGCGTGGCGGAAACCCTGGTCGACCTGACCGAGCACCGCGTCGTCGCCGACCACGCAGTTGTCGAAGGCCAGCTCGACGTGCCCCCCGTACAGGCTCTCGTCGAGAGTGTCGATGTGCCGGACCGTCTTCATGCCGGGGTTGCCGGCATCGACGAGGAACATCGTCGCGCCACCCGCTTCGCCCTGCCGCCCTGAGGTTCTCGCCATGCAGATCGCGAAACCCGCACCGTCCGCGCCGGTGATGAACCACTTGCGGCCGTCGATGCGCCACCCCTCGTCCACTCGCGTGGCACAGGTGGAGAGTGCGCTCGGATCCGAGCCCGCGCCGGGGGCCGGCTCGGTCATCGCGAAGCAGGAGCGGACCTCGCCCGCGGCGAGAGGCCGCAGGTAGCGTTCCTTCTGCTCGCCGGTGGCGATGGCCTCAAGCATGTGCATGTTGCCTTCGTCCGGCGCCGCGATGTTGAGTGCGAGCGGTCCCAGGAGGGAGTAGCCGGCCTCCTCGAACACCGCCGCCCGGCCGAGCATGTCCAGCCCGAGCCCGCCGTACTCCCGCGCGACGTGCGGGGCGAAGATCCCGGCCTGCTTCGCGGCCTGCTGCAACTGCCTGCGGACGTCCTCCGACCGTACGACGCCACGATGTCGCTCTTCAACGGGCATCACCACCTCGCGGATGAACGTCGCGGTACGCCGGGCGACATCGGCGACAGCTGGACCGGGGGCAAGGTCGACGGCCATGGAGCCTCCCATGTGGCTAATCATCGTTAGCCGAACTGTAGCGCGCAACCATGGCTGTGCAAGACCAAGGGGCTAAGATGTGTTAGCCGAAGGGAGGCGCTGTGGACAGGCTCGATCACATCCGTGCGGTAGCGCTGGAGTTGTTCGCCGACAAGGGGTACGAAGCGACCACGATGGCCGACATCGGTGCCATGGTGGGGATGCGCGCGCCCAGCCTGTACAAGCACGTCAACTCCAAGCAGGATCTGCTCGCCGAGATTATGGCCGTGACGATGCGGGAGCTGCTCGCCGCCCACCGTGCGGCGGTCGCGACCACGACCGACCCCGTCGAGCGCCTGCGGCGGGCGAGCGAGGCCCACGTCCGCTATCACGCCCGGCACCGGCGTGAAGCGTTCGTCGGGAACCGGGAGATCCGCAGTCTTGTCGAGCCTCATCGCGGCCGCGTGCTCGACCTGCGCGCCGAGTACGAGACCTGCTTTCGCGATCTCGTACGAGCGGGGATCGCCGCGGGAGCGTTCTCCGTGACCTCGGAGCGGCTCGCGTCCTACGCGATCCTCGACCTCGGCATGGGATTGGCGGCCTGGTACCGCGATGACGGCGAGCACAGCGAGGACGCCGTCGTGTGGCAGTACAGCGAGTTCGCGCTCCGCATCGTGGGCTCTGGATGCTGATCAGCTCTCTGGCGACTACGACAAGGGTCAAGACTTGAATTGAATTGAGTTTGGTCTATCGTGGCACGCGGATGGCAACCACCCCCGCCGACCAGCCGATCCGGGCAGAGGAGAGCCGCGTGAGCGCAGAGAAGACCGATCTGCTGATCATCGGTGCGGGCATGGCAGGGCTGACCGCCGGTGCCCGCGCGGCACGCGATGGACTGTCCGTGGTGATCGTCGAGATCAGCGAAGACGTCGGCGGGTCCGCCCGCTTCGCCGGATACGCCTGGACTGCCCCGAGCCACGACGTCATGGAGAAGCACAATCCCCACGGAGACGTCTCGCTGAAGCGCGCCCTGGTGGACCGGTTCGCCGACGGCATCGCGTGGATCCGCTCCATCGGCGTCGAGGCCAAGGACGCGCAACGCGTCCTCAGCTTCGGCCGCGGACACCGGTTCGACACCAACCACTACGTCGACACCTGCCGTCGGCTCATCCTTCAGGGCGGCGGCGAGCTGCTGCTCAACACCGACACCGAACACCTGGTGGCGGAGCACGGGGTCGTGGTCGGAGCGCGACTGAGGTCAGCCGACGGCACGTCGAGGGAGGTCCAGGCCCGCTCGACGCTCATCGCGACCGGCGGTTTCCAGGGCGACCTCGGACTCCGAACCGCTCATGTACACCCGCACGCCGACCGCATGGAGTTGCGCTCGAATCCCCACAGCCGCGGCGGCGGCTACCGTCTGGCCACCCAGGTCGGCGCGGCCACCGGTCATGAGGACGCCGGCTTCTACGGCCACCTCATCCCCAGCGGCCTGTCCTTCGCCGATCCGTCGGATTTCGTGGACCTCTCGCTCTACTACAGCGAGCACGCCCTCCTGTTCAACCTGGACAACGAGCGGTTCGTGGATGAGACGAAGGGCGACCACCTCACGACCATGGCGTTGCTGGAGCAGCCCGGCAGTCGCGGTCTCCTCGTCGCCGACGCCCGGGTGTTCCGCGACTGGGTCCTCGGCTCCTACGTCGAGGGAGCCGTCGCCGTCGACAAGTTCGCCCTGGCGAGCAAGCGAGGAGGCCGCGTCGGAGTCGCCGAGGACCTGGACGAGCTGGCCTTCCTGCCCGAGGAATGGGGCTACCGGGGCAAGGCCGTTCGCGACGGCGTCGAGGCGTTCAACGAGCGCGCTTCGGCAGGGCTGGAGCTGCGGCCCGGCCGGGAGCTGGACCGCCTCCCGCTCGACGAAGCGCCGTACTACGTCATCGAGACGGTGCCGGCCATCACCTTTCCGTTCCACGGCCTGCGCGTCGACGACCACGCCCGCGTCCTGCGCGGGGACGGCGAACCGCTCGGCGGACTCCTCGCGGCGGGGTCTGACGTCGGCGGCTTGTGGCACCGCGCCTACGCCGGCGGTATCGCCGCAGCTCTCGTCTTCGGGCTCACCGCGGCCGACACCGCCCTGAAGGCGGCGGCGACGTGAGATTCCCGGTAGAGGACCTTGCTTCCGCGCGCGGAATTCACCCTACGGTCATCGATAAGGAGCCACCCATGGCCACCGAAACGCCCCTGCTCGACGCGTGGTTCGCCACGATGGACTCCGACGAACCGGAACGTGTGCTCAAGAAGATCACCGATGACTTCCAGATGTCAGTGGTGTTCTCCAAGGGAGACGCCCAGACCGCCGAGTTCTGCGGCGACCGTGCGGGCCTGGTCGGCTACCTCCAGCAACGCGAGAAGAACACGCTCGTTCATCACCTGGTCCGGGCCACGGCCGTCGGCGACGTGGAGTTGGGGTTCGGGCTGGTGACGCGGGACGGCCGGTTCGAGGCGTCGTTCAACGTGAGCGCGCTCGTGGATCCCGCGTCCGGCAAGTGCCGCCGACTGCTGATCTGCCGGACTCCTGAGATCGCCTTTCCCCTGAGCGAGCAGTGAGCGACCAGCGAGCGAAGGGAACCGACGGCATGACCGGAACCACCAACGGCCGATTCGCGGGGACGATCGCTCTGGTCACCGGAGGCGGCTCCGGAATCGGCGCCGCAGTCGTCCGGCAGCTCGATCGCGAGCAATGCGCCGCGATCTATGTGGCCGACGTCAACGAGGTCGGAGCGCGTACGGTGGCCGCGACGACCAAAACCGGCCGCCCGGCCGCCCTGGACGTCACCGTCGCCGCCGCTGTCGAAGCGCAGGTCGAACGGATCGTCGAGGCACACGGCCGGCTCGATGTGGTGGTGAACACCGCGGGAGTCGACGACCCGCGCGCCAAGAAGCGGATCCTGGCCGCCCAGCAGTCAGGGGAGCCCCTCGACGTGTTCCGGCATCTCGAGGACGAACAGTGGCGCCGGGTCATGGCGATCAACCTCGACGGGTCGTTCCACGTCCTGCGTGCCGCGGTGCGCGCGATGATCCCGGCGGGTCGCGGCGCCGTGGTCATGGTCGGATCGTCGGCGGCCTTCGACACGCTGACGGGCTACGCCCACTACGCGGCGTCCAAGGCGGGCGTACACGCGCTCGCGCAGTCGGTGGCCAAAGAGGCGGCGGCGTTCGGCGTACGGGTCAACGTCGTCGCGCCGGGTCCCGTGGACACCCCCATGGCGGCCCGAACTCCCACGGCCGTCAGGCAGGCGTTGGAAGCATCGGGACCGGTGGGGTATGCCTCCCCGGAAGAGCTTGCGGACAACATCCTGTACCTCGCCTCTCCTGGCGCCTCGAACGTGGTGGGTGCCGTGCTGCTGAGCAACGGCGGGCGATTCACGGTCTGAGACCCCCTGACCCAGTTTTGAAGTCCACCAACGCATGGCGGCCGGCCCGTCGATGGCCGGTCGGAAAAGGAGATTGCCGTGAAAGCTCGACTGTCCGGACGCGTAGCCCTGGTCACCGGCGCGACCGGCGGAATCGGCGAGGCAGTCATCCGCCGGTTCGCCGAGGAGGGCGCGGCGGTCGTGATCACCGACGTGGACGCGGGACGCTGTGAAGAGGCCGCCGAGAAGGTCACGGCGGCGGGTGGACGCGCCCTTGGCATGGGCCTCGACGTCACCGACGAGCAGGCCTGGGAGGCGGTGGTGAACGAGGTGGACGGGCGGTTCGGCGGCATCGCCGTACTGGTCAACAACGCCGGCATCGCCAAGATGACGAACGTGGAGACGGAGACGCTGGAGACCTGGGAAGCGGTCGTCGCGGTGACCCAGCGCGGGGTCTGGCTGGGGATGAAGCACGTCGGCCCGGTGATCGAGCGCTCCGGTGGGGGCTCGATCGTCAACGTCTCGTCGATCTTCGGCACGGTTGGCGGATTCGGTGGGCAGTTCTCCTACCACGCCGCCAAGGGCGCGGTCCGACTGATGACGAAGAACGCGGCGCTCTATTGGGCGACGCGGGGGGTCAGGGTCAACTCGCTGCACCCGGGATTCATCGAGACCCCGTTGTCACGCAAGCTCTGGCGGGGGACGCCCCGGCTCGACCTGATGGTCGACAACACCCCGATGGGCCGGTTGGGCAGCACTGACGAAGTCGCCAACGCCGCGCTCTTCCTGGCCTCCGACGAGGCGAGCTTCATCACTGGTTCCGAGTTGTACGTCGACGGCGGCTACACCGCCCGCTGAGGCCGGCTATGGCGGCGCGGACCGGACGCCGATCACTCCGCGCCGCCGTCCACCCGCGTGTACCTGCCCACCTCGCCGTCGAGCTCCACTGTCACCTGTCCGCGCGCGACGAGGACGTCGAGGTGGGCGACCGTCTCATTGACCGCGAGCATCTGATTGAAGTCGTCCAGGCCGGCGAACGGCACCTCTCGCCGGGTCCAGGTCAGCTGCCGCGCGACCGCGTACCCGTCGAGGGTCCGCGTGCCGAGAGCCCGTAGTGCCTGCGCCAGCCGTACGTCATGATGGGCCAGCAACTCGGCGACGCGCGCATGGGCGCTCTCGGTGACCGGGCCGTGCGCGGGCAGCAGCCGCGCGTCGGCGAAGCGGGTCATCAGCCGCAGCGAATCGAGGTAGTCGGCCAGGGGGCGCTCGGACTCGCCGAGCTCGAAGCCGATGGACGGCGTGATGTGCGGCAGGACGTGGTCACCAGCGAACAGCAGACCCCCCGCTTCGTCCAGGTAAACCACGTGCCCCTTGGTGTGGCCGGGCGTGGGGATGACATGGAGAGCCCGCCGGCCGAGCTTGAGAACCCCGGCGCTGAGCCAGCCGTCCGGCGCTTCCCAGTCGCTCGCGGTGAAACCACCGTGGTCAACGCCCGACAGCCGGTCGGCGAGGTCGCCGGCGCCGCCACGGCGGAGCACTCGCAGCGAGGTGACCGGCACGTCACTGCGCACCTCGCCCAACAGCTCCAGGCCCTGCCGCTCGCCGGCACCGAGGTACACTCGCGACCCCAGCAGCCGGCGCAGCGCCACGGCCTGTGTGTAGTGATCGCGATGGATGTGGGTGACGAAGATCTTCGTGATCTGACCCAGGTCGTACCCCACCGATGCCATGGCCTCCTCGAGGGCCCGGCGGGAGTGGGGCAACGCCCAGCCGCCGTCGATCATGACAATGCCGTCGTCCTCTTCGAGCAGGTAGACGTTGACGGCACGCAGCCCGTCACCCGGAAGCGGCAGCGGAACGCGGTGCACTCCGGACTGGATCAGCTCGGCTCCGGACTCGACCCACTGGCCCCCCCGGGCAGGTGCCGTCACTTCTCCGCCTCGCGGGCCTGGCCGGCCAGGCCCGCGAGCAGGTCACAGGCGAGGTCACGGGCGCCGGCTCGGGAGATCTTGCCGACCGTGGTCTGCGGCAGCTCGTCGACGGCGAACACGAACTCGGGCCACTTCGCTTTGGAGAGCCCCACCTCCTGCAGGTGCCGGCTGATCTCATCGAGCCCGATCCCGCCTCTGTCAGCGGAGGTCACCAGCGCGGCCACCCGTTCACCGAGAATCTCGTCGGGGACCGGCACCACACAGGCCTGCGAGACATCCGGATGAGACGCGACGGCGCGTTCCACCTCGGTGACGTCGATGTTACGGCCGCCGCGGATGATCACATCTTTCTCCCGGCCCATGACGCTGACGGTCCCGTCCTCGTTGGTCATCATGAGATCACCGGTCGGGAAGAACCCGTCCGCGGTCACCTCCGGAGGGTCCAGCCTGCCCTCATGCGCATACCCGAGGAACAGCGACGGCCCGCGCACCTGGGCCCGGCCGACCTCACCCCGCCGTACCTCACGGCCATCCTGGCCGACCACCCGAAGCTCGGTGCCGGGAAACGGACGGCCGTCACGGCCGAGCCGGATCTCCACCGGCTCCTCCGGCGACGGCGAGGTGTGACCCAGGCACTCCGACATCCCGAACACCCGCAGGATCCTGGTGCCCAGCGACTCCTCGGCCCGGGTCATGGCCGCCACGTCCATCGGACCGCCACCGACGGTGATCGAACGTACGCCCTGGAGCGCCCGCGACCCGGAAGCGGCGGCGCCCAGTTGGAGCGACATGGTCGGCACGCACATGGTCCACCGCACCCGCGTCTCGGCCATCCGAGCCAGTACCACGGCGGGGTCCCACCTGCGCCACAGGACCAGCGGACCGCCCAGCGACAGGGCCAGGAAGACCCCGAAACAGTACGCCGCGGTGGACGACAGCGGCACGATCGCGGCAATCGCGTCCCCGTGGCGCAGGCCGTTGATGGCGATGGTGTGCGAGCAGGCGTACCGCAAGGCGTCCTCGGACTGCACCACCCCCTTGGGCCGTCCCGTCGACCCGGAGGTCAGCCCGATCAGCGAACCTCCGGACCACCGCGAGACGTCCCGTGGCCCATCGCTTGACCAGGCCGCCCAGCCGTCCAGCACCTCGTGCCGGCCCGCGCCGGCCATCAGGGCGGGCACGGCCCACTCCTCAAGGGCGGAGGGTTCGGCGACCACGGCGTCGGGCCGGATGTCCTCGAAGGCCGCGGCGAACTCGGCGTCGGTCGTGTGCCGGTTGACCACCGCCAGCACGCCGCCGCTCATCCCCACGGCAAGGCTCGCCGCGACAGTCCGCCACGAGTTGTCGGCCTGCACCAGCACGGTCCCGGCACCACCCGGGCCGGTCACGGCGTCAGCGAGCTCGGCCGCATGAGTGAGCAGCTCGCGTGCGGTGTGACTACCCGAATCGTCGATGACGGCCACGGAATCCGACTCCTCGGCCCGCCGCCGGAACTCACTCACTACCTGTCGCATACGCTTTCCTCGCATCACTCACGCTGGTCAGCCCGTGAACATTTCCTTCTCGGTTCCCATCACGGCGAGTCGGCGGCCCCTCATGTCGCCGACCTGGGCGACCGCCGCAGCCCACTCGGGGCTGTCCAGCGCTTTCCGGAGGTCTTCCGCGCTGTCGAAGCTGAGCACCGACACCCCGTCCCAGCCCTCGGAACGGGTGTCGAACGCCGCGTCTATCTCGGTGTGCCGCCACGCCCGCAGCCCCGGCAGCCGATAGGTGAGCTCCGCGTGCTCGACCCGCCACCATGCGATGAACTGCTCGTGGGTCCACTCCGGCGGCCGCGCGGCCAGCAGTACGAGGTTGTACATGAGGTCTCTCCTCTACTGATCAGCGGCCGGCCAGTCCAGCAGCTCGAACGAGGTCGTGAAAAAGGACTGGTAGCGGAGCATCTTCCCGTTGGCCGACACGACGGCCGCGGAGTGGAACGTTCCGGTGGGCTTACCCGACTCGACGACCACCCCGTAGACCATCTCGAGGTTCCCGTCGACCGCCGAGCGGAGGACCTTGTGTACCCGCTCGACCGCGTTGCGGCCGGAGATGTACCGGGCGAAGTCCTCCTTGGATTGTCCGCTCACCTGACCGCCGGGGAGAGCGAGCAGGAACCGGAAGTCCGGCTCCACGCACTCGAGCGCCTTCTCCGGGTTCTGGCTGTCCATGCAGGCCATGTACTCTCGCAACACCATGATCATCGATCCTCCTCAGCATCAAGGAAAGCAGGTGAGCCGGTGTCACCGGTCTGGGGGTGTGAAGAAGTCGCCTTCCGCCACGAACTGGCCACCCTTCACGACCACCTTCTGCACGCTGCGGGTCCCGAGGTGGTTGGCGGCGCTGAAGTTCATGACCGGCGCGACACCAGGATCGATCTTGCCCGCCTTCTCGTACGCCTGGACAAGCGACTGCGAGGTGATCGGGCCTTGTACGGTCTGCGCGATCTGGACGAAGACCTTGGCTGAGGCCCACCCCCAGAGAGCGATGAAGTCGGCGGCCTGCTTCGGCTCGTACTTGGCCATCGCGTCGCGGAACTCCTTGACCGACGGATCGCTGTCGCTCGGCGCCTTGACCAGTTGCACCGCCTTGAAGCCTTCTGCGGCGTCACCGGCGAGGGTGAGCGTGGAGGCCGCCGCCGTGGGCGCGTAGCCGTAGGCAGGCACGGACAGGCCCTGCAGTTTGGCCTCCTTGAGGAAGGCCGCGGCCTCCGGCGAGGCGAGGATCACGATCACCGCGTCGGGCTTCTTGGCCTTCACCTGCGTGATCGTCGGACTCCAGTCGGTGGACTGGAACTTCACCGACAACAGCTCGGCGCTGCTGCCCGGACTGACCTTCTGCAGGACGGGCCCGACCTGCTTGGCCACGTTGACGAACGCGGCGGGGTCGCTGTGCACGACCAGTACCTTCTTCGCGCCGTCCTCCGCCGCCCAGGCCGCCAGCGCCGCCGCCTGGTCCTCGTAGAGGGTCTGGACCCCGAACAGGCCGGGACGGGGCGGGGTGTACCAGCTGGCGGCGCCGCCCAGCTCGTTGAGAATCGGAATCTTCGACTGCTGCAGGACGAAGGGGAAGCTCGCCTCGCCCTGCGCGGTGCCGTTGGCGGCGACGATGGCCACGACCTTGTCCTGGCCGATCAGCTCCCGGGCGATCTGGACGGTCTGCTGGGGGTCGAAGGCGTTGTCCTTGACGATCCAGTTGATCTTGCGCCCGTTGATGCCGCCCTTGTCGTTGATCATCTTGAAGTAGGCGTCGGCGCCCGCGCGCTGCGGGACGCCGGAGGCGGCCACGGGGCCCGTGAGTGGGTACCAGGCACCGATCTTGATTTCTTTGTCGTCCGCGGCGTTGGAGCCACCACCGCAGGCGCCCGTGGCGAGCACGAGGGCCGCGACGCAGGTGGTGAGAAGGTGCGTTGAATGGAGGCGCATGACGTACTCCCACAACTGAGTTCAGTTCAGTTTACGGGACTCTATCGCCGCGCTCACACTCGGGCAATAGCCTGATGAGCCAAACGCGGTGCTTTCATCCCGACACAGAGCGACCGGCACGGCCTTCCCCACTGGCCATGCCGGTCGTCGGACCATCGGCTACGGTGCGACCATCCGCACGCAGCAGTCTTCGGTCAGCTCGCTCACGTTGGACAGAGTCACCGGACCTCTGGGGCGATACCATCGCCAGACGCTCACGATCATGCCGAGCATGTTCAGGGCCAGCGTGTGCGCGTCACGGCGGACGAAGGCGCCCTCGTCCATCCCTCGCTGGAGCAGCTCGGTCCACGCGTCCTCGATCCTATGGACCAGCTCGCGAGCGGCGAGCCGCTCGGCCTCCTCCTTCTTCGAACTACGCGGCACCGCGAGGATCGCCAGGTTGTTCTGCAAGATCCGCATCTGCGCCACATCGCGGTCGGACACCACGTACGCCGAGCGCACCGCTTCCCGCAACGCCTCCATCGGGTCCGGCTGGTCGTCGGTCGCCTTCACGAACATCTCCAGCGAACGCTGGAGCTCAAGCCGCATGATCGTGAGCAGGCAGTGGGCCTTCGACTCGAAGTAGTGATAAAGGGCTGTCTGCCCGATTCCTACCTGATCGGCAACCACCGACCACTTGGTGGCGTCGTAGCCGTTCTTGCCGAAATTCTTGATCGCAGCCGTCAAGATGGCCCCCCGTTTGGAACGGGGACCTTCGTCCGGCTCCGTGATCTTCGCTGCCTTCATCACCCCACCCCTGACATCTGCGCCGAAGAACGTCGCGACCTGGCCAAAGCCCCATGGTCGAGCTGACTTGAACTCGGTTCTACTCCCATTCCAGGTCATCATACTCACAAGAACGCGCCCGCCCAGGTCGAGCTCGGGTTCTCGCGGCAGGCCGGCAACCGACGGCGCGCGTCTGGTCAGTTGTCACGCTTGCAGGGATTGCCGGGCCCTTTGGCGGACCAGTCCATGGGCTGAGAGAGGCCGCCGCTCGTCGGTGTGACCGCGCTGGCCGCCGTCCGGAAGCAGCCGGCTCTCAGGAGCGGCAAGCTCACGGAGGACGGCCACGCCGAGCCGCGTTGGATCCGGTAAGCACCACCGGCCACGCTGGCCCGCGCGGGGGCGGTGAGAGCACACGGAAGGATGTTGAAGCCCGTGCAGGCGGAATCGGGCGTCTGGGTCGTGAGGGTGAGGCGGAGTGAATGTCCCGGAAGCACGGCCCACAGACGGGGGTGGAGCGCGATGTCGAAGCGTGTCACCACACCGGGCGTGAGGTAGTCGTCACCGGTCAGCCGGTTGAAGGGGCGGATGATCGTCCCGTTTCGGTCGCGCCAGTTCTTGGCGGGATCCAGGGCACGCTGACTGCCGAGGACCGCCCCGAACGTGATGGGCGCCGCCGTCCCGTCGGGCGCGACGTCGGCGAGGGTGGCGATCAGTTGGAGGTTGGTGTTGCTGGAACTCGCGTACACGGCCGCGCTGACGGGTCCCGCCAGGGTGGCGCCGTCCGCGAGGGGAGGCGTCGAGTACGTGAGCGTGCTGCCCGCCACGCTCGGCTGGGCCCACGCGATCGCGTCACTGCCCCTTGACGGCCGGGACGACTTGAGCGCTCCGTTCGCGTGGAGATAGTAGGTGGTGTAGTCCGGGACGATCGGGTAGCGCGCCGCGTTGATCCAGCGGTCCGTGCGTAGCTCGTACAGGTGCATCGGGGTGTCGGTCCGCTCGATGCCGGTGTTCTTGCGCTTCAGCCATGTGTCGTACCACTCGAGCATGATGGTGTTGTCGAGGCCCTGACCGTGTCCCCACGGGCCGACGATGATCTGGTAGCGACCGGTGGTCGGCTGCCTGGGATCCATCGCGGCCTGGACGGGGCGGTCGTGGTAGGCGTTCTGCAGCGCCGTGTAGAACTCGGTTGCGCCCCGGATGACGACGTCGTCCCATCCGCTCCAGAGCAGGGCGGGGATGTCGTTGTCCACGATGCTCTGGGCGAAGGTGATGGGCTGGCGGGCCCGCCAGAAGTCCCGGCTGTAGGCGGCGTCACCACCGCTCTCGATGTTCGCGACCAGATCGGCGAAGAAGGCTTTCGCCGAGGGTGTGTCGCCCACGGAGGCGGCCGCGCGGCGCAGGAACGGGAAGTCTCCGGTCAGGATCCCGTTCACCAGGAAGGTCTCCCGGAGGTAGTCCTGCGCGGTACACGTGGGAATGATCGCTTTGAGGGGCGAGCCGCGGCCGACGTTGGCGGCCGTGTAGAGCTGGGTCTCTCCGGCATAGGAGCAGCCATATCCACCGACGATGCCGTTGGAGCCGTCCAGTTCGTGGGCCGCCCAGTCGACGGTCCGCACACCGTCTCGGTGATCCCGTGCCGACACGTACCCGAACTCGCCGCCCGACGTGCCGCTGCCTCGCGATCGAACGGTCGCGAAGATGTAGCCGTACGGGACGAAGAAGGAATTGACGTCATCCGTGTACGGCGTCTGTTGCAAGATCACTGGAAACCGGCCGGCGGCACGCCGGCCGGTGGCCGGATCGGTCGGGTAGGCCACTGTGGCCGTGAGCGTCACACCGTCGTCCATCCGCACCGGGACGTTCGACAGGATCGTCGTTCCGTAGCGGGCCGGTCCTGGCTCCCATCGCCCGCCCGGCCATGGAGTCGGCGCTTGGCGATCGGCCCGCGCGGGTGCCCAGCCCCCGGCGAGCATTCCCGTGGTGAGCAGGCCTGTGAGTAGAGCGGAGCACACTCGTCGACGCCACGAAGCGCCCATCATGCACCATCCTCGATCAGTCTTTCCCGAACTGAACTCACTTAAGCTAGCAACGAGAACGGCATGGGCACGAGACCTATACAGCGAAATTGAATTCAGTTAAGGTTCACCGACATTCCGAATGAGGAGGCCACCCATGCCGTTCGTTCTCATCCACGGCGCCGGCTTCGGCGCGAACTGCTGGGACGAGCTGATCCCCCACCTGAACGCTCAGGCGCTGGCGGTCGACCTTCCCGGCCGCGGGACGAGGGCCGGAGTCGGGCTCGACACGGTCACCCTCGCGGACTGCGCCGACGCGGTCCGAGAGGATGTCGAAGCCAAGGATCTGCGGGACGTGGTGCTGGTCGGTCACTCCTTCGCGGGAGTCACGGTGCCGCGTGTCCTGGACCTCATACCGGACCGGATTCGGCACGTCGTTCTCGTCTCGGCCGTGGTTCCTCCCGACGGATCCCGGGTGCTCGACCAGATCGACCCCGGCGTACGGGATCTGGTCGAGCAGTCCATCGCCGGCGGCGTCTACCACCAGACCCGCGAGGGCGCCGCCGCGATCCTGTGCGAGGACATGGACGAGGCGACCACCGTGTCCACGCTGGATCGGCTGATCGACGACTCGGCCGCCCTGCTGAGCGAGACCGTGGACCTGAGCGGATACCGGCGCGAGATCCCGCGGACGTACCTGCACCTCACGCGGGACCTGTGTTACGTCGAGGAGCTCCAGCAGCGATCCATCGCACTGCTCCGGCCGGACGTCATCGATCTCGACACCGGCCACCTGGCGATGATCAGCGCGCCCGGAAAGCTCGCCGCCATCCTCAATACCATTCACGGCTGATCACCGGGTCGGCCCGCCGCGATTCCAGCGGGCCGGCTCTCATACCCGCTCGACGATTGTGGCGTTCGCCATCCCGCCCCCTTCGCACATCGTCTGCAGGCCGTACCGTCCGCCGGTTCGGCGAAGCTGGTGCACCAGGGTCGTCATCAGTCGCGCTCCTGTGGCGCCCAGCGGATGGCCGAGCGCGATCGCTCCCCCGAACGCGTTGGTCCGTTCGGGGGACGCGCTGGTCTCCTTCTGCCAGGCCAGCACCACCGAGGCGAACGCCTCGTTGATCTCGATCAGGTCCATGGCGTCGATGGACAGCCCGGCGCGGTCGAGAATCTTCTCGGTGGCCGGGATGGGTCCGGTGAGCATGTAGATCGGGTCCGAGCCCACCACGGCCATGCTGTGGACCCGGGCCAGCGGCGTGAGCCCGTGGCGGCGCACCGCGTCCTGCGAGGCGACAAGCAGTGCGGCGGCGCCGTCCGAGATCTGGCTGGACACCGCGGCGGTCAGCCGGCCGCCCTCGCTGAGCGTCCTGAGCCCCGCCATCTTCTCCAGAGTGGTGTCGGCCCGCGGTCCCTCGTCGGCCTCCAGGCCGAACGCCGGCACCACCTCGTCGGCGAAGACCCCGTCCGCCCAGGCGGTGACCGCGCGCCGGTGACTGTTCATGGCGAACCGCTCCATGTCCTCCCGCGAGACATCCCACTTCCGCGCGATCAGTTCGGCGCCGCGGAACTGCGACACCTCCTCCTCGCCGAAGTGGGTCCGCCAGCCCTCCCCGTCGTACGGCATCCCCATGCCCTCGCGTTCGCCCACGATGGCCGGGCTCATGATGGGCACCAGGCTCATGACCTCGACGCCGCCCGCGACGACGAGGTCGGCGGTGCCGGACATGACCGCTTGGGCGGCGAAGTGGACGGCCTGCTGCGACGAGCCGCACTGCCGGTCGATGGTCGTGCCGGGCACGTGCTGGGGAAGCCCCGCGGCCAGCCATGACGTACGGGCGATGTTCCCCGTCTGCGCCCCGATCTGGCTGACGCAGCCGAAGTAGACGTCATCGACGGCCCCGGGGTCGATCCCGGTGCGGGTGACGAGCGAACGCAGGACATGGGCGCCCAGGTCGGCGGGGTGGACCTGGCTGAGCGCTCCCTTGCGGCGGCCGACTGGGGTACGGACGGCATCGACGATGAAGGCTTCGGCCACAGTTTTCTCCGGTCATTCGGTGGGATGGGGGAAAGAGAACCGAGGAGGACGCTTGCCCAGGAAGGCGGCGACGCCTTCGACGCCCTCGGGGGACGCCGCCGTCTCGGCGAGAGAGCGGGCCTCACGATCCAGGTGCGGGTCGAGGTCGCCGGACAGGGCGGCGGAAACGAGCCGCCTGGTCGCGCCGAGGGCCCTCGTCGCCCCCAGGGTGAGCGCGGTGGCCACGCGTCGCGCTTCCTCCGGCAGCCGTTCGGCGGCCACCACGGACGTCACGAGCCCCATGTCGGCCGCTTCCCGTGCGGAGATCCGGCGATTGGTGAGCAGCAGTTCCAGGGCCCGCTTGGGGCCGACCAACCGGGGCAGCGACCAGGTCACCCCGGCATCGGGTGAGTATCCGATGCCCGTGTAGGCGAGCACGAACGTCGCGTCGTCCGCCGCGACGGTGAGGTCGGCCGCGGCGGCCAGGCCCACGCCGGCGCCGGCCACCGCTCCCTGGACCTGCGCGACGAGCGGTGCGTCCATCCGGGCGAAGATCCGCAGGGCTCCGTGCAGCGCGTCGGTCACCTCCATGAGATGGTCCTTGAGCGCCGCACCCCGCAACGCGGAGAACTCGCGCAGGTCGCCGCCGACGCAGAAGGATCGTCCCTCACCACGCAGCAGGACGGCCCGGACGTTCTCCTCCAGGCAGGCCCGGGCGGCGTCGCGCAGCCCGCGCGCCAGGTCCAGATCAATGGCGTTGCCGCGGGCGCCGCGGCACATGACGATGTCCGCCACTCCGTCCAGCACTTCTACCGTGACAGCGGGAAGCGCGCTCATCTCGCCGTCCAGCCGCCGTCGACGACCAGAACCTGTCCGGTGCAGTACGACGAGGCGTCCGAGGCGAGGAAGAGCAGAGCGCCGTCGAGCTCGGCGGGGTCCCCGCCACGGCGCAGCATCGTGTTCTTCTCGATCCACCGGCCGGCCTGGGCGTCGGCGAACAGCTCCTCGGTCATCTCGGATCGGAACCAGCCAGGTGCCAGCGCGTTGACCCGCACGCCGGCCGGACCCCACTGGCCGGCCAGCTCACGGGTCAGTCCCATCAGCCCCGCCTTGGAGGCCGCGTAGCTCGCGCCGCCTATCGGGGCCGCCGACACCAGGCCCAGGATGGAGGCGACGTTCACGATGCTGCGGCCGGTGCCGGACACCGTGGCCATGAGGCGGGCCAGATGGAACGGAGCGACCAGGTTCACCGCGAGAACGTCCGCGAAGTCCTGTGAGCTCTCGTCCTCGGCGCGGGGTCCGCCCGCGACGCCGGCGTTGTTGATCAGGACGTCGAAACGGCCGGTCTCCGCCAAGGCGGTCGCGACCAACCGTTCGCGATCGTCCTCGCGGCTGACGTCACAGGCCATCGGATGGATACGGGAATCACCGGCCGCCAGCTCCGCCAGCCGGTCGGCCCGCCTGGCCGCCGCGAACACGGTCGCCCCGGAGGAGGCCAGGACCGCCGCGAAGCGGGCCCCGAGTCCGGAGGAGGCACCGGTGACCACGGCGGTCCGCCCGCTCAGGGAGAACAGGTGGTCGATCACTCGTCGACCCCGATCGGCAGGGCCAGCGCGCCGCCGTCGATGACGAGGACCTGGCCGGTGATCCAGGACGAGGCTTCCGAGGCCAGGAAGAGCGCCGCGCTTGCCACATCCTCGGGCGTGCCCAGCCGCCGCAGCGGCAGCTTCGCGGTGAGGATGGGCTCGCGCGCCTCCCAGACGGCCCGCGCCAGCTCGGTCTTGATCAGTCCCGGCGCGATGGCGTTGACGCGCGCCTTGGGGCCGAGCTCGTAGGCGAGCTGCCGGGTCATATGGATCATGGCGGCCTTGGTGGCGTTGTAGTAGCCGATGTGCGGGTCGACGATCAGCCCGCCCACCGACGCGATGTTGACGACGGCGCCTCCGTGCTCGGCCATCGAGGCATTCCAGGCGCAACGGGTCCAGGCGATCATCCCGTACTGGTTGACCCGCACCGTCTTCTCCGCGCGGGGCAGGTCGAGGTCGAGCAGGTCGCCGTGGTACGGGTTGGTGGCGGCGTTGTTGACCAGGACGTCCACCCGGCCGAAGCGCTCCATCGTCTCGTCGATACAGCGCTGCGCCTGCTCCGGCTCGCCGGCGTTGGCCACGACGGTGTGCACACCCCCGCTTGCCTCGGTGCGCAGCAACTCGGCACGTGCGCCGGCCAGTCCCTCCGCCTTGCGCGCGGCGATGACCACGTGCGCTCCCGCGGCCCGATAGGCGTGCGCGATCGCCAGCCCGATGCCGCGGGACCCACCGGTGATCACCGCTGTCCGGCCGTCGAGCACGTTCATGCTGCCCCCTTCTTCGTGTACTTGGCCAGCTCCTGGCGGGCGACGGTGCGCAGGTGGACCTCGTCGGGCCCGTCGGCGATGCGCAACGCCCTGGTGATCGCGAACAACCGGGCCAGGACGGTATCGTCGCTGACCCCGGCCGCGCCGAATGCCTGGACGGCCCGATCGACCACCTTGTGGGCCACCTCGAGCGCCGCCACTTTGATCGCCGCCACCTCCATGCGGGCCGCGGAGTTGCCGCTGGTGTCCATCAACCACGCCGACTTGAGCACCAGCAGCCGCAACTGCTCGATCTCGATCCGGCTGCGCGCGATCCATTCCCGCACCACGCCCTGGTCGGCCAGCGGCCCGCCGAACGCCTCGCGGTCGAGCACCCGCCGGCACATGAGCCCCAGAGCTCGTTCGGCGAACCCGACCGCGCGCATGGCGTAGTGCATCCGGCCGGGTCCGAGCCGTCCCTGGGCGAGCGCGAAGCCGTCGCCTTCGCCGCCGAGCAGGTTGGCGGCCGGCACGCGTACGTCCTCGAAGAGCACGTCACCGTGTCCGAGCCGGTCGGTGTAGCCGAACATGGGCAGGTCGCGCAGGACCGTGATGCCGGGGGTGTCCCGGGGGATGAGCAGCATGCTCTGCTGACGGTAGGTCGGCGCCTCCGGGTCGCTCACTCCCATGAGGATGATCAGCCGGCAATCCGGATCAAGGATGCCCGAGGTGTACCACTTATGGCCGTTGACGAGGTAGCTGTCGCCGTCACGGGTGATCCTGGTGCGGAGGTTGCGCGGGTCGGAACTGGCCACGTCGGGCTCGGTCATGGCGAAGCACGACCGAATCTCGGCCTCCAGCAGCGGGCGCAACCACCGCTCCTGCTGCTCGGGGGTGCCGAACAGCGCGAGCAACTCCATGTTCCCGGTGTCCGGGGCGGAGCAGTTGAACACCTCGGGTCCGATGATGGAGCGGCCGGCGAGTTCGGCGAGCGGCGCGTACTCGAGGTTGGTCAGCCCCGCGCCCCAGTCGCCGTGGGACATGAACAGGTTCCACAGACCCTCGGCGCGGGCCTTCTCCTTGAGTTCGAGCATCACGGGAGGAAGGGCGTGCGGGTCGTCGGCGTGGGCGAGCTGCCGGTCGTACACGATTTCGCTGGGGTAGACGTACTGCTCCATGAACGACCGCATCCGGACCTGAAGCTCGGAAGCGTGGGGGGAGAATTCAAAGTCCACGATGTCCTCGATTTCATGAAAAGAGGTGGTCAGCCGAGAAGGTCGCGGGCCATGCGGATCATGGCGGCGATCGTCGGCGGCAACCGTTCCTGATCCGGGTCGTGGATCCGGCCCTCGCGGTGACGGCGCAGGTTGTGGCCCATGATGGCGGCCATCTTCATCCGGCCGAGCGCGCGGAACCAGTCGAAGTCGGGCAGCGGCGGAGCGCCCGCGAGGTAGGCGTCCAGCAACTCCGCCTCGGTCGGCAGCCCGGCGAGCTCCTTGCCCAGCGCGGGGAAGTTGCGGTGGTCGGCGAACAGCAGGAACCAGCCGAGGTCCGTCCGCGGGTCACCGACGCTCCAGATCTCCCAGTCGACGACGGCCGCCGCTTCCTCCGCCCAGCACAGGACGTTGCCCAGCCGGAAGTCCCCGTGCACCAGGACCGGCGGCAGGTCG
This sequence comes from Nonomuraea sp. NPDC049141, assembly GCF_040648415.1. NCBI lineage: Bacteria > Bacillati > Actinomycetota > Actinomycetes > Streptosporangiales > Streptosporangiaceae > Nonomuraea > Nonomuraea sp. NPDC049141. Next base: position 45,197 of record NZ_JBEZDR010000002.1, read on the forward strand.
TCGGGCACCGCCTGGGCGAGCCGATGGAGCAGTTCCTCGCTCCCGGGGCGGAGCTCGGCGGGGACCGCGCGCATCGTGCGGCTCCACTGTTCGAGCTCGGCGGTCGCGTCGCGGGGCGGCGGCGCGTCCAGCGTGAGGGAGGCGACGTCGAGGTCGTGCAGGCGGCGCAGCACACCGGCGATCTCCACCATGCGGGCGCGGGCGAGCGCCGGGTCGAGATCGTGCTCGTCGAGCACCGGTTCCACGGCCTCGCCGGAGACGAACTCCATGGCGAACCAGGCCGGTTGCCGCTCGTCGACGGCCACGATCTCGGGGACGGGCACCGCCGTGCCGGCCAGCGCCTGGAGCACCCGCGCCTGGCGGAGCATGTCGTTACGGCCCACCGGCCGTTCCGCATGCGGGACCGCCTTGACGACGTACCTGCGCTCTCCCACCATGACCACGTAGGTGAGCCCGGAGTGGCCGCCGGCGAGTGTCTCCAGCGGGCCCACCCGCCGGCCTGGGAACGCGCTGACAACCCGGTCGGCCAGGTCCGGCGAAGCGACGTCGGCGGTCATCGTGACGGCTCCTTGGGCAGGCCGAGCACCCGCTCGGACAGGATGGTGCGCTGGATCTCGTCGGTGCCGCCGGCGATGCTGTAGCCGGGAGCGCCCAGCAGCTGCTCGGTCCAGGCGAAAGTGCCCCACTCTCCCGTGTCGGCGACCAGGCGCGGCCCGAGAAGCTGCAGGACCAGGTCACTGGTGCGGCGCATGGTCTCGGTGGCGTAGAGCTTGCCCACCGACGCCTCGGCGCCCGGTTCGCGGCCGGAGACCAGCGCCGCGGTCACGCGGAGCCCGATGACGCGCTGAACGAGAGTGCGTACGTACAGGTCCGCCGCGAGGTTCTGCTCATGGCCGGTGAGCGGTCGTGGCAGGTGCCGGGCCAGTTCGATGGCGCGGTCGGCGTTGTCCAGGCCGAGGGAGCCGGAGTCCAGCCGTTCGGCGGCCAGCACCGTCAGGGTGACCCGCCAGCCCTCGCCGATGGGGCCGAGCCGATCGGTGTCGGGTACCACGACACCGTCGAGGTAGACCTCGTTGAAGCTGGTCCCGCCGGTCATCTGCCGGATGGGGCGGATGGTGACGCCTGGGGCGTCCATCGGCACCATGAACACGGTGATGCCCGCGTGCTTGCGCACGTCCGGGTCGGTGCGGCACACGGCGACGCCCCAGGACGCGACCGTCGCCCCCGAGGTCCACACTTTGTGTCCGTCGAGCACCCAGTTGTCGCCGTCGCGAACCGCCCGGGTACGGACCGCGGCCAGGTCGGAACCGGCCTCGGTCTCGGAGAACAGCTGACAGGCCAGCTGGTCCGTGCGCAGCATGGGCCGGATCCAGCGCCCCTGCTGCTCGGGCGTGCCCCAGATCCGGATGGCCGGGGCCACCAGCTGCTGGGTGACCGGAAAGATCTCGGTGCGGCGCGGGACGTCGAAGGCCGCTTCCTCTTGCCGGTAGAGCTGCTCGTAGAACACGGGCAGACCACGTCCGCCGAACTCCTCCGGCCAGCTCAGCGCGCCCCAGCCCGCGTCGTACCGGGTCATCTCCCAAGCCCGGATCCGTTCGGTGTGCTCGCGCTCCTCCTCTTCCGACCAGTTCTCGAAGACCGCTACCGAGTCGTCTCCGGTGCCCCAGGCGCCGCTCGCCTGCCGCGGCCGGGCGGCCGACGCGAGCCAGTCGGCGGCCTCTGCCCTGAACTTCTCAGGTGCTGGAATGTCGCTCATCAGTTCCTCTATCGGGACAGCACCGTGCAGGCGCTCACGCCCGGGGCGCCGTACACGTGGGTGAATCCGACTCTGGGCCCGCCGGGCACCTGCCGGTCTCCGGCCTGTCCGCGCAGTTGCCGCACCACTTCGCAGACCTGGCGCAGACCCGACGCCCCGATGGGCTCACCGTTGGCGATGCAACCGCCGTCGGTGTTGACCGGCAACGAGCCGCCGATCTCGGTGGCGCGCGCCGCGATCAGCTTCTCCTGCTCACCGTCCTCGCAGAACCCGCACTCGGCCATGTGCATCACCTCCGCACCGCTCTCGGTGTCCTGCAGTTGGCACACATCGACATCGCCGGGGGCGACACCGGCCGCCTCGAACGCCGCCGCCGCGGCGTCCCGGGTCACGCTGTTCAGCTCTCCGCCGGCGATCCACGGGCTGAAGACCTCGAACGAGCCGAAGCGGCGCGACCGCACGACCGCCGATCGCAGGGTCACCGGGACGCTCGTCGGATTCCTGACCGCCGAGGCGGCGCACAGCACCAGCGCGGCCGCTCCTTCTCCCGGGGAGCAGAACATGTAGCGGGTCAGCGGGTCGCTGACCATGCCCGACGCGAGGATCTCGTCGGCATCCATCGGGGTACGCCGCCACGCGTTCGGATTGAGGGCACCGTTGCGGTAGGCCTTCTCCGCCACCAGTCCGAGCGTCCGGGAGCTGATCCCGTGGTCGTGCATGTAACGCCGGATCTTCATGCCGAAGAACTGGGTGGTGACCATCAGCCCGTCACGCCCGTAGGCCTCGTCGAGCCCCCAGTCCGCGGGCAACGGGTCGAAGGCGCCCCGCGGATGCTTGTCGAACCCGACGGCCACCACCACTTCGGCCATGCCACCGCGAATGGCGTTCACCGCCGACACCAGAGCGCTGCCACCCGTTGCGCAACCGTTCTTGACGTTGACGAACGGCAGGCCGGTGAGGCCGAGCTGAGCCACCAAGGTGTCGGCCAGCCCCGCGGCATCGCTGCCACCGAACGCCGCGTCCACCCGTGGCCACGCGATCCCGGCGTCGGCCAGCGCGGCCCGCACCGCGTACACGGCGTGCTGGCGTCCGGTCGTGTGCTCGGTGCGGCCGAACGGCGACATGCCGGCGCCGGCGATCAGTACGTCGGTCATGAGGCCCCTTCGATCGCCATCGCGCGTGGTACTCCGGTGGTCGGCTCTATCCGCAGCGGCATGCCGATCCGGATCGAGCCGAGGTCGTCGATGTCGAGCACCGCCGCGACGCGGACGCCCTCCGGCAGCTCCACGTAACCCATTGCGAACGGCCGGAAGCCGTCCTTCGGCGGCACGAACGGGGGTGATTTCGGAGCGAACCGCTGGACCGTCCAGGTCCACAGCTCCCCGGCCGAGGACAGCGTCACCGGAGAGGCCGCCCGCCCGCAGCGCGGACAGGCGTCGTCAGCCGGGTAGACCGTCACCGCGCACGCCTCGCACCGGGAACCTCGCAGACCGGCGGCCTGATGCGCCGACACCGGTCAGCGACCCTTCCACTTCGGCTCGCGCTTCTCCAGGAACGCGGCCACGCCCTCGGCGGCGTCCTGGGAGTTGAGCGTCACCCCGACGGCCAGGTGCTCCATCACCATCAGCGACTGGATGTCGGCCTCCAGGCTGCGGTCGATGGTCATCTTCGTGATCCGCATCTGGAAGGGGCTCTTGTCGGTCAGGTGGCTGATGAACTCCTCGACCGTGGCATCGAGCTCCTCCGCGGGCGCCGACTTGTTGATCAGATCGAAGTCGACCGCCTCGACACCGGACAGCAGCTTGCCGGTGAGCATCAGCTCCTTGGTCTTGCGGATGCCGATCATGCGAGGCACCCGGTAGATCGGCCCCGCCCCGCCGAACAGAGCCCGCCGGATGTGAAAGTCACCGATCTTGGCGTCGTCCGCGGCGATCGCGAAGTCACAGGAGATCATCAGCTCGAAGCCGCCGGCCGTGACATGACCCTCCAGCACCGCCACGGAGGGGGTGCTCATCGAGTACAGCCGGTCGCAGACCTTCGCCGAGATGACCGCCACGTCCATGGCCGTGCTGCTGCCGATGTAGTCGGCTTGCAGCTCATCGAGATCGAAGCCCGAGCAGAACGTGCCACCCCGGCCGCGCAGCACCAGGACGCGCAGTTCGGGGTCGGCGTCGACCTCGGTGATGATCTCGTCGAGCCGCTTGAGAATCGGCAGGGTTACACAGTTCTTCTTCCACGGGCGGTTGAGCCACACTCGCGCGACGTTGCCATCGCGCTCGAACTGGATCTCGTCCTCTACCGTCACTGTTCCTCCTAAACTAAACTGAATTCAGTACAGTTTCCGGGGCCGGTGCGGCCCTGTCAAGGGTTGGTATCGGGCATGTCAGGCCACGTTGAAACTGAGCAGGCCGCCCAGGCGTGCCCGGTGGTCGTCGGCCGTGCCGAACAGAACCTCCGCCGCACGGGCGCGGCGCAGATAGAGGTGGGCGGGGTGCTCCCAGGTGAAGCCGATGCCTCCGTGCAGCTGCACGTATTCGGCGGTCGCCTGGCGGTACGCGCCGGAACAGACCACCTTCGCGGTACTTGCCGCCACCGGCAGGTGCTCGGCCGAGGCTGTGACACATGCCACCGCGTAGACGGCGGCCGAACGCGCCGCCTCGATCTCGACCAGCAGGTCGGCCAGCCGATGCTTGATCGCCTGGAACGAACCGATCTGCCGGTCGAACTGACGGCGTTGCAGCACGTACGACATGGTCGCGTCGAGCGCGTGCGCGCTCCCGCCGACCTGCTCGGCGGCCAGCGCGGCCCGCCCGATGTCGAGCACCCGCCCGGTGATCGCGGCGGCGTTCCCCGGCTGCCCGATCTGTACGAACGGGGTGTCCGCGAAGGTGACCAGGGCCTGGGGACGGGTACCGTCCAGAACGGTCCGGGCCGTCCGGGTGAGGCCTTCCGCGTCACGCTCGCACGCGAAGAGACCGGCTCCGTCGGCGGTCCGCGCCGCGACGAGGATCAGGTCGGCTCCACACCCGTCGAGCACGAAGTCGGCCGCCCCGCTGCCGACCCACCCGCCCTTCCCCGGCGTGGCTCGTAGCCCGCCGCCGCCGTCGTCGAAGCCCGCGACCGTCGCGGTGAGGGTGCCCTCGGCGATGCCGGGAAGGTAACGGGCGCAGGCTTCGCGATCTCCGCTGAGCAACAGGGTGTAGGTCGCGAGCACGGTGGTGGAGAGCAGGGGGGCGCACAGAAGCGCCCGCCCGGCCTCCTCGAAGACCACCGCGAGCTCCGCGAACGAGAAGCCCGACCCGCCGTACTCCTCCGGTATCACCAGCCCCTGGACGCCTAGTTCCGTGGCCATCCGCGCCCACAGCGCCGGGTCGTGTCCGCGGCCGGTCGTCAGGTGTTCGCTTACGTCCCGCGACGCGGCGGCCTCGGTGAAGAAGTCGCGCAGGACCTCCCGTAGCTGCTTGCGTTCATCGGTGTCGCCGAGCAGCGCCGGATCGACGTCGAGCATCAGGCCTCCAGTTCGTTCACGTCGCGTAGTTTGAGCATGGTCGCGGCCTCCCCACCGAAGTAGGCCAGCTCCGCGGTCTCGGCGAGCAAGGGGTCCGACGTGTCCCCGCGGGCGGCCACCCGGCCCTCGTGCAGCACCACCACCTCATGGCAGGAGGTGAGCGCCCGGCTGAGCAACTGCTCCAGGAGCACGATCGTCATCCCGTCGCGGGCGAGCTGGTTGATCCGGGCGTAGACCTCGTCGACCAAGGCCGGCGCCAGCCCCAGCGCGGGTTCGTCGAGGATCAGCACATCCGGCCGGGCCATCAGGGCTCGTGCGACGGCCAGGATCTGCTGCTCGCCTCCGCTCAGCCCGGCCGCGGCCACCGAGAGGCGGGCGCGCAACCGCTCCGGCAGCCATTCGGCGGTCTCGTCGAGGCGGGTGCGCAGGGCCGATCCCTGGACGCCTACGGCGTAACCGGCCACTTCGAGGTTCTCCCGCAACGACAGGGTCTTGAAGAGGGCACGACCTTCGGGGACCAGGCTGCTGCGGATCGGGCGCGCACCGGGCTCGCCGATCCGCACCTGTCCCGACGACGGGCGCAGCGAGCCGTGAATGATCTTGCCGAGTGTGCTCTTGCCCGCGCCGTTCGCTCCGACGACACCGATGACCGCGCCCTTGCCGATGTCCAGGTGGACGTCGTGCAGGGCGGCGACACCACCGTAGTGGTGGCTGACGTCGCGCAGGGCGATGACGGCGGTCTCGTCCGCGCGAGCCGGCAACTCGGCGCGCGTGGCGATCAGGCCGAGGTATGACGACCGCACGTGCGGGTCCTTCAGAATGGTGCCCGGCTCGCCGGAACCGATCGGCTTGCCGAAGTCGAAGGCGACCACCCGGTCGGCGACGGCGAAGAGGTCGTCCAGAACGTGATCGATGATCACGACGGCGGCGCCCTGCGCACGCAGGCGGACGATCTGCTGGGCGGCCAGTTGACGCTCTGTGGCGTCCAGGCCGCCGAACGGTTCGTCCAGGATCAGCAGCTTCGGCTCCTCGGCGATCGCCCGAGCGAGGTCCAGGCGCTTCTGCAGCCCGAACGGCAGTTCGGCCGGGTAGCGGTCGGCCACGTCGGCCAGTCCGGTGAGAGCGAGCAGCTCATCGGCCCGGGTGCGGTCCGCCGTGCCGACCCAGCGCTTCGTGCACAGCACGTTCTCCGCGACCGTGAGCTCCGAGAAGGTCTCCGCGTGCTGGAAGGTGCGGGCGATTCCCAGCCTGCGCCGTGCGGTGGCCCTCGTCCTCATCAGCTTCACACCCGCGTAGTCGACCGCGCCGCTGATCCGCGCGCCGCCGATGAGCCCGGAGACGGCGTTGAGCAGTGTGGTCTTGCCGGCGCCGTTCGGGCCGATGATGGCGAGCACTTCGCCGGGCCGTACGTCGAGCGATGCGCTCTCAAGGGCGTTCAGACCGCCGAACCGCACGGACAGGCCATCGACGACCAGCAACGGTGCCGCGTCATCCGCGACCGGCCGGCCCCTCGCCGGGGTGGCGGGAGCGCCGTCCCCGCTGTCGGCGGCCGCCGCGCTGACGTGATGCTCGCCGTCGAGCAGGCCGGGACCTCGCCTGCCCAGCGCCCTGCGTACCAGCGAGCCCAGGAACGGGACCACTCCACCGGGGAGGAAGATCAGCGCGGCGATCAGCAGGACGCCCTGTACCACCGGCTGCGGCACCGACACGGCGTCGGCCACCGTCGGAGCCCACGCCAGGTAGACGCCGCCCACCACGGCGCCGAACACCGAGCCGACGCCACCGAGCACGCAGGCCGCGATGATGGTGACACCGAAGTTCAGCGAGAACGTATCGGGGCTGACGAAGCCGGTGATCAGGCCAAGCAGCGCGCCGGCCAGGCCGGTGAACGCCGCGCTGACCGCGAACGACAAAGCGGTCTGCGCCTCGGGCACGATGCCCACGGAACGGGCGACCAGCGGGTGTGCCTTCGCGGCGACCAGCCGCATGCGCAGCGCGGTCGACTTGGCGAAGACCGCGATCGCGAACACCACGCCCGCCACGAGGACCGCGAGATACTGGGCCTCGCTACCGCCGCTCGGGACCGCGCCCAAGCCGAGCGCACTGTCCAAGGGGGACACCGCCACGCCCTGGTCGCCGCCGGTCACACCGGTCCACCGGTTGATCACCTCAAGGGACACCAGGCTGAACGCCAACGTCAGCAGGGCGATGTAGAGCACCGAGAACCTGGCGCCGGCGTATCCGAGGAACGCGCCCATCAGCGCGCACGACGTGATCGCCCCCACGATCACCCACTCCAGCGGCCACTGATGCGCACCGCCGTACGCCGCGAAGTAGGCACCCACGGCGACGAACGCGGGGTGGCCCACGGACCAGACCCCCGACCAGCCGGCCAGGAGGCCGACCGCGAGGACCACGATCGCGTAGACCGCGGCGAGCGCGACCGAATAGGCCTGGTAGGCCGGGATGGCCCCGGAATGCATCAGCGCGATGAGCGCCAGCCCGACGACCGGGCCGAGCGCGGCCCACGCGAGATTCGAGCGGGTGAATACCATGTGCTGCTCCTCAGACCCGCTGGAAGGTGCGTGTGCCGAACAGGCCCTGCGGGCGGATCAACAACACGAGGATGGTGAAAGAGAACACGAAGGTGTCGCGGAAGCTGGCCGAGACGTAGCTGGCCGCGATGTTCTCCAGCACCCCGACGGTCAGCCCGCCGATGACGGCTCCGTACATGCTCGTGAGACCACCGAGGAAGATCCCGGCGAACGCCCGGAAGAGTGGCGCGGCCAGCACGGTGGGCACCAGCCCCGATCTGGGCGCGTAGAGGCAGGCGGCCAAAGCGGCCAGAGCGAGGCCGAGTGCCCACGCGATTCGTGCCACGCGTTGCGCGCTGATGCCGATGAGCTGTGCGGTGTCCGCGGACTCGGCGACGGCCCGCATCGCCGACCCCAGTGTGGTGCGCCCGAACAGGAAGGCGACGGCGGCCATCGCCGCCGCCGCGATGCCGATGGTCACCAGGCTCTGCGTCGGCAGCGCCGCGTCACCCCATCGGACGGTGCCGTCCACCAGGCTGGGAAAGGTCTTCGGCTGGGTGCCCCAGATCGAGTCCACCACGCTCTCGACGATGAGCGAGACACCCATCGTCACCACGAGCGCGGAGAACAACTGCCCCTGACCGAGCGGCCGGATCACCACCTCCCGCACGATCACCCCGACCACCGCGGTCACCGCTATCGCGGCGAACACCCCCAGCAGCATCGCCACACCGCCGTCACGGAACGTGATCGCCACATACAGTCCCAGGGTGGCCAGGCTGGCGAGGGCGAAATTCACCACGTCCGTCGCGCGGTAAATGATCACTAGGCCCAGGCCCATCAAGCCGTAGATCGCGCCACTGGCGATACCGCTCACCAGGACAAGCAGGAACTGATCCACTCCGACCGCCACCTTCTCGGCGGGGTGGCTCACTCGGCAGACGTCCCCCCGCACCAAAATTGAACTCAGTTCGAGAACTGTAGATGAGGAATGGTCGCCCAGCAATAGGTGACCGGTCGGGCTCCTGCCGACGGCGGCATGCTGTTCCCGGTCTATTGGATGATCGCTTCGGCAGCGACGACGGCGCCGTGTACGCCTTGGACGCCTCCTCGGGCGAACAGCGCTGGCGTTTCCCGGCCGGCGGCTGGCGTCCGCGGGCCACTGAAGACCCTGTGGCCAGCGAGCGGCCGTCGATCAAGGCAGAATGCTACGCATGACCAAGACAGTGGACTTGCCTGGTGGTACTGCGTTGCCGTTGATCGGTTTTGGGACCTGGCAGCTCTCGCCCAAGACCGCGTACGAGTCGGTGCGTGCGGCGCTTGAGATCGGTTATCGACATGTCGACACCGCGACCTTGTACCAGAACGAGTCGGACGTCGGCAGAGCCGTGAAAGACAGTGGCCTGGACCGGGAGCAGGTCTTCGTCACCACCAAGCTCCGCCCGCAGGACGCGCGGCATGCCCGTCGTACTCTGGAGTCGAGTCTTCGGCTGCTCGACACCGGCTACGTGGATCTCTGGCTGATCCACTGGCCGACGAGCCAGGGCGAGCTCGTCTCGACGTGGCAGGAACTATTGTCCGCCAAGGACGCCGGATTGGTCCGTAACGTCGGGGTCAGCAACTACAGCCCGGCACAGATCGACCTGCTGACCAAGGCGACCGGACAGCAGCCGGCGGTCAACCAGATTCCGTGGAGCCCGGCGCAGCACGACCCGGCCCTGCTGGAGGAGCACCGCCGGCGAGGTGTGGTCGTCGAGGGCTACAGCGGTCTTAAGAACACCGATCTGCACAACCCAGTTCTCACCGAGATCGCCCGAAGGCACGAAGTCACTCCCGCCCAGGTCGTCCTCCGCTGGCATCTGGAACACGACATCGTGATCCTGCCCAGGTCCTCCCGCCGGGAACGCATCGCCACCAACTTCGACCTGCAAGGCTTCGGTCTCACAGCCGAGGACGTCACCGCGATCGACACTCTCACTCGATAGCTGACCGAAGACGGCGGGTTAATGATCGTCGTCTCCCAGTGGGCCGAAGCGCCATTCGCCTTCGCCGAGCAGTTCGAGTTCGTGGGTGTGGTGCTGTTCGACCGTCGAGCGGTGGCTGACGCTGACGACGATGGTGTCGGGCAGCTCTGACCGCACCAGTTGGTAGAGAAGGAATTCCAGGTTCTCGTCCAACGCCGAGGTCGACTCGTCCATGAACACCACCTTCGGCTTCGTCAGCAGAATCCGCGCGAACGCGATCCGCTGCTGTTCCCCGGGGGAAAGCACCTTGGCCCAGTCCTGCACCTCGTCGAGCCGGTCCACGAGGTGCGACAGCGCGACCTTTCGCAGTGTGCCGCGCAGGGTCTCGTCATCGACGGTGCCTTCTCTGCCGGGATAGGTCACGACAGCGCGCAGGTCGCCCAGCGGTACGTAGGGCAGCTGCGACAGGAACATCGTCTCGTTGGGTCCGCACGGCCGGGTCAGCGTGCCGGTGGTGAACGGCCACAGCTCGGCGAGGCTGCGCAACAGCGTGGTCTTGCCGCTGCCGGATGGCCCGGTGACGACCAATGTGTCACCCACTTCGAGCCGCATGTCGAGCGGATTGATCAACTGCCGTCCATCGGGGGTGCGGACCTCGACGGCCTCGAGCTGGACCATCCCGTCGTCACTGGGCAGCGTCGTCACCTCCGGCAGCGCCCTGGCCTCTTCGTTGGCGACGACCAGACCGTGAAGCCGGATGATCGCCGCACGGTATCCGGCGAAGGCGTCGTAGGCGTTCCGGAAGAACGACAGGCCGTTCTGGATCTCGTTGAAGGCCGATGCCGACTGGGTGAGATCGCCGAGGCGGAGCTCGGCGGCGAACAGGCGCGGCGCCTGCAGGACATAGGGGAGGGGCACGATGCTCTGGCTGATCGAGTAGTTCCAGGCGTTGAAGCCGATGGTCCTGTTCAGATACCGCTTGTAGTTGGCGACAACGGGGACGAACAGGCGCCGCAGCCCTGAGCGTTCCGCGAGCTCGCCGCGGTAGAACGCGACCGCCTCCGACGCATCGCGCAGGCGCACCAGGGCGTAGCGGAACGCCGCGTTGAACTTCTCGTTTCGGAAGGCCAGCCAGATGATCGGCTTGCCGATCCAGAAGGCGATCACGGAGGCGATGAGAACGTAGACCAGCCCGATCCAGAACATCGCCCTGGGAATCTCGGTCTTGAAGAGGGAAAGCGTGCCCGAGAGACTCCACAGGATCGCCGTGAACGACACGATCGAGGTGACCGCGGAGATCGCGCCGAACAACAGCGTGCTCGCCGTCCCCCCGTTGCTCGGAAGGTTCGGCAGAGGTCCGAATCCGGCGGTGACCAGGTCGATGTCCGACTGAATACGCTGATCCGGGTTGTCGATGGTGTCGTCGATGAATCGCGACCGGTAGTAGGCCCTGCCGTCGAGCCAGTCTCCGATCAGCCTGTCGGTGAGCCAGGCGCGCCAGGCCAGCACGAACCGCTGGAGCAGGAACAGATCCAGCAGCAACCGGGCGATGTGTACCGCCGCCAGGACGCAGAAGACCCACAGGGACAGCCAGAAGCCGTGTTCGCCGGATTCTTTCACCGGAGTCTTGTTGACGGCGATGCCCTGAACCGCGACTTGGAGGCTGGACAGCATGTCGTTGCCCTGGTAGCTGAACAGCACGTTCAACCGGACGCCGGCCACCACCGACACCAGTATGGCGCTGAGCCAGAGCCAGACCTTGACGCTCCCTCGTCCGGTGAAGTACGCGCCGGTGATGCGCCAGAACTGCCTGCCCCACGTCGTGACGAGGCCGATCAGCACGAGGACCGCCAACGTGCAGACCGCGGCGATCGCCCAGGCTTCGGCGATCCACACCAGCGATGCCCAGACCTCAGAGCTCCAGTCGAGCGTCGGGGTGAACAACTCCATTCCGGCAACGTATAGGCACAGAGCGTGACCAGCGCTCTGGAGAACTCGACTCGCGGGAGTGAGTCGTTCGAGTCGCCACTCTTCGACGGAGACCACGCACCTGAGCGCGGAACCGGTTGGAACGCCTATCGCGGCCGGCTCGCAGGCTTGGGGTGCGGAGGTCGTAGCGTTCTGCTCGGCCTGAACGCGCGCCGCGGCTGGTGGCGGTCGCCGGAAAATCAGTCGCTTCCGGGTACGCCCTGCGGCACCATGGTCACCGTCGGTTGCCGGGGTTCGGGAGGGGCGGGATGGCTGTGCTCGGATCACCTGCGGACACCGGAGGCGCTCCATCCGTACGAAAGTCCGCGGTCCTGCTCGCGCTGCGGCACTACTCCGGTGAGCTGGTGCGCCAGTGGCGTGTCGCGGCGCTCGCGCTGACGATGCCCGCGTTCGGGAACATCTGCCTGTTCTACCTGGCGCCACTGGCGGTGGCCGGCATTGTGGGGCAGCTGTCCGCCGGCGGTGACGGCTCTGTCGGCGCGCTCCTGCCGTACGTGCTCGGCTTCGCCGGGTTGCTGCTGGCCGGTGAGGCGCTGTGGCGCGTCGGGCTGCATTTCCTGAACCGTACGGACGCCCGCGGCATCGAGCACCTCGGCGTGGTGGGCATGGACGAGTTGCTGACCAAGGACACCGCGTTCTTCCACAACAACTTCGCCGGGTCGCTGACCAAACGGGTGCTGGGGTTCTCCTCGCGATTCGAGGACTTCGTCGACACGCTGACCTTCTCCATCATGGCCAAGGTGGTGCCGATCGTCTTCGCCTCGGTGGTGCTGTGGACTTATCACCCGCTGCTGGTCTTCGTTCTGGTGGGCCTCATCATCGTCACGGGCTGCGTGGTCGCGCCGCTCATCCGCCGCCGCCAGGCGCTGGTCGACCAGCGCGAGGCCGCCAAGGTGCGGGTCTCCGGCCACGTCGCCGACGTCCTGGCGAACATGGACACCGTACGCGCGTTCGCCGCCGAGGACCGCGAGGCCGCAGAGCATCGCGTCAGGGTCGCCGAGCAGCGGAAACTGTCGCTGCGCTCCTGGGACTACGGCAACCTGCGCGTGGACACCGTGGTCGCCCCCATATCGATCCTCACCAGCGCCCTCGGCCTGCTGCTCGCCGTCGCGCTCCGGGGCGGTCTGGGTGTGGAGGCCATCGTGGTGACGTTCACCTATTACTCCAACACGATCAACGTCATGTTCGAGTTCAACCAGATATACCGGCGCATCGAGAGCGTGCTCACCGAAGCCGCCCAGTTCACCGAGCTGCTGCTCGTACCGCCGAGTGTGGTCGATCCGGCCGACCCGCAGCCGCTGCGCCCGGCGGACGCGAGCATCCGTTTCGACCGGGTGAAGTTCGCGCACGCCGGCGGTCCGCCCCTGTTCGAGCGCCTGGACCTGGACGTCCCCAGCGGTACCAAGATCGGACTGGTCGGCCAGTCCGGCGGCGGCAAGACCACGCTCACCCGGCTGTTGCTGCGCCTCATGGACGTCGACGATGGCCGGATCCTGATCGGCGGCCAGGACATCGCCCGCCTGCGGCAGGCCGAGCTGCGCGGCCTCATCGCGTACGTGCCCCAGGAGCCGGCCATGTTCCACCGGTCGGTGCGGGACAACATCGCCTTCGCCCGGCCGAGCGCCACCGATGCGGAGATCATGCGGGCCGCGCGGGCGGCGCACGTCACGGAGTTCGTCGAGTCGCTGCCGAAGGGATTCGACACCCTGGTCGGTGAGCGTGGTGTCAAGCTGTCCGGCGGCCAGCGGCAACGGGTCGCACTCGCCCGCGCCATCCTGCGCGACGCCCCGATCCTGCTGCTGGACGAGGCGACCAGCGCCCTGGACTCGGAGAGCGAGATCCTCGTCCAGGAAGCGTTGTGGGAGCTGATGCAGGACCGCACCGCGCTCGTGGTCGCGCACCGGCTGAGCACCGTCGTCCGGATGGACCGGCTTGTCGTGCTGAACCGGGGCGAGATCGTGGAGCAGGGCACCCACGGTGAGCTGCTTGAGTCCGAGGGCTCCTATGCCCGGCTCTGGCGTCACCAGTCCGGCGGCTTCCTGGTGGCGGACGACACTCCGGACGCGCTCCACCGATGAAAGGACCTCCAGCGGTTGGCGCCGCTCTTCTCGCGTGGACCGGAAGACGCTAGGCTGATCATGATGAATACCTCCTGCATCAGATTGGGGGACCCGTTCGCGCAAGGTGAGTGCTGATGCCGCACTCGACCTCGAACGAGGATTCCCGCCTGACCCTCTGGCTGCGCGTGCGTGAGTTCGCCGTGCCGCCCTCCATGATCGAGTCAGCGACCGCCCGCCGTACCACCGGAGACTGGGCAGCAGCGTGCGCGGCAGCACACGTGGACGTCGATCTCAATCTGCGCCACATAGCGCGCGTCCACGGCCAGGAACTGGCCACCCACCTCCGAACCGACCTTCGCCACCTGGCGCCTGATCTGCTGCGCTGGCACATGCCAAGGATCGCCCCCAACGGCCTGATACGTCCGGGCCTGACCCTCTCGCTGGCCCGGTACCACGAGGTTCACCTTGTGGCGAGGACCCCGCCGGCCTGGGCGGATGCCGGTCAGCGGATCAGTCTGGCGCTCTGGGACGGCTCCCGGTCGGGACCGCATCCGCACCCCCATCCGCATCGACGCTTCCGGCTCGACCTGCATCGCCACTTGTGGGATGTGCGCAGGGTCGGTGAGTTGCGTGCGCGTTCCGAAACGGCGCCGCACGCATGGGGCTGGGCCGTCGATCGGTGGCCGGCCGAGGCCCGGTTGCTGCTCTGCGCCGAGGGGCAGGACGGGGGTACGGTCGCCGTCCGGGTCGGCGGGCGGCGTCAGGTGTTCCTCGATGTGGACGCCTCCCAGGTCAGCGACGAAGGACCTGCATCGGCGCCGATCTTGCCTGATGCGGCGACCTGGGTGCTGCCCGACCTGGCGTTGCTGCGTGCCGGGCTGATCGCGGCCGACAGGCTGCACCCGCTCGTCGCGGCGGCGCTCGTACCCGGTCATTCGCCGGACGCCAAGCCACCCGGCCACCAGAGCGAGAACGGGCCGCGCATGGTCGAGTGCCGCGGCGCCCAGCACAGGATCGCGCTCGTGAACGGCGTGCTGGTCGCCCTGGATCACGACGCGACCGAGATCCGGCGCGAGAAACTGCTGGCCGGGTTGACCGGCACCCCGTTGCCCTGTTTGCGGCTGATCGAGCAGGCCCACCGCTCCCCGGAGTGCCTCCTCGACGTTCGCGCGCGGCTGGAGCACGGCGACGCCGCCGGTGCTCAGGCCACTGTCGACGGTCTCCTCGGACCTGGTGCGCGGCTGCCCGAGGGCGCGCTGTGCGACGTGCTGGAGGAGGCGGCGCGGCGGCGGATCGACCACGGGCTGTTCCGTGCCGGGCTCGGGTCGAGGCCGGGACCGGTCGAGCGACCGGA
This sequence comes from Nonomuraea sp. NPDC049141, assembly GCF_040648415.1. Classification (NCBI taxonomy): domain Bacteria; kingdom Bacillati; phylum Actinomycetota; class Actinomycetes; order Streptosporangiales; family Streptosporangiaceae; genus Nonomuraea; species Nonomuraea sp. NPDC049141. The sequence goes on from NZ_JBEZDR010000002.1 coordinate 60,362, forward strand.
CCGCCGCTCCCGTAAGGGCCGGGCACGCCCGCGCCACGCCACATTCCTCTGACGCTTTCCGAGCCATCAAAGGTGATTAATCATGCTTTCGTCTGTTCATGCCTCGCGCCTTGAAGTCGCCGGCGATCTACTGTCCCTGCTCCGCGACACCACCACGGAGCCACGTACCGACACGCAACTGGAGGCCCTGACCCTGGCCGTGGCGGCCGACCTGCCCGTCCTGCTGTGGGGGGAGCCGGGGATCGGCAAGACCGCGGCGCTGCGGCAACTCGCCGAGGCGCTCGACCTGCCGCTCACGACGGTGATCGCCAGTGTGCACGAGCCGTCCGACTTCTCCGGCCTGCCGGTGGTCGGTGACGACCCCGCCGTGCAGGGCGTTCCGATGGCGCCGCCGGATTGGGCCGTACATGTGGCTCGCGCGGGCCGGGGGCTGCTCTTCCTGGACGAGCTGTCCACGGCACCGCCCGCCGTACAGGCAGCTCTGCTCCGCCTGGTTCTGGAACGGCGGGTCGGAGCTCTGCGGCTCCCGGCAGGTGTCCGGATCGTGGCGGCCGCCAACCCGCGTTCCTCCGCCGCTGACGGCTGGGAGCTGACCCCGCCGCTCGCGAACCGGTTCGTCCATCTGCAATGGCGTCACGATCACGATGTCGTCGTACGCGGCCTCGGCGGGACCTGGCCGCGCGCGAGCCTGCCGTGGCTCCACCCAGAGCGGCTGACCGAGGCGGTGACGTTCGCCCGGCGTGCGGTGTGCGGGCTCCTCACCGCCCGGCCCGATCTCGTGCACCGGCTGCCGAACAACGAGGCGCACCGGGGTGGCCCGTGGCCCTCACCTCGTAGCTGGGAGATGGCGTTGTGCCTGACCGCCTTCGCCACCGCGGCCGACGCGTCCAAGGACGCGCTGTCCATGCTGGTCAGGGGCGCGGTGGGAGACGGGCCCGGGCTGGAGCTGCTTGCCGCCTTGGATCGGATGGACCTCCCCGACCCCGAGGCGCTGCTGGCCGACCCGGCGACGGCCGAGCTGCCCCAGCGGGGTGACCTGCGCCAGGCCGTACTTGACGGTGTGGTCGCGGCCGTGCGGAGGCGGCCGGAGAAGGACCGGTGGGAAGCGGCGTGGGCGCTGCTGGTACGAGCCCTGGAGACCGGCGCCCCGGACCTGGTGGTCGTGCCCGCCTCCACGCTCGCCGCGCTGCGCCGCGCGGACTGGCAGGTCCCGGCCTCGATAGACAGGCTCGCCGGGGTGGTCTCCTTGAGCAGGAAGGCGGATGAGGTCGCGGCGCGGGTGACGGGCTGATGGACCTGGAGAAGCTCTTCACCGCCCGGTTGTACGCCGCGCGGGCCCGGCCCTATCTGGCGACGGCGCTGTTCGCGCTGCATCCGGTGGAGTCGCGGTTCGTGCCCACGATGGCCGTGGATCGGCACTGGCGGTGTTACGTCTCACCGGCGTTCGTCGCGCGGACACCCGTCGAGGAGCTGGCGAGCGTGTGGGTGCACGAGGTCTCCCACCTGCTGCGCGACCATCACGGCCGCAGCGACCGGGTGGCCCGGCAGCGGGAGCTGACGGGACGGGGAGAGCGGCTGCGGATGAACATCGCCGCCGACTTCGAGATCAACGACGACGTGTACGGTGACGGGCTGGCCCGGCCTGAGGGCGCCGTCCAGCCGAAGATGCTGGGGCTGGACGAAGGCGAGCTCATGGAGGACTATCTGCGCCAGTTCCGGCTCGGGCCGTACACGCAGGGTCTGGTCTGGCTGGACTGCGGCAGCGGCGCCGACGGACTCGAGCGGGAGTGGGATCTCGGGCCCGAGGGCGCGAACGGGCTCAGCGACCACGAGCGGGAGGCGGTCCGGTTCCGGGTGGCGCAGGGCATCAACGCCCATCCGGGGAACGTGCCGAAGGGGTGGCGGCGGTGGGCGGAGGAGGCGTTCCACCCGCCGCAGCCATGGCGGGAACTGCTCGGCACGGCCATCCGCTCGGCCGTGTCAGGACCCGGCGTGGGCGAGGACTACACCTACGGCAGGCCGCCGCGGCGCTCGGCCGGCCTGCCCGGCGTCATCCTGCCGAGCCTGCGGCGCAGGCCGCCGCGGATCAGCGTGGTCATCGACACCTCCGCGTCGGTCAGCGACGCCGAACTGGGGAGCGCGTTGCTGGAGGTCGCCGCGATCGTCCGCGCCGTGGGCGGCCGGCGCGACCTGGTCAGCGTCCTGTCCTGCGACGCGGCGGCCCGGGTCGCGCAACCGCTGTGCCGGGCCGAGGGGATGACGCTGGTGGGTGGCGGCGGTACGGACCTGCGTGCGGGCATCGCCAAGGCGCTGCGGGCGAGTTCGCTGCCGGATGTCATCGTGGTCCTGACCGACGGGCAGACTCCGTGGCCGCGGGAACGGCCGGCGTCCCGGATGGTGGTGGGGCTGTTCTCCCGGAACAAGCGGTCGTACGAGAGCGATCCCGACTATGTGCCGGACACGCCGCCCTCATGGGCACGGGTGGTGGACATCGGCTAGGGCCGCCGGAAAACCGTTTGAGCCTTCCTTCCGCGTTCCGGTACCTTGCCTGCGGCCCGTCGTAGTGAGGACAGAGGACAAAACCGCGTGACCCCGCCTGCTCTTTAGACCTGACACCTTCCGCTCACTTTCAAGCCGACGCTGACGTCGGTTCTGCCGGGCTGCCCGTGTGCGCCTGGTCATTCAGCGTTTGAGGCCGCGCGTAATCGGCCTCGTGTCAGGTCTAGAGAGATCATGTCTTCACAACCTCATACTGTGCTGCCCTGGGTCGTCCGTCGGACCAGGCTGCCTCTGCTGTCGTTGCGGTGCGTGGACTGCCGGTCGGAGTCGGCCACCACCGGCGAGGGCAGGTTCCGCGTCAACGCCAACGGCAAGCTGCTGGACGTGTGGCTGCTGGTCCGCTGCGTGTCCTGCGATCGGACCAGCAAGCTCACCGTGCACGAGCGAGCGCCGGTCAGGCGCATCGATCCGGCCGAGCTCGACGGCTACTACGCCAACGATCCGGAGCTGGTGGCGTCCAGGCTGTTGGATCCGCTGCTCGCCCGGCGCAACCGCTTCACCCTGGACTGGAAGGGGGCCTGGCGGCTGGACACCCCGTCGGTATGTCTCGACGAGGCATGGCCGGTCCAGGTGGAGGTCGTCTTCGAGGATCCGGTGCCGGTGCGCGCGGAATGGCTCATCGCGCAGGGACTCGGCCTCAGCAGGAACGAGGTGCTGCGCCGGATCAAGTGCGACATTCCGCTGCGCCGTACGACGAGCGCCGGGTTCACCTTTACCGTGATGGCCGGCGAAGGCAGATAGCGGGCTCGGGAAAGATCATGTAGGCAAGGGTGGGGCACGTTCAGGGATCTTCCAGGAACGTCCCCGCCCACGTGATCACCGACCCCAGAGTTCCGTCACAGGAGCACCATGCAGACGTACCCGCACGAGATGGCGCTCGCCCCGCAGTGCGCCTCAGCGGGGATGTCGAGTTGCTTGTAGAAGTTGTACGCCCACGTGACGATCTTTCCGTCGGCGGTCAGCGCCATGCTGGCCAAGTTTCCAGCGGAGATAGCGACAACATCGGTCTGTGCCTCGTACGGGACTTCCAGTTGTCCGTACTCGTTGTTGCCCCATGCGAGCACGGCACCATTTTTGAGGGCGAGGCTGAAACCGTTGCCCGCGGAGATGGCGGTGACACCGGACTGTGCTTCGGCGGGCACCATCAGGTTCGCGGGAAGGTTGGGCCCCCACGTGATGACGCGGCCGTCCTCCCGCAGCGCGAGAGCATGTTGCCTGGCGGAAATCGCGACGATGCCTTCCTTCGCTTCATCAGGAACGGCGACATATCCATTCCATTGGATGACGCCGCCGTCCTTGAGAAAGAGGCCGTACGAGCTTCCACCATTCGCGCCGGCGATCGCGGTGACACCGGATTTTGCCGCTTCAGGGAGGGTTAACTGGGTGTCGCGGGTGCCGCCCCAGACGATTACGCCACCGTCTCTGAGCGCGAAGGCATACGCGCCGGCCGTCGCGATCGCCGTGACGTCTCTGGTCGCCGCAACAGGTACTCGAGACAGCCTTTGCTGGTTGGGGTCATTGAGGTTGAAGTTTCCCCAGGTGGCCACCTGCCCGTTCTTGAGCATCAGGTTGTACAGGTTCGCGCAGGCCCCGGTAGAGATGGCGGTCACTCCCGACAACCCGGCCGCCGGCACTGCCGGGGCGCTCGCCGGACCCCATTGGAGGATCTTGCCACTGCCCGGAGCGCACGCCTGCTGCTCGTAGCCTTCGGCTGTGATCGATCTCGTCCTTGAGCGCGCTTGCGCGGCGGGCACCTGCGAAAGCGTCCCGCCCAGCACGGCGGCCGGCAGGCCGACCGCAACCGTGCGCATGAGCTGACGTCTGCTGATCACAAAGCCTCCATGAGGTGGTCTGACCCTTACCGGGTTGCTTGATCCGCACGGCCTGTTCAGGCATGAACCCGGTGGACAGGCGGCGTGAACTGGTGCCGTCACCAGGCACCAGCGCTTGGGCAACGCCTGTGGATGCTATGAGATCGATCTTCCGTTCTTCTTCCGTTCCAGTTCCGTCTACTGAGTCGGCTGCCCGCCGCCGAACACTTCCTTGACGAGCTTCTGTGTCGCCTTCTGGAATGCCTCTGCCAGGGACAATGCGGCGTCGTCCACATAGTTGAGCGCGGCGGTGAGGGTTTTGCCGCCGTCGGGAGTGCTGTACATCAGTGCGCCGTGGCCCGCGATGCCGCCGTTGTGGGTGATGAGGGTGCCGCCGTCGTCTGTGGTCAGGACGAACACTCCCAGGCCGTAGTCCATGTTCGGGATGCCCGTGGGGTGCGGGGTGCACATCTCGGCCAGGAGCGGGGCGGGCAGGAGCTTGCCGCTCAGCAGGGCGGAGATGAAGGTGTGGAGGTCCTGGGTGGTGGAGATCATGTCGCCGCCGGTGGAGATCCAGGACGGGTTCTGGCGGGTGACGTCGACCGTCTTGTCCTGGTAGCGGTAGTAGGCGTGGGCGTACGGCTCGGGGATCTCCGGTGAGGTGTCGGGCACCACGGTGTCCGACAGGCCGAGCGGCCCCAGGATCAGTCGTTGCATCTCCTCGGCGAGCGGGCGGCCGGTGACCTTCTCGATCAGCAGTCTGGCCAGCACGTAGTTGGTGTTGGAGTAGCTCCAGCCCGTCCCCGGCTCGAACCGCGCAGGCTTGGACAACGCCAGCTCCACCAGTTCCTGCGGCCGGTAGGTCGTGAACCGGTTGTCCACCCACTCCTGGCCGGACCAGACGATCCCCGGTACGTACTCGGGGTAGTAGTCGCCGGTGAAGTTGAACACCCCGCTGGTGTGCTGCAACAGCATCCGCACGGTGATCCGCTCGTCCAGTCCGAACTCGGGCAGGTAACCGGCCGCCGGGGTGTCCAGCCCGATCTTGCCCTCGGCCACCAGCTGCAGCACCAGGGTCGCGGTGAAGGTCTTGGTGTTGCTGCCGATCCGGACGTGCCCGTTCGTCGGGGGCTTGGCGGTCTGGCCCAGCTCGGCTACTCCGGTGCTGCCGGCCCACTGGCCCCGCTCGTCGTGCACACGCAGCGACACGCCGGTGAAACCGGAGTCGACGATCTCCTGGATGGCCTTCTGCAGCTCCGGGGTGAGCTCGTCCTGGTCGGTAAGGGCGGACATAATGGTGTGCTCCTTTGAGTCTGTTATGAGATCGCCTGGCCTGGCGTGCCGTCAGGCGGCGTCGAGGGCTTCGGTGATCTTGCGGGCCATCTCGGCCATGGTGGGGCTGGGCTCGCCCTGGTGGGTGCGGGCTGCTTCGATGGCGACGGTGACGGTGCCGCGGAAGTTGTCGGCTTCCGCCGGATCCTGCTGGTTCAGCAGGCGCATGGCGGCGGTCAGGGCCGGGAGCACCTGGTCGGCGAGTTCGGCCACGGACTTGCCGTACTTGACGCCCTTGGGCGCTTTGGCGAGCACGTGCCCGACCAGGCCGGTCGCGGAGGTCAGGGCGATGGAGGCGTGGGTGGCGACCTTGTGGGCCGAGCCGGCGGCACCGGCGGCCGACATCAGCGAGACGGCGCCCCACGCGGCGACTCGCAGGGTGAGCTTGTCCTGGTCGGAAAGGGTGACGGACATGATGGTGTGCTCCTTCAGATTGGATGGACGGCTGGTGGACCGCGTCCTGTTGGCCGCGATCGCTGAACCGTTCATGGGTCAACCATCGCCGACCGCTCTGATACTGGACCGTTGCCGCCCTGACGCGGCCGCTGACACCACACCGCATGGTCAGCTGGGTCGATCACCAGCACTGTCGTGCGCAGGCACGCTGATGGGCGGCAAGCAGTAAGACCCTGTTCTCGGAAGTCCTCGCGTGGAGGGCTTCCGAGAACAGGGTGGTCAGGCTCGTCCAGCGTGGCGGCGAAGCCTCGATCAGGAAGCGAATCCGAAGGCCGCAGGAGCGTCAGGCAGACCCCATTGCTGGTCGGCGTGGAGGTGGCAGCCCCAGATCACGAGCGGGGTGCCGTTGGCGGTGCTGCCGTTGTTGGCCAGACCGATGCACTTGGAGATGCCGGCGTTGCTGCGCAGAGCGGTCGAGGAAAGAGATTTCGCCTGGGCGGCGGCCGGGAAACCGAGGGCCATGGCGAACATGACCAGGACCGTTAACACGCGGCGCTGGAAGCCGATCTGGTGGCGCATGCGTTCCCCTTTTCGAACGGTGACGGTTCTCTTCTAAAGGAGTTCCATCGCCGTTCCACGACGAATTCGCATGGCCCGCGGGTCAGGGTGATGTGAATGTCAGGAGGATGATCGCCGCGGCTACGGCCGTGTCGAGTATCAAGCAGAACTCGGCGAGCGAACGGGACACGACCTTGTTCGTTCTGTAGTGGTAAACGTCCCATGCGGCGTGGCCGAGCAGGCCCAGCGCCACCAGGAAGCTGCCGACCGTCGCATTGACGAACAGCGCGATCGTGGCAGCGGCGCCGAAGACGAGCATGGCGAGCGACTGTAACGGCAGCCCCGCCGGGTCAGATCGCGTGCCCTCACGTACTCGTCGCACGAGGCCGTAGCCGCCCAGCAGTACACCCAGGCCCAACACCGCCCAGGTCGCCTCGAAGTCCTCGTCGATGATGTCCGCGGCCAGGATGACAGCGAGGGTCGCGAAGAACACGGGCCAGGTAGCGGACCGCTTTCCCAGGGCGGCCGCCCCCAGGTAGACCACCGCCGAGGCGGCCAGCAGCTTCGCCAGCTCGACTCCCGCGGCCATGTCGAGGATCACGAGTACGGCCACTCCGACCCCGACCAGAACCGGCCAGTGCCGCAACACCGGGCCGAGCCGTGACGTCGTCGGTGTCGTCATCATCAACCTCCTGGTCGCAGACGCCCTTGGCGGCTGCGGGATTTGGTCGCGGTGATCACCGCAGCGCGGGCTAGGCGTCGTCGGCCATCGGGCTGAACTGGATGCCGGCCAGTGTCCACGCCCCCTCCTGCTTCACCCAGACCTGCGACACCCGCACCCGCAGCGCCACCGCCCGGCCGTGCGAGGTCGCCTTGTTGCTCTGCACGTTGCGGACGATCGCCGTGTCGCCGTACAGCCGGACGTCGATCTGGCTGGTGTCCAGGGCGTGGTACTGGAACTGGGCGTGGCGGCCGATCCACTGGTCCTTGTCGAGTACGTATCCCTTGGGGCCGATCGACTGGAAGTCGTCGGTCAGCAGGTCGCGCAGGCGTTCGGCGTCCGCGGCCAGCTCAGCCGCGTCGAATTGCCGCTGAAGGCCCAGGACCGTCTCTTTCTCCGTGTCCTCCATAAGAGCCGAGCATAGGCGCGGGGTTATGGAATAGGAAAGGGGGAATCTGCGCCGCCTGACGATTAAAAAATTCCCTGCCGGCACACGGAGAAATGTCCGGTGAATGTCCGGTCAATTGCCTGTTCAGTAACTGTCCGATCTGGTTCTATGAGGGGATTACATTCCGCCTGGTGGGTTCCGGGGCAGGGTGAGGGTCAGGACGGCACCGCCGTGGGGGGCGTTGGCCGCGGTGAGTGTGCCGCCGTGCAGGTGCGCGTTCTCGGTGGCGATGGCCAGGCCCAGTCCGCTGCCGTCGGTTCGGGGGCGGGCGGCGTCGGCTTTGGTGAAGCGGTCGAAGACGTGGGGCAGAAGGTCCGCGGGGATGCCGGGCCCGTCGTCGGAGACGGTGATGGCGATCTCGTCGGTACCGGCCCGGACCTGGATGAGCACCGACGCCGTCGTGCCGCCGTGCCGCAGCGCGTTGCCGACGAGGTTGGCGAGGATGACATCGACGCGGCGCGGGTCGAGGCGGGCCCGCAGTCCCGGCGGAATGTCGGTGCGGACCTGGTCGCGCCAGTGCCGCAGCGCGAGCGTCTTGGCGATGAACTCGCCCAGGTCGACCTCGTCGAGGTTCAGTACGGCGGCGCCGGCGTCGAAGCGGGATACCTCGATCAGGTCCTCCACCAGGCGGGTGAGCTTGCGGGTCTCGTCGGAGACCAGGTGCAGCGCCTCGGCGGTGAGTGGGGCGAGGCGGCCGGAGGCGGCGTCGGCGTCGAGGACTTCGGTCACGGCGGTCATGGCCGCCAGCGGCGTGCGCAACTCGTGGGAGACGTCGGCGGCGAACCGGCGCGCCCGCGCTTCCATGTCGCGCAGCGCGGCCGCGTCGGCCTGGAGTGTGGCCGCCATGGTGTTGAAGGTACGGCCGAGGTCGGCGAGTTCGTCATCGCCGGTGACGCGCACGCGGGTGTCCAGACTGCCTCCCGACATCTGCTCGGCGGCCGTCCGCAGCCGCCGGACCGGTCGCAGCAGTCTGCGCGCGGCCAGCAGCGCGGGGACGATGGAGGCCAGGGCGACGGGCAGGGCACCGGCGCGGGCGGCGGCCGCCAGGGTGTCCACGTCCTGCTCCTGGGAGGCCAGGGAGAAGGAGGCGTAGACGATGAGCGGCGGGGGGCTCTGCGGGCGGGCGGTGGCGATGACGGGAAGGGCCACGGCCAGCCAGGGCGTCCGCGCGTGGTGGAAGCGCTGGGCCAGCGCGGTGGTCGCCGAGGTCGCCTGGGCGCGCAGTTGCGCGGGCAGAGGTGGCGTCCGCGCGTCGGCGGTGATGAGCGGGCCGCCGCGATAGGACAGGGCGGTGCGCCAGGCGCGTGTGCCCGCCGCGCGGTCCAGTTGCAGCGCCAGCGTACGCAGGTCCGCCTCGGCGGGGTCGGCGGGCAGGTCGAGCGCCCGGGAGGTGATGTGGGAGCGCAGTTCCTGCAGGGCGTCGGCCTGGGCGCGGTCCACGATCGCGGTACGGCCCTGGCGGAAGGTGAACGCGGTGGCGGTCAGCGCGCTGAGCGCCGAGACCAGGAGGAACACCAGGACGAGCTGGGCTCGCAGGCCGCGGATCACAGGGGCCCGAAGCGGTAGCCGAAGCCGCGCACGGTCTGGATGTAACGAGGGTCGCGGGGGGTGTCCTCGATCTTGGCCCGCAGCCGCATCACGCACGCGTCGACCAGCCGGTAGTCGCCATGGTAGGTGTGTTCCCACACCTGTTCCAGGAGCTGCTGGCGGCTGAAGGTCTGCTCGGGCGCGGCTGACAGGAACAGCAGCAGCTTCAGCTCCGTCGGCGCCATCGCCAATTGCGCGCCGTGTTTGAGCACGCGCAGGGCGACCCGGTCGATGAGCAGGTCGCCGTGGGTGGTGCGGGCCTGTTCGGCGGAGGTGGGCTGGGTGGTACGGCGCAGCACCGCGCGCATGCGGGCTTCGATGACCTCGCTGCTGGCCGGCTTGATCACGTAGTCGTCGGCGCCTGCCTCCAGTCCCACGACGACGTCCACGTCATCGTCGCGCGCGGAAAGGATCACGATGGGCACCTGGCTGAAGGCGCGGATGCGGCGGCAGGTCTCCAGGCCGCTCATGCCGGGCAGCATCAGGTCGAGCAGTACGAGGTCGGGCGCGCTCGCGATGAGTTCGGCCAGCCCGTCCTCGCCGGTCGCGACGAGCAGGGTTTCGTGGCCTCTGTGGCGCAGGCCGATGCTCACGCCCCTGCGCACAGCCGGGTCGTCTTCTATCAGGAGTACGCGGGTCACGAGGAGGCTCCTTGTTCGGCTGGGACGGCCGACCCGCTTCCATCGCATCTGACCGGCCAGGGATCGCCCGCCATGCCGGGCTCGAACACTTCGATGACAGGGTTGGCGCCGAGAGCTTGGGCCGTGGCGGCCGTACACACGAGCTGGCTCACCGCCACGTGCGGCAGGTCGCGCACCAGCCACGGCAGACGCAGCTCCACCCGGCCCTTGGTCACCTTGGCCCGGACCGGTCGGGTCGCCGAGGGCAACCGCGTGATGAGCCCCCGGTCCCGCTCGGCCGCTGTGGGGCCGTCCAGCAGCGCGTTCATCGCCTGTTGCAACCGGTCTCCGGCGGGTGCCGGCCGGGACACCGGCCAGGTGCCTTCGGGCGTGACGAAGTACAGTCGCAGCAGACGGCTGCTGTTCTCGGTCAGGCCGCCTTGGGCCGGCTGCCCGGCGGGGCGCGCGTCGGTGTCGGTGATCCCGCAGCCCGTCAGCGTCGCCGCCGCGAACAGGACGGCCGCCGCGCGGCACAGCACCCCAGGCATGTTCGCTCCCTCGTACTCCGGCGTGGCCTTTCCGGCTAAAGCTGGTCGAGCCTGCTCACGTCAACCGTCCCGGCGCCGGGCTCCGGCCGCGGTATCGCCGCCCACAGCCCCGCGGTCATCACCCCCGCGACGGTCAGCGCCGCCCAGCCGCGCCGCCCGGTGGTCCAGCGGGCGCGCAGCCGTACGGGATCCTCGACGGCGGCCTTCGAGATTATCGCAGCCAGCAGCGACAGCCCGGCGGCGATGACCGTCCAGCTCCAGCCGTCGAGCCCGGCCACCGGCCGGGGCAGCAGCAGATAGACCGGCCAGTGCCACAGGTACAGGCTGTAGGACAGCTCGCCCAGCCGACGCGGTACGGCGCTGCCGATCAACCGGCCCGCCAGGCTGTCCGGCGCGTTGGCCAGGAGCGCGATCAGCGCGGCGCTGCCCAGGGAGTGCGCGAACATCCCGCCCTGGAACAGGCCGGGGGCCTTCTCCCCGCTGGTCAGCAGCCATGAGGCGAACAGCCCGCACAGCAGCGGGACGCAGATCACATCCACTGCCGTACGCGACAGGCCGGCCACGGCGTCTCGGACGGGCGCCGTGGCGGCGGCCGCGCCGAGGAGCAGGGAGAAGGCCCGGGTGTCGGTGCCCTCGTAGGCGCGGGTGGTGTCCACGGCCGTCCCGAGCTTGATCATGAGCAGGAGTGAGACGAGCGCGCCGGCGACCGCGGCAAGCGCGACCCGCCGCTGTCCGCCGGGCCCCCTCCCGGCCAGCGCCACCAGCGGGGGCCAGGCCAGGTAGAACTGCCATTCGACGCCGATGCTCCACAGATGGGCGAACAGGCGGGTGCCGGAGGCGTTCCAGTATCCGATCCGCTCGCCGATGAAGTGCCAGTTCACGCCCTGGGCAGCCACCCATGGCGCGTCCTGGAGGGCGGACCTCAGCATGTCCGGCGTGGCGTACGCCCAGGCCAGCAGCAGCGTTGACGTGACCATGACGGTCAGTGCGGGCAGGAGACGGCGGGCCCTGCGCTCCCAGAAGGCCACCAGGCCGCGCCTGCCGAGATCTTCCAGCAGCAGGCCGGTGATCAGAAAACCGGACAGGACAAAGAACAGGTCGACGCCCAGGAACCCGCCGCTCATGTGCCCGGCGTGAAACAGCAGGACCGCGGTGACGGCGAGCCCGCGCAGCCCGTCAAGCGCGCCGATATGCGTGCGGCGAGGGGCTAGGGTCATCAGCCGCAGCCGAGTTTGACGAAGCGCTCATCGCCGGTCCACGGCCCGGTGGCCCAGACGCTGGGGGCGGCCGGAGCGAAGCCGGCCAGCTCGCCGAGCTGCTTGGTGAACCAGGTGCCGAAGGCGGCCGACCCTTGTTGACAGGAGTGGATGCCGTCCTTGGCGCGCTGGGCCTTGGCGGCGGCGTAGTCGTTCCCCCACAGCTCGGAGGCGTCCAGGTAGCGTACGTGAGCGGCCTCGGCGGCCTTGGCCGCCATCGCGGGCGCGCTCTTGATCGCGTTCTCGTGCGGCTTGAAGAATTCGTCGATCTTGAACGGCGGGGCGGACACCAGCACGAGCCGGGCGCCGGCGGCCTTGGCCGTTCGGGAGAGCTTCTGGTAGGCCGACAGCTGTTGGCGGGCGGTGCCCCAGTCGTAGGTGGTGATCTGATACGCGATCACCGTGGGCCGGTAGGAGGCGAGGTTCTCCTGCAGCGTCTTCCAGGTGTCCGCAGCCCCCAGGGCCGTCACCTTGTTGTCACTGGCGACGACGTTGCCGCCGCCGTCGGAGGTGGCGTTCTTGAACGCCACACCGCCGGCCTTCAGCGCCGCCTCCAGGGCCGGGGCCTGCGCGCCTGCGATGGAGTCACCCATCCACAACACCCTGACGCCGGTCTGCTGGACTGCCCCGTCGCCGGTGGAGGCGGTGGATGCGGTGGATGCGCCGCACCCCGCGAGCGCGACGGCTGCGGCCAGGATCGCTCCGGCAGTGGATACAGGGGAGAGGTTCGTCGGTTGCATGGCCATCAGGAAAACAGGCGAATCCACCGGCCAGCCGCGTTGTCATCGTTTCATCACACGATGGGGGAACGGCTGTCACGAAAACGCTGATGCCCGGTAAATGGCCGGTCGGTGACCTGGTCCTGCCGCGCGCGGCCATAAAGAGTGAGCCCAGGAGACCTGCGATCCGCGGCCGCGGCGCTGACGTATTCGCGCACCATTCGGAATGGAAAGGAAAGCCGTCATGACCCTGCACATCAAGAAAATGGCCGTCGGGCTGGGCACGGCGTTCGCGCTGATCGCGGGCGGGATCGCGAGCACGGCTCCGGCGTCGGCGGAGTCCACGGCCGACGTGGCGCTCGCCGTGAGCTGCACGAACTCACCCGCCCCTGGAGGCTCCTTCCTGGAGGCCACCTACTCCCAGCCCAACGCGTGCCTGAAGTGCCGGGCCGCAGGAGGCGTCTACGAGGCGACCGGAAACTACCGCGCCTACTGCAGGAACATCCGCGACGGAAGCAGCACCATCGTCGCCGTCCAGCTCTGGCTCTTCTGCGTAGTGTGCAGGAACGAGGAGGCGGCAGCGGGCGGGCTGTAGCGCGGTGATCAGGAGGCCGGCCGGTCGCCGTCGAGTGCGGAACGCAGCACGCCGACCACGATGGCGAGCTCGGACAGCAGCCCGGACACAGTGGTACGGTCGCCGCCGTTGATCGACACCATGCGCAGCTCCTCCGGCTTGGGGAGCTTCGCCATGATCTCGGGCAGCAGGCCGATCAGTTTGGCCTGGAGGCTTGCCGGGGTCTGCTGGTTGTCGATGTCGGCCCGCAGGCGCGTGCGCTCCACGTCGAGCAGGGCCCGCTCGTGGTCGGACTGGGTCCGGGAGCGGGCCAGATCCAGCTCGCCGTCGAGCTCAAGGCGCTTCAGCTCCTGCTCCCGCTCGACCCGGAGCCGGCCGGTCTCGGCCTCCTCGGCGTGACGTTCGCGTTCCATCCGCAGTGCGTGCCGGGTGGTCTCGGTCTCCAGTTCGGCGACCGCCCTGGAGTCGTCGTGCTTTCGCTGGGTACGCCGCAGCCGCTCGGCCACCTCGGTGTCGAACTGCCACGCCTCGTTGCGGGCCCGCAGTTCGGCGAGCTCTCGCTCGTACTCCAGGCGCTGGGTCTCCTTGAGCCGCTCGGTCGCCATCTCGCGCTGGGCGACGGCCTCCTCGGACTGCAGTTCGGCGAGCCGGGCGATCTGCCCCTGTTCGGCCCGGTAGGGCTTCTGCAGGTTCTCCCAGAGCCGCGACGAGCTGACGACCGCTTCCTTGATCTGGACGGTGACGATGCGCAGGCCGAGCCCCTGGTCGCTGCCGGCCTCGCCCTCGGCCACCGCGCGTAGCCGGGCGGTCAGCTCCTCGATGATGGGCTGCTTGTCGCTGAGCACGTCGCGGACGCCCATGGTCGCGACCTTGTCCTTGATGGCCGCCTCCGCCTGCTCGCGCAGTTGGAGGTTGACCAGCCTCATCGGGTCCTCCGGGTCGCCGAAGTCCAGTTTGCGGTAGGCGATGGGGAAGGTGTGGATGATCCACTGAACGTACCCCTGCACCAGGACGCCCTGGAGTTCGCGGCAGATGCAGTACGCGTTGATCAGGATGGTTTGGGTGGCACCCGGAACCACCAGGAAAGAATCCGTGGCCGGGTTGAAGCGGAATGAGACGCCTAATCCGACGTGCAGGGGCTCTTCGCGGCCGCGGCGGGTGTGTACGACGAAGGCGTTCGGCGGGACGAGGACGTTCTTCCAGCGCCAGAAGCCGGTGATCCGGACATCCACCGGCCCCGGCGTCAGCCTTTCCGGTGCCGAGCCCAGAGCCCGATCGCGCTTGGCCAGCGGGCCCGCCGCGGGCATCGGCTCACCGGGGGCGGAGCTGCGGCGCGCCCTCAGATCGTCCTCGAGCACCGCCTGCTGTGCGACCACCTGTTCCAGATAGGCGTTGCCTCTGTCAGCGGTGCTCATCGTCCCCTCCGCCTTACCTCACGACTGCCGATGAGTCTCGTCTACGTCGCCGAACCACCGCAACCGAAAAGTGCGGCGAGCCGGCGGGGTGGGCAGGGCCCGGCAGGGTAGGGGAGCCTGGGGAAAGGAGCCGGGATGTGGCGCCGCGGCCACGTGGAGATCATCCATGTGCGTACCAACCTCGGCCTGGTGCCCGGCGTCGAGCAACTGGGTGGCGCGCTGCTTGACGAGGGCCTGGCCAAGGCTCTCGACGCGACCGTCGGGCCGGTGGTGGAGGCTCCCGCGTACTCGCGGGATCGCACTCATCCGAGTCGGCTGCTCAACGCCGAGGCCATGGCCCAGGTCGCACTGCGCCAGGCGGATGCGGTGGGAAACGTGCTCGACGCGGGCCGCTTTCCCCTCGTGCTCGGTGGGGACGACAGCGTCATCTTCGGCAGCCTGCTGGCGCTGCGCCGCAGAGGCGCCCATGGCCTGGTGTTCCTCGACGCGCACACCGACTTCTACCCGCCCGAGGACTCCCCGACCGGTCAAGCGTCAGACTCCGAGCTGTACCTTGCCTTCGGGCACGGCACCGACCTGATCGCCGACCTGGACGGCTCGAATCCGCTGGTCGCCGCCCGCGCCGCAGCGCTGATCGGCCACCGCGACCCCGACGAGCAGCGGGAGACCGGCGCCGCGCTGAGCGCCACTGACGCCTTGGTCGTCACCCTCGGGGAGATGCGCGAGACGGGGGTGGAAGCCACGGCAAGGCGGGCGCTCGCGCACCTGGACGGCGCGGGCGTGGACAGGTTCCTCCTGCACGTCGACGCCGATGTGCTCGACGACGCCCTCATGCCGGCGGTGGATTACCGCCTGCCGGACGGGTTCGGCAGGCGGGAGTTCGCCGTGCTGGCGGGGACGCTGCTGGCCGATGAGCGGGTCGTGGCGCTCGACGTCACGATCTACAATCCCACGCTCGACCCCGGTGGCGAAGCGCGGCGTAACCTCACCGGCTGCCTGCTCGACGCGTTCGCCCACGCGGAAGCCCTCACCTGCTGAACGTCACGCCGGCCCCAGGCGCCGACGGAACTTTGTGATTACCGGCCTCGTTTTCTCGTCAATCAGGGAAAGGCGGATGTGGGCACCAGTAACACGAGTAAGCGACGTCTGAGAAAGCGCGCTCGTCGGCAGGCGGACAGGTTCTCGTCCGTGCCTCCGGAACGGCGTCGGCGGCTGACCGGGCCGGAGCGGCGCCAGATCGCCCGCCGGGACCGGGCGGACGCCGCGCAGCGCAGGTCGGCGTGGTGGGAGTGGGGCCCGGTGACGGCGGGTGTGCTGGTCACCTCCGAGTTGATCTACTTTTTCGTGGTGGCCGACGCGCTTGGGGGAACGAGCGTCGCCGGGGTCGCCGTGACGGCCGCCCTTGGCTTTGTTGCGGCTTGTTTCGGATGTGTGCAGGAGTATTACTCGTATCCGAAAACTGGTGCCCGCGAGTTTCCGGTCGGGGTGATAGCCACCGTCTCGGTGGTCGTGATGCTGGTGGCCATCGCTGCCGAGATGGTGTGGAGCGCGGTCTGACAAGCCGGGCGGTAGCCGGGGAGCGGCGGGTCCGCTCTTCGTCGCGTCAGTCGGCGATCTCGGCGATGAGTTCGAGCTCGACGGGAGCGTTCCTGGGCAGGGCGACGACGCCGATGGCGCTGCGCGCATGGGTGCCTGCTCTTCCGAAGATCTCGGTGAGCAGGTCACCGGCACCGTTGACGACCGCGGGCTGGTCCGAATAGTCGGGGACACTGGTGACGAAGCCCACGACCTTGACGATCCGCCGTACCCGCGACAATTCGCGGACCTCGGCTCGGACCGCGGCGAGCGCGTTGAGAGCACAGATCGCCGCTAGTTCGGCGGCCTGCTGTGTGGTGACTGTCTGGCCGAGTTTGCCGGTCATCACCAGTTTGCCGTTGACGATCGGCAGTTGCCCGGAGGTGTAGACGTACGGACCGCTCTTGACCGAGGGCTGGAAGGACCCTGCTGGAGAGACGACGTCGGGCAGGACCAGGCCCAACTCGACGATCCGATCTTCTGGTGTTCTGTTCATTCGTTCTCCTGGGGTCTGCTGCACCGTCTCATCAGCGAGACCGACATGCTGCTCACGCCGGCCGAATCCGAACGCCGCCTGCGCGCGATCGTCATCTCCGACGAAGGCCTCATGGCTCGCCATACCGCGGACAGTGCCCGCATCGAGGCCGCTGTCGCGGCCTATCTCCAGCGCACCACCAGTCGCGACCGCCCGTTCAGCGACCTGGAGGCCCGCATCCACGCCGGCGCGGTCGCCGGTGCGTTGCGCGCGGCACAGCGCGCCGCCATGGACGACGGTGACGGTCGCGACGCGTTCGCCCTCGCCCTCGCCACCGCCGCGATCGTCCTCGGTGAACGAGCGACCATCAACGCCTCGGCATTGGACGAAGACTGACTACCGCGCTGAAGTGGCGGCCCCGGACGAGTGGGGCCGGGTGATGGTGGTCGACTGGGCGCCGGTCGTGTCCTGAATCGCCATGCGGACCATGATGGCGCATCGGGTGGCGATCCGGGCGTACGCAATTTTGCTAATGGGCGGAAACTCCGTCGGCATGCATTCTTGGGGCTGTCGTCGAAATCGGCGACAGACACCCCAGGAGGATTCCATGAAGTCGACCAGCCGGATCAAGAAGATCTCCGTCCGCCGTACCGGTGACGTCCGTCTCACGAGCGCCGCCTGCTCCTGCCCTTACCCGGCCAGCAACTGACGCGCGAATAGCGGATAACGGGGGGCCGTGCGCTCCGGTGCACGGCCCCGTCTTTCCCTACGGAGAATGTCCATGGGTGACGTCGCGGTTGCTTTTCACGAGTTGAGTTTCGTCCCCGAGGGGGACGAGGTGGTGGTCGGCAGGGTCGATGCCGATTCGTACGCGGTCCTGCCCGCCGACGGCGCCGCCCTGCTGCGCGAGCTGACCAAGGGCGTGCCTCCCGAACGCGCCGCGCACTGGTACGAGGACACCTACGGCGAGCCCGTCGACATCGAGGAGTTCCTGGAGACCCTGCATGAGCTGGGGTTCGTGCGTACCTCGGTCGCACCGGAGCAGGCCGGGACAGAGCGCCTCCCGCTGCGCCGGCTCGGCCGGGCCGTGTTCTCCCCGCTCGCCTGGATCGGCTACGCCGCGGTGTTCGCCGTAGCGGTGCTGGCTATCGTCGGCGATCCGGCGCTCGCGCCGCGTCCCGGGCATATTTTCTTCACCGACTCACTGCTCATTGTGCAGCTCGGGATAACGTTCGGGCAGCTGCCGTTGATATTTCTACACGAAGCCTTTCACACACTTGCCGGCCGGCGACTCGGGCTGCGCAGTCGGCTCGGTGTCAGTAACAGATATCTGTACATTGTTTTCGAAACGCGCATGAACGGGCTGCTGAGCGTTCCGCGGGCGAAAAGATATTTACCGTTCCTGGCCGGGATGGCGTGCGACGTGGTGGTGTTCGCGATTCTCGAACTGGTCGCGGACGCCACCCGGCAACCGGACGGCGATTTCTCGCTGGTCGGCCGGATCGCGCTGGCATTCGCGTACACCGTGGTGATGCGCTTCGCCTGGCAGTTCCAGCTCTACATGCGCACCGACCTCTACTACGTCTTCGCCACCGCGCTCAACTGCCACGACCTGCACGAGGCCAGCACGGCGTTGCTGCGCAACCGCATCTGGCGGCTGCTCGGCCGGACCCGGCGGCTCGTCGACGAGCAGCAGTGGACCGAGCACGACCGTCGCGTGGGCCGGTGGTACGGGCCCTTCATCGTGCTCGGCGTCACCGTCATGCTGCTGATCGCCGTGCTCGGCTCCGTGCCCGTCGTCGTGCAGTACGTCCAGACCGCGGCGCACGGCATGCGACAGGGGCCGCTGCATCCGGCGTTCTGGGACGGGGTGCTGGGGCTGGCACTCGTGGCCATCGCGTTCGTCCTTCCGGTCTACCTGGCCCGGCGCAAGCGCAGGCGCCCGGCCTCCGTCAC
Source organism: Nonomuraea sp. NPDC049141 (assembly GCF_040648415.1). Lineage (NCBI taxonomy): Bacteria > Bacillati > Actinomycetota > Actinomycetes > Streptosporangiales > Streptosporangiaceae > Nonomuraea > Nonomuraea sp. NPDC049141. The sequence continues at coordinate 78,912 of NZ_JBEZDR010000002.1, forward strand.
CACCGAGGAAGTGAGCTGACATGCGTCACCTGTGGATCGTCGGCGACCGCCGGGCCGACCGGCTGCGCGCCGCCGCCGAGTACGGACCCGGGATCGTCGCCGGGTGCCATCGGCGGCTGCGCGGCCCCTACACCGGGGTCGACACGGTGCTGCACGCGGTGCTTCCCGAGGCGTTCGGGCGGTGGCCGGAGCTGGTCGAGCGGCATCGGATCGCGTTGCTGTACGGCATTCCCGAGCTGGCCGAGGTGATCGGGGCGGGGCCGCGGCAACTGGCGTTCACCGGGCCGTTCGAGCAGCGGACCCGGTTCTACGGGGCGCAGATGATCCGGTGCATGAACCAGGGGATCGTGACGTTCCTGACCGAGTACGCGCGGATGGAGCGATCACCTCTGGTGGTGGTCTTCGACGACCTGCACGCGGCCGAGGAGACCACGCAGGAGCTGGTCGCGTTGCTGCTGCGGCGGGCGGATCCGGAGGCGCTGCGCGTGGTGGCCGGCGGCCGGCGCGACGGTCTCAGCGATCAGCTTTCGGCGGCGCTGACCCGTCACGCCGACCTGATCGCCGTCACGCCCTCGTCCGCTTCAGCGGGGAGACCGGCTGACAGCGGGCGTGCCGATGAGCTGGTCCGGGCGTTCGTGGCGGCCGATGGGGTCGGCGACGATCCGGCGGAGATCGCCGCGTACGAGGCCGCGGACGCGGAGCTGCGACGTGAGCTGCACGACCGGCGGGCCGCCGAGCTGGTCCCGGGCGCCGGCTACGGGCTCAGAATGGGGGCGATCCCCTACCACCTCGAACGCGGAGGCGACCCCGGTGGGCGCGGGCGGGAGGCGCTGTCCGACGCGCTGAAGCTCAGCGCCGAGATCGGGTTCTCGGCCGCGACCGTCGACTTCGGCCTGCGCGGCAGGGAGGTGACCGACCCGGACGCCCACTCGGACGATTTCCGGCTGTTCACCTCGCTGGCGGCGAACGCGCTGGTGCCCCTGGACCGTCCCGACGAGGCGTACACGCTGTACATGGACCTGCGCACCCGCTACACCGACGCGCGCGCCCACATGATCACCAGTTACGGCATCGCCATGCTGTACACGAGGTTCTTCACGCCCCGCGACCACGAGACGGCACTCGCCTGGCAGAACAACGCGGTCGCGATCTCCGCCCTGCTGCCCGACCCCAGGGAGCGCACCACGCGCCAGGTGTTCAACGACAACGCGCTCGCGCTGATCGAGATGCACCGCGGCAACCTCGAACGCGGGCTGGAACTGATCGAGGCGGGCATCGCCCGTCTGGACCAGGAGTTGACGCCCGACGACTGGGTGGTGCACCGCTCCCAGCTCCTCTACAACAAGACCCGGCTGCTGGCCGCGCTCGGGCGGCACGAGGAGGCGTACGAGGGCTTCACCAAGCTGATCGAGATGGACCCGTACTACACCGACTACCTCAGCGAGCGCGCCAGGATCTCCCGCCGTCGCGGCGATCTGGAAGCCGCACTGGACGACTACGACCGCGCGGTCGCCATGGCGCCGCCGTACCCCGAGCTCCATTACAACCGGGGTACGTGCCGGGCGGAGGCGGGCGACGTCTCCGGAGCGCTGGCGGACTTCGGCTACGTGCTGGAGATGGAGCCCGATGACGTGCCCACCCTATTCAGGCGCGCGGAGCTGCTGTTCGACGCCGGCGATCTGACGGGGGCCGAGGCCGATGTGACCGCGGGGCTGGCGGTAAGGCCCGGCGACGCCGAACTGCTGTGCCTGCAAGGGATGATCGCGCTGGAGCGCGATGAGGCGGAGCGGGCGGCGGATCGTCTGGACGCGGCGCTCATGGCCGCACCCGACTACGCGGCGGCGCTGGTCAACCGGGCGGTGGCCAGGTTCAGGCTCGGCCGTCCCGACGGGGCCGTCGACGACCTGACGCGGGCGCTGGAGCTACTCGGGGACGATCCGGATCTGCTGCTGAACCGCGGCCTCGCGCATGAGGCGGCGGGCCGGCCCCGGCAGGCGGTGGACGACTTCGACGCGGCCCTGTCCCTGCCCGGCGCCGACACAGCGGAACTGGAGCCCGCCCGCGAACGCTGCGGCAAACTCCTGGCCGGGGTGTGACCGATGCCCCCTCCCCTCGGTCCGCACGGCCGGCGCGCGAACGGCGAGGCTCGTCACCTTCGTGAGGCGCTCGTTCCGCGAGACCGCTTCCGCGACGCGCTGGCCACCGTCGCCACGGCCGTGTCGGTGGTCGCGACGTTCGACGATGGCGGCCGCCCGCGCATGGTGACCATCGGGTCGCTCTGCTCGCTCTCGCTCGACCCCCCGCTCGTACTGTTCTGCCTGGCCAAGGACGCGGGGTCGCACGCGGTGTTCTGCTCGGCGGCGCGTTTCGCGGTCACCGTCCTGGCCGAGGGCCAGGCGGACGTGGCCCGTCGCTGCGCGGGCCCACGCCAGGCGCGTACGGCCGTGCCGTACGCGCTGATGGACGAACTGCCCGTGGTGCCCGGAGCACTGGCCCATCTGTCGTGCTCCGTGCACGCGCTGGTGGCGGGCGGTGACCACACGATCGTCATCGGCCTGGTGCGGCGAGTGGCCGTGTACGGCGGGTCTCCGCTGCTGTACCACCAGCGCGACTTCCACGGACTCGGCGCCCCCTGGGGGCTCGGGGCGGACACCGCGTCAGGATTCAGGAAGGGCGCGCCAGGGGGAAGCGGGGACAGCGACTCAGGGGGGTTCGGGGACGAGGCCGAACCGCTGTGCGAGGAGCACGGCGTTGACCCGGTCGCTGATGCCCAGCTTGCGGTATAAGCGCTCCTGGTGCTTGGTCACCGTGCGTGGCGACAACCCCAGGCGCCTGGCGATCGCGGTCGGGCTGAGCCCCTCGCAGAGCAGCCGCAGAACGTCCTGCTCACGGGGTGTCAGCCTGGCTTGAGCCGCCCGTTCTCGCCGTACCCGCGCGATCGCGGCATGCGGCTCGGTGAGCGGACCCGTCAGTTTCTCCAGCGCGTCCAGCTGCGGGCTTTCGAGACCTTCGGCCCTCGCATCGATCAGCTCCGCCAGCCGGCCGGCGGGAGAGCTGGCCGTCGGCGTCCAGTGCCACACCCCCTCGCGACAGACGAGGACTCCCAGCCTGCGTCCGATTCTCACCAGTTCGCCGGCCAGGGTGCGGTCGCCTTGGGAGGCGTCCCAGAGCAATCGCAGAGTGTCCGTGTCAACGATGCCACCGAGTAGCGCCGCGATGTGCTGGGCGGATTGCTCCGGCGAATCGCCGCCGGCCCGAACGCGCGCTGTGAACGACCCCGAGTCGTGATGCACCTGCATCTCCTCATGCTCGAGTTGCTCCTTTCGTTGCCCGCCTGGAGAGGCGTTCTGTCGAGTTCCATTCGTCATGAATGGCGATCGGGATGCGTATCCGGAATTTCGGTCTGATTCGCTCCCTATTCCGGAAAGGGCGGTTTGTCGTCGATCACGGAGATGGCTCTTGACGGTTACACAGGTACGTGATTGCGGCGCGGCGCGAAGGGCCGGTAAATGTCCGGTTGCTGACCTGTTTCTCGCACTCGCCACATGAGAGCGTGAGGTGCCCGGTAAAAGGGCCACTTCGGGGAGCTGTGTTCTCGCTCGCAGGCACGATTTCAGGTCGGCGAGCAATGCGCCGGAATCTGCGGCGCATTTTACCTATCGGCATGACCTTGCTGGTCCGCGCGATGTCTGATGCACCCCACCTGGAAAATCGCCACGCGTATTGGTCCAGGTAATCGATCATCTCAACCGATCAAGGAGCAAGTGCGCGCATGTCCACTTCACGCCTGCGTAAGTTATCCATTGGATTAGCCATGGCGGCCACGATCCTCCCGATCCTCGCCGCCGTGCCCGCCACCGCCGACGTCGCCGAGCCGGAAAGTGGCGTTCAACAGATCGGCCCGGGCCAGTATTTCCCCGACAGCAAGATCTTCGAAGTGAGCGAGACCGACGTGGCGGCCGGGGCGATCGGCCGCAGGCACCGGGTGGCTGCCGTGGACGGTGGCCTCGCCCGTCCGGAGGCCGTCAACCGCACTGACCTGGCGGTGTTCGGCCCCGGCTGGCAGGCCGAGTTCCTCGGCGGGACCACCAGTCGCTCGCTGAGCGTCCAGGGTGACACGATCACGGTCGCTGAGCAGGATCTGTCACGCTCCATCCGGTACGACCTCAAGAGCAGCGTCTCGTTCCCGGCCGGTGGGGGCGTCCGTAAGTTCGAGGCGGCCGACGGTTCCAAGCTCAGCGAGACGACCCGCTGGGACGCGGCGGCCGGTGCGATGCGCAGCACGGTCGCCGAGACGCCCGCCCTGGACCTCGGCGCGCCCGCGGACGGCACCGCCACCAGCTCGGCCGACTACGCCCTCACCTACACCTGGGCCCAGGTGAACGCCGCCGACCCGACGTCCTGGCGGGTGACGAGCGTGGGCGACATCGCGTACGGCACCTCATCCGTCAGTTACGACCCGCAGGGCCGCGTGGCCTCTGTGACGGAACCGGCCGCCGGTGAGAGCCCCCAGAGCGTGCTGACCTTCACCTACGCCACGGCGACGACCGCCACCTCCGGAACGTTCGGCGACTTCGCCGGCCGCGTCAAGGAGGTCTCGCTGGCAACCGGCTCGGACACGCCGCAGGTCGTGGCCAGGTATGGCTTCGACGCCGCCGGTTATCTCCGGACGGTGACCGACCCGGGCGTGGGCGAGCGGGCCGGCTACGCCTACGACGCCTCCGGGCGGGTGTCCGTCGTGTCCTCGGAGCGGAAGGGCGCCTGGGAGCTGAGCTACGCCGGTAGCTCGGCAGCGCCCGCCGCCACCTCGACAGGTCCCGGCGGTTTTCCCGACGCTCCCGACTCGGCGAGCAGCACGCAGCCACCCCCCGGAGCGCCGAGCCTCGCCGACCCGTCCGCCACCGGTCCGCCCACCGCCGAGTTCCCGCCCGGCGGCATTGACGGCACCCAGTCCTACCCCAGGCAGTGCTCGTTCGCCGCGGCCTGGCTCTGGTACACCCGCAGCGGCTGCTCGGCGTGGGCCGCGCACTACGGCTGGCACAAGCCCTACTGGCGTCAGCTCCCCACACGCCGGTGGGTCGTCGGCATCCTCCATGACCAGTGCACTGCCCCCACCGGCAGCCGGCCGGGCGGGTTCGACTTCCGTTCGGCCTGCGACATGCACGACTACGGGTACGGGCTGATCGGCAACACCTACCGAAACTACAGCTACTACCTGGACAGGTCGCGCAAGAACGACGTGGATGACGTCTTCTACGTCACCCTGCGGGACTTGACCTGCACCGCGTACGGCTCGGTGAGGGCGTCCATCTGCCGGATCTGGGCCTGGATCTACCGCGTGGGCGTCCGCTTCGGCAACCCGCGTAACGGCGCGATGTTCTGACTCGTCGGGGCAGGCCAGCCGCGGGCCTGCCCCCCTTTTTTGCGGGAAGCAGCTCGACTGACAGGAAACGCACGTGAAGAAATGGCCTGCTGTACTGGCGGTCTTAGCCTCGATCGCCGCGACGATGGTCTACGGGGTGGCGGCGCGAGCCGTATCGGATGATCCGAAGATTGAGACGGGGTTGGCCAAGCAGCTGTCCGCCGGCGGAACGGCCCGAGTGATCGTGACCGCCAGGACCAGAGCCGACCTGATCGCCGCGACCGGCGCCGATCCGGTGCTGCGGCGCTACACCAAGCTGCCGATGGTGGCGTTGCGGGTGGACAGGGCGGGGCTTGCCCGGCTGACCCAGCAGCCCGAGGTCGTGAGCGTGGTCGAGGATCGGCCCGCGCCACCGGTGCTCGGCACGAGCGTGCCGCTCATCGGTGCTGACAAGACCCGGGCGGCGGGACTGACCGGCACCGGCACCGCGGTAGCCGTACTGGACACCGGGGTAGCGGTGCGGCACCCGTTCCTGGGCGGCCGGGTGATCGCGGAGGCGTGCTTCTCGCCCGCCGATGCCGACTACGGCGCCACCAGCCTCTGCCCGAACGGGTCCGAAACGGCCGAAGGGCCGGGAACCGCCGACTCCGAGCAGGGGCCGTGCGTCACGCTCGACTGCGCGCACGGCACCCATGTGGCCGGCATCGTGGCCGGTGGTGTCGGCGTGAGCGGCTCCGACGGACCGGGAGTGGCGCCCGCGGCCGGCATCGTGGCGATGCAGATCTTCAGCCGGTTCGGCTCGGAGGACTTCTGCGGGCCCGGCGCCGCGCCCTGCGTGCTGAGCTTCACCAGCGCCCAGCTCGCCGCGTTGGAGAAGGTGTACACGCTGCGCGAGTCGGGGGTGCCGATCGTGGCGGCCAACCTCAGCCTCGGCTCCGGGCGGTACACCTCCGCCTGTGACGCCGACCCGCGCAAGGCGGTGATCGACCGGCTGTGGGCGAGTGGGGTGGCCACCGTGGTGGCCGCGGGCAACGACGGGTACGGCGACGCCGTCAGCGCGCCGGCCTGCGTGTCCACGGCGATCACCGTCGGGAGCACGACTGACACGGATGAGTTGTCCACCTTCACCAACCGGGGTCCGTTGCTGGACCTGCTCGCGCCGGGTACCGGCATCGTCTCCTCGGTGCCTGGCGGGCGGTGGGCTCCGCTGAGCGGGACGTCGATGGCGGCGCCGCATGTGGCGGGGGCGTTCGCGGTGCTGCGGCAGGCGTTGCCGGCCGCGAGCATCGGCGACCTGGAGGCGAGACTGAAGTCGTACGGCAAGGCGATCGGCTATTCGGGGGCCACCACGCCGCGGATCAATGTCTACGACGCGGCCACGGGGACGACTCCTTCCCCTTCGCCCACCCCGACGCCGACCCCGACGCCTCCGCCTGACGGGAAGTACTGGGTGGACACCTTCGCCAACGCTCAGGGGTATCCGTGGACGTACTGCGTCGGAAAGTGTCCGTCTCAGGGGCAGCTCTGGGAGGCGACCAACTACGTGTTCTGCAAGAAATGGGGCGACGAGGTCAGGGACTCCGCCGGCAACTACAACCGTTGGTGGCTGTTGACCGATCTGGACGCGATGCGGGCCGGTGGGAGCGAGCGGGCCTATGTGTCCGCGTACTACCTGAGCCGGTGGGGCAACGACGAGGCCCGCGACAACAGCGGCGCGGTCATCCCCGACTGCACGGGGAAGAGCGACGGCAAGTACTGGGTGGACACCTTCGCCAACGCCACGGGGTACTCCGGTCCGTTGAGCGGCTCGACGGCGCAGGGCACGCTCTGGAAGGCGACGAACTACGTCTTCTGCAAGACGTGGGGCAAGGAGGTCAGGGACTCCTCCGGTGATCACAATCACTGGTGGCTGCTGACCGACCTGGACTCGGTGAACTCCGGCGCGAGCGGACGGGCCTACGTGTCCGCGTACTACCTGAGCCGGTGGGGCAACGACGAGGCCCGCGACAACAGCGGCGCGGTCATCCCCGACTGCGGCTGACTCTCTGACGGCCGCCGGGTCCGGCGGCCGTCCATCGTGAATACCGGCTGTGAACATAAGTCAACAGGGAGGCATCAAACGGCAATCTAGGCAAGAATCGGTGGAGACCGTAATCGAGGAGGTTTTCCCGTGCGCGCAGTTCTTGCCGCCGTGCTCGCGACGTTCACCCTGTTGGCCACCGGAGTCAGTCCGGCCAGTGCCGCATCAACCCTGTCGGCATCCCTGTCGGCTCTGCCGGGAGGAAAGGCCAACTTCGTGGTCACGCAGGGCTTCCTGCGCGCCGCGTCCACCCAGAACTGGGTGCGTCTGGGTACGTACCAGTTCAAGACCAACGGCACTGTCAGTGCGAACTCCTATCTGTGGTGGCAGCGCAACCCCGAGGGCAGGCAGGCCACCGGTGTCGTCCCGGATTCGAGCTGCGCGACCAAGGCAGGCGGCAAGAGCACCCGCGTACGCGCCTGCGACGTCCTGACCGCCCCCGGTTACACCGGCGCCCCGGACGAATCCCGTACCGGGACCTACACCGTGGCCGGCGACGTGGTGAGCATCCGATGGAAGATCAACCAGACCTGGACCGAGCAGTGGCGCGTACGGCTGTCGCCTGACGGCAAGCTCGCCCAGCTGCAGTTCGCGAAGAGCACCCTGGCCACCCACGGGTACGGCTACGGAAGCAACGCCTCGCTCTCCACGCGCCGCGCGATGAGCTCCGTGCGGGCCTTCCCCGGAGCGCTCCGGCAGGACCTGACCTCCTGGTCCGGCAACCACATCGTGAACTCGCCCAACCAGCCCTTCAGCCAGTCCTCCTTCCGTAGCTGCGCCACCACCACCTGGTGCCTGACCTACCTGCAGCCGGCCTCCAAGGGCGCCTGCCAGAAGTCCGGCGGCTGCCCCAACTTCGGCGGCGGCACCAAGGCGAACGTCAGCTCCATCCAGTACTACCTCACCAAGATCTCCAACACCGACCGCCGCGACACCATGTGGCACTGGTGCACCTGCCTGGCCATGGAGCGCAAGACGTTCTGCTACTCCGGCAACTCGCACATGAAGCCGCTGATGCAGATCATCGACGACAGCGGGGCCTTTCGCGGCTGGGTCGGCGCGGAGGCGTCCTTCTACCCCGGCGGGCCCAGGACCAAGGACATGATGTCCGTCTTCCGCCTCACCGACTTCCGCTGACGCGGCGGTCCTAGGACCAATTGCCGGTGCCGGTCCAGGACCCCCGCCGGAGGTGCGGCGCCGCAGGTCATCGTAGGTTCCTCGGTATGACGAGGAACGCGTTGACGGCGGGGCTGGTGGCGATGGTGTCGCTGGTGGCCTTCGAGTACATGGCGGTCGCCATCGCCATGCCGGTCGTGGCCAAGGAGCTCGGCGGGCTGGAGCTGTACGGGCTGGCGTTCAGCGGCGCGATGGCCGCGAGCGTGATCGGCACGGTGCTCGGCGGCCGGTGGGCGGACGTGCGCGGTCCTCAGGCTCCGCTGTGGACCGGGGCGGCGGGGTTCGCCGCGGGGCTGACGGTCGCCGGGCTGGCGCCGACCATGGAAGTGCTGATCGCGGGCCGGTTCCTGCAGGGCTTCAGCGGGGCGCTGGTCAGCGTGGCGTTGTACGTGGTGGTGGCCAGGGCCTACCCCGAGAGCCGGCATCCCAAGATCTTCTCGCTGTTCGCGACCGCGTGGGTGGTGCCCTCTATGGTGGGGCCGGCGATCGTGGGCGTGGTGACCGACACACTCGGCTGGCGCTGGGTGTTCCTGCTGGTGCCGATCCTGACCGTGGTCGCCGGCCTGGTGCTGCTACGCGGGCTGGCCGGGCAGCCCGTGAGCGGCGGGCAGAGCGAGCCCGCCCCCGGCCTGCTCGGCAAGGTCGGCTGGGCGGCCGTGACCGCCGTCGGCGCGGGGCTCATGCAGTACGGCAGCGGCGGCGGGCGGCTGCCCCTGCTGGTCGCCGGCATGGTGGTGCTGGCCGTGGCGCTCCCGAGGCTCCTTCCCCGCGGCACGCTCCGCGCCGCCCGCGGGCTGCCTGCCGTGGTGGGGCTGCGCGGTCTGTCGGCCGGGGCGTTCTTCGCGGCCGAGGTGATGGTGTCGCTCATGCTGGTCGACCACCGCCACCTTCCCACGTGGGCGTCCGGGCTCGCGCTCATGGGAGGGTCGCTGACCTGGTCGTTCGCCTCCTGGGTGCAGGGGCGCGAGTTCTTCGGCCAGAAGACGAACCTGCGGCTCGGCTCGGCCTCGATGGCGCTCGGCATCCTGATCACGGGTACGGTGGCGTTCACCTCGGTCCCGGTGGCGCTGGCGTATCCGGCGTGGATCATCACCGGATTCGGGATCGGGCTGGTGTACCCGACGCTGTCGGTGCTCACGCTGGAGCTGTCGGCGCCAGGGGAGCAGGGCAAGAACAGCTCGGCGCTGCAGGTGGGCGAGTCGGTGTTCTCAGTGGTGGCGGTGGCGGTCACCGCCGCGCTGTTCACCGCCTCGGGGTCGGCTTACTGGGTGGTGTTCGCGGCCACGCTGGTCATGGCGCTGGCCGGGCTGGCCATCGCCGGACGGGCGATCAAGGATGGTTCGGCCACGATGGCGCAAGAGTGCCTCCCTCGTCCCGCGTGACGTCCGCCCGCCTCAGCCCCGCTCGGCCAGGCATCGGTAGAGGGTGTCGATGAGCCTGGCGGAGAACGCCCCTGACATGGCCAGGTGGCTGCGGACGAAGCCGATGGAGACGCGGTTCACCGGGTCGCAGATACCTATCTCCCCGCCACCTCCCTCGGCCCCGTACGCCTCGGGGGTGGGGCCGTAGCGCGGCGATTGACCGGGAGCCGCGAAGTTGCCGATATAGCCGAGAGTCCTCGGGACGAGAAGCGCGCCCGGGCCGTCCTCGCCGATCGCGTCAGGGCTCTTCACCCGGACCGTGCTGAAGGCCGCCACGGTCTCCGGTGACAGCAACCGCACGCCGTCCAGCTCGCCGCCCATCGCCAGCAGCGCGAACAGCCTGGCGATGCCACGGGCCGTGGAGGTGCCGTTGACGGAGGGGATTTCGGCGGCCAGCACACCGGGGTCGGCGAAGAACGTGTCGACCCGGTCGAGGAATGTGGCGCCGTCCCTCGCGGCGAACGCCTGGCCGGCCAGCGTGCCGGGATCGCGGGTACGCGCCTGCCGCGCCTCGTAGAGACGTTCGAACTCCGGCGGGAGACCCGCGAACGAGACCGGCAGAACGGCCGCGACCAGCGGTTGTTCGGCCGGCGGCGTGCCGATCCTGGTGTCCAGCCCGAGGGGGACGGCGATCTCCTCGTGGAAGAAGTCTCCGGCGCGCTGGCCGGTGACGCGGTACACCAGCTCGCTGAGGAGCCAGCCGTAGGTCAGGGCGTGGTAGCCGTGACTCGTCCCCGGCGTCCAGGAGGGCGTGGCCGCGGCGAGGCCGTCGGCGATCGCCTCGTAGTCGTCCCAGCCGGTGCCGTCCAGCTGGAGCAGCTCGCGCTGGCCGGGAAAGCCGAGAACACCGGCGGTGTGTGTGAGAACGTGCCAGACCAGTACCTCCGCTTTGCCCGCCGCCGCGAACGCCGGCCAGTACCTGCTCACGGGCGCGTCCACGTCCACCCAGCCCCGATCGACCAGGACCTGGACGCACAGTGTCGCCAGCCCCTTGGTCAGCGACATCAGCACGGCCCGGTCGCCGGCCCGCCAGGGTCGGCCCGGCCGGCTCTGGCCGCCCCACACGTCCACGACCGGTTCGCCGTCGACGTACGCGCAGAATGCCCCGCCGCCGTCACCCAGTTCGGCCGTGTTGCCGGCGAAAGCCGCACGCACCGGCTCGAAGCCCTTGGCCACGTACATCTCCATGACGGTCACCGGATTGATTCCGCGAGGACGTGCCGGTGCGCCTCGTGCAACTGGGCACCGGGCGCCACGCCCAACTCGTCCCGTAGCCGCCGGGCGTCGTGGCGCCCGGCCAGGTCGGCATGGGCCAGCACGACGGCCAGCCGGCGCTGCCTGGCGGCCTCGGCCAACGGATGCTGGTGCAGCCGGCTGGTCAGATCCCGCAGCATGGGGCCCTGCCAGCACGACAAAGCACGCTCCCACAGGTGGAGCGCCTCGGCCGGCTCCCGCGACCGCGCCTGCCCGGCCTGGTGGGCCAACGCGTCGAAGTCGGCCAGATCGAGCTGGATCTTCTCCACCGCGAGCCGATACCCGCCCCGCTCCGCGACGATGACGTCCGGATGCAGCAAGCCACGCAACCGGGAGACATAGGTGTGCATGACGCCGCGGCACGAGACCGGTGGCCGGTCGTCCCAGAGGACATCGATGATCTCCTCGTGCGTCACCGGATGACCGGCGTGCAGGGCGAGCAGGGCGAGCAGACACCGCTGCTTCAGCGTTCCGGCCTCGACGACCTGCTCGTCAACGCGTACCCGCAGTGGTCCCAGAACGGCGACTTCCACGCCGACCCGGCCCAGGACGGTCTCCGGATCCAGCCCCACGGCGTCCGCCAACCGCCGCAGCGACGCCACGCGTGGCCGGGCGATCCGGTTCCGCTCGATGTCGCGGAGCGTGCGCACGCTCACCCCCGCGCGTTCGCTCACCTCGGCCTGCGTCAATCCCGCCCGGAGCCTGACCACCCGCAATCGCCTGCCGAACGACGCCGTCACCGCGTCCATCTGGCGCCTCCCCTTGCTGCCGCGACACCTGTGCATTCTTGACCGGCCTCAGGGAGTTCACCAGGTCAAAGACCGGACACTTGGGGACTCTCGATGCCGACGCAGCCCACGTGCCGGAGGAAGACCGCCGGCAGCATGCCGTGACGGCGCAATGTCCGCGAAATGTCCGGTCGAATGCTCTGGATCAAGAACTTTCGACGGCTGAAACTGAGCCTGGCCAGGACGTGAGTCCGCTTCCGGGCGGCAGGCATGGTGCAGCCGATCTGACCCAGCGACCGATGAAGGCGCTGCGGGCTGCCCGATGTGCCCACGCTGCTGGTCTACCGCTGCCAGGTTCCCGGCGTGGGGCACTTCGCTTCCACGGACCCGGGGTGTGAGGGCCAGACGACGGAGCTGCCGGCGCTCGGCTACACCCTCGCCTACACCCGCCTGATCAGGCATACGACGACCGGCTATCCGTACGATCACGCCAGCGCCACCGCCCGGATCGGGGCGAACTACCGTCCGGAGGGCAGCACCGGAGCCCTGTCGATGACCCAGCTGCCCGGCACCACGGCGTTGCTGAGCTGCCAGGACGGCATCGACACCTTCACCTCCACCGACTCCGCCTGTGAGGGCAAGACAGTCGTTCGCCGGCTCGGCTTCATCTGGACCAGCGCGCCGCAGGGCGTACCCGGAGCGCCGGGCGCGATCGGCTTCGAGCTGTTCCGCTGCCGGGCGAGCTGGGGCGACCTGTTCGACTCGGGCGATCCCGGCTGCGAGGGCCAGACGCTCGACCGCTCACTCGGCTTCGTCGCCACCGGACTATGAGCCAGGAAGGGATCTTGACTCATGAGTCGTAACCGATGGCTGATCGCGGCCTTGGGCTGCTTGTTCACCGTGTTGATGGCCGGCACCCCGGCTCAGGCGTCACCGGCGATGATCGTCGATGCCATGGCCGGGCAGGGGCCGGTGAAGCCGAGCGAGCCGGACGAGGTCGAGCCGGTGCCGGGCAAGGACTTCGTGCCGCCGGCCGCCCGGCCCGACCCTGAGGCCGCCTCTGCCCGGAAGAGCGCGCCGAAGGCGGACTGGCCCGCGGCCGGCGCCGCCGAGGTCACCGTTCCCTCGGCGGCGAAGATGGCACGGACCCGGGCCGGTGACCTCCCCGTCTGGGTCGCGCCGGCCAAGCAGCCGGGGCCGGAACGTGTGAAGGTAGAGGTGCTCGACAGGGCCGCCACCGAGCGGGCCGGCGTGTCCGGGTTGCTCTTCTCCGTCAAACGAGCCGATGGCAAGGCCGGGCGCGGGCCGGTGACCGTGACGGTCGACTATTCGGCCTTCAAGGACGCGTACGGCGGCGACTGGGCATCCCGCCTGCGACTTTCGGGAAACCAGACCTCGGTCACCGCCGTACGCAACGACCTCGAAGCCGCGACGGTGTCCGCCGAGGTGTCGGTCGGCGAGGCGGGGAGCACGTTCGCGCTGACCGCTGCGCCCGCGGGATCGAAGGGCGACTACAAGGCCACCTCGCTGGCCCCGTCGAGCACCTGGCAGGTCTCCGCGCAGTCGGGCGACTTCGCCTGGTCGTACCCGATGCGCACGCCGCCGGTGCCCGGAGAGCTGGCCCCGACCCTGGCGGCGTCCTACTCCTCCAGCGCGGTGGACGGGCACACCGTGGCGACGAACAACCAGCCGTCCTGGGTGGGTGAGGGCTGGAACCTGTCGCCCGGGTTCATCGAGCGGTCGTACAAGGGCTGCGCGGACGATCTCGGCGGGAACAACGGCCAGACCAAGACCGGCGACCTGTGCTGGGAGACCGAGAACGCCACCCTCTCCTTCGGCGAGCAGTCCGGGCCCCTGGTCTACCAGAACGGCGTGTGGCGGCCGGAGGACGACGACGGCACCCAGGTAGAGCACCTGTTCCGTGCCGACCCCCAGGCCAACGGCGACGACAACGGCGAGTACTGGAAGGTCACCACCAGCGACGGCACACAGTACTTCTTCGGCCTGAACCGGCTGCCCGGCTGGGCGTCGGGGCGGGCCACCACGCAGTCGGCCTGGACGGCGCCGGTGTACGGCAACGACACCGACGAGCCGTGCAAACAGACCACGTTCGCCGCCTCGGCGTGCCAGCAGGCCTACCGCTGGAACCTCGACTACGTCGTGGACGCGCACGGCAATTCGATGAGCTACTTCTACGAACAGGAGACCAACAAGTACGCCCAGAACATGGGCGCGACCACGGGCACCTACGTGCGCGGCGGCACGCTGGCGCGCATCGAGTACGGCACCCGGGCGGGCGCCGAGTACACCACCCAGGCGCCCGCCCGGGTGGTGTTCGACCGGGCCGACCGCTGCCTGCCCGACCAGACCTGCGCCACCACCCACACCACCACCGCCTGGCCGGACGTGCCGTGGGACACCGACTGCGCGACCACCGCGTGCGGGGACCGGACGTCGCCCACGTTCTGGTCCACCAAGCGCCTGGCGAAGGTGACCACCCAGGTGTCGACGGCTGGCGGGAACTACCGCGGCGTCGATGAGTGGGAGTTCGCCCACACCTACCCGCCGGCCAACGACGGCACCGGTGACAGAGCGTTGTGGCTGAACGGCGTCACCCACACCGGCCTGGCCGGCACCCCCACGATCAAGCTGGACGCGGTGACGTTCGACGGCACGATGCTGGCCAACCGCGTCAACTACGTCACGGACGGCCTGCCCGCCCTGAACAAACCCCGGATTACCACCATCACCTCCGAGTCCGGCGGAGCGATCAACGTCAGCTACGCGTTGCCCGACTGCAAGCCGGGCGCCCTGCCGGCCGCGGCCGAGACCAACACCAAGCGCTGCTTCCCGCAGCGGTGGGCGATGCCGCCCGCGACCACACCGGTCAACGACTGGTTCCACAAGTACGTGGTGACCAAGGTCGTCGAGGACGACCTGGTGACCGATACCAAGGACATGGTGACCAGCTATGACTACGTCGGGGGCGGCGCCTGGGCGTACAACGACAACCCACTGGTGGCCGAGAACCAACGGACCTGGTCGGAGTGGCGCGGGTTCGAGAAGGTCGCGGTCCGCAAGGGTGACCCGGCCAACGACGAGAACAAGCCCGAGTCCAAGACCCAGTACCAGTACTTCCGCGGCCTGAACGGCGACCGGCTCAACGCCGCCGGCGGCGCCAAGACGGTCAGCGTCACCGACTCCTCCGGCGTGGCGCTGGCCGACGCCGAACCGCTGAAGGGCTTCGTCCGCGAGCAGATCACCTATGACGGCACCAACGAGATCACCTTCCAGGTCAACGACCCGTGGACCCGGCTCACCGCCACCCAGGGCACTCTCCAGGCGAATCAGGTGGAGATCGCGCGGACCGAGACCCGGGACTGGTATTCCGCTGGAAACTACCGCGTCACCCGGGAGGAGAAGACCTACGACGAGTACGGCAACGAGACCCAGGTCAACGATCTGGGCGACGTCGCCTTGACCGGCGACGAGCAGTGCACGACCACCACGTACGTGCGCAATGCCGCCGCGATGCTGGTCGAGTTCCCCAGCAAGACCACGACCGTCGGCGTGGCGTGCGGCACTCCGCCGTCGTACCCGGCGGACGCCATCTCCGACATCCGGCTGTCGTATGACGGCCAGGACTTCGGCGCGGCGCCGCTCCGGGGGGACGTGACCAGGACCGAGACGGCCAAGTCCTACACCGGCAGCACGCCGTCCTACCTGGTCAGTGAGACCTCCACGTTCGACGATCACGGCCGGGTCAAGGAGTCGCGTGACGAGCTGGAGCGGGCGACCACCACGTCGTACACCGAGGTCAACGGGCTGACCACCGCGACCGAGGTGACCAACCCGCTCGGCCACACGGTGACCACCACCCTCGACCCGGCCTGGGGGAGCACCGTCAAGGAGAAGGACGCCAACGACCGGACGACCTCGCTGACGTACGACGCGCTCGGCCGCCTGGTGAAGGTGTACAAGCCGGGCCGGACGGAGGCGGGCGGTGACAGCCCGCACCTGCGCTACGAGTACGGCGTGCGCCGCAGCGGTGGCCCGAACTGGGTGCTCACCAGCACGCTGGAGCCCAACGGCAACCGCGTCGCGACGTACGCGCTGTACGACGGCTTCCTGCGGCCCCGGCAGACCCAGGCCCCCAGCCCCACCGACGGCCGGATCCTGACCGACACCCTGTACGACTCGCGCGGCCTGGTCAGCGTCAAACGGGCCGCCTACCACGACACGGAGGCCCCCGGGACGACGCTGTACCAGCCAGAGGCAGGTGCGGTGCCGGCCGCGACCGTCAACGTCTACGACGGGGCGGAACGGCCGACCCAAGAGATCTTCCTGAAGCTGAACGCCGAGCAATGGCGCACCACGACGTCGTACAGCGCCAACTGGGTCAGCGTGATCCCCCCGGTGGGCGGGACCGCTACCACCACGTACACCGACGCCCGCGACCACGTGACCGCGCTGGTGCAGTGGCACGGCAGGACCTTCAGCGGCCCGAACGACGTCACCCGCTACAGCTACACCAAGGCCGGCGACCTGAACAAGATCGCCGACCCGGCGGGCAACGTCTGGCGTTACACCTACGACGTGCTCGGCCGCAAGACGAAGGCTGAGGACCCGGACAAGGGCCCCTCGACCATGACCTATGACGACGCGGACCAGCTGCTGACCATCACTGACGCGCGGGGCAAGACCGTCGCGTCGGTGTACGACAAGCTCGGGCGCGTCGTGGAGACCCATCTGGACTCGCCGACCGGGACACTACTGACCAAGACCGTCTACGACACCCTGGCCAAGGGTGGACTGACCTCCTCCACCCGCTATGTCAACGGACAGTCCTACGTCAAGGAGGTCACCGGCTACGACAATGCCGGACGCCCGGAGGGAACGTCGGTGACCGTCCCCGACGTCGAGAAGCAGCTCGCCGGAACGTACCCCACGACCATGACGTACGCCGCCGACGGCAGCATCGCCACCAAGACGGTGCCCAAGCTGGGCAATCTGGAGAAGGAGACGCTGACCTACGGCTACGACGATTTCGGCCGGCCGGACACGGTGAGCGGCGCCCTGACCTACGTCACCGACACCGAATACAACGAACTGGGCGAACTCGCCCAGCGTGAGCTCGGTCCGGCCGGGAAACGGCTGTGGGGCACCACCTACTACGAGGAGGGCACCCGCCGGGTCACCGAGACCCTCACCGAACGCGAGCAGGTCAACGGCATCATGGTGCACGACTTCACCTACGGCTACGACCCGGCCGGCAATGTCAGGCGCATCACCGACCGGACCGCGGGCGCGGCGAAGGACACCCAGTGCTTCACCGTCGACTACCTGCGCCGCATCACCGAAGCCTGGGCCCAGGGCACCGACACCTGCGCGGCCACCCCGTCCGCGTCGGTCATCGGCGGTCCCGCGCCCTACTGGCACCAGTACGGCTACGACCTGACCGGCAACCGCACCACCAAGACCGTCAAGGGCGTGGCCGGCGCCGCCGACGCGGTCACCACGTACGCCTACCCCAACCCCGGCGACGGCGTGGTGCGGCCGCACGCGGTCACCGGCACGACCACGGGCTCGACGAACGCGGCGTACGCCTACGACGCGGCCGGCAACACGGTCACGCGGCCGGGACCCGGTGGCGCGCAGACCCTGGCCTGGGGCGCCGAGGGCCTGCTCGAGTCGATCAGCGCCGGCGGCAAGACCACCGCCTACGTCTACGACGCCGGCGGAGAGCAGCTCATCCGGCGCGACCCCGGCTCGGTGACGCTGTTCGTCGGCGACGGCGAGCTCCGGCTCAACACCGCCACCGGCTCGACCACCGGAACCCGCTACTACGAGGGCCTGGGCACCCGCACCGGCGACGGCTTCACCTGGACGGTGGCCGACCACCACGGCACCTCCCAGGCCGCCATCGACGCCACCACCCTGGCTGTCACCTCCCGGCGGCAGGACCTGTTCGGCGACCCGCGCGGCGCGGCCGCCGCATGGCCCGCCGGAAGCCGCGGCTTCGTCGGCGGCACGACCAACCCCGAAACAGGGCTGACCCGTTTGGGCGCCCGCGAGTATGACCCGGCGCTGGGCAGGTTCCTCTCGGTCGACCCGGTCATCGATCCGTTCGACCCGCAACAGATGAACGCGTACGCGTACGGCAACAACAACCCGGCCACGATGAGCGACCCCGACGGGCTGATGTACTCCTCTCCCAAGAATCCCGTCAAAAAGTCGCTCACGAAGAACCGCAATGCCGCGAAGAAGCGGCTGACAACCGCCTTGCGGAAGCACACCGAGCGCCAGATCAAGCAGCGTAAGAAACTCAGCCGGGGTCTACGCGACTGGGGCAGAGCTCACCCGCCGGCCCGCAAATACATCCCATGGAAGGGCCCCCATGGCCCGGGATACGAGGACTATTCAGGCCCCCACGGCCCGGGGTACGAGGACTATTCGGGCCCGCACGGTCCGGGGTACGAGAACTACAAGGGCAAGGGCGACTGGGATGTCGTTCTGGGCGACGGCTTCTGGTATCGCATACTCCAGCACATGGACTGGGCCCGCATGTTCGGACAGCCCGCCCACTGGGAGAACCTGGGCAGAGCCTTCGTGTGGATGTGGGAGAACCGGGGAAAGATCATCGGCACACTCGGGGCAATCGCCAGTGCGGTGTGTGTTTTCGGCCTTGTCTGCCTCGCGGCGAAAGCCCTGTGGATGCTCGGAACGGCGGACAGCTTCATTGGGTGTGTCGGTGGAGACAACACCTCTTGTCTTGGGACCACCCTGAGCATGGCGACATGGCTAATCGGCGAAACTGTGCTCAAGGACAGCAAGGCAGGTGGAATAGCTCTTGCTGGAATCGACCTCGCATTGACCTGGATTCCATTCGGCGGCGACACGGTCAAACAATGGAATGGGGGTTCCCGTAAGGTTCCCAAGTGGTGCGGCAATGTATCGTGCTGAGCATTTCAGCCGTATAGGTAGCTAGTTTCGGCCCGAGCTCGCCGGAAGCCTTCCGGCGAGCTCTGCGGCGCGACCAGTAGATCTGCTCGCCTCAGGTCGTCAGCCCTCGGGGATGCCGGAGTCGGTGCGGTCGGCGTCGATCAGGTCGCTGAGCAAGGTGGCGACGGTGGTGGCGAGGTCTCGCAGCGTGGTGTCGGGGAGCGTCGGCTCGCGCTCGAATGCGCGCTGGACGGTACGCGCGAGCAGGTCCGCTCGCTGTTCCGGGCCGCCCGAGGGGGCGGTGCCTTCGGCGCGCAGGAAGCCCTCGAAGGTGGCCTGGTAGGCGTAGCCGAGCTCGTCGGGTTGCAGGTCGTCGCGGAGCAGGCCGTGCTCGGCGAGCAGTTCGAGGTAGTCGCGCGCCATGGTGCCGTGCCGGTCGTCGCGGGCGGTGTCGGGGGAGCTGGTCAGCTTGCCGAGCAGGTGGGGGTCTTGCAAGAGGAACCCGTGCAGCAGGGGGCGGTTCGTGATGGCCAGGAAGTAGGCGCGGGCGAAGTTGCGTAGCAGACATGTGTGCGGGTCCTGCCGCAGTGCCTGTCGTAGCTCGTCCATCGCGCAGAGCACCTCGCGCGCGAAGACCGCGCTGAACAGTTGCTCGCGGGTCTTCCAGTGCAGGTAGACGGTGCCCTTGCCGATGTCGGCTCCGGCGGCCACGTCGTCGATGGTCACCCGTCGGTAGCCGTGGCGCAGCAGTAGGTCCGCCGCCACGTCGAGGATCCGGGTGGCCCGTTCGGCGCGCTGCTGCGGGTCTCGGAGTCGTTCGGTGCTGGTGCTCACGCAGGGACCATATGACCAGATGCGAGATTTGGTCAAGCGCCGTCTTGCGGTTGACTAATTTTCAAATTTCGTCATATGGTCACGTCGTCGGCATCACCTACGGCAGGAGCGAGTCATGAACGGCAAGACCATCCTCATCACCGGCGCCACCGGGAACCAGGGCGGCGCGACCGCCCGCCACCTGCTCGCCGACGGTTGGCGGGTCCGCGCACTCGTCCGGGACGACACCGCCCCGGCGGCTGCCGCGCTCGCCGCCGCCGGTGCCGAACTCGTCCGCGGCGACCTGGACGACCGTGCCTCCGTCGACGCCGCGATCCGCGGCGCGCACGGCGTCTACAGCGTCCAGTCCGCCAACGACAACGAGATCGCCCAGGGCAAGAACGTCGCGGACGCCGCCAAGGCCGCGGACGTGCGGCACTTGGTGTACTCGTCGGTCGGCGGCGTGGAGAGCCAGAACCGGTTCTACGTGGAGCACGGCTGGGGGCCCATCGACAAGTGGCAGATCGAGGAGCACCTCCGCGGTCTGGGCGTGCCCGCGACGATCCTGCGGCCCGCCGGGTTCATGGAGGACTTCACCAGTCCGGCGCGGTTCTTCCAGAACGGCTCGCTCAACGTGCCCTGGCACGACGACCTGGTCATGCAGCTCGTCGCCATCGACGACATCGGGGCGTTCGCCGCGCTGGCCTTCGCCGAACCAGACGTCTACCTGGGCAAGGCCATGGAGATCACCGGCGACAGGCTGACCGCCCCGCGGATCGCCGACGCGCTGAGCAGGGCGGCCGGTCGCCAGGTTCCGCACACCCAGATTCCGCTCGAAGCTCTCTGGGAGCACAACCCCGAGGTCGCGAAGGTCTTCACCTGGGCGAACGAGACCTACTACGACACCGACCTGGCGCCCTTGCGGAAGGCCCATGCCGCCCTCATGGACTTCACCACCTGGCTGGACCGATCGGGCAAGGCGCGGCTCCTGGCGCAACTCGACTCCCTGCCGGCGTAACGGGTCGAGCTCTCCGGCCAAGGCCCGCGTTGGGAGCTCGGAACCGTGGCAGGCCGTCGCCTGTGCCTCCGGTCGCCGGATCTACTGTCTGCGCAGCAACAGGTGGCCTCGGCGGAAGCGTTCACCCTCCAGGGGCTCACGCAGCATCCGGCCGATCTCGACGAACTCGGCCTCGTACGCCAGCCCGGCAAGGTCGTCGATCGGCCACCGGTAAGCCGGCGTCACCTTGTGGTCGAACACCGTCACCGGGTCGCCCTCAGACTCGAAGAAGGCGAGCAGGAGGTGACCTCCCGGGGCGAGCACCCGGCGGAATTCGGCGAAGTACGATCGCAGGTCCCCCGGTGGTGTGTGGATGACGGAGTACCAGGACACGACACCGCCCAGCGTGCCGTCGGGCAGGTCCAGAGCGTCCATCGAACCGACTTCGAAGCGCAGGTCCGGGTAGGCCTGGCGGGCGAGGTCGATCATCGTCGGGGACAGATCGATGCCGAAGGCGTCCAATCGCAGGTCCCGCAGGTGCGCTGTCACCCATCCGGGCCCGCAGCCAAGCTCGGCTACGGGCCCAGCACCAGCGGCCCGTACGAACTCGGCGAACGCGCCGAGTATCGCGCGATCCAGCGGCACCTCGGCGAGATGGCCCCGAAAGAGATCGGCATATTGAACGGCGACGGCGTCGTAGGCTTCCGCGGTGGCACTCAGATAGGAGGGGGATGTGGTCACGACGGACGATGGTAGCCCGCGCTCCGCCTCGCGGTGGCCTCTTGCCCCTGTCAGTTCCGGCGACCGGCCAGCACGTCTCGGAGTGCTTCGCCGAATGAGGTCTGGGGGAATGCCTGCCGCCGGCTGGTGTAGGAGGGCAGGTCCAGGGCGCCGAGTGCGAAGCCGAGAGGATGCAGCAACGGCTCCACGCCGTGACAATCCTCGGCGAGGTCGTCGATCAATGCGGCGCACGCCTTCAGCTGCGCATCCACGCATCCGCAGATCGCGAGACGCAGGCTACCCAAGGGGGTGAGCCGCAGCTCGCAAGTCGGGGACACGCCAACGGTCAGTCGCCGTAGGGGTTTGACGGGGCTAACGCCTGCTGGATGATGTACGCGACGTCATGATCTGTATAGGACAGCAGGGGAAGATTGAGCTGTTCGAAAAGCTGTCTGATTTCTGCCACGGTGGGTGCTTCCGCAAGCATGGTGTCAGCGACGGCGCTGAAGTTCACGGGCCGGCCCTGCCGGAAGCTGATCGACAGGTGCGTCAAATAGTCCGCGTAGAGCTTCGTGTAGCTCCGGATCCGGTACGCACGCCACCCTTTGTCGCTGACGGTCATCAGGAGATAGTCGTCGCAGCGATCGAAGCGTTGGTTCGACCAGACCGAGGACAGGGACAGTTCTATGTCCAGGAGCGAGCCCTGATTGTACTGGAAAGCCGCGAGAATGGTTGCGAGGCAGGACAGCTGAATATTCTTCCCGGTGCCTTCGCCGTTGTCCAGCGACCATAATTCTTGAGTGATCTGCTGTTGATATCTGGCATAAGCATCGCACAGCGGTAAATCATCTGGGTCAAGGATCTGAATGCGGACGTGGATGGGTCTGCTGCGCATTCGCGACAGCCGGGCGAGCTCGGGCAGGGTTTTGGCCCGAAGGTAGGTGCCCGTGCCACCCTTGAATTCCCAGAAGGCGCAGGCCCGGCGGGCGTCGGCGAAGGCCCGGCTGATCGCCGGACCGGCCAGGACCTCGACTTCCGCCAACCCTCTGAGAAGTCCGCGCACCGGCGCCAGCTCTCCCGTGAGATCCTGCACCTCCCGGTGCTTGCCGAGCGTCGCGTCGAGCTCGTTGACGAGGTGGGAGAATCTGCGCAGCACCGATTCGCCCGTGTCCTGTTTGCGCCAGCGGTCCCTGAGCAGCGAGAAGGCGAGCACGGCCAGCGTCACCAGAATCGCATTGCTCACCACGTCGACCGAGACGGTTTCCAGCACTCCGAGAACACTGAAAACAACTGCCAAAGCAAGCGCGAGCGCGGTGTCGGCCTGTTCCTTCGCCCGAATGAGCCACTGCCGCATGGCGCCACCTTTGGGAAGATCACGAGACCCGACCTCTCTGGAGAACTTCTACCCGAAAGCGCCATCAGCCAGACATGAACTGCTGCTCGCATTATGCGCGGCAGTCACATCACGCCCTGCACTCTCAAATACCTCTTTTATTCGCAAGCTCTCCGATTCGGTTGGAGCGCGGCGCGGTTCATTGGGCGGGGCGTCCAGCAGGACGCCCGTCCAGCCCGGCTGCCCTCCGGTCAGCTCGGGGTAGCCGTTCATCGCGTCCATGAGCCGCCAGCCGGGCGGCCTCTGCGTGGCGCTCTTCATCGCTGCGATGAGGTTGGCGCGTTCGGCTTTCAGCCAGGCCAGCGCGGCGGGCCTGTCCGTGAAGCCGATCGGGCGGTCGCGGTCGCCATCGGCGGTCGCGGCGGTGGGCGCGAGTACGGGTGTGGGGGTGGATGCGGATGTGCGCAGCGTGAGCGGGTAGGCGAGGTTCCCTGCCTCTCGCAGGACGCGTAGGTACCAGTCCATCAGCGCGTCCAGCGCTCGGGTACGGTCGGGTTCGCTCTCCTCGGCCCGGACGCGCTCGCGCGCGTACTCCCGCATCAGGTCGTGGAAGGTGTAGCGGCCCGGGTCGCCCTCCTCGATGAGGTGGGCGGCGGCGAGCCGGCACAGCAGGTGATCGGTCTCGGCCAGGGGCGCACCGGAGAGCGCGGCGGCGGCCTCGGCGGTGAACGTCGGTCCTGGGATGAGGCCGAGCAGCCGGAACAGCCGCCGTGACGGCGGATCCAGGCGGTGATAGGACAGGTCGAACGCGCCTCGTACCGCCGCGTGCGGATCTCCGCCGACCGCCAGTGAGGACAGCCGGGTCATGGTGAGCCGGCGGACCTGGCCGGCGATGCCGGCGCCGGGGCGGCCGAGGATGCCGGCCGCCGCGATGCGCAGCGCCAGCGGGAGGTAGCCGCAGGCCCTGGCCAGTTCGCGGGCGGCGTCCCGTTCGGCCGCCAGGCGCTCGCCCCCGAGCAGCCTGCCGAACAGGAGGCCCGCCTCGTCCGGGGCCAGCATGCCGAGGGGAACGGGGACCGCGCCGTCCCGGGCGACGAGGCCGGCCAGGCGGTCCCTGCTGGTGATCACTGCGGCGCAGCGCCGGCCGCCCGGCAGGAGCGGACGGATCTGCTCCTCGCTGCCGGCGTCGTCCAGGATCACCAGGATCCGCCGGTCGGCGAGCAGGCTGCGGTACGCGGCGCTGGCCTCCTCCTCCGTGACCGGCACGCGTTCCGCGGGCACGCCGAGCCCGCGCAGGAACTGCCCGAGCGCCTCGATCGGGCGCAGTGGCCGCTCCGGCGAGTGGCCGTGCAGGTTGACGTAGAGCTGGCCGTCCGGGAACCGGGAGCGGATCCGGTGCCCCCAGTGGAGGGCCAGTGCCGTCTTCCCGACCCCGCCCGCGCCCGTGATCATGGCGATCCCCACCGTGTCGCCGCCGGTCGCGACCGAGTCCAGCAGGCCGAGTTCGGCCGCCCGGCCGGTGAACTGCCCCGGCTTCGGCGGGAGTTGCGACGGCACCGCCGACACCTCCGGCTCCGTCTCGGCCGGGGCGGAGAGGCCGGGTGACCTGACGGTGAAGACGTTCCCCCGGAGGATCCGCTGGCGGAGTTGCAGCAGCTCGGGGCCGGGGTCCAGGCCCAGCTCCTCGATGAGGCGGCGGCGGGTGCGTTCGTACTGCTCCAGCGCGTCCACCCGGCGGCCCGCCCGGCACAACGCCAGCATGAGCAGTCCGACCAGGCCCTCCCGGAAGGGGTGCTCGGCGACGAGCCCGGTCAGTTCGGGGACCAGCCCGGCGTGCCGGCCCGCTCGCGTCTCGACGTTCAGGCATTCCTCGGTGATCGCCAGCCGTTCCTCGCCGAGGGCGTCGCGCAGCCGGTCCAGCAGCCCCCCGCCGGACACGCCCGTCAGCGGCTCGCCCCGCCACAGCGTCAGGGCCCGCCTCAGCCCGGCGGCCTGCGCCTCGTCGGTCTCCATGGTCCGCGCCCGGGCGACCGCGATCCTGAACTCGTGTACGTCCACCTGCTCGGCGGCGAGCACGAGCAGGTAACCCCTCGGGTAGTACGCGATCGTGACCCCGGCTCTGGCCAGGGCGGGCCGTAATCGCGAGACGTACCCCTGCACCATGCCCCGCGCGCCCGCCGGGGCCCGCTCTCCCCACAGCCCCTCGATCAGCCGTTCCACCGACACGGCCCGGCCCGCCTCCAGCGCCAGCAGCGCCAGCACCGCCCGCTGCCGCGGCGGTCCGAGGGGGATCTCCTGGTGTCCACGCCACGCCCGCACCGCTCCGAGCAGCCCGATCTTCAGTACGTGGTCGAGGGCCGGCAGTTCGCATCCGTCTGGCATATCGCTCCCCGTCTGGCACTTGTGGTTACAGCCCGCCATACGAAAGACACGAGACGCAGTCCAGTAGAAATCCTGACGAAATCAAGCCCCCGTGCAGTGCAGTGCGTGACTCTGAACGCGTTCTCGGGGGTTCATTCGCACTCGAATGACCATGGGATGAAAGTACGCGGTGCTCGCCGGAGCATCTCGGAAAGAGGCAACCTTGTCTTATCCGCACGACCTGATGACCGACCTGATGAAGGACTTCGCCGGCGCGGTCAGCCGTTATCCAGACCGCCCGGCGATCACGCACAACGGCCGGATCGTTACCTACACCGAACTCCACGCGTGGGTGCACGCGACCGCCCGGCGGCTGGGACCGCGTCCCGGGGTGGTCGGGGTGATGGCATCACGGTCGCCGGCGACGGTGGCCGGCCTGCTCGGCACGCTGGCGGCAGGCGGAACGTACGTACCCATCGATCCGGCGCACCCGTGGCCGAGGCGGCGGGCGCTGATGTCGGCGAGCGGCTGCACGACAGTGATAGCGACTGAGCCCGCCGCGCCCGCAAGGCCAGCAAAGTCCATTGAGCCCGCCGAGCCCACTCAGCCCGCCGAACCCGGCGCGCGCCTGGTCGACCTCCCCAACCTCGCCGAAGCCGCCCATACGCCGGACGCGGAGACGGACGCGGACACGGTCGTCGCCGGGGAAGATCCGGCGTACATCCTGTTCACGTCCGGTTCCACCGGCGCGCCCAAGCCCGTGGTGACCCCCAGGCGGGCCATCACCACCGCGACCCGCGCGCTGCGAGACCTGTTCGCCCTCACCCCCGCCGACCGCGTCCTCCAGTTCGCGTCGCTGAACTGGGACACCTGCTTCGAGGAGATCCTGCCCACGCTCACCACGGGCGCGACGCTCGTCTTCCACGACCACGCCCACTCGGGATCGTTCCACCGCGTGCTGCGCATGATCGACGCCGAGCGGATCACCGTGCTGGACCTGCCGTCGGCGTTCTGGCACGAGCTGGTGCGCCACCTGGTGGACGAGCGGGCCACGCTGCCCGCGTGCGTCCGGCTGGTCGTCATCGGCGGGGAGGCCGTGAGCCCGGCGCGGCTGGCCGACTGGCGCGCGCTCGGCACCGACGGGATCCGCCTGGTCAACACCTACGGGTGTACGGAGACCACGCTCATCACCCACGCCATAGACCTGCACGGCCCGCTGGCGGCCGGGGGAGCGGGGGAGCGGGTGCCGATCGGGCGCCCCCTGCCGCACGTCCGGCAGCACCTCAGCGAGGACGGCGAACTGCTGGTCGGTGGGCCGTCACTGGCGCTGGGCTACCGGGGCCTGCCGGAGGCGACGGCGGAGCGGTTCGTCGAGCTCGGCCCCGAGCGCTACTTCCGCACCGGCGACCGGGTCAGCCTGGCCGCCGAAAGCCCGGCCACCGACGGCCAGGCCGCCGACGGCGTGCTCGTGTACGAAGGCCGGCTCGACCACGAGCTCAAGATCCGCGGCATCCGGGTCGATCCGGGTGAGGTCGAGGCGCAGATCTCCGGTCATCCGCGGGTGGGCGCCGTGGCCGTGGCGGGCGTCACCGTCGCCGACCACACGACGCTCGCGGCCTACATCGTCCCCGGCCCGTCCACCGCCGACGACCCGGCACTGGCCACCGACGTCCGCGACTACCTGCGGGACCGCGTCCCGTGCCATCTCGTGCCCAGCCGGATCACCGTCGTCCCCGAACTCGTCTACACGGCGAGCGGAAAAGTCGACCGGGCCGGTTCGCATCGGAGATACGCGTCCGCCACCGTTTGAGGGAGACCATTCCGTGAATGTCAATGCCGTCTCGGATGTATTTCGGCGGGTGCTGGAAAACCCGGAAGTCAGCGCGGACTCAGACTTTTTCGTAATGGGCGGGGATTCGCTGCTCGCCACCCGCGTCCTGAGCGCGGTCGCCCGGGCCAGCGGCGTTGAACTGGATTTCGACGACTTCCTCGACGCGCCGACTCCGAGCGCCCTGGTCAAGAAGATAGCGAGCCAGGTATGAGCGTCGTCGTCGTGGGCGCCGGCCTGGCCGGGCTCACCGCCGCCGCCGACCTCGCGGCACGCGGCGTCGAGGTCACCGTCTTCGAGGCGCGTGAGCGGGTCGGCGGCCGTACGCACGGCATCGAGGTCGCCCCGGGCGCCTGGGTGGACGCCGGCGCCGCGTACCTGGGAGACCGGCACACCGCGCTGACCGCCCTGCTGGCCGAGCTGGACCTGAAGACCACCCCGACCACCATGACCGGCGCAAGCCGGTTCGCACTAGGCGGCGACGGCCGGACCCGGGCCGGCCGGTTCCCGCCGCTGTCCGCGGTCGCGCTCGGTGAGCTGTTCGACGCCCTGGACGAACTGGACCGCGGCGTACGCGCGGACGCCCCCTGGCTGTCCGCGGACGCCGCCCGGCTGGACCGGCTGACCGCGGCGGAGTGGGCGCGCGAGCACCTGTGCCACCCGGACGCGCGGCTGTTCTTCCCGCTGTTCCTCGGCGAGATGATGGCCGCGGACCCGGCGGACGTGTCCGTCCTGCACATGGCGTTCTACCTCCGCTCGGGCGGCGGGATCCGCTACCTGAACGCCTTCGCGGGCGGCGCGCAGGAGAGCAGGATCGACGGCGGCGCGCACCAGGTGTGCGGGCGGCTGGCCGCCGGGCTGGGCGACCGGGTACGGCTAGGCGAGCCGGTGCGCGCGATCCATCAGGACGGCGACGGCGTGACCGTCGTCGCCGCGACCGGATCGGTACGGGCCCGCGCCGCGGTCGTCGCGGTACCGCCGCCGCTCGCCGACACGATCGACTACCGGCCCGGCCCGGCGGCGCCTCGTTCAGGGGCCCGCACGGTGCCCGGCTGCGCGGTGAAGGTCCACCTGGTGTACCCGGCGCCGGCCTGGCGGGAGCGGGGGTTGTCCGGCTGGTCGGTCAACGCGCGGGGGCCCTTGCTGTCCACCGTGGACGACTCGCCCGCGGACGGCGGGGTGGGCGTGCTGACCGGGTTCGTGACCGGCAGAGAGGCGCACAGGTACGCGGCGCTGCCCGCCGCCGAGCAGCGCGAGCAGGCGTTCGCCCAGGCCGCGCGGCTGTTCCCCGGGTTGCCCGAGCCGATCGGCTGCCACGTCACCGACTGGGTCCACGAGGAGTACAGCCGGGGCTGCTACGCGGCGCTGTTCGGGCCGGGGGACTGGTCCCGGCTCGGCCCGCGACTCGCGGTTCCCCACCAACGGGTGCACTGGGCCGGCACCGAGACGAGCACGGAGTTCTTCGGCCTGATGGAAGGCGCCATCCGATCGGGACACCGGGTGGCCGCGGAGATCAACGCGATGTACCGATGGAGGAACATCCATGACTGACAGCACGTCCATCGCCCCCCTTGCCGTACGGCAGGGATTCATGACCGAGCCCGAGCTGGGCGCCGGCAACTTCCTCGACCACGCCCTGGCGGCCAACCCGAACCGGGCGGTCCCGTTCGTCTACAGCCACCACAACGATCACCGCGGCCGGGTGGTGCTGCGCGGCCACAGCCTGGTCGACCTCGCGGCGCTGCGCGACCGGTACGCCAAGTGGTACTGGGCCAACGGAGTACGGCCCGGCGAGCCGGTGGGAATCGTGGTGGCGGAAGGGCTCGAACCGCTGCTCCACTTCCTGGCACTCACGGCGCTCGGCGCCATCCCGACGATGATCAACGACGCGATGCGCGCCGACGTCATGGTCCGCTACCTCGACCACGTGGGCGTCGTCGGCATCGTCGCCGACGACACGACCAGGCTGTTACTGGCCTACCGCAACGCCCCGCAGACCAGGCCCCGGTTCATCGCCCTGGCCGCGGAGGTACGGGCCTACGACGCCGAGTCCGGCCGGCTGCCGGACGAGTACCCCTACCGGCACGCGCCGGACGACATCGTGGCGTTGATCCACTCCTCCGGCACCACCGGCAGCCCGAAGTCGACGACGCTCGGGCATCGCAGCTTCTGGGACGGCAAGCAGGCGCGGATGGTGCGCTTCCCCGCCGAGCCGTACGACCGGCTGATGTCGCTCATGCCGCACACCCACGCCGGCGGGCTCAGCTACTTCCTCACGGCGGTGCTGCTCGGACTGCCGACCGTGGTCATGGCGGACTGGCGGCGCACGGTCGTGGAGCCGGTGATGGAGGCCTTCCAGCCGACCATGGTGGCCTCGTTCCCGCGGACGTTCGTGGAGCTGGCCACCGGCGAGCTCCCGGTCAAGGCCGCGGCGAAGGTTCACTCCTGGTTCAACACCGGAGACAGCGCCCACTACGGGCACATCAGGCGGCTGGTCCAACTCGGCGAGCGGCCCGCCGGGCTGATCAAGTCGTGGCTGCTCCCGGAGGGCGCCGCCGGCGGCGAACCGCTGCCCGGCTCCCAGTTCGTCGACGGGCTCGGCTCCTCGGAGATGGGGATGGCGCTCTTCGGCCAGGTGACCGCGCCGGAGACCCCGCGCGACGACCGGTGCGTGGGCAAGGCGCAGGACGCGGTGATCAAGGCCGCGGTGCTGGACGAGAACGGCGCGGAGCTGCCGGACGGGACCGTCGGCCTGCTGGCCGTGATCACACCCTCGCGCACGCCGGGCTACTGGAACGACCCGAGGCTGACCCGCAGCTTCGAGCTCAACGGCTACTGGCTGACCGGCGACGTGGCGCGCAGGGACAGCGAGGGCAACTTCTACCACCTCGACCGCACCGTGGATGTCATCGACACCGCGGCCGGGCCGGTCTACAGCCTGCCCATCGAGGAGATCCTCATCGCCGACTGCGCCGACCTCGTCCAGGACTGCTCGGTCGTCGGCGTGCCCGGCGCGGCGGGGGAGGGGCAGCGTCCGATCGCGGTGGTGCGGCCGCAGGCCGACGCCGCCGACGTCACCGCCGACGAGGTGCGGGAGAAGGCGAACAAGGCCCTCGCCGACGCCGGTTTGGCCACGCTCGCCGCGGTCGTCGTCGCGCGGACCGACGAGGACTATCCGCTCGGCCCCACCGGCAAGGTGCTCAAGCGCGAGCTCCGCACCCGCCACGCGGTGCTGTTCACCGGATGAACCATCAGATGAACGCCGCCCGCCACCCGTACACCTATGTGCGCCGTCCGCTCGTCGAGCCGGACTGGCGACGGCTGCCGGGCTGGCGCGGCGTCACCGACGCGCAGTGGCGCGATGCCCAGTGGCAGCGCGCCCACTGCGTGCAGCACGCCGGGCAGTTGCGCGTGGTGGTCGGCGACCTGCTCCAGGAGTCCTTCTACGCCGACCTGGCGGCCGACCGGGCCCGGTTCGCGACCATGTCCATGCTGATCACGCCCCAGCTGCTCAACGTGATGGCGCCGGACGCCGCGAGCGATCCGGCCGCCTTCACGCGGGCGTTCCTGGCGGACCCGGTCCGCCGCTACCTGATGCCGGTCAGTTCCGACCGGCATCCGGTCTGGCCCAGCCATCCACGCGCGCGCCGCGACTCGCTGCATGAGGCCGAGATGTGGGTGGTGGAGGGGCTGACGCACCGCTATCCGACCAAGGTGCTGGCCGAACTGCTGTCCACCTGCCCGCAGTACTGCGGCCACTGCACCCGGATGGACCTGGTCGGCACCTCGACCCCGCAGGTCGTCAAGGCCCGGCTCGCGCTCAAACCCGTGGACCGGCAGGAGCTGATGCTGGACTACCTCAAGCGCACACCCGGCGTACGCGACGTGGTGGTCTCCGGCGGCGACGTGGCCAATCTGCCATGGCCGCGGCTGGAGGCGTTCCTGGTGCGGCTGCTCGAACTGGAGTCCGTACGGGACATCCGCCTGGCCACCAAGGCGCTGATCGGCCTGCCCCAGCACTGGCTCCAGCCCGGCGTGGTCGAGGGGATGGGCCGGGTGGCCGCCATCGCCCGCGCCCGCGGGGTGAACCTGGCCATACACACCCACGCCAACCACGTGCGGTCGGTGACGCCACTGGTCGCCGAGGCGGCCCGGGCCATGCTCGACGCGGGTGTGCGGGACGTGCGCAACCAGGGCGTGCTCCTGCGCGGCGTGAACACGACCCCGGACGACCTGCTGGACCTGTGCTTCGCCCTGCAGGGCGAAGCCGGCATCCTGCCCTACTACTTCTACCTCTGCGACCTGATCCCCAACGCGGAGCACTGGCGGATCCCGGTCCACCAGGCGCAGCGGCTGCAGGAAGCCATCATGGGCTACCTCCCCGGCTACGCGACGCCGCGGCTCGTGTGCGACGTGCCCTACGTCGGCAAGCGCTGGGTGCACCAGGTGGCGGAGTACGACCGGGAACGCGGCATCTCGTACTGGAGCCAGAACCACGGGATCGGACTCCAGCCGGCCGACCAGGACCGCCGCTTCCCCTTCTACGACCCGATCGACACCTTGCCCGAGCCGGGCCGCCGCTGGTGGGCCGACGGAGAGGGACGACCATGACCCCGAGCACGCTGCGCCGCATGTGCTGGATCTTCCCCGATCGCGAGTCCACCCGGGGCACCGCGATGTGGCACCCCTTCTTCTGGGACCTCTACGCCGACGTGGCCGCCGAGCTCGGCCTCCGCTGGAGCAGGCATTCCCCCGACGCGGTGACGGTCGACGGACTGGAGCCCGGCAAGCCGCGCGTCTACGTGGACGACGAACCCGTCACCCCGGAGGACACGCTCTTCATCACCGCGCTGTACTCGCTGCCCTACCAGTCCATGGACGTGTTCAACCAGTACGCGCTGTACGCCGTGCTGGAGCAGGCCGGCTTCTACCTGTCGTTCCCGCCTGGCCTGTCGCCCATTGCCAACGACAAGCTGGCCACGGTCCTCCTCCTGCACGATTCGCCCATTCCGCCGGTACCCACGCTCCGCATCGGCACCGGCCGGGACACCAGCAAGCATCTGTACGAAGTGGCGCTGGAGAACCTCACCTACCCGGCCATCGTCAAGCCGTCCGGGTGGTGCGGCGGTGGCGGGGTGAACCTGGCCCGCGACGCCGAGGAGATCCGCGGCCTGGCCAGCCTCGCGCAGGGCGGCGACACCACGCTCGTGATCCAGCCCTACCTGGGCGACGGCACGGTCGACTACCGGGTCTACGTCGTCGACGGCGAGCCGTACGCCGTGATGAAGCGGATCCCCGAGCCCGGCTCGCCGGTGGCCAACGCCAGCCGGGGCGGCGCGATGGAGTTCCCGCCCGTCCCGCCCGAACTGGCCGAGGCGACGGCCTACTTCTACGAGAAGCTGCCCATCCCCTTCTTCTGCGTCGACTTCCTGTTCGACGGCGAGCGGTACTGGTTCTCCGAGCTCGAACCCGACGGGGTGATCGCGCCGGACTACGGCGACCCCCACCGCACCCTCCAGCGCGAGGTCACCCGGGCCCGCTGGACGGCCTACCGCGACGCCCACACCCGCTGGCTGACCGAAAGTCAGGTGACGAAATGATCGAATCGTTCTCCCTGTCGCCCGAGGCGGCCGAGCCGCACCTGCGCGTCCCGCGGCGAGCCCTGGAGCGGCTCAGGAGCGTGCCCGCGCTCGCGCCGCGCTACGCCGCCTGCGAGAAGGTACTCACGCTGGAGGACCTTGCCGCGCTTCCCGCGCTGGTGAAGGACGACCTGAACGTGGCGCTGGCGCACCTGAGGCCCAAGGCCGAGCAGGGCGCCACCTGGCTCTTCCAGAGCGGCGGCAGCACCGGCGCGCCCAAGGTCGGCTACGCCCCCACCGGGTTCTACATGGCCGGCGTGTACGAGCAGTGGCGGCCGCTGGAGCCCGACGACGTCTTCGTCAACGCCTGGGGCGCCGGCCGCATGTGGGGCGCCCACTTCCTGGCCGCCGCCTTCGCCGACCTGTCCGGCTGCCGGGTCATCGCACTGGGTTCGGTGACGAAGGAGGAGTACGGCGACTGGCTGTCGTTCTTCGCCGCCCAGGAGGTGACCGCGATCGGCGGCACCCCCAGCGTGCTGCGGCTGTGGTTCGCGCACGCGCGGGCCGCCGGAGTGCGCCTGCCCGCGCTGCGCAAGGTGCTCTGGCTCGGGGAGGCGTGGCACCCCCAGCTCGACGAGGACATGGCCGAGGTGGCGCCGGACGCGCGCCGCTGGGGCATGTTCGGCAGCACGGAGACCTGGGTCGTCGGCACCAACACCCCCCAGTGCCCGGCGGACGTCTTCCACCCGCTCCCCGCGCAGCTCGTCCACGCGGACGCCGATGAGCTGCTGGACTTCACCACGCTCGACCCGGACATGCTCAACCCGGTGCTGCGCTACCGGACCGGCGACGCCGGCCGGTTCGTGACGTGCGAATGCGGCCGGGAGGACAGAGCGCTGCGGGTGCTGGGCCGCCGGGACTCGGTGGTGCAGGTACGCGGCCTGGGGCTGCACGTGGACGACATCGTCGCCCAGGCGGAGCGCGAGCCGGGCGTCACCCGGGCGCAGATCCTCATCACCGAGCGGCGGGGCCGGGTGTCCGCCGTGGACGTGCTGCTGCTGACCGACCGGGACGCGCCGCCTGACCTGCCCGAACGGCTGCGCGGCGAGCTCATGGCCGCGACGTTCACGATCAGCACGGCCTTCCAGCACGACCCGCACGCCTTCCAGGTCAAGGTCGTGGACGCGCTGATCAGCAACGAGCGCACCGGCAAGACCGCCGGCTTCGTCGTACGGGAGGAGCCGTGAGGTTCCCGGGATCCCTGGGCCGGCAGTTCAACCTGTACTGGGGCGGCCAGACGGTGAGTCTGGTCGGGGACCGGGTCACGGTGTTCGTGGTGCCGACCCTGATGATCTTCGTGCTGCACGCCTCCGCGCTTGAGGTGGGGATCGTGGCCATGGCCCAGTACCTCGGCATCCCGCTGCTGGGGCCGGTCGCCGGGGTGCTGGTCGACCGGTGGGACAAGCGCCTGACCATGCTGATGTGCGACGTCGTGCGGTTGGTGGCGGTGGCGGCCATACCCGTGACCTACTGGTTCGGGATGCTGTCGACGCCGGTGCTGTTCGTCTGCGTGGCGCTGATCAGCGGGGCGACGATCTTCTTCAATGTCGGCTACCTCGTCGCCGTGCCCACCACGGTGCCGGAGGACAAGCTGGTGCGGGCGTACTCGCGCCTTGAGGGCAGCAGCACGGTGTCCGAGGTGGCCGGGCCGTCGATCGCCGCGGGCCTCTACCACGTGTTCGGGGTGGCCGCGCTGCTCGTCGACGCGGCCAGCTACCTGGTCTCGGCGGCCTGCTTCCGGGCCATGCGGCCCTGGGGGACCAAGGCCGTCCAGCAGGGTTCCGTGTGGTCGCGGCTGGTGCTGGGGTTCCGGCTGAACTGGGCCGATCCGGTGCTGCGCCGGGTGGTCATCGCCGCCGTGACCCTGAACTCGGGCGGCCCGATCTTCGTCACGGTCCTGCCGGTGCTGGCATACCGGGGTCTAGGCATCTCGGTGGGCGTGTTCGGGGCGGCGATGTCGGCGGGGGCGGGCGGCGCGGTGCTCGGCGCGCTCGCCGCGCCCAAGATCAGCGACCGGCTGGGCCTCGGCCGGACCATGGCCTGGGGGCTGCTGCTGCACTGCCTGGTCGGGCTGGGCATCCTCGCCGCGCCGGCGCTGCCCGCCGCGCCCGTGATCGGCGTGACGTTCGGCTGCTACGGCTTCTTCATGTCGTGCATCAACGTCTGCAGCGCCCCGATCCGCCAGTCGCGGATGACGGCCGAGAACCAGGGCGTGATGCACGCGGCGTTCCGCACCGCGACCTGGGGTGTGATCCCGCTGGCCGCCCTTGCCGGGGGAACGGCGGTCACGCTGCTGACCGGTGACCTGGGCGTGCTCGACGCGGCCAGGGCGGTCATGGTCGGCGGCACGCTGCTGGCCGCGTTCTCGTTCTTGCCCGCGGTGGGGATCCAGCCGCTGCTGGACCGCGCCAAGCAGTTCGAGGGGAGCCCGGCATGATCGTGCTGATCACCGGTACGTCGTCCGGCATCGGCCTGGCGACCGCGGTCACCGCCGCCCAAGCCGGGTGCACCGTGGTGGCGACGATGCGTGACCCGGGCGGGGACGGCGCGCTGCGTGAGGCGGCGGACCGCGCCGGGGTCACGCTGGACGTCCGCCGTCTCGACGTCACCGACGCCGCGTCCATCGCCTCGTGCCTCCAGGGCGTGCGGGAGACGTACGGGCGGCTGGACGCGCTGGTCAACAACGCCGGGGTGTCCAACTTCGACCCGACGATGGAGATGTCCACCATGGAGGCCCTGCGGGCCAACCTGGAGGTGAACTTCTTCGGCGTCGTCGCCGTGAGCCGGGTCGCGATGCCGCTGCTGCGCGCCGCCGGTGGCCGCCTGCTGACCGTCGGCAGCGTGCACGGCGTCGTCGGCCAGCCGTTCAACGAGGCGTACGCGGCGGCGAAGGCCGCCGTCGAGGGGTTCATGGAGAGCCTGGCGCCGGTCGCGGCGGCGCACGGGGTGCGGGTCAGCGTGGTCGTGCCCGGCTTCGTCCCGGATACCGAGTTCGGGATTTTTCCGGACATCAATCGGGAGACCATCCGGGCGGCCTCGGGGCCGTACGCGGGGACGTTCGGCGCCTACCTCGACTGGGTGGGCGGCGCGGGCTGGGAGGGCGCCGGCCAGTCCAAGTGGGAGGTGGCCGAGGTGGTGGTGCGCGCGTTGAGCGCGGACGAGCCGCCGTTCCGCGTCCCCACCAGCGCCTGGGTGACCGAGTACCTGGCGGGCAAGCTCGCCGACCCGGACGGCTCGGCCGTCCAGGCCCTGGCCAGGACCTGGATCGGAGCCGCGGTATGAACACCGAGGACCCGGCCTGCCGCTCGCTCGGCATCGCGCTGGAGGAGGTGGCCACCGGCCGGGCGCGGCTGCGGATGCGGATCACCGAGGAGATGGTGAACGGTCACGGCATCGCCCACGGCGGCTACCTGTTCCTGCTCGCCGACGCCGCGTTCGCCTATGCCTGCAACACCTACGGCCACGTCACGCTGGCGCACAGCGCGCAGGTGACGTTCCTGCGCCCGGCCGCGGCCGGCGACGAGCTGGTGGCCGAGGCCACGGAGCGCGTCAGGTACGGCAGGAACGGCGTCTACGACGTGACCGTACGCCGCCCGGCCGGCGAGATCGTCGCGGAGTTCCGCGGCCAGAGCGTGATGGTCTCCGGCCGGCCCAATGGGTCCACCAGCGAAGGGAAGCATTCATGAACGAGAAGCGGAGGACCGGGCGCTGGATCGATCACTGGGAGCCGGAGGACCCCGGCTTCTGGGCGGCCACCGGGCGCCGCGTCGCCACCAGGAACCTGGTCTTCTCCATCTTCGTGGAGCATCTCGGCTTCGCGATCTGGCTGCTCTGGAGCGCGATCGTCGTCCTGCTCCCCAAAGCGGGGTTCGCCTTCACCGTCGACCAGCTCTTCTGGCTGGTGGCGGTGCCGAACCTGGTGGGGTCCACGCTGCGGCTGCCGTACACGTTCGCGGTCTCGGCCTTCGGCGGGCGTAACTGGAACGTGGCCAGCGCGCTGCTGCTCCTGGCACCGGTGGGGCTGCTCGCCTGGCTGGTCACGGACACGGCGCATCCTTACTGGATGTTCCTGATCGCCGCGGCGGCGGCCGGGGTCGGCGGCGGGAACTTCGCCTCCTCCATGGCCAACGTCTCCTACTTCTATCCCGAGCGGCGCAAGGGGTTCGCGCTGGGCGTGAACGCGGCCGGCGGCAACCTCGGGGTGGCCGTCGTGCAGTTGCTGATCCCGCTCGTGGCGACGGCCGGCCTGGTGTACGCCGGGCTGGTGTGGGTGGTGCCGATCGTGGCCGCCGCACTGTGCGCGTACTTCTTCATGGACAACCTGGCCGTGGCGAAGACGGACTTCGGCACCCAGGGGAAGGCGTTCCTGCGTACGCACACCTGGGTCATGTCCTTCCTCTACATCGGCACCTTCGGCTCCTTCATCGGCTACTCGGCGGCGTTCCCGCTGGTCGTGAAGGCGACGTTCGCCGAGTCCGCGTCGCCGTACTTCGCCTTCCTCGGTCCCCTGGTCGGCTCGCTGTCGCGGCCGGTCGGCGGGTGGCTGGCCGACAGGTACGGCGGGGCCAGGGTCACCGCGTGGTCCTTCATGGCCATGGCGGCAGGGGTCGTCGGCGCGCTCGCCGGGCTCAGGCAGCACGGGTTCCCCCTGTTCCTGGGCTCGTTCATGCTGCTGTTCACCGCTTCGGGGATCGGCAACGGGTCCACGTACCGTATGATTCCGGCGATCTTCACGGCCCAGGCGGAGCACGGCGAGCCTGACGCCCGGCTGCGCGCCAGGCGGGAGGCCGCGGCGGCCATCGGCATCGCCTCGTCGATCGGCGCGTTCGGCGGGTTCCTCATCCCGCGCGGGTTCGCCATGTCACTCGGGCAGACCGGGTCCATCGACCTGGCGTTGTACGTGTTCATCGGCGGCTACGCCGTGTTCCTGGCGACCAACTGGTGGTTCTACCGCCGCCGGGTGCTGGCCCGGGTGCCCAATCTGGCCCACAGCCGAATCTAGGAGCGACACATGCCCGCGAAATCCCTGCGTGACCTGATCGCGTTCGCCCGTCGCCACTCGCCCTTCTACGCGGAGGCGTACCGCGACCTGCCCGACGGCGTCAGCGACCTCACCCGGCTGCCGATCGTCGACCAGAAGGCGTTCTGGGCCGCGAACGTCTATCCGGACAACCGGCTGCTGACCGGACCGCTGACCGACGCCGGCGTGTACACCTCCGGCGGCACCACCGGCGCGCCGAAGTTCTCCCCGTGGACCCGCACCGAGCACGCCGACTCGGTGACCGCGTTCGGCGCGGGCATGGTCCGGGCCGGGCTGAAGCCGGGGCACCGGGTGGCGAACCTGTTCTCGGCCGGTGAGATGTACGGCGGTTTCCTCTACATCGAACACTCCCTGCACAACGCCCCGGTGGAGAACGTCCGGCTGCCCATCGCCTGCCACGCCTCGGACGACTCCGTCGCCGACCTGATCGCCTACTTCGGCGTCGACGTGCTGGCGGGCCCGCCGATGAAGCTGGCGAGCGTGGCCGCGGCGGTGACCGCCCGTGGGCAGGTGGCCGACACGGTGGAGCTGCTGCTGTTCGCCGGTGACCTGCTCTTCGACGACCTGCGCCCCCAACTGGCCAAGGCGTTCCCCGGGGCCGGGATCGCCTCGCTCGGCTACGCCTCGGTGGACGCCGGGCTGGTCGGCGGCCCGGTGCCGGGCGACGACGTGCGGGTGCACGAGGCGTTCGCCGACCGGACCCTGGTGGAGCTGATCGACGACACGATCGGTGAACCGATCACGGTGCCCGGCGTACGGGGCCGGGTGGTCGTCACCAACCTGTTCAGGACGCTGATGCCGATCATCCGCTACCCGGTCGGCGACCTGGCGGAGTGGACCGACGCGGACTGCCGGGGGTTCCGGCTGGTCGGCCGGTCGGACGAGGGCGCCAGGGTGGAGACGGTGGCGATGTCGACGGAGGCCATCCGCGCGGTCCTCGTCGCGGCGGACCCGGACCGGGCCATGTCGGGGATGCAGATGGTGCAGCGCCGCTGGAACAGCAAGGACGGCCTGCTGCTCCGGCTGGCCTGCGTCGAGGAGCCGCCGCCTGAGCTGACCCAGCGGCTCATCGACGCCGTGTACGCGGCCAAGCCGCTGTACCCCCAGAGCGTGGAGGAAGGGCTCGTCCATCCGCTGGCGATCGAATGGGTGCGGCCGTCGGAGCTGGTGCTGCATCCCCGCACCGGGAAGGTGCTGCAGGTGGTGGACGAACGGCCCCACTCCTGACGGACCTGGGCGGGAAACACTTGCGGAGATGCCGGACACCTAGTGAGGTGTTCCGGCATTCTTCGGTAAGGAGACACCTGTGCAGGATCCACGCGTGCCCCCCGACACGCGAGATCGTTTCGAGCGGCTCTATCTCGATTGCTATCCGGCCGTACATCGCTACGCGCTGCGCCGTACCGATTCGGCCGACGACGTCGCCGACGTGATCGCGGAGACCTTCCTCGCCGCGTGGCGGCGGCTGGACGACGTTCCCGACGGGGACGCCACCGTGCTGTGGCTGTACGGCGCGGCACGCCGAGTCCTGGCCAATCACCGGCGCGGGGAGTCGCGCAGGAGCGCGCTGGCCTCGCGGCTCCGCGGTGAACTGGCCATCAGCCAGGACGAGGCGCCCGCCGATCCGCGGACCGAGGCCGTACGCACGGCCTTCGCCGCCCTGGACCAGGCCGACCGCGAGGTGCTCGCGCTGGCCTGCTGGGAGGGGCTGACCGGCCCGCAGATCGCCACGGTACTGGGCTGCAGCAGCACCGCCGCCCGGCTCCGGCTGTATCGGGCCCGTAAACGACTGGCCCGGCTGATCGACACGACGGACGAGGTCACTGTGATGACCGCGCTGAGAGGAGAGGCACGATGAACAAGCTCGACCGTATGGTGTCCGCCATCGATCCGGCCGCGGCCTGCACCGAGCCTGCCATGAGCCAGGGCGTCCATGACCTCCTCGCGGAGATCGTGGCCACCCCGCCCGCGCTGCGACGCGGCCGTTCACCGTGGCGTCGGCCCCTGCTGGCGGGGGTGGCGGTCGCGGGCCTCGCGGCGGCCGCGGTGGTGGCCGCGCCGATGGTCTCAGGGCCGTCGAACGCGGCGTACGCGGTCACGGAGAACTCCGACGGCACCATTCAGGTGACGGTCAAGGAGCTGCGGGACCCCGACGGACTGGAGGCCAAGCTCAAGGCCGTGGGAATCCCCGCCGACGTGACGTTCACCGAGGCGGGCAAGCAATGTGCCCGTGGCCGTTTCGTCGGCGCGGACCTGGCCTACGACCCACCGAACACCCAGAACATGACCGAACAGCAGCGCAAGGAGTTCGACAAGCCGGACAACTGGCGCTCCCGAGACGTCGCCGCGCCGATCAACCAGGACACCTTCGTGATCTCCCCGCGTTTCATGCGGCCGTCAGAGACGCTGGTCCTGGAGTTCCGACCGGGTAACTACCCGGGGATGCGCTGGGTGTTCCTCCCCTATCTGGCCAAGGCCGGTAGCCCAGTCGCGCCTTGCCGGCCCGTGAAGGCGGACTCCGACGAAGGGATGGTCAAGGAGCAGGCCAGAAACTGATCACCAGCCGCTGGGGGCCGGCGGGTAGGTGGGGGGCGCCCGCCGGCTCTGGTGGCGAACTTTTCGCCTGCGGTCGGCATCAGAGAGGGGGATAACAACTCCTGTTACAAGAAATGGGGCGACGGGGATGCAGATGACTCGACTGATGGCGGCGGCGCTGGCGGCCACGAGCGCGGCGCTGGTGATCGCGAGCCCGGCGGGAGCCACCGCCGCCAAGCCGGGCACCTTCGGCCCGTACGGCTACGGCGGCGTCAAGCTGGGGATGACCGCCAAGCAGGCCAAAGCCACCGGCAAGGTTGTGCTCAAGATGTCCGGCTACTGCGCCGGCTGGGACTACAAGGCCCACCCCAACCCCAAGGACGAGATTGGGCTTTACATCTCCAAGAAGCGCGGCGTCGCCGTCATCTTCGGGTGGGGCGGGGTGCGTACCCCCAAGGGCGTCGGCGTCGGCTCCACTCTCAGCCAGGTCAAGAAGGCCTACCCGAGCGTCAAGGAGCAGGAGAGCGGCTGGTACGCCACCGTGCCGGGCAACCCCAAGGCGTACTACTACTTCGGCGTCAACCAGCGGAACAAGGTCGAGCAGTTCGCCCTCGGCCTCAAGACCCAGGACTGCGTGAACTAGCGGCAAGCATGCCGTCGAGGAGGACGTCGAGCGCCCACTCGGCTCGGTCGGGGCCCTCGCCGGACACGAGGTCGTCGCCGAGCCGGGCGAGGTGGGGAAAGCGCGCCGCGTCCACGGTGGCGACCTGCGCGGCCAGGGCCGTCAGGTCATCGGCCTTCCGGGTGGCCGACTTCTGACTGGTCTGCTCGACGGCGATCGCGGTGGGATAGAGCAACAGCAGGTCCAGGCCCCACGCCGCCGCCCGGTCCGGCACGCCGCCCTCGTTGAGCAGGCCCGCGATCGCGTCGCCCAAGGCCAGGTAGTTGGGGCCGCTGGGCTGCGTGGACAGGGCCATCCGGGCGATCTCCGGATGAGCGAACAGGACGTCGCGGTAGCTGGTCAGCAGAGCCTTCAACCGCTCCCGCCACGGACCGGCTCCGGGCGGGGCCGCCGTGACCGGCGCCAGCAGCGCGTCGAGGATCTGCGCGTGCAGATCCTCGGTGTCGCGGACATAGACGTACAGCGAGGCCGGCCCGGTGTCCAGCGCCGTGGCGATGCGCCGCATCGTCACCTTGCCCAGACCCTCGTCACGCAGGATCATCAGTGCGGCGTCGATGATCCCCTGCCTGGTCAGCGCGGGTTTCGCCGGACGCTCCCGGCGGCTGACGGGTGCCCGGGCAGGGTCGCTGGAAATCATGCGGGCAACCTAGCACGAACATGTTCGTGACGCTTTCGCCTGCGCCCTGTAGGTTCGAGACATGAGCGCGGACGACCGGCGGCCTCCGCTTTTCGAGGTTCTCCCGGACCAGGACGAGCGGCCTGAGCCGATCACTTTGCACACCTCGGACGGCACCCTGAGCGTGGCGGCCGACCTCACCGCCGAGGAGTTCGAGATCCTCGACGAACTCAGGCGGGCGGCGGCCAAGAAGCAAAGATGAGGCTTTGGCGTGAGTTGTACGATGCTGGGGTGATTCTTGAGGGCGAGGAGGCATGACGGTCCCCGGGTACACGGCGGAGCCGCAGGGAATCTTCCGGTACGGGAAGGCCTCCGCCGAGGAGGCCGACCGCGTCCGGGGCATCCTGCACGACGTGCGCGAGGCGTTCGTGGCGGCGGGGCGGCCGATGGGGCATGACCAGTACGGCGCCCAGATGGAGAAGGACTTCCCCAGCATGCGCGACGGCATCATCAACGCCTTCAACGACTACATCGACCAGTTGGAAGGCGTCGGCGACGGGATGGGCGCGACGGCTGTCAACTACCGGGCAGCAGAGCATCCCCGGACCTGACGGGCGGTGCTGCTCGACGGGGACATACCCGGCTGGATGCGGCCGTGGATCGGCTGGGCCGTCGGCATGGACTGGCCGCAGGGCGATGAGTCCAAGCTGTTCACGCTGGCCGACGTGCTGGCCGCCGCGGCCTACCGAGTCGCGGATGCCATCGGCCTTCCCATTCCCGATCGGGACACCTGGGACGGCGAGGCGCTCCAGACCTTCGTCAGCCACGCCATGCCCAGGGTCAGCGGCAGCGAGGCCGACCTGCTGAACCGCCTCGCTCGAACGGCGGTGGCGCTGAACGACCTCGGCGTGCAGATCCAGTACACCAAGCGGCTGATCAAGCTGTCGATCGGGTTCCTGATCTTCCAGCTGTGGACACTGGTGCCGGTCATCCTGAACCCGGCCACGGCCAGCGCCGGGATGGCGGCCGTGGGACTGCGCGCCCGCTTCACCAAGGTGATCATCAGGCAGCTGGCCAGGCGGCTGCTGTTCAACATCGCGCTGTTCGGCGGCCTGATGCTCGCGATGGACCTGGGCGTGCAGGCCGGCCAGAGCCGGCGCGACAGGATCGACTGGGGTCAGGCGCTGACCTCGCTGGGCACCGGAGCGCTGAACGGTGTGTTCCTGACCGGCGCGACGTGGCTGGCGCCGCCGCGGTCGCTGCTGGGCTTCATGCTCGCCTCCGGCGCGGCGGGCGGTCTGACCGACGCGACCACGCAGGCGTTCGACGGGCAACCGTTCGATTGGGAACGCCTGCTCAAGGGCTTCACCTCGGGCGCCGTCGGCGCCGCGGACGCGCACTGGGCCGGCTGGAACCCGCACTTCGGCAGGGGGAGCGGCGACGGCTCACCGCACCCCGAACCTGACGGAGGCCCCGACCCGCGAAGCCCTGATCCCGAGCCCTTTCACACGGGCAGGCGGGACGCGACCGACCTGGCCGGGTTGCGTCACGGGGCCGACTCGGCTCACGACCCGGTGCTCCGCCCTGGAGAGGCAGCCGCGCAGCGTCAGCAGTTCCTCGTTCGCCACCTCCGGGAGGAGACCTGGTCCGGCCTGTGGTTCCGCAACCCGGAAAGCGCTGACATGAGCGTCACGGGCGACATGCGACGCCGCCCGCCGCTGCCCGGCCACGTGGACGTGGGCATCCGCGCCACCTCGGACGGCTTCCTGGTCGGCGGCTTCCGCCGGCTGCCCGCCGACCTGCCGCCCGCCATGCGCGACCTCGTACCGGGCCG
Organism: Nonomuraea sp. NPDC049141; assembly: GCF_040648415.1. Taxonomy (NCBI): domain Bacteria; kingdom Bacillati; phylum Actinomycetota; class Actinomycetes; order Streptosporangiales; family Streptosporangiaceae; genus Nonomuraea; species Nonomuraea sp. NPDC049141. Next base: position 122,274 of record NZ_JBEZDR010000002.1, read on the forward strand.
CGACATCCGCGTCGACACCGCCGACCTGGCCGGTGTGCTGCGCGAGGACCCGCGGCTGGTGGCCCAGCCGGACGCCGCGCTGCGGGTGTTCGGGCCGCACGCCCGCCATGACGCCGTGTTACTGCAGGACCTGGCCGATCGTACGGGCCGGGTCGTGCTCGCCGCCGACAACGGCATGCCGTTCGGCTCCGCGCAGGGATATCGCGGCCCGCTGGACGGCCACTGGCAGCGCTTCGAGCCCGCTGTCGTCGACGCACCGCACTCAGAGCCCCGCAGTCGCATCGACAGCATGCTCAACTGGGGCCAGACCCGGGCGGCGGGCAACCCGCCGCACAACCAGTACGAGTTCGGCAAGTTGGCCGCCCAAGGGACGAAGGGCGGATGGGAGCCCGCCGGGGCCGACAGCGCCAGGGTCACGCTCGCCGACGGCTCGCACGCCATGCTGGCCGATTTCCCCACCAAGAAGGCCAGGGACGCCAAGGTGCTGGTCGCCCAGCTCGGCGATGAGCTCGGACTCAAGATGCCCTCGGTGCATCCGGTTCGAGACACGGGACTGTTGCTCGAATGGGTGTACGGCGATCCGAACCACATGAGCTGGAGCGGCCAGGAGTGGAACCTGCCCCGCAGCGCGGTCACTGGCGAGGGCGTCCTGGCCGGCCTGCTCGGCGCCCTGTTCAGGGACGATCCCCTCTTGCTCGACGCGCTGTCCGGCGAGGCGGCCCTCATGCCCAAGCCCCATATGGCCAAGCTGATGAGCCGGCTGTTCTTCCGCGAGGTGGGCACCCACCCGGAGGGATGGGCGGCCAACCCGCTCTCGCCGAAGGACGTCACCAGGGTCCAGATCATCGTGAGGGACCTCAAGTTCGACTTCGCCCGCATGGGAATGGCGGAGTCGCACCAGAGGATCACCGACTCCCTGCGGATGATCGCGGAGAAGGCGGTCGGCGTCGACTCCATCTTCGATGCCCGTCTCGACGAGACTCTGCCTGAGATCACCACGCAGTGGCTCAACGACCAGGCCGAGCAGATCGCCGACCTGGCCGCCGACCTCAGGGACACCACCCCGCCGGGCGCGGGACGCCCTCTCGTGGATCCCGTACAGCGGCTGGTGGACAACCTCGACGACATCGTGGCCTCGCGTGAGTCCGACCTGGGGCGCGTCGTCACGTTCGGCGACGGATCGCAGGCGCTGGCGCTGACCGGTTACCACGCCAGTGACGCGTTGGCAGGGGCGCTGGCCCGGCGCGCGCTCGGCCTGGACGGCCCCGCGGTGCACCAGGCCGCCGATGGCACCGTCTACCAGACGTACGGCAGCGAACGGCTCCGCGCCGCCCTCGCCACCGGCGTCCGCGAGACCACCATGGTGTCGTTGACGGGGGCCGTCGCGGAGGTGGTGACGTTCAACGACGGAACCACGGCGCTGCGCCACGAGTTCGAGTTCGTCGCCGGGGCGGACAAGTTCGAGGCATCCGCTCATGCGGCGCACGCCGTCAGGGACGGTGTGCAGGGCCACTACCGGGCCTCACCCACCGTCGTGTACGAACACCGCATCAACCCGTGGCACTGGAGCGACGAGGAGCGCGCCGTTCCGGCGGCGCTCCGGCACGAACTGGACAAGCGCGCGCTGTACGCCTCGCTCATCCAGGACGGCGCGTCAACGCTGCGGTCGGAGAACCCGCGGATGGAGCACGTAGGAGGGGTGGACAAGCCGCTGCTCACGGAGGCCGACAGCGACGCGCTGCGCGCCAGGTACGAGGCGCTGCGGCCGGAGTTCGAGAGGTACGGCCTCATGAACGCCTACTATGACCACCTCGACGTGATCGACAGCGTGGGCCTGCACGCCCCGCTCGATCTCGGCCCGCTGCACGACCCCTCCCCGCTGGTCCCCGACTTCCGGGAGACGCCGTGGCGGCCGCCCGGCAACCAGGTGCCGGCGCTGCCGCACCTGCTCGAAGGCGTCAACCTGCGCCAGGTGAACGAACTGGCCGTCGGGCGCGCGGACGACCCCTCGCTCGTTCCCTGGGCCGAGACGACCCTCGACAGGGCGGACGCCGAACTCGCCGCCAGGCCGACCACGTCGGGCCACGTCTCCGCCCGCGTCCCCAATGACTGGTTGCCGAGCGCTGTCCGGCCCGGCGACGAGGTCGTCTTCCACGGGATCCTGGACGGCGTCGACGACCCCGGGAAGTTGACCGACCTGCCCGACAGCGTCCGGCTGACGATCAGGGCGAGCGAGTACGCCGAGGTGGGGGACCTGTCGGGTAAGCCCGCCCACGCGCTGTTCAGATCCGGGGTCAGGCTGAAGGTGCTGGCCGTGCAGGAGTCGTACGGCGAGCGGCACGTGTTCGCCATCCAGGTGCCGCAGGGCCAAAGCGCCGACTCGATGCCGCTGCGGGTGCCGCGGATGAAGCCCCCGCTCACCCCCGAGCTGGCCCATCACCTCAACGAGCACGTCAAGGAGACGGACGCGGGTGTCTGGCTGCGTGACCTCAACCACCCACACGACATGATCTTGGCCGACACCGCACTCAAGGTGCAGCGCATCGACGGCGCCCTCTACGTGGACGGGCACGGCTCGAAAAGGGGCAACTCGATCGGCGGCCAGGACCTGGACGCGAAGCAGATGGCGGCTCTCCTTCTGAACATCTCGAAGCTGAAGCCGGACGACGTCATCCTGCTGGCCAACTGCCACATCGGAACCGGCCAGCATCCCGCGACCGTCGCCAAACTCACCGGCCATGTCGTCATCGCCGCCGATTCGGCGATCCAGGTCACGCCAGAAGGCCACATGCGCGCGGTCTCCGACGAGTTCGGCCATCTGGGTGGCCGCGGCCAGTTGCGCATCTACCTGCCGAGCGACCCCGTCTCCGGCGCGGCGTACAACAAGGTCACGGCCTGGTTCCAGGCGCCACCCTGACGGCCTGTGAGGGCCGACGAACGCCCCGCGGCGCCTGTCCGGGCGCGGCGGGGCGTCCCGGTGGTCACTTGACCTGGTAGGCCCTGGTGACGGTCTCGGCGAAGCCGTTGCCGCCGGTGTCGGTGGCCTTGACGCGCAGCGAGGCGAACTTGCCGCGCGCACTGATCGGGTGCCAGGTCTCGGCTGACCAGGAGCCCTGGGCCGATGGGTGCACCAGCGTGGGCAGCCAGGTACGGCCGTCGTCGTAGGAGATCTCCACGGTGAGCGTCCGCAGCTTCAGCGCGGGCGAGCCGTCCTGACGCTGGACGCGCAGCGGGATCCGCATGAGACCCGCTGCGGCCCGGTTACGGTCGTCCAGCTCCGGGTTGATCTTGACGGCCAGCAGCGGCAGCACCTGCCGCCGACCCGGCTCGGGCGTCTTCGACCTGAACCGCCACTCGGCGCTGACCCGGGTGGACACCTTGGTCTGGGCCGGCACACGGTCGGCCGTCATGGTGAACCGGTACTCGCTCTCCTTCTTCTCCGCGGGCACCTCGATCGTGCCGGGCAGATAGTCGGCGGCGTAGATCTCCTTGCCGTCCCGGTAGAGCCTGGCCTGCGGGGCGACGTACTCGCCGTAGGAGACGCGATCGGGTGTGCCGTCCTCGAACAGGGCGGCCGCGAACTGCAGCAGGTTCTCCTCCCGCCAGGTGTAGTCGCCGCCGGGGTTGAGCGCCGCCGCGAAGACGCCGGTGTTCCACCGGTCGTCGGTCTTCTGGCCGGCGCGGTAGACGGTGGTCTTGCCGAAGAAGAACTGGTCGGTGTCGTTCCAGCCGTCCGGTGGGGTCCGGTACTGGATGAAGGACGGGTACCAGCCGGTGTCACCGGGGGTGTAGTACTCCGTCCGGTGGAACGGGAGCGCGAACCGCGACACCTGGCCGTACGGCATCCAGGCCAGCTCCGTCCCGTACAGCACGGGCAGGGCGAAGTGCTCGCCGAACTTGACGTCGTTCTGCGTGGCATAGGTGGAGCTGACCTCGGCGAGGTCACGGCGGCGCGGGCGGTAGCCGGGGTCGGCGGGGATGCGCGGCTCGGCCTTCATCAGGTGATAGAAGTACGGGCTGTCGTCGTAGCTCCCGTCGGCCTTCGGCTTGGCCCACTGGGTCCAGCGGTAGAACGCGAACTTCTTGCTCGCCGTACGGGTCGTCGGGATGGCCTTGATGCCCTCGACGCGATCCGCGCCCCACATGCCTCCCAGGTCCACGTCCACGCCGAGCGGCTGACCGCTGTCGATGAGCTGGAGCATGCCGAGCATGCCGACGGCCAGCCGGGCGGTCGGTTCCTCCGTGCGTACGTCCACCGCCTTGGCCTTGCGGGCGTCGGCGGTGACGGTACGGTCGGCGTCGAGGGTGAACTCCGGGTCGGAGGCCATCACCAGGGTGCCGTCATGGTCGGCCATGAGGCTGACGACGGTGAAACGGTGGCCCTTCTCCAGCTTGAGGTCCAGCGCGCCGCCGGAGATGTCGTAGTTGCGCTGCTCCTCGGTGTCGAGGTCGATCAGCCCGGCGAAGGCGGCCTGGGCGGGCTGCCCGTCCGTGCCGGTGAAGCGCAGCTTGAGCCCGCGCTTCTCCGGCTCGACCCGCATGCCGATGCCGGTGCGTACGGAGACGTCGGCGTTCTTGGCGATGACCGTGCCGCTGAACAGGCCGGTCGGGCCCGGCACGGCGGTCACCTTGACCTGGGCGGTGCCGTGCGCGGGCACCTCCAGGGCGGTGGCGCCGAGCTTGAACGGCGTCACCGTCGCGCCCTTGCCGTCCTTGGCGATCACACTCAGGTCCAGCCGGACGGCGGCGGCGCCGTCGTTGCGGTAGGTGAGCGTCTGCTCCTTGGGCGCGGGGCTGGGCAGCTCGATGTCGCCCATGCTCAGCGCGGCGGGCTCGGTCGTGACCTGCTGGGTGATGGCGCGGGCGACGTCCACGCGGCCGGAGCCCTGGACGTAGGCGCCCAGCTCGTCGCCCGGTGCGGTGGAGGCCATCAGCGCGGCCTTGATCTGGCCGGCCTTCCAGTCGGGGTGCTGCCCGGCGACGATCGCGGCCGCGCCGGCCACGTGTGGCGTCGCCATGGACGTGCCGCTCAGCGTCGTGTAGGAGTCGTCGACCGGGGAGCCGGCGGAGGTGCCCGCGGCTCGCGCGGCGACGATGCCCACGCCGGGCGCGATCAGGTCGGGCTTGACCGCGGCGTCACTCGCGCGCGGGCCCGTGCTGCTGAACTGCGCGACCGTGTCGTCGTCGCGGAAGGAGGCGCCGACCGACAGCGCGCGGTCCGCGGTGCTCGGCGAGCCGACCGTCTGCGGGCCGTCGTTGCCCGACGCGATCACGAACAGCGTGCCGTACTTCTCCGACAGGCTGTTGACGGCCTGTTCCACCGGGTCGTCTCCGGGGGTGTCGGCCTCCCCGAGACTGAGGTTGGCGACGCGGGCGCCGTTCTCCGCCGCCCAGGTCATGGCCTCGATGATGCCCGAGTCCGGGCAGTCCCCGCTCTGCAGGCAGACCTTGCCGATCAGCAGCCGGGCGCCGGGGGCGACGCCCTTGTACCGGCCGCCCGAGGCGGCGCCGGATCCGGCGATCGTCGACGCGACGTGGGTGCCGTGGCCGTTGAGGTCGCGGACGTCGGGCTCGGAGGTGAAGTTCTGGGTCTTGGCGACCAGCCCCTTGAGGTCGGGATGGTCCGGGTCGTAGCCGGTGTCGATCACCGCGACCGTGACGTCCTTGCCGGTCTGACCGGCCTCCCAGGCCTTGGGCGCGCCGATGTGCGGGACGCTGACGTCGAGGGACAGCTTGGCCTTGCCGTCCAGCCAGATCTTCGCGGGCGCGGCGGCCGCTCTGGCCTGCCCGGTCAGGGACTTCCAGAGCGTGCCGGCGGCGGCGCGGGGCTCGCTCTGGGCGATCCCGTTGATCGCGGGCAGCGGGCGCCCGCCCGCGACACGCAGCGTGGCGGCGGCAGTTTGGTCCGGGTACGTCACGATCAGCGGGAGCGCCGAGCTGGCGGCGTCGTCATAGCCGAGGGCGGCGAGCCGGGTGACGTTGAACAGCCGGGGGTCCAGCCGTCCGGCGGCCAGCAGGGGCATCGCGTCGACGGGGACGATGCTGAGCCCGTCCTTGGCCCGGCGGTGCACGAAGGTGATCTTCTCCCTGCCGGGGCCGGGCTGGACGTCGAGCTGGGTCTGCTTGTCGGGGAGCGGGCGGAGGGCGACCTTGTCCCCGGTGATGAGGGTGATGGTCTTGGGCTGCTCAACTGGGGTGGAGGACTGGGCCGAGGGAGCGGGAGTGGGTGCTGCCTGGGCCGGAGTGGCGGCCGCTAACAGGGCCGTTATCGCGACGCCCAGGAGGGCGGTTCTCTGAAGCACAACCGCTTTCTAGTTGTTTGTGACTTTTGGCGACAAGGTGATTGGTGTGGCCTATTGCGGCAACTGCCGGAAGTGGCCACGATCATAGGCATGCTTGAGGACGGCCGGGCGCTGGAGGTCGTGGGAGTCAGCGCGTTCGACGAGCGGGTCTACCGCGGGGTGCTGGCCTGCCCCGGCATCACGGTGCAGGAGCTCGTCATGAGGAGCGGGGAGAGCGCGGCCCGCATCCAGACGTCGCTGAGCAGGCTCCGCGCGAAGGGCCTCGTCAGCCGCCTGTGGGGGCGCTCACCTCGGTGGACGGTGACGAACCCGGGAACCTCGATCCGCTCCCTGGTACGCAACCTGCAGAGCGAGCTGGACCGGCTCACCGACACGGCCGACGAACTGGAGGCGGCCTTCCGTACCGTCGGCCAGGACTCGGAGGAGGGCGGGCAGTTCGAGGTCCTGGCGGGCCCGGAGGAGCAGGCCCGGTGGTACGTCCGGCTGCAGCAGGAGGCCAAGGAGGAGGTGCTGACCTTCGACCGGCCCCCGTACGTGCTGGACTACCACAACCCGCTGCAGACCGGCCTGCTGCGCAGCGGCGTCCGCTACCGGACCATCTACGTGCCGGAGGCGTTCGATCACGCGGGGGCGCTCGACGAGGTGGGCAGCCTGATCAAGGCGGGCGAGGAGGCGCGGGTCCTGCCCCGGCTGCCGTTCAAGATGGCGATCGTCGACCGGTGGCGCGCGGTCATGCCGCTGCACATGGACCCGCCGCTGACGCGCGGCGTGCTGATCAGCGGATCGACCATGGTGGTTGCGCTGGTGGAGCTGTTCGAGCGCCTGTGGCGGGAGGCGCTGCCGGTGCGCCCCGAGCTGTGGCGGGAGTCGCCCCCGGCCCCGGAGCCCGCCGACCAGGAGCTGGACCTGACGGAGCTCGGCCCCGAGGATCGCCGGCTCCTGACGCTGCTCGCGGCCGGGCTCAAGGACGACGCGATCGCCCGCCAGCTCGGCACCAGCCCGCGCAGTCTCCGCCGCCGCCTGCGTCACCTCCTGGACCAGTTGAACGCCGAGACCCGCTTCCAGGCCGGCGCCCAGGCCAGCCGCCGCGGCCTCGTATAGGCCGAAAAAGAGAAACTCTCAGTAGTTGAACCGCTACGATGCGGCGTGAACGGGGGAGACTCCGAAGCCTGAGTAGGACGCGCCGCTGCCTGAAGCAGTGGCCACTTTCCCGTGCGGCCCCGCGATCTGGGGAGCGGGGCCGCCTTCTTATTGCTCCACGCCGTTCACGAACACCTTCCGCAGGGTCAGGTCGTCGGTGAACGTGATCGTGTTCGGGCCGGTGACGTTCGTGAACACGCAGCGCTCCAAGCGCACCCCGGCCAGGTGGTCGGTCTCCAGGCCGACCAGATTGAGCACGGCGTCGGCGCCGTCGAGCCTGGTCCGCTCCATGCGGATGTCACGTACGGACACCGGCTCCGTGCCCTGTTCGTTGCTCTGGTAGGCCATGTTGACGAACATCACCTCGCGGTCCACGTTCTGGCCGGTGAAGTCGCGTACGTAGACGCCTTCGACATAGGCGCCGCGCTTCTTGCTGGCCTTGATGTAGACGGGATACTTCACCGGGTAGTTGCCGGGGAAGTCCGGCGAGTTGATCACGCACCGCTCCGCGAAGACATTCCGCACGCCGCCCGACATCTCGCTGCCGACGGTGACGCCGCCCCAGCGGCCGGAGAAGGAGCAGTCCTGGACGACGATGTTCTCGCTGGGCACGCCCACCCTGCGGCCGTCGGCGTCACGTCCCGACTTGACCGCCACGCAGTCGTCGTTGGTGTTGAAGCGGCAGTCGTGGATGTGTACGTACGAGGACGCCTCGGGGTCGCAGCCGTCGGTGTTGTACAGCGTGCTGACGACGGTGATGCCGCGCACGGTGACGTTCGTGGACAGGACCGGGTTCACGGTCCACATGGCCGGTTCGAGGATCGTGAGGTCGCTGACCAGGACGTTCTGACATTTCACGAACTGGACCATGGCGGGGCGCAGGTAGTGGCCCGCCCCGAACACGCGCTGCTCGACCGGTACGCCGTCGTCGCCCATCTTGCGCAGTGCGCGCTGGTCGGCGCCCTGGGGGCCGCTGTTGGCGTACCAGCTCTCCCATGGGCCCTGCCTGGCCTGGCCGTCGAGCGTGCCTTTGCCCGTGACCGCGATGTTCCGCTGGCCGTGGGCGTAGATGAAGGGGCTGTAGTTGTAGCACTCCGTACCCTCCCACCGGGTGAAGACGACCGGCAGGTACGCGTTCGGATCGGTGCTGAAGGCGATCACGCCGCCCTCGGAGACGTGCAGTTCGACGTTGCTGAGCAGGTGGACGGCGCCGGTGAGGAAGCGGCCCGGCGGGACCACCACCCGGCCGCCGCCCGCGCGATGGCACTCGGCGATCGCCGCCTTGAACGCGGCCGTGCAGTCGGTCGTGCCGTCACCTACGGCGCCGAAGGCGGTGACCTCCCACCTTCGGCGAGGGAAGCGAGGAGGTCGGATCTTACGCAGGATGTCCGGCACCTTGTGCCACGGATCGGCTGATCGGTCTTCGGTCTGCGCCGACGCGGTACCCGCGGTTCCGGGGGCCAGTGTGGCGGCGGCGAGAACTCCGCCGGCCTTCAGTAGAGATCGTCGAGAGGGCATGGTCACCACCGGGGGGTGCGGAGACATCGGACCTATGGAGCGTAAATGCGAGCCTGGCGGAATTCAATTCTTGACGAAGTTAATTGTGCCTTTGGCTGCGCGATTCCCTGCGGGGAATCGCCAAGGCGCAGGTCGGGCCAGCACACTGCTGCGCATGAGCAACGAACTTGACGTGAAAGTGCTGGCCGACCGATATGTCGCCCAGTGGAACGAGCCCGATGCGGCGGCTCGAAGCGCGCTCATCCGCGAGCTGTGGGCGCACGACGGGATCCAGGTCCTGGTCGACCCGCCCCAGGAGATCCGCGAAGCCGCCGAGCAGCTCGCGTTCCCCGTGCCGCCCTTGGAAGTCCGCGGCTTCGACGCCTTGGACGCCCGGGTGGCCCGTGCCTACGAGATGTTCGTCGCGCCGGGCGAGTATGTCTTCCGGGCTCGCGGGGACGCGTTCCTCCTGATGCCCAACGTGGTCGGGGTCCGGTGGTCGATGGTGTCGGCCCGCGGCGCCGAGGCCGTCGGCGGGGGCCTGGACGTCCTGGCCTTGGACGGCGACGGCAGGATCCGTACCGACCACCAGTTCATCGAGGCGAGTTGATGGAGGAGAGCGTGCGTTTCACCAGGATCACCCGTACCGACGACGGCGGATCGGCGTTCGAGGCGCTGTTCGTCCCAACGGACGTCAGGCCTTGATCGCGGTGCCCTGAGCGGAGGTGAGGCGCCAGGAGCCGTGGGCGTCGGCGGCGTACACGTGGGTGTAGCGGCTCCCGGCGCTGAACGTGGTGCCGTCGGGGTTCGTGAAGTTCATCCCGGTACGTCCAACGACGATGCCCACCTTCCCGATGACTCGGACAATCGCCTCGTCCGGGAAGGAGTCGATCCGCGGAAACTGGAGCGACCCCGACGCCACCAGGTCGAGCACGATCCCTTTGTCGGCGACCGCCCCGTCCTCGACCCCCACCAGGATGAAGTCGTCCGCCAGCAACTCCTTCAGGTGGTCGAGGTCGTTGGCCACCAAGGCGTCGAAGAAGCTCTGGTCGTGCTTGAGGAGGGTGGCGCGGTCCGTGCTCATGGGCTGTCCGTTCGTCGGCGGTTGGGGACCGAGGGTAAACGTTGACGCCGGTGACAGGGTCAAATCCGCAGGTCCCTGAGGCGGTCCAGATAATTGGGTATCTCGTGACCGGTGGCGGAGCGGGAGCAGACTGTCCCGTCGTACACACGTCTGCTACTCTATGTTACGTGTTGACTACCTTCTGTCACCAACGGGAGCTCGTGTGAAAGTCGCCTGCGTCGGCGGCGGACCCGCCAGCCTGTACTTCTCGATCCTGATGAAGCTGGTGGACCCGTCCCATGACATCACCGTCTACGAGCGGAATCCGGCCGGATCGACGTACGGCTGGGGCGTGACCTACTGGGACGAACTACTCCACAGCCTGCACGCTGCCGACCCCGAATCCGCGCACGCCATCCGCGAGAGCTCGGTCCGCTGGGACAGCTGGGTGGCCCACGTCGGCGACCGCGCGACGGTGACGGTGGAGAGCGGGGACGAGGGCTTCGGCATCGGCCGGCACGAGCTGCTCGGCATCCTCACCGAGCGGGCCCGCTCCCTCGGCGCGCGCATCGAGTTCGAGCACGAGATCGCCGACGAGGACGAGCTGGCCGATGCCGACCTCGTCGTCGCCGGCGACGGTGTCAACAGCGCGCTGCGCGAGCGCCACGCCGACCACTTCGGCACCGAGATCGCGGTCGGGCGGAACATCTACACCTGGCTCGGCACCACCAAGATCTTCGACCACTTCACCTTCGGCTTCACGGAGACCGCGCACGGCTGGATCTGGTGTTACGGCTACGGATTCGGCGAGCACCACAGCACCTGCGTCATCGAGTGCGCCCCCGAGACCTGGAGGGGGCTCGGGCTCCACGAGGCGAACGAGGCCGACGGCCTGTCCCTCCTGGAGAAGCTCTTCGTCGACATGCTGGACGGGCACCCGCTGATCGGCCGGGCGCACCCTGACGGCAGCGCGCACTGGCTGAACTTCCGCACCCTGACCAACCGGAAGTGGTACCACGACAACCTCGTGCTGCTCGGGGACGCCGCGCACACCACGCACTACTCCATCGGCACGGGCACCGCCCTCGCGCTGGGGGATGCCGCCTTCCTGGTCGGCGCGCTGCACGGGGGCACACCCCTCCAGCCCGCCCTCGCCCGCTACGAGCGGCAGCGCAAGGCCGCGATCCGCTCCACCCAGACATCGGCCCGCTACAGCTCCCGGTGGTACGAGAACCTCCCGCGCTACATCGGCCTGCCGCCGTCCCAGGTGGTCACGCTGCTCGGTCAGCGGCATTCCCGGCTGCTCTCGCACATCCCGCCCCGGCTGTACTACCGGATCGACCAAGTGGGCGTACGGCTCTCGTCGCTGTTCTCGAGGGGCGTATGAGCCGGATGAGCTGATCGCGGCGGAGTTGCGCTCTGTACCTACTAGTATGTACGGTCAGTGCGTGGACACCAGGGAACGGCTGATCGAGAGCACCCGCGAGCTGCTGTGGGAGTACGGATACGTGGGCACCTCGCCCAAGGCGATCCAGCAGCGGGCCGGGGCGGGTCAGGGCAGCATGTACCACCATTTCCGCGGCAAGCCCGATCTGGCGCTGGCCGCGATCACCCGCAGCGCCGAGGAGCTGCGCGATCGCGCGGAGGCGGAGTTCTCCGGCCCCGGAGCTCCGGTCCAGCGGATCACCACGTACCTGCGCCGGGAGCGGGAGGCACTCCGGGGCTGCCCGGTCGGGCGGCTGACCCAGGACCGGGACGTGATGGCCGATCCCACGTTGCGCCGTCCGGTCGAGGAGACCTTCGCCTGGCTGCGCACCCGGCTCGCCGGGGTTCTCACCGAAGCACGGGCGGACGGCGAGCTCGACACCGCGCTCGACCCGTCGGCCACCGCCACCGCGCTCGTCGCGGTGCTGCAGGGCGGATACGTGCTGGCCCGCGCCGCCGGCGACGCGGAGGTGTACGCGCAGGCCGTTGACGGCGCGCTCGGCCTGCTCGCCGGACATGCCCACTGAGCTGAAAGAAGAAAACCATGCCATTTGTACGCATTGACGCGCTCCGTGCAGACGAGAAGCGGTTGGAGGCCCTGGGCCGGGCCGTGCACGATGCCCTGGTCGACGCCATCGGCATCCCGAAAGACGACCTGTTCCAGGTGCTCACCAGCCACGACGGCACGCGGCGCCTGTTCCGCTACGACGGCCACTACCTCGGCGTACACCGGGACGACGACCTCGTGTTCGTCGCCATCACCATGCGCTCCGGACGCACCGCGGCGCAGAAGCAGGCTCTCTACCGCAGGATCGCCGAGCTCGCCGAGGAGTACGCGGGCACCGAGCCGCGGAACGTGTTCGTCACGATCACCGAGAACGAGCCGCTCGACTGGTCATTCGGCGACGGCGTGGCGCAGTACGCGGAGGTCGGCCTGTGAGCGTGCCGGCGGCGTGAACCTGGCGGCCTCACTCACCGACTGTGCTTGGTGACGGGCGACAGGAGAACGAGATGACCGACGAGTTACTGGTGGTCCGCTGCCAGCTCGGCGAACGTGCGGCGTTCACCGAGCTGGTGGCTGCCTGGCATGTGCCGGTATGGAGGTATGTGCGGCGCATGCTGGATGCCGACAGGGCCGACGACGTGACCCAGGAGATCTGGCTGGCCGTGATCCGTGGGCTGCCCCGGCTGAAGGACCCCGGCCGGTTCACCCCCTGGCTGTTCACGATCGCCAGGCGGGCGGTGACCAACCGGCTGCGCGAACAGTACGGCGAGGCCGAGGCACCGGCCCCGCCGGAGCCGGTCGCCGAGGACTCGATCACCGCGCTGGTGGACCATGCCGAGCTGGTCACCGGGCTGTCCGGGCTGCCGGCCCTCGAACGGGAGATCCTGGTGCTGTTCTATCTGGAGGATCTCTCGCTCGAGGACTGCGCCGAGATCTGCGCCGTCCCGGTCGGCACGGTCAAGTCCCGGCTCAACCGGGCCCGTCGCCTGCTGCGTGAGCACCTGATCGAGAAGGGATTCCAGCGATGAACGACGAGCCGCGCCTGTCGGCGGAACAGATGATCGAGCGGCTGTCGGGGGCCCTGTCCCCGTGGCGGCGCCTCCGCGGCGTCGCGGCCCTGGTGGCAGGGCTGGCCGGGGCCGTCTTCGTGGTCCTGCTCTGGGCCACCGAACCTGGTCCGTTGCCGGGCCGTACCCAACTCGCCTTCGCCATGTTCACGCTGTTCTGCCTGGCGTGGGCCGGGTACGGAAGCTGGGCGATCACACGGCGGGCCGCACTGTTCGCCCTGGACCGGGTGATCGCCGCCTGGCTCGCCCTGGCCGCTTCGATCGCCACGACCGCCCTCACCATGACCCTCGCCGCCCAACGCGGATCCGGTCTGCTTCCCGCCGTCGTGGTCGGGGTCGTTTTCATCGCCGTGGCCGCTGTGCTCGCGGTGCGGGCCCATGCCGGGCGGGCCGCCCTGCTGCGCCGCAAGCGGGAACTGACCGGGTGACAGGTCCATGCGCCCGTCAGTCGATCCGTCCCAGCGGATCAGGCGCTTCCGTCAACGCGGAGCGCGCCGCCTGCCAGCTCTTGTCTTCGGGGTAGAGAACATGGCGCAGGTAAGCCCATGTGAGCTGCTGGATCAGGGCGACTCGTTCGGGGTTCTCATCCGTCGTTTCCGTGACGTTGTATCCGGAAATTCCGCCGAGCGAGTGTTCCGCCCCGAACAGCGTAAGCAGGGACTTTCCGCTGGGGCTCAAGAGATACGGGTCGGTAAACCAGTCCGGCCCCCGAACGGACAGGGCGGACTGGTCCCGATCCCCCGCGATCACCAGGGTCGGCGTGGTCATGTTCGCGAAGCTCGGGTTCATGAAGGGAAAGTGCTCGGCCGCGAACGGAGTCAGGTCGGCTCCGCCCCGCCCAGGAGCGGCAAGCAGCACACCCGCTGTGATCCGCGAGTCGGACAGGTCCTCTCCCGTTCCGCCCTCGGGATCGAGGACTCGCGCGCCCAGCAGCAAGCTCGCCGTCTGGCCGCCCCACGAGTGTCCGGCCACGGCGATGCGGCTTCGATCGAGGCGCCCGCTGAGGCCGGGAACGGAGGCTTCAAGGAGATCAAGCTGGTCGAGGACGCGCTTCAGGTCCTCGACCCGGAAACGCCAGATCAGTGGGGTACGGGGATCGTCAGGGGGAAGGCTCAGCGTCCGCGAGTCGAGATGGGTGGGTTGGATGACCACGAAGCCGTGAGCGGCCCAGAAGTCGACCAACGGGGCGTAACCATCCAACGACTCGCCAAAGCCGTGCGAGAAGATAATGATCGGCAATTCGCGGCCGATCGCGGGCGCGGACACGCGTACTCGCAGGTCCTCATCGCGGCCCGGGGCTGGCAGCACTACCGGCTTCACCGAGACGATCGCAGTGGGCTCGTCCGTGAGCGCCAGGTCTGATTGGCTCATAGCAACGTCTTCCTTCCAAATGTGTGTGTCATCGCTGGGCCGAGGTGGTGATGAGCTCGTCGGTGACCCACCGTGCGACGTCGGCGGGGTAGGGCGCCTGCAGTCCGAGAACGATGTGCCGGAAGCCGGCGTCGATCGCTTCGCCGATCGCGTCCCGGGTGGTGCCGGGATGGTCGTAGGAGACCGGCAGGTGGATCGAGCGGATGATCGAGGCGGGGTCCCGGCCGATCTCGGCGCAGTAGCGGTCCAGCAGCGCGCTGCGCTGGACGACGTCGTCGATGTCGCCGCCGGGGATGTTCCAGAGGTCGGCGTGCTCGGCGACCACACGCAGGGTCGCGGCCGAGCGCCCGCCGATGATGATCGGCGGATGGGGGCGCTGGACGGGTTTGGGGTTGCCGAACGCTCCGGTGAGCTGGACGTGGGTGCCGTCGAAGTCGAACGGTTCGGTCTCGGTCCACAGCCGCCGGATCACGGTGCATGCTTCGGCGAGGCTGCCCACGGCGTGGGCGGTTTCGTGGAAGGGCAGGCCGTGTGCTTCGTACTCGCGCCGGGCCAGCGGGTGGCCGGGCCGCGAGCCGACGCCGATACCGAAGTCGAGCCGTCCACCCGAGACGATGTCGACGGTCGCCGCGATCTTGGCCAGCATCGCGGGCGGCCGGAAGCGGTTGCTGGTCACGAGCACGCCGATCCGCAGTCGCCGGGTCTGTGGGGCGAGGGCCGAGAGCAGCGTCCAGCCTTCGTGGGTCGGTCCGTTCGGGTCGCCGAAGATCGGCATGAGGTGATCGAACAGCCACGCGTGCTCGATCTCCGGGATCGTGTCGGCCTCGCGCCAGACCCGCAGGATGTCCTGGTAGTCGACCTGTGATGGGGCGGTCATGATCCCGAAGCGAGTCCGGGGTGTTTGTGGCATGGGGTATTCGTCCTTTTGACACGAGGAAGCGCGTGGCTTGGTGCTCTGGCATGATGAGCAAGAGGAACCTTGTTCCGATTACGATAAGGAACGTTGTTCCGTTTGGCAAGTTCGGCAACGGAGGGAATGACACGGTGAACGACAGCGCAGGGGGCGCGGCCCCGCGCAAGCGGGCCGACGCCCGGCGCAACGAGAGGACGCTGCTCGACGCCGCCGCGGCGGTCTTCGTGACCTCGGGCGTCGAGGCGCCGGTGCGCGACATCGCGGCCAGGGCGGGGGTCGGGCTGGCCACGATCTACCGCCACTTCCCGACTCGGGCGGATCTCATCATCGCCGTCTACCGACACCAGGTCGAGGCCTGCGCCGAGGCCGGTCCGGCCCTGTTGGCGAGCGGCGCGACCCCGCACGCCGCGCTGGGGCGATGGATCAACCTCTTCGTCGACTTCCTGGTCACCAAGCACGGACTCGCCGCCGTGCTGCAGTCCGACAGCGCCGGCTTCGACACGCTGCACGCGTACTTCCTCGACCGGCTCGTGCCCGTGTGCGCCCAACTGCTC
Source organism: Nonomuraea sp. NPDC049141 (assembly GCF_040648415.1). Lineage (NCBI taxonomy): Bacteria > Bacillati > Actinomycetota > Actinomycetes > Streptosporangiales > Streptosporangiaceae > Nonomuraea > Nonomuraea sp. NPDC049141. The sequence goes on from NZ_JBEZDR010000002.1 coordinate 138,171, forward strand.
GACGCCGCGGCCGTCGCCGGCCAGATCCGCGCGGACATCGATGCCTACGAGCTCATGCGCGGTGTCGGAAACCTCTGCATCGGCGCGGACAACGATCCCCGCTACGACGCGCGCCGGCTGGTCGAACTCCTCATCGCGGGCCTGCGCCTGCCGCACTAGCCGCCGCGCGTATCGGACGGCACATACGGAACGATGATCCGAATGTCTGTCAGGTCCAGCGTCCAGCTGCGCGGCGCGAGGTCCGCGTGGCGTCATCGTAGGTCATTGAGGCTTGCGATGGCGCCACGATGGCGTCATAGTTGTGTCATGGATTCTGTGCCGCACGTCGAGCACCTCCACCGCGTCGCGCGCTCACCCGCCGGACACACGGCGGTAGAAGTGAGCGGTCAGTCAATGGCCCACCCCCTGGCACGGCTCCACGACGTCGATCGCGACCCGATCATCGCGCGCGTCCAGCGGGCGTTCGCCGACGGACGCCTCGGCTTCGCCGAGATGGAAGAGCGGCTCGAAACGGCTCTCAGCGCCGTGACTCGGGCCGAGCTGGCGCGGGCTGTCGCCGACCTGCCCGAGCCCCCCGACGAGGTGGTCCGGCTGAAGACCACCAACGGGCGCGTCAGACGGACGGGCGACTGGCAGGTCCCGCGCCTGCTGCGGATCGAGTCCGATTACGGCGGCGTGGTCCTCGACCTGTCGCGGGCCGTCATCGCGCATTCCGAGATCGAGATCGACCTCCAGCTCGCGTACGGCTCCGCCACGATCGTCCTGCCTCCCGGCGCGACGGCCAACGTCGACGGGACGCAGACCGAATGGGGCAGCGTGATCTGCAAGACGGCGGGTCGGCCGCGTCCAGGGGCGCTGCACGTCCAGGTCACCGGGAAGCTCGGCTACGGCCGCCTGAGAGTTCGCTCCGCGCGCCGACTTGCCAGGGCTTGACCCCACGCGGCCGGCGCATGGCTTCGGCGTGCTAACTGTCTGTCGTCCGGCTGCCGGAGAAGAGCTGCCGCCAGCGTTCGGCTGCCTGGATCATGTCCTGGCCGACGTGCTCGAAGAACCGGCCCGCGTCCTGTAGCCGGGTGCCGGCGGGTGTGGTGGCGCCGAGGACCTCGGCTCCTTTGCGGGCGAACTCCGCGAGCGTGGCGTTCTGCCGGGCACTGGCCAGCCACGATCGGAACCAGACGTCGTCGTCGATGATGTACCGGTCGCGCCGCCGCCGCGGGTCGCGTTCGCGCCGGATCAGCTCCTGCTGTTCGAGCTCCCCGATGGCCTTGGAGATGGACGCCGGGCTGACCTGGAGGCGCTGGACGAGTTCGGCGGCGGTGAGGCTGCCGCTGTCGGTGGTGTACAGGCAGGTGAGCACCCGGGCGGTCATGCGCGGCAGCCCTGTCTGGATCATCAATACGGTGAACTGCTCCTCCAGCTCGTGGACCGCTTCCGGGTCCCGCCCGTGCGCCTCGCCGGCGACCCGTGGCCCCTGGGCCGGGGTCGGCCTGCGCCGGCGGGCACGGCTTTCTGTCGCCTGGTGTGCCTGGTCGGGCCGGTAGCCGCCGGCGCCACCATTGCGGGTCACCTCCCGGGTGATGGTCGAGGTCGGTCGTTCGAGGCGCCTGGCGATCTCGGTGTAGGTGAGTCCGCCGGCCAACCCCTCGGCGATGTGGCGGCGGTCCTGATGGGTGAGCCTGCCTCCCGGCATCGGTGGTCGCCTCCTGTTGCTGTGTTTTCGACAGTATTGCGTTCGCGAGCATCTCATTGCAATAGCCGGTGAGTGCATGTTGCATTCGACTTCATACTCATTGCAAGAAGCGACGCTTCTACCTGCACAAATAGAAATAGATTCATCATTTACGTTGACAGTTTCGTAAAGGCAAAGTAGCTTTTGTCATGCGCTGAACACGTACTATCGCAAAGGAATCGACATGACCAGATCCCTCCCTGTCGCGGCACGGCTGCTCATCACCGCGGTGACGGTGGCGGGGGCCACCATGGCGGCCCCCGCGGCATCCGCGTCCGGCCATGCCGGGGTCCAGCGGGCGCTCGACGATGCCGTGGCCAAGAGCGGTGCTCCCGGCATCGTCGCCGAGGTCCGTGACGGTCGCGGGAAGTGGTTCGGCTCGGCGGGCGTGGCCGACACCAAGACCGGTCGCAAGCGCCAGGCGCAGGAGCGGTTCAGGATCGGGAGCGCCACCAAGGCGTTCACGGCCGCCCTGGTCCTGAAACTGGCGGCCGAACGCAAGCTGAGCCTGGACGACACGGTGGACAAGTGGCTGCCCGGCCTGGTCAAGGGCAACGGCTACGACGGCGGCAAGATCACCGTCCGGCGGCTGCTCAACCACACCAGCGGGATCTTCAACTACGGCAACGACAAGGACTTCTTCGCCAAGGGCGTGGGCGCCGCGTGGTTCAAGAACCGCTACGACACGTACACCCCTGAGGAACTGGTGCGGATCGGCCTGGCCAACCCGCCCTACTTCCAGCCGGGCGGGGGGTTCGCGTACTCCAACACCAACTACTTCCTGGCCGCCATGATCGTCGAAAAGGCGACCGGCAGGACGTACACCGAAGAGCTTTCCCGGCTGATCCTCCGCCCGCTGGGGTTGACCGGGACGTACCTGCCGGGTGGCGAGGCGAAGATCCGCGGGGTGCACCCCGTGCACTACTCCACGCTGTTCTCCCAGGACGCCGACCCCAAGATCTACGACGCGACCGAGATGAACCAGTCCTTCGCCTGGTCGGCCGGCGGCATCGTCTCGACCACCGGGGATCTCGGCCGGTTCTTCGGCGCACTGCTGGGCGGACGCCTGCTGCCGGCCGCCCAGCAGCGGGAGATGTTCACCATGGTCACGACCCAGAACTGGATCCCCGGCACCACATACGGCCTCGGCGTCTTCGCCCAGAAGCTGTCGTGCGGCGTCACGGTCTGGGGCAACGCCGGCGCCACCTACGGGTCGTGGACGTACGCCATGGGCACCCGCGACGGCAAGCACATGGTCGTCAGCCAGGTCAACGGCGACTGGAGCGGCCTCGGCGTCTTCAGCGACGTGCTCGCGGCGGAGTTCTGCCCAGCCGAGTCCTGACAGGCCGCCTGCCCCACTCTCTCTGTGTGATGACGCCAATGTGACATCATCGGTGGCACGAGAACTTGTCATGGCGTCGAAATAGCGTCAGAATGGCGTCATGGAACTTCATCCCACGTTCGACACCCCTGAGCCGATCTCGGTCAGGATCGACCTGCCCGGCGGCGACGTGCGGATCATCGCGAGCGACCGCACGGAAACGGTGGTCCAGGTGCGGCACGACGATGACGACGAGGAGGCCGCGATCCAGGTTGGCTACGAGCATGGCACCCTGGTCGTCACGAGCGCGAGCCGCCAGGGCTCGGAGCCGCCCCGCCCCCATCGTGGCAACCTGATCGTCGAGGCCGTGAAACAGCTCAGCCGGGGCCTGCTGGTCGGCGGCTGCGCATCGGTGCAGGTGACGATCGAACTGCCGTCGGGTTCGCACGTGCACGGCCAGACGATGGGCGGCGGCTTCGACTGCTCGGGCAGGCTCGGCGAGTGCCGGCTCCGTACCGACTACGGCGACATCCGGCTGGACCAGGCCGGCCCGGTGGACCTGACCAGCGACAGCGGCGAGATCTCCGTCGAGCGGGTTACCGGCCACGCCGAGATCACCAGCGCGTCGGGCGAGATCACGGTCCACGAGATCGACGGCACCGCGTCGATCAGGAACGACGATGGCGAGAGCCACATCCGCGACATCACCGGCGACCTCCGGTTGATCAGCGACAGCGGCGACATGGCCGTCGACCGCGCCCACGGCGCGATCGAGGCCAAGTCTGTGGACGGCAGCGTGCGGATCGGCGAGGTCACCCGCGGTTCGGTCGTCCTGGCCAGCCAGTCCGGCGACGTCGAGGTCGGCATCACGCGGGGCACCGCCGCGTGGCTCGACGTCAGCACGGCCAACGGCAGCTTGCGCAACTCCCTCGATCCGCACGACGACGCGGAGGGGTCCGACGAGGTCGTCGAAATACGCGCCCGCAGCCATGACGGCGACATCGTGATCAGACGCGCCTGACTCCGGAACCACCCAAGGACGCTCGCCGTAGAAGCTGACGACCCGACACGCCCGCCACCGCGCTCGCGACCTTGTTTGCGACCGAGCCTGCCACCTCGCCTGCACTCGCGCTTGCGACCGCGCCCGCCACCTCGCCCACGCCCTCGCCTGCCACCTCGCCCTCGCCCAAGCCGTCGATGACGCGCAGCCCCGGGTCGTTGATCGATGCGTGGGTGTTCCAGCGCCACATGCCACGTGCCGTGTGTCGCGGGAGAACTGCTGAATCTGATCCGCCGGATGCGGCCACCGTCATAGAACACCGGCCTGCGCACGGCGCGCCCGTCATCGTGGATGAGGTCGGCCCAGACGCCCACCGTGGCGTACCCACCGGGCTCCGGGGAGGTCTGCGGAGGCGGTGAACGTGATCTCAGCCTCGCGCCAGACTCCGCGAATATGGATGATGTCGCCCATCAGCGGACGAACCTCTTGGTTCTATGCGATGAGGTATAAGACATCCTCATATGGTGCGGGATTGCCGGACGGGCCCTCCATCCGGAGTCCGGTGGGCGAACCGTCTCGATCAGGGGGAGAACATGGGTAATCGTGGTGCGGACGATGTCACGGCCTCGCCCGAGACGATGCTTGACGTGCTGGAACGCCGCGCGGCCAGTGCGCCGGAGGCGGAGCTGGTGCGGTTCGAGGACGGGACGTCGCTGCGTGTCGGGGAGTGCCACGAGGGGGCGCTCGCCGTGGCGCGGGGGCTGGCGGGTCTGGTGGCGCCCGGCGATCGGGTGGTCACGTGTCTGCGTCCCGGCCGGCGGTTGATCGAGGTGGTCTTCGCTCTGGCCAGGCTCGGCGCGGTGGAGGTGCCGCTGGCTTTGGATGTACGGCCGGCGGCAGCCCGGCAACTCGCCGGGGTGACGGGGGCGCGGGTGCTCATCGTCGGGACGGACGCCTTGGGCGGCAACCCCGATCTGATCGCGTTGGCCGCGGAGATGGAGCACGTGGTGCTGGTGAGGGAGGGGAAGCAGGCTGGGGTGCCAGGTTCGGTCGATCTGGAGGGCTTGCTCGCTTCGCCGGGTCGACGTTCGGTCGATTTGGGGGATTTGGTCGCTTCGCCGGGCCGGCTTGCGTCGTGGCGTCCGGGGCCGGCGGATCCGGCCGTGGTGATGGCGACGTCGGGCACCACCGGCCGGGCCAAAGCGGCGCTGTTGCCGCATTTCGCCGGGGTCCGGCATGCCCGGCGGGTAGCCCACACGATGGATTACGGTGCGGACGACGTGCTGTTCAACGTTTTTCCCTGGAACCACATCAACGTCCGGCACGCGGGTCTGCTCCCCGCGTTGATCAGCGGCGCCACGCTGGTGGCGCACGCGCGTTTCTCCGCTTCCCGGTTCTGGGAGACCTGCCGGCGAGAAGGGGTCACCGCGTTCAACTTCATGGGCGCGATGGTGGCCATCTTGGAACGGGCTCCCGTGGCCGCCGACGATGATCGCCACCAGGTACGCCGCGCCTATGGCGGACCGGCGCCCGAGGCCCTGTCGAGGCGATTTCTGGATCGGTTCGGTGTGTTGCTGCTGGAGGCGTACGCGTGTACCGAGCTCGGTGATGTGGCGGCGAGCACGCCCGACGTTCGGCGGCCGGGCGCGGCCGGGCAGCCCGTACCGGAGTACGAGGTGGTGATCAGTGACGAGGACGGGCGTCCGCTGCCGGCGGGACAGGTCGGGCAGATCACCGCCCGGCCGAGGGCGCGGTCGATCGTCTTCACCGGGTATGCCGGTGATGACGAGGCCACCGGGAAGGTTCTGCGCGACGGGTGGTTCTGGACGGGGGATCGCGGGTGGCTCGATGAGGACGGGTTCCTGTATTTCGCCGGTCGCCGCGCGGATGTCATCAGGCGGCGCGGCGAGAACATCGCGACCTGGGACGTGGAGCAGGTGGTGGCCGCGATGCCCGGTGTCCTGGAGGTGGCCGCGGTGGGCGTGCCCTCGGAGTTGACCGAGGAGGAGGTGCTGGTGGCGGTGACCGTGGCGCCCGGAGCCGTACTGCGCGCGCCGCAGGTGCACGCCTGGTGCCTGGATCGGCTCCCGCGACACGCCGTCCCCCGCTACGTGCGCGTGCTCGACGACCTGCCGCGCAACACCAACACCAAGGTGGTCAAGGGGGAGCTGCGCGGTGCCGGAGTCCCATCGGACGCCTGGGACGCCCAAGCCTGACCACGTGGACCGCTGGACAGACCGGGAGGGTCGCGTTCCGGCGATCCCGCGCTCTACGTTCGAGCCTTCTGCACATGGGAGGAGACCGGCATGCCGGACAGGTTGCGGATTCTCGACCTCACCGATGAGCTGGCCTTCCACGGGGCGCGGCTACTGGTGGGGCTCGGGGCGGATGTCGTACGCGTCGAACGCTCGCCCGCCCCGGCACTGTCGCGCGCGGAGACGCTGCACTGGCATGCGGGCAAGCGGGTCGTAGGCGTCCCGGAGAGCCCTGGTGCGCTCGACCGGCTCGTCGAGCAGGCTGATGTGGTCATCGAGAGCGGCCCCCTCGACCAGCTACTCGGCGTACGCGCAGGAGCCGACACGGCATCCCGCACGAAAGACGGCACGCAAGGCGGCGCGGGAGACGGTACGCAGGGCGGCGCGGGAGACGGTACGCAGGGCGGCGCGGGAGACAGTGCCGGGGCGGGAGACCGTACGCGAGACGGCGCGGTGTCGCGCTGGCCGGGGGTGGTCCACGTCGTGGTCACGCCGTTCGGCACGACCGGCCCCCGGCGCTCGTGGCGAGCCGACGACCTCGTAGCCGCGGCCGCCGGTGGCATGGCCTGGCTGGGCGGGCAGCCCGGCCAGCCGCCCAAGCCGCCGCCCCGCGAGCAGGCCACCCAGCTCGCGGGGGCGCACGCGGCCATCGCGGCGCTGCTCGGCGTCATCGCCCGTGACCGCACCGGGCTGGGGCAGCTCATCGACATCTCCGTGCAGGAGGCGGTGGCCGCCACGCTGGAGACGGCCGCCATCTCCTGGATCCACGCCGGCCGGTACCCGTCCCGTAATGGCGGGGTGTACGAGCACGTGGCGCACCGCGTCTTCCGTGCCGCGGACGGTCATGTCGCGGGCGGGTACTCCGGTAGTGACCGCATGTGGACGGATCTGCTCGCCTGGATGGCGGAGTCGGGCGAGGCCGAGGACCTGACGGAGGAGAAGTGGTCTGATCCCGTCTTCCGCTGGCGGGGCCGGGCCCACGTGGACGAGATCGTGGCCAGGTTCGCCGCGAAACGTTCCGCCGCGTTCATCGCCGCGGAAGGACGCGCCCGGGCGCTGCCCTGGGCGGAGGTCGCCACGGCCGACCGCCTGCCCGCCAACCCCCAGCTCACCGAGCGTGCCTTCTTCACGCGCATCCTGGGCGAAGGGTTGCCGCGCGACGGCGTCACGGACGTGGGCTTCCCCTTCGCCGCCCCGGGCCTCCCACGCCCGGTACGCCTTAGCGAGCCGCTTCCCGCCGATGCCGAGACTCCCTGGCAGACCTCGCGCCCCCGAGGGGTCCGGGAGGGGTCCGGCGGGCGCTTGCTTGCGGGGGGGTCCAGTGACGGGTCTGGCGCACGCTCGCTCGCCGGGATCCGGGTCCTGGACCTGACCTGGGTGCTCGCGGGCCCGTACGCGACCAAGACGTTGGCCGAGCACGGCGCGGACATCATCAAGATCGAATCCCGGCATCGGCAGGATCCCACGCGCTTCGCCCCATCGATGAGGCTGCGGCCCGAAGCGGGGTTCGACGACAGCGGCTACTTCATCAACTTCAACCGTGAAAAGCGCGGCGTCGCGCTCAACCTGCGTACCGAGCCCGGTCGCGAGGTGCTGCGGCGGCTCGTCGCCGAATGCGACGTGGTCATCGAGAATTTCAGCCCCGGCGTGCTCGACAGGTGGGGGCTGTCCTACGACCGGATGGCGGAGCTGAACCCCGGCGTCATCCTGGTGTCGATGGCCGGTGTGGGGCAGAGCGGACCCTGGCGGGACGCGGTGACCTTCGCCGACACGCTCGCCGCCATGTCCGGGCTCACCAGCGAGACCGCCGATCCCGGCGAGGAGCCGCAGGGGCTGACTTTCGGGCTGGGCGACATGGTGGCCGCCAACTCGGCCGTCCTGGCCGTCCTGGACATGATCGCGGCCGGTCGCGGGGGACACGTGGACCTCTCCCAGCTGGAGTCGATGGCCGCGTCGATGGGGCCGGCCGTGCTGGAGACGGAACTCGGCGACTCCCGTACGGACTCCCGTACGGCGGCCCAGCCCAACCGGCACCCGCGGATGGTTCCGCACGGTGTGTACCCGACCAGAGGCGACGATCGCTGGATCGCGCTGGCCGTACGCGGGGACGCGGAATGGCGGCGCCTCGCCGAACACGCTGGACTGCCGAGGTCGGCGTCCGCCGGACTGTCGGAGCCGGCGTCCGCTGGGCTGCCGGTGTCGGCGTCCGCCGGGCTGGAGGAGCGGCGCGGGCACGAGGACGAGATCGACGCCGCCCTGGCGGCCTGGTGCGCGGAACACGACGGCGAGTCCCTGGCGGCCGAGCTGCAAGGGCTGGGCATAGCCGCCGCCGTCGTCGCCACCGGCCGGGACCTGGTGGAAGCCGACGAACACCTGGCCGCTCGCGACTTCTACCCGGTGCTGGAGCACGCGCTCGCGGGTCCGGTCCGGCACGAGGGCATCGTCGTCCGCATGTCCGCCACCCCTGGCGCGCTTACGGCACCGGCCCCCCTGCTGGGCCAGCACACCGACGCGGTGCTGAAGGGCCTGCTCGGCATGGATGACGACGAACTCTCCCGGCTACGCGAGGCTGGGGTCCTGGAATGACGCCGCCGGAATGAAACCGCTGAAATGACACCACGGGAGGGCAAATGAACGTGCTGGACGTGCGGCGCGACGGGGGCACGGCGACGATCGTCATCAATCGCCCGCCCGCCAACGCCGTCGACCCCGCGATGATCGAAGAGTTCCTGGCGCTGCTCCCCGAGCTGGCCAAGGACGTCACGGTCCGCTGCCTGGTCATCCGCGGGACCGGCCGCTTCTTCGTGGCGGGGGCGGACATCGCCGTGATGCGTGACCTTTCGACGGCCAACCACGTGAAGATGCGCCGCTGGATCGACGTACAGCGGCTGCTCGAACTGGCGCCCAAGCCGGTGATCGCGGCGATGAACGGTCACGCCCTGGGCGGCGGCGCCGAGCTGTCCCTCGCCTGTGACCTGCGTATCCTGGCGGCCTCGGCGACGATCGGCTTCCCCGAGATCAACCTGGGCCTGTTCCCGGGAGCGGGCGGCAGCCAGCGACTGCCGCGCCTGCTCGGCCCGCATCGCGCCAAGCGGCTGATGTTCGAGGGCGCCCGCCTGTCCGCGGCCGAAGCGCTCGATCTGGGGCTGGTCGACGTGGTGGCGGACGATGAGGACTTCGACCGCGTGGTGGCCGAGCACGCCGAGAGCCTGGCGGCCAAGCCGACCGGGACCATCGGCCTGCTCAAGCAGATCGTGGACGCCGGGTACGGCCTGCCGATCGAAGAGGCGCTGGAAATGGAGCGCCAGGCGGTCATGGAGCTGATCCACACCGACGATGCCGCCGAAGGGCTCCAGGCGTTCCTGGACAAGCGCGCGCCGCGGTTCACCGGCCGCTGATAACGGCGCGCTGATAACGGCGGAGGTCCGGCGGATGGCCGGACCTCCGCCGTTGTCAGCCGCTGTAGCCGGTGACCAGCGAGGTGTCGGTGTCGAGGTCGCCGACCTTGCGAGCGCCTCCCGGGTTGCCCAGCGGCTCGTCACGGCCGGGCAGCACCTCGGTGAAGAAGGCCTTGGAGTCCTGTAGGAAGAGCGTGCGCGTCTCGTCACCGCGCGCCGTGCGATCGACGAAGATCGCCTCGACCGGGCACTCCGGTTCGCAGGCCCCGCAGTCGATGCACTCGGCGGTGTTGATGTAGCTCTTGCGATCGCCGACGTAGATGCAGTCGACGGGACATACGTCCACGCACGCGCGATCGTTGACGTCGATGCAGGCCGGGCCGATGACGTAGCTCATGGATCTTCTCCTGTCTGCTGGAGTACGGGGTCAGGCGGTGTCCGTGGAGTGCCCGGGGAAGAGGGCCAGTTCGGGGTCCAGTTCGACGGCGGCGTTGTTCACGGCGGTGGCCACCTCGCCGAACCCCACCGACATCAGGCGGACCTTGCCCTCGTGGTCGGCGAGGTCGCCCGCCGCGTACACCCTGGGCAGGTTGGTGCGCATGCGCCGATTCACCAGGACGGACCTGCCGCGCAGCTCCAGGCCCCAGTCCGCGAGCGGGCCGAGGTCGCTGATGAAGCCGAGGGCCGCGATGACGGACTCCGCGGGCAGCGCCCGGTCCGCTTCGCCGCGCGTACGAAGATGCGCCTTCTCGACCCGCTCGCCACCGGACAGGGAGATCACCTGGCTGTCGACGACGATGCCGACCCCGGCTCTCCGGGCGGCCTCGACGCCGGCGGCGTGCGCGCGGAACGCGGCCCGGCGATGCACCAGGGTGACCGACCTGGCCAGCGGCGCCAGCGCCAGCGACCAGTCGACCGCGCTGTCCCCGCCACCCACGACGACGACGTCGCGGCCGGTGTGTTCGGACAGGTCCGGCACGAAGTACGAAAGCCCCCGGCCGAGCCATTCCTCGCCGGCCGGCAGCGGGCGCGGGGTGAACGTCCCGATGCCCGAGGTGAGGATGACGGCCTGTGCCTGGACGGCCGTGCCGTCGGACAGCAGCACGACAGGCCGCTCGTCCGCGTCGCGGCGCAGCTCGACGGCCTGCCTGCCCAGCAGGTAGACCGGGTTGTAGGCCGCCGCCTGGGCCGAGAGCGCGGCCACCAGCGAACGTCCGGACAGCCCGGGGACGCCGGCCACGTCCTGTACTTCCTTCTCCGGGTACAGCGCCGAAATCTGCCCGCCGACCTGAGGCAGCGCGTCCACGACCACGGACCGCAAGCCGCGGAAGCCCGCGCAGTAGGCGCCGTAGAGGCCGGTCGGCCCCGCTCCGATGATCACGATGTCGGTCTCGATCACGCTGGTTCCACCTAGGTCTCCCGGTAGTCGCCTGTCAGGCCACGGAAGCTACACACCCCGGCAGCGGGATCCCGCAGGTCGCGGACCGCTGACCGGAACGCGGCTCGTTCAGTGGGACACGGTCCGCTGGGCGGGATGAACCGCTGGGCGCCCGGCCGGGCCGATGGTGAACTGCGTGTCGTGGTCGGCGGCCGCATCGGGGCGCCGCGAGCACAGCCATGGGAAGCGGAGGCGAGAATGAGTGCAGAGGCGGATGCGCCGACTGCGGCCGGAGGCGCTGCCAGGCGCCGGCCGTCACGGCGGGGCAAGCTGCCGGGCCGCCAGGACTGGTCGAGCTGGCCCCACTACCAGGGCGCGGGCAGCGGGTTCCGCGGCTACTGGTATCCGGTGGCGTTCTCCTCGCACATCACCGGAAAGCCCAAGGCGATCACCCTGCTCGGCGAGCGGATCGTCGTCATCCGCGACGGCGGCAAGGCGTACGCGCTCAAGGACCGGTGCCCGCACCGGGGCGTGCCGCTGAGCTACGGCAACCAGCAGTTCCCCGGCACCATCTCGTGCGCGTACCACGGCTGGACGTTCGACCTGGAGACAGGCGATCTCAAGGCGGCGATCACCGACGGCCCGCAGTCACCGATCTGCGGAAAGGTCACCCAGCCCACCTACGACGTCGAGGAACGCCTCGGCATGGTGTGGATCTTCGTGGGAGACGGCGAGGACGCGCCGCCCATCGACGACCAACTCCCCGAGGAACTGCGCGACAACCCGGCCGTGGTCGGCGCGCGCATTCAGGCGCGCGAGGGGAACTGGCGCTTCGCCTGCGAGAACGGCTATGACGAGGGGCACGCCAAGTACCTGCACCGCACGGCGCTGTGGCGGCTGTTCAAGGCCATGCCGGTGTGGAACGAGACCCGGATCGAACGCCGTGGCCGCTGGATCTACCGGGTGCAGGAGGCCCAGCACTGGGACGCCGACTTCCCCGGCCTCGGCCGGTGGAACAACCAGGCGTGGTTCAAGCTCAAGCCGCCGAAGCAGATCGCCAACATCGGGAACACGGGCAGCCACCGGAAGGTGAACCCGGCCATCGCCGCCGAGGACTTCCCCGGCTTCGCCTCGGTCAGCATGCCGGGCGTCCTGCGCATCGTCTATCCGACCTTCATCCACTACGAGTTCTATGTGCCGGTCGACGCGGACAACCACCTCTATGTCGGCGTGATGGCCAACTTCGAGAAGGGCGTCAGGACGCTGCCCTTCTACGCCAAGTATCTCGGCGCGGTCCGCTGGCTGTTCCATGGCCAGTTCTCCGGCCAGGACAAATGGATGGTCGAGGTGACCGACGCGCCGCCGGAGCGGCTCTACCGCCCCGACGACTCGCTCCTGCAGTGGCGCAAGCTCGCCGAGGACGTCACCGAGGAGCGCATCGAGCGGCTGCGGGCGTCCGGACTGGCTGTCGAGAACCCCTCGAAGCAGGCCGGCTGATGGGCAGGATCGTCCTGGGTGTGGGGGCGTCCCACTCGACGCTGATGAACACCCACTGGGAGCAGGTCGAGCACAAAGACCGCGCCGAACGCTTCCGCGACGCGCTCGGCACGGCCCGCGACGCCCTGGCCGCGGCCCGTCCGGACGTGGCGATCATCATCGGCTCCAACCACTTCCGCGGCTTCTGGCTGGACCTGATCCCCGCCTTCACCCTCGGGGTGGACGAGGTCATCTCCTCGGGAGAGTCGGGAACGCCGTCGGGACCGCAGCGCACCCACCCCGCCGCCGCCCAGGCCGTCGCCGAATCCCTGGTGGCCGCGGGCACCGAGGTGGCGATCTCGGCGAAGCTGCAGATCGACCACGGCCAGAGCCACGCGATCCAGTACCTCCTGCGTGACCTCGACGTGCCCGTGATCCCGCTGGTGGTGAACGTGTTCGCCACGCCGCTGCCTCTCATGCGGCGCTGCGTCGAGCTGGGGCGCAACCTCGCCGCCGCGGTGGCCGCGCTGCCGCACGAGCTGCGCGTGGCCGTCATCGCGTCAGGCGGCCTCTCGCACCGGCTCCCGTGGCCGAGCCGCTGGCAGGACCCCGAGGGGGCGGACGAGGAGTTCCTGGTGGAGGCCTGGCGCGAAGGCCGGGGTGACTGGCAGCGGTACGACGCGCGCCGGCGGCAGATCATCACCGCCGCGCGGCCGACCATCTTCCCCGAGTTCGACGAGGAGTTCCTCGCCGCGCTGGAGAAGGGCGAGCTGTCGCGCTACGCGAACCTGTCCACCGAGGAGATCGAGGCCGTGGCCGGCAACGGCGGCCAGGAACTGCGGACCTGGCTGATGATGGCCGCGGCGCTGGGCTTCGCCCCCGGGCGGGCGCTGGCGTACGCGCCGATGCCGGAATGGCTGACCGGCATGGGGGTCGCCATCATCGAGCCCGCCCCATCGGCGGGAACAGCATCGGCAGGAACACCGTCGGCATGAGCACGATCGACATGACGGAAGCCGAGCGCGAGCGGATCGTGACGGAGGCGCTCGCGTCGATCACCGAGGACCGCCTGCGCGAGGCGGCGGTAGGGGTCACCTCCATCGCCAGCCCCACCGGCGGGGAGGCACCGCTGGCCCGATGGCTGGCGGACCGGCTCGCCGCCGCGGGCCTGGACGCGCACGTGCAGCGCATCGACGACGGCCAGGCCAACGCGGTCGGCCGGCTCAGCGGCGACGGTACGGGCGCCGACCTCATGCTGTACGCCCCGATCGACACCCTGACCACCGGTGACCCGGACCTGGACGTGCCGTGGATCGGCCCCGGTCTGCGCCCCGACATGCGGGCCGAGGCGCGTTGCGACGGCCCTTACGTCAGCGGCCTCGGCGCGAGCAACCCCAAGGGCCACGCGGCGTGCGTCCTCGTCGTGGGTGAGGCCCTGGCCGGGGTGCGGGCGCGGCTCGCCGGAGACCTGCTGGTCGCGTTCGGGGCGGGCGGCATGCCGACCAACGCCATCGACGGCACCGGCCGGCTGAACACCGGGCACGGTGTCGGCTGCTCGTTCCTGCTGGAACGCGGCTGGCACCCCGACTACGCCGTGATCGCCAAGCCGGGGGACTTCGTCGCGCACGAAGAAGTCGGTCTGTGCTGGTTCGAGATCGTCGTCCCCGGCATCCACACCTACTCCGGCAGCCGGCACCGGCTGCCGTACCAGAACCCGATCGTGACGGCCGCCGAGGTGGTGACCCGGCTGGAACGGTGGCTGGCGGACTACCCCGAGCGACACCGCACCGCGACGGCCGCGCCTCAGGGGATCATCGGCTCGGTCGCCGGCGGCTGGGAGCGCATGCCGTCCGTCACGTCCGCGGCCTGCCGTATCCGCCTCGACCTGCGGATCGAGCCCGGCACGACCCCGTTGGCGGCCAAGCGCGAGCTGGCGGCGTACCTCCGGCGGCTGTCGGCGGAGCTGGACGTGGAGCTGACGGTCGAGCTGGTGCTGGCCATCCCGGGCACCCGCACGCCACCGGAGGACTGGGTCGTGCGCAGTACGGTCCGGGCCTGGGAGAGCGTGTCCGGCCGCCCGCACGAGCCCATCGACGGCAACAGCGGCGCCACCGACGCCAACATCCTGCGGGCGCGGGGGATCCCGACCGCCCGGGTGGGCATGCCGAAGGTCGTCTCCACCGAGTTCGACGTCGACTTCGCCCGCGGGATGAACACCGTCGACGTCAGAGCCATGCGCCGCCTGTGCGAGCTGCTCGTACGGGTGGCCGTCGACACCACCACGCGGACCCGCGCCGAGACCGACTACTAAGGAGGCGACATGGAACCCCCCACCGGTTCGTACGCCGACGCCGACGGCGTCAAATACCACTACCTCGACCAGGGCTCGGGGACGGACACGATCTTCCTGCACGGCGGCGGCCCCGGCTGCACCGGATGGAGCGACTTCGGCCCGGTGGCGCCGTTGTTCGCCGCCGACCGGCGCTGCCTGATCGTCGACATCCTGCAGTACGGCAAGTCGGAGAAGTGCCTGATCACCGGCCCGATGTGGGACTTCCACGCGGCCAAGACCGTGGCGCTCATGGACACGCTGGGTGTGGAGCGGGCCGACTTCATCTGCAACTCCTGGGGCGGCACCATCGCGCTGTGCCTGGCCGCACGGTACCCGGACCGGGTGCGTTCGCTGGTCATCACCGGCAGCATGCCGGTGTTCTACGGCCCGCTCGCGCCCTTGCCCGAAGGCGGTCGTCGGGGTCGCGCCGCCCGGGACGCCTACTACGGCGGCGAGGGCCCCACCCGGCAGAAGATGCGCGACCTCATCACCCGGCTGGAGTGGTACGACGGGGACCGGCTGCCCGAGTCCACCCTGGACCTGCGCTACGAGCAGAGCCTGGACCCCGGGGAGCGGGAGCTGGCCGCCATGTCGGACTCACCCCGTGGCGAATGGCAGGACCTCACCGCCGAACTGGCCGAGGTCCAGGCCCCCGCGCTCTTCATCTGGGGCATGCAGGACGCCTTCCTCACGCCCGACTATCCGCTGATGCTCGCGCGCATGGTGCCGCGCGGGAACCTGCACGTCATGGACCACGCCTCGCACCACCTCCAGGAGGAACGGCCGGAGGCCTACCACGCCGTGGTCACCGGATTCCTGAACTCGCTCGGCGCCGGAATGGAGAGATGAGCATGTCCAGGACCAGGAAGCTGCTGATCGCCGCGCCCGTCATCGCGCTGCTCGTGATCCTCGGCCGCCTGCTCGCGGCCCGCAGCAACACCCAGGTGCACCGCATCAACCAAGACAAGCCCGCTCTCGACCGCTGAAGGTGACGTGACGATGAGTATCTGGACAGAATTGAGCCCGCTGGACGTGAGTGTCTCGTACGTGGACGCGGCGGGAGTGCGGACCCGCAGCCTGCGGGCCGGGTCGGGCGAGCCCGTGGTGTTCCTGCACGGGACCAGCGGCCACCTGGAAGCGTTCACCCGGAACATGGCCGCGCACGCGGCACGTTACGAGTGCCACGCCATCGACATGCTGGGCCACGGCTACACCGGCAAGCCCGACTACCCGTACGAGATCCCGCGTTATGCCGACCACCTGCTGGCCTACTTCGACGCGGTGGGCATCGAGCGGGCCCACATCGTGGGGGAGTCGCTGGGCGGCTGGGTCGGCGGGCGCGTCGCGATCGACCACCCCGACCGGGTGGCCAGCCTTCAGCTGCTCTGCGCGGGCGGGACCGTGGCCAATCCCGAGGTCATGAAGCGCATCCGGACGAGCACCCGCGAGGCCGTGCTCAGCGATGACGTGGAGCTCACCCGCAAGCGGCTGCGGCTGCTGATGGCCGATCCGGCCGACGCCACCGAGGAGCTGGTGGAGGTGCGCCACGCCATCTACCACCAGCCCGACTTCGTGGCCAACGTCGACAATCTGCTATGCCTGCAGAATATGGAGACCCGCCTGCGCAACATCCTTCAGCCGGACGATCTGGCCAGGATCTCCCAGCCCACGCTGATCGTCTGGGGCCGCAAGAACCCGTTCGGCGACGTGCCGGAGGCGACCGCCATGCACGAGGCCATCGCGGGCTCGCAGCTCGAACTGTTCGAGGAATGCGGCCACTGGCCCCAGCACGAGCAGGCCGCCCGGTACAACCCGCTCAGCCTGGCCTTCCTGGACAAGAGCTCGGCGGCCGGCTTCTCCGGCAAGGGGCGCGGCTGATGCGCGCGGCCCGGTTCCATGACTGGGGCGCCGCGCCGATCGTGGAGGAGCTGCCCGAGCCGGAGCACAAGCCCGGAGAGGTGCTCGTCGAGGTCCAGGCCACGGCGCTGGGGCATCTGGACCTGACCGTCGCCGGCGGGAATTTCGCCCTGAAGCCGCCGCTTCCCTACGTCGGCGGTGTCGAGGCCAGCGGCGTGGTCCTCGCCTCCGACACCTTGGCGCCGGGCACGCAGGTGCTGCTCCGCGGTGGCGGGCTCGGCCTGCTGCGCGACGGTTGCTGGCGCGAACGCCTCAGCGTCACCCCCAAGGCCGTCACCCCGCTGGCCTCGCCGCTTCCGCCGGAGGTCGCGGCGTCGTTCTTCCTGCCGACCACCACGGCGTACGTCGCCCTGCACGACGTCGCCCGCCTGGAGGCAGGCGAGGAAGTCATCGTGACCGGTGCCGCCGGCGCGGTCGGCGCGATGGTGGCCCAGCAGGCCCGGCTGGCTGGAGCCACGGTGACCGGGGTGGTCGGCCGGGCCGATCAGCTCGGTCAGGTGCCCGAGGGGATCCGCGGGGTGGTGGCCGACGACGCCGAGGCGGTCGCCGAGCTGGCCGCGGCCCGCCCGGCGTCCCTGCTGGTCGACACGCTCGGCGGGAACGCGCTGGTCGAACGCTCGCGGTGGGTCCGTCCCGGCGGCCGGGCCGTGGTGATCGGCTACGTGCTGGGGACGTCCGTCACGGTCGATCTGCCGTCCTGGCTGCTCGACGACGTGGCGTTGCTTCCGGTGAACATGGTCCGGCAGGAGCGGCGGGCCCGCGAGGTGGCCCCGGCGCTGATCGACCGCCTGGCCACGGGCGAGCTCACCCTGGAGGTCGAGCGGTTCGACCTGTCGGAGATCGCCAAGGCCCTCGAACTGCTGCGCGACGGCCGAGTACGCGGACGCGCGGTCGTCGACCTGGGAAACAATCACTGAGGGCCGTCTCGCTCACCGGAACAGGACCGTTGATCGAACCGGACATAAGCTCGATTATCGGTCAATGACGCTTATCTCCTCGCAGCTGTCGCGTGTCGACCGTGAACCCACGATCGCCTTTCCGCCCGAGCCCGACGGCGCGGCGAACAGCGTGCTGGGCAAGGTACGGCTGATCCTCGAGGCGTTCGGCCCGGACGACGAGAGCCTCGGCCTGTCCGAGATCGTCCGCCGCACCGGCGTGGCCAAGGCGTCGGTCCACCGGCTGGCTCAGGAACTGCTGCAGTGGGGGCTGCTGGAGCGGCGCGGATCCGAATACTGGCTGGGCATGCGCCTGTTCGAGATCGGGCAGCGCGTGCCGCGCCAGCGGATCCTGCGCGAGGCGGCGCGGCCCTTCATGGAGGATCTCTACCAGGCGACCGGCGAGACCATCCATCTGGCGGTGCTGGACGGACTGGAAGTGATCTACCTGGAGAAGGTGTCCGGTCACGGCCAGGTGTCCAGGCCGTCGCGCGTCGCCGGACGCATGCCGCTGCACTGCACCGCGACCGGCAAGGCCCTGCTCGCCTTCGGTCCGGGTGCCCTGTTCGGCGACGTCGTCGCCGAACCGCTGGCCCGCGTGACGCCACGGACGATCACCGTACCCAGGTTGCTGGCCCAGGAGATCCAGCAGGCGCGCAAGGTCGGGTACGCGATCGAGCAGGAGCAGACCCGCACCGGCTACCTCAGCGTGGCCATCCCGCTCACCGGCGCCACCGGAACGATGGTCGCGGCGCTGTCGGTGACGGCACCGACCTTCCGCGCCGACGTCAACAAGTACGTGGGCCTGCTGACCATGGTGAGCAGGCGCATCACGAAGTCCATCCTGGCCGCCGACGGCGGCCGGAGCTGACGCAGGTCAGCGGGTGAGAGTTCAGCGAGTGAGAAAGGCCGTCACCACCTCGGCCACCTCCCGGGCCTTGTGCTCCATGAGTGGGATCGTGCCGCCTTCGATGACGACCGACGTCACGCTCTCCGCTCCGGTGAGGTTCTCCCGGAGGGGCGTCATGGACGGCAGCGCGAACGGGTCCTCAGCGGCCCCCAGCAGCAGCACGGACGTCTTGACCAGCCCGATCTTGTCCTCCATGTAGTAACGCGCGCACGCCCGATGCCCCTCCGCGGGATCGACGCCGGGGGTGAGGGCGTCGTGGACGAACCGGTCGAGGAGGTCCGTGCCCGGTGCGGGATAGTAAGGCTGCCGGAGCCGCCACAGCCTGCGCAGATGGTCGCCGTCGGGCGAGCGCACGGCCTCGTCCACACCCGGTCCGTTCGCATGGGACTCGCGGTAGCGGACGTCGATCCACGGAGCCGACGACAGGACGAGCCGGCCGATCCGCTCGGGCGCGGACGCCGCCACCTCGACGGCCACCGCGCCGCCGGTGTGGTGGCCCAGGAGGTCGGCGCGCTCGATGCCCAGGGCGTCCAGCAGCGCCAGAGCACCGGTCGCGAACAGCTCGATCGTGTGGGGCGCCGGGGCTTTCGCGCTGGCTCCGAAACCGAGCATGTCCATGGCGATGACCCGCCGGCACGGCGCCAGGAGGGGGATCAACTCCCGGAACTCCTCCCAGGATCGGGGCGTCTGGTGCAGGAGGAGCAAGGGGCGGCCGGTGCCCTGCTCGGCGTAGTGAAGCTGGCCGAACGGCGAGTCGGCGTACCCGAATCGGAGTGGCGGCGAGATGCGCAAAAGATCCTCTTCTGCAGGTCGGAGGTGTCGGAGGTAAGGTGGCTTTCCCCTCCGGAGTTTCGCCGGGCCCATCCGTGATCGCTACGGGAGGGGACCGGTGACCGGACCGGCGCGAAGGAGTCCAGATGTCCATGGCGGCGTTCGCCGACTCCAGCGATGACGGGACATATCCCAACTCGGTCCTCGGCAAGGCCCAGCTCCTTCTCGGCGCCTTCGAGTCGGGGGCCTTCCACCTCCGGCTCGCCGAGCTCAGCCGGCGCTCAGGGGTGCCGAAGGCGTCGGCGTACCGGCTCGCGCAGGAGCTGGTGCAGTGGGGACTGCTGGAGCGCAGGGGAGATTCCTACCAGCTCGGCATGCGCGTGTTCGAGCTGGGGCAGCGGGTCCCGGTGTCGGCGATGCTGCGTCGCGTGGCGCGGCCTCTCCTCACCGACCTGTTCGCCGCCACCAGGGCGGCCATCCATCTGGCGGTGCTCGATGGCGGCCACGTGCTGTATGTGGAGAAGGTCGCAGGGGAGGCGAACGTCCATACGCACTCCCAGGTCGGTGGGCGGTTGCCCGCGACGTGCACGGCGACGGGCAAGGTCCTGCTCGCGACGCGCTCCGACCTGGAGGAACGGCTGCGCCGCCTCGCGCTGACCGGCCTGCCGAGCGTGACCCCACGGACGGTCGGGTCCGTCGAAGATCTGCGACGGCAGCTCGTGCTCGTCCGGGAACGCGGTTACGCCGTCGAGCGGGAAGAGATCTTGCTGGGATTCGGCAGCGTGGCGGTGCCCGTCGCGGGCCCCGATGGCACGGTCGTCGCGTCGGTGTCGGCCACCGCGCCGGTGGCCCGCCTGGAGACCAGGCTGTTGCTGCCCGAACTGCTTTCGACCGCGGCGGGCATCTCCCGTGCCTTCGGAAGCGAGCGGCGGGACTGACGGCCGACCACCGGCGCGGCCGAAGGCGCCGCGCCGGCAGTGCGCGTCAGCTCTGCGCCGGGAACGTGCTGTGCATCCAGCGGGCCGACACCTGCGCGCTCTCGTAGGGGTCGGCGATGTCGGGACGGTCCACCTCCACCATCAGCCACCCGTCGAACCCGCTGGGCAGATTGCCGATGATGCCGGCCAGATCGAGCTCACCTCGGCCCGGCTCGACCCACAGCCCGGCCAGAACGGTCTGCTGGTAGCCCCAGTCCTTCTCGCGGCCTTCGGCGGCGACGCTGAGCCGGCAGTCCTTCACATGCACGAACGGGATCCGCTCGGCGTAGTCCTTGACGAACCGGCCGACGTCGGCGCCCGCCCACGCCAGGTGCCCGGTGTCGGGGAGGAAGCCGAGCCGCGACGACGGAAGGGCGTCGAGCACCGCCCGGCCCTCCTCCTCGGTCTCGATCCACGTGCCCACATGCGGGTGCAGCGACGGCCGGACGCCCTCGGCGAGCATGGCGTCGGAGATCTGCCCGATCAGCGCCGTCACCGCCTCGACGCGGGAGTCGTCCGCGTCGTAGCCCTGGCCGGGGTGCAGCACACGCGGCCGGTCCTTGGCCATGCCGAGCCCGAGACCGATCTCGGTCATGCCGAGCCGGGCGTGCTGGCGCGCGACCTCGGTGGCACTGGCCACGACGTCGCCCTGGTTGCCGTCCCGGCCGTCCGACCGGCAGACGAAGTAGCCGGGCGCGAGCGTCAGACCGGTCTCGTCCAGCAGCGCCAGGTACTGCTCCACGGTGAAGCCGGCCGGGACCTCGGCCATGAGGGCGTCGAATCCGGCCTGCTTGATCAGTGACAGCCGCTGCTTCGGCTCGGGCGCCAAGGACGGGTCCAGCCATCCGTCGGCGCTGGCCATCCACTGGATGGGGTTGAGGGCGATCTTCGGTGTGCCGGGCATATGGCTTCCTTTCGGTATTCGGTGTCAGGCTTGGAGCGTGAGTTCGCCGGCGAAGTGGCAGGCGGCACGCTGGCCGGTGGCGGTGAGGGTGAGTTGCGGGTCGACCTCTTTACAGATCGTCCGATCCGGATGCGCCAGCGGGCCGATCGGGCACCTGGTGCGGAAACGGCAACCGGTCGGTGGGTTGGCGGGGCTGGGCAGGTCACCCGGCAGGATGATGCGTTCGCGGGACCGCGCCGAGACCGATGGGACGGGCGAGGACGACAGCAGCGCGGCGGTGTAGGGGTGCTGCGGGTTGCCGTAGACCTCGGCGGCGTCGCCGTGCTCCACGATCCGGCCGAGGTACATCACCGCGACGGTGTCGCTGAGGTGACGCACGACCGACAGGTCGTGGGCGATGAACAGGTAGCCGAGCCCGAGTTCGTTCTGCAGCTTCTCCAGCAGGTTGATGATCTGCGCCTGGATCGACATGTCCAGCGCGGAGACCGGCTCGTCGAGGATGAGCGTGCGCGGTTGGCGGGCCAGCGCACGGGCGATGCCGACCCGCTGGCGCTGGCCGCCCGAGAACGCGTGCGGGTAGCGGTCGAGGTGCTCGGTTCGGAGCCCGACCTGCGCCATCAGCGATCGCGCCGCCTCCTCGCGGGCCCGCCCGCCGATGCCTCTGAACGCGAGTGCCTCGGCCAGCGACTGCCGGATGGTGCGGCGCGGGTTCAGCGACGCGTACGGATCCTGGAACAGGTACTGCACCGAGGACCGGACCCGCGTCAGCTCCTCCCCGCCCATCGCGCTCACGTCGGCGCCGTCGACGAGGATCGACCCGCCCGCGACCTGATTGATGCCCACGATGCTGCGCGACAGCGTCGACTTGCCGCAGCCGCTCTCGCCCACGAGCCCGAGCGTGCGGCCCGCGTGCACCGACAGGCTCACCGAGTCGACCGCGTACACGGGGGGCTCACGGTGGAACAGCCCGCGCCGCCGGGATCCGACGTCGACTCGCAGGTCGCGGACCTCCAGGACGGCCTCGGCCGCAGGGGGAGCGGCCGGTGTGCCGGTCGCGGCCTGTTCGTCCGGCACCGGAGCGGAAAGATCGAGGCCGCCGGCGGCCCGCTGGGCGACGAAGCAGGCCGCGGCCTGCCCGGCGCCGCCGATCTGCAGCAACGCCGGCGGCTCCTGCTCGCAGACCTCCTCGGTGAACCGGCACCGGGGGGCGAAGGGACAGCCGGGGGGTGGCGCGGCGGGGTCGGGCGGCGCGCCCGGGATCGCGGGCAGCGACCGGCCGGTCCGGTCGTCGTCGATACGGGGCATGGCCGCCAGCAACGCCGCGGTGTACGGATGCCGCGGCTGCTCGAAGACCTGCTCGACGGTCCCCTTCTCGACGGTGCGGCCGCCGTACATGACGACGACGTCCGTGCAGAGTTCGGCCACCACACCCATGTCATGGGTGATGATCGCGATGGCGATGCCCAGCTCGGTGCGGAGCCTGGCGAGCAGACGCAGGATCTGGGCCTGGATGGTGACGTCGAGGGCGGTGGTCGGCTCGTCGGCGATCAGCAGCGCGGGGTCGTTCGCCAGGGCGATCGCGATGACGACGCGCTGGCGCATGCCGCCGGAGAACTGGTGCGGGTAGTGGTCGATCTTCGTCTGGACGTCGGGGATGCCGACCTGCTCCAGCAGGTCGATCGCGCGCTCGCGCGCGGCCTGCTTGCCGACGCCATGGACCGTCATGGCCTCGACGATCTGATCGCCCACCTTCATGACGGGGTTGAGCGCGGACTGCGGGTCCTGGAAGACCAGGGCCACCTTGCTGCCGCGGCGGCGTCTCATCTCCCGTTCGGGCAGCGTGAGCAGGTCTTCCCCGCCGAACCGTACGGAGCCGGCGACGACCTCGCCCGGCGGGCGCAGCATGCGCATGATGGAGCGCGCCGTCACCGACTTGCCCGAGCCGGACTCGCCGACGATGCCCAGCACGTCACCCGGGTAGATGTCGAAGCTGACGTCGTTGACGGCCTTGATGCCGCCCTTCTTCGAGCGGAACTCCGTCCGCAGCCCCTCGACGCGCAGCAGCGGCGCGTCCTTGGCCGTCACCGGTGCCATCGATTCGGTGGAGGTCATCGGCGGTTCACCGCCTCGTTGAGCGCGTCCGACAGCAGACTGAAGCCGACCGAGACCAGCAGGAGCAGCAGGGCCGGGCCGACGATGTACGTGGGTGACTGGGTGACGAACCGCAGGCCGTTGTTCAGCAGCACGCCGAGCGAGGGCGTCGGCGGCTGCACGCCGAGGCCGACGATGCTCAGTCCGGCCTCGATGTAGACGCCGACGACCATCCAGACGGCGCCGTTGACGACGATGGCGTCCATCGCGTTCGGCAGCACGTGGCGTACGAGCAACTGCCATCGTGAGACGCCGAGCACCCGGGCGGCGAGGACGTACTCCCTGCTCTGCTGGGTCAGCCAGGCGCCGCGGGCGAGGCGTCCGGCGGTGGGCAGGCCGCTGATCAGGATCGTGAGGAAGAGCGCCGGCCAGCCCGGCTGGAGGATGGCGACCAGGCAGATCCCCAGGATCAGGCCGGGGAAGCCGATGATCACGTCGAGCAGCCGCTGCACCGCGGCGCCCAGGCGTTCGGAGATCACGCCGCTCAGGCCGAGCAGCGTGCCCGCCGCCATGCTGAGGGGGACCGCGGTGAGGATGAGGCTCAGGTCGATACGCAGGCCGTAGAGGCTGCGGACGAAGATGTCGCGGCCGAACTCGTCGACGCCGAAGACGTGCTTGGCCGACATCCCGGTCAGCGCCTCCGGCCCCTGCTGGTCGTAGCCACCGGGGAACAGCACGGGCGCGAGCAGGGCGGCGAGTCCCATGAGGAGGAGGATCGACAGCCCGACCACCCCCTTCGGCGTGCGGAGCGCCGCCAGGTAGCGGGCCAGGGTCGGGTTCAGTCGCCGGCGCGCCTCTGGGAGAGCCACGTCGGGGGGTACCAGCTGAGGGTCTGCCATACCTACTCTCCCAATTTGATGCGCGGGTCAAGTCCTGCCAGGACGACCTCGGTGAGGATCTGACAGAGCACCGCCACGAAGACGATGGCGAGGATCAGCACCTGCAACACGGTGAAGTCGCGGGTCTGCACGCTGGACACGGCGAGCTGGCCGAGCCCGTTGCGGTTGAAGATCGCCTCGATGATCACCGCGCCGGCGAGCAGGTTGCCGATCTGGAGCCCCACGGCCACGACCGCGGTTCCCACGCTGTTCCTCAGTACGTGCCGGAGGGTGATCCGGGTGGCCGACGCCCCCTTGCTCAGCGCGAGGTCGACGTAGTCCTCGTTCTTGACGGCGAGCATCTCCGCCTGCAGCAGGCGGGCGACGACCGCGGCCGAGGGCAGCGCCAGCGCGAACGCCGGCAGGATCAGGAACTGGAAGCCGATCACCGGATCCGCCAGGAAGCTGACCTCGCCGCTGACCGGCAGCCAGCGGTTCAGCACGCCGCAGACCAGGATCAGCGCCAAGCCGGTGAGGAACGACGGAATGGCGATGAAGAAGCTGTTGACCAGGTCGAGGCCGGCCCGCGCCCAGCGGCGCCGGGTCGAGCCGACCGCGACGCCCAGGGTCGTCCCTATCGCGATGACCAGGAGCGTCGCCAGCGCGGCGAGCTCCAGGGTGCTTTCGAGCCGGTCGCCGATGAGGCTCGCGACGCTGCGGCGCAGGAGGTAGGACTCTCCGAGATCGCCCTGGAAGAGCCCGACGATCCAGTCCCAGTACTGAACCACCAGGGGCCGGTTCAGGCCCAGCTCCTGCCGGATCGCGGCGATGGTGGCCGCGGTCGAATCCGTGCCGGCGAGGGTGACGGCGACGTCACCGGGCGCCAGACGGGGCAGGGCGAAAGCGACGATCGAGCTCGCGAAGAGCACGAACACCACTGATGGGATCTTGCGTATCAGGAACCGGACCATCGTCTCGATACCGCCAGTCGCTCTAAAGGTCGATTACTTGGACAGCCACGCCCGGCTGATGTCGAGGAAGCCCATCTGCGTAGGTGCGAGGTCGTTCAGGGCGTTCGACCGCACGGTGAGGGTGGGGCGGGTGATCAGCGGGAGCACGAACGCCTCATCGGCGAAGTAGGCGCTGTAGTCGTGCAGCGCCTTCTGCTGGTCGGGCGTGGTGCTGGCGCTGGTGACCGCCTTGACGAGCCGCGTGTACTCGGGGCTCTTGAAGTGTGAGACGTTCTCGTCCGCCTGGAGCTCCGGGCGGCTCACGACGGCGCTCGCCGGTGAGAGGCCGTTGCTGTTCATCATCAGGAAGGCGGGAGTCCCCATGTTCTTGCTGGAGACCTTGGCGTCATAGTCGGCCGTGGCGATGACCGGCTTGGCGTTCAGCCCGACGGCGGCCAGGTTGTTCTTGACGATCTGGAAGACTCCGGTGGCCTCGGGGGTGTTCAGCATGGTCACGTCGAACGACGTGCCCGCCTTCACGCCCGCGGCGGCGAGCATTTGCTTGGCCTTGTCGGGCTGGTAGGTGTACTGCTTGGTCTGCGCGGCGTCGTAGCCGATCGTGGAGGTCCGCCACGGCAGGTTGGTCGCCTGGGCCTGGCCGCCCTCGACCTGCTGCACGATGCGGTCGCGGTCGATCGCGTAATGGATCGCCTGGCGCACGGCCTTGTTGTCGAACGGTGGCTTGGTCACGTCGAAGCCGAGCGGGATCGCCGCGCCGCCGGACGACACGAGGGCGAAGCCCGGCTGCTGGCTCAGGCTTCTCGCGTCCAGCCCGGCCAGGCCGACACCGTACTGGACGCGGCCGCTGCGGATGGCCGCGACCATCGCGGTCGGGTCCTTGATGAGGTTGATCTCGATGTTGTCGAGATGGGTGTTCTGGGCATCGCGGTATTTCGCGTACTTGGCGAGCTGGAGCTTGCCGCCCGGGGTCCACGACTTCCACTCGAAGCGTCCGGTGCCGTCCACCTTGGTGCCGGCCGCGTAGTCGGCGTAGGCGTCCTTGTTCGGGATCGGCATGGTCTCGAAGAGGTCGAAGACGTTCGGCAGCGGCTGCTTGAAGGTCAGCGCGAGCTCGTAGTCGCCCGTCGCCTTCATGTCGGAGATCTGGGCGGCGATCGACTGGTTCGCCGCCCCCACCTTCGGGTCCTGGACCTGCTTGATGGCGAAGATGACGTCTGCCACGGTCAGCTTGCGGCCGCTGTGGAAGGTCACGTCGTCGCGGAGCTTGATGTCCAGGCTCTTGCCGTCCGGCGCCAGCGTCCAGGACTTGGCCAGGACGCCGTTGGGCTGCCCGGTCTTGGTGTCGATGAGGGTCAGCGTCTCGAGGACGGCGTACTCCCACAGGATGTTGCCGAACGAGGTCTTGAGGAACGAGCCCGGTTCGGCCTCGGTCGTCTGCCCGACCACGAGGGTTCCGCCCTTGCTCGCCGGGCCGGAGGGCGCGGAGCTGCCGATGGCGCCTTGGTTGGCGGCACTGCACGCGGCGGACGCGAGCATCGCCGCGCCGGTGGCGCCTGCTGCGAGCCGGCGTCGCCAGGCGGACTTCGTCAGTGACATCGATACTCCTCGAGACATTCTGGGGGTGGGGGATGTACCAAGGCGTCGGGAATTGTACAGTCAGCCCGATTTGTCCTCTGGCGAGGAGCATGGTTTGTGACTCAGATAGGCGCAACCCGCCGCTTTTAGTTTTGTTTCCGACATAAAGCGAGCGGCTCGGTTCCGCCGTCCGCAGCCGAAGACGGCCGAGATGATCACCGAGCGCCGAACGGGTTCGGCAACGGGATCGTCAGGCATTCGCACCGTCGTCACCGTCCTTCAGGTGATGGCCTCACACCCTAGGACGCAGGATTCCGGCAGGCCCTCGCACCGGTTCGCTGACCGGAACAGCCCGCCTGCCTGCGCTGCCGCGCAAGATCTGGACCGTCCGTCCGTCTGCCGGTTCGCTGACCGAAACGGCGCGTCACGCCCATCGATCTGCGGCGGATAGCGTCCGGGACCATGCCTCTCACATACGGGTTCCTCGACTACGGCGGTCCTGACCTCCAGCGCTTTCTCGACGTTCCCGCACCCGAGCCGGGACAGGGCGAAGTGCTCGTCGAGGTGCGCGCGGCCGGCGTCAACCCGGTGGACTGGAAGGTCCGGGCCGGCATGCACCGCGCCTTCCTGCCGATGAAGCTGCCCGCGACCCTCGGCCGTGAGGTCTCAGGGACCGTTGTGCGGACCGGGCCGGGAGTCGTCGAACTCGCCGTCGGGGACAAGGTCCTCGGCAGTACGGTCGGCGGCTGCGGCGGCTACGCCGAGCTGGCGCTGCTGCCGGTGACACGGGCGGCGCGGATGCCGGACGGGCTGTCGTTCATCGACGCGGCGGCGCTGCCGATCGCGGGGGGGACCGCCTATGAGGGGCTCGCCACCCTCGGCCCGGCTCCGGGGCAGACGCTGCTGATCCTGGGCGCCGGCGGGGGAGTCGGCACGGTCGCGGCCCAGCTCGCGGTCATGCGTGGCGTCACCGTCGTGGGCACCGGGAGCGAGGCGAAGCGGGCGTTCATCGAGTCCCTCGGCGCCACGGCGGTCGCCTACGATCGCGACGACGTCGCGCGCCGGCTCCAGGAGCTGCTTCCGGGCGGCGCCGACGCGGTTCTCGATCTGGCCGGTGGTGACGCGCTCGATGGTGTCGCCGGCGTGATCACCGCACGGACGCGGGTGAGCAGCGTGGCCGACGAGGAGACCCTCGCCCGCTTCGGCGCGCGCCCGCTGAAGCGCACCGGTGACCCGGCGACGCTGTCGGCCGTGGCCGAGCTGGTGGCCGCCGGGAAGCTGGACCCGTACGTCCGCCGGGTGTTCCCGCTGTCCGCGGCGGGCGACGCGCTCGCGCTGGTGGAGGCCGGTCACGCGGCCGGCAAGGTCGTCATCGACGTCACCGCCCGGCGCTGAGGCTCACCCCGCGCGGCTGCCCGCCGCGCGGGGTTGCCCGGCGCTGAGGCTCACCCCCTCGCGCACAGCCGCCCGGCGGGGTGAGTCATCCCCTCTGCGGGGTCACTTCTCGAAGCGGCCGGCCGGGCGGTCGCATGTGCTCTCCAAGAGGGTGACCTGCCCGGGTCCGTCGATCGCGGACAGCGCTTCGAGCACGTGGAAGGCGAACGCGGCGTTGGCGCGGTGCGGTCCGCCCTCGATCGCGTCGGCCAGATCCCGTACGCCGAGCCCGCGGCGCGCCTGCTCCTTGGTGCCGACCGCGCCGAACAACTCGACCACGGGCGGCAGCACGGACCAGTCCGCTTCACCGTGCCGCCGCACCCGGACGTCGCCGTCGAAGTGGTTGGGATTGGGCAGCGTGAGCGTCCCCTCGGTGCCGTAGATCTCGATGGCGGGCAGATCGCTGTCCCAGACGTCGAAGCTCATCATGGTCGTGCCGATGACCCCGGAGTCGAAGACGAGGACGGCCGAGGCGTGGGTGGGCACCTCGACGTCGATGGAGTCCACGGCCCGATCCGGCGCGGTCACCGTACGCACCGGCGCGCCGATGCGGGCGGCTCCCGCCACGGACCTGACGGGTCCGAGCAGGTTCACCAGGATCGCCAGATAGTACGGCCCCATGTCCAGGACGGGACCGCCACCGGCCTGGAACAGGAAGCGCGGATCCGGATGCCAGGTCTCGGCCTTGCTGTGCCGGATGAACGCCGACGCGCCGATGGGTTCGCCGATCAGCCCGTCGTCGAGCGCCTTGCGCGCGGTCTGGGCGGCGCTGCCGAGGAAGGTGTCCGGAGCGGAGCCGAGCACCCGCCCGCTGGCCGCGGCCGCCGCCAGCACCGTCTTCGCGTCGGCGACGGTCGTGGCCAGCGGCTTCTCGACGTAGACGTGCTTGCCGGCGTCGAGCGCCCGCATGATCGTGCTCGCGTGGTGCACCGGCGGGGTCAGGTTGACCACGATGTCGATCGAGTCGTCGGCGTAGAGCTCGTCGGCGTCCCCCCAGCCCGGGATGCCGTGCTCGCCGGCGGCCCGCTTGGCGCGGTCGACGTCGATGTCGCCGACGCGGACGATCTCAAGCTCCGGATACCGGGCCATGCCGGTGACGTACCGGCTGAAGATGTTGCCGCTACCGAGGATGCCGATGCGGTGGTGCTGCGGCTGAGTTGCCACGTTCTCTCTTTCCTTCCTGGATGGATCCTGGCGTCGTGATCACTCGACCACGGTCCAGGTGAGGCTCTCGTCGGCCCGCAGTACCGCATCGACCAGCCGTGCCGAGCGGACGCCGTCCGCGGCGGTCGGCAGTCCCACGACCGGCAGGCCGGCCATGGCCGAGTAGGCGTCGTCGACGAACGCGCGGAAGCAGTCGCCGTAGCCCTGCGCGTGTCCGGCGGGAAGGGTGGCCAGGCGGCGCTGCTCGGCCGATCCCTGACTCGGGTCTCGTACGACAATCCGGGCGCCCTCCACGTCGCCGAGCCACACCGACTCCGGGTTCTCCTGGTCGAACACGGCGCTGCCGGCCGCGCCGTCGAGCTCGAACCAGAGCCGGTTCTTGCGTCCGGCCGATACCTGCGACACCGTCAACGAGCCGAGCACCCCCTCCGCCGTCCGCAGCAGGACGGTGGCGACATCCTCGGTCGTAACCGGCCGCAGCTGGTCCGATGCCGGTCCGCTGGCCGGACCGAAGGTCGCGCCGCTGCCCGCGGGCCGCTCGGGCTTGGTGATGCCGCGCCGCGCCGTGACCTCGTGGAACCGGACGCCGGCCACCCATTCCACGAGGTCGCACCAGTGGGAGCCGATGTCGGCGAAAGCGCGCGATTGCCCGCCCAGCGTGGCGTCGACGCGCCAGTTCGCGGTGCCGGCGTCGAGCATCCAGTCCTGTAGATAGCTGCCGTGCAGGAGTTGCCAGGCGCCGAAGTCGCCGTTCAACCGGCGGGCCCGGATCTCACGGACCAGCGGGTGATAGCGGTAGACGTACGGGACGGCGAGCGTGCGGCCCGTCTCGGCGGTCACCGAGGCGAGCCGCTGAGCGTCGGCGAGCGACGTCGCGATCGGCTTCTCGCAGATCACGTGCTTGCCGGCGCGCAACGCCGCCACCGCCTGGTCGGCGTGGAGCGCGTTCGGCGTGCAGATGTGTACGACGTCCACCGCGTCATCGGCGAGCACGGCCGCGAGGTCCGGATAGCGCACCGGGACGTCCCACTCCTTGGCGAGTACGTCGGAACGGCTCGGGGTGGAACCGACGACGCCCCGCACGGTCGCGCCGACGCCGCGGATGGCCGCCGCATGGACCGAACCGATCATGCCGGCGCCGATGATGACGGCTTGAGTGCGCGGATGCGCCACGTTCAGACCTCCAAAAGACTGTTTGGCCACATCCGAGCATGGTTGAGGGTATTGACAGGCACAAGATGACGTCTTTAGTTTCATCGCATGCAAAAAGACGGGAAAACCGGCGGTCATGCCGTGCCGGCGCCGGTGGCCATCGCGCTGCACCGGGTGCTGGGGATGATCGCCAATGGCGAGGCGACCAGCCGCGCGGCGATCGCGCGGCTCACCGGCCTCGCCCGGTCGACCGTCAGTCAGCAGGTGGACAGCCTGATCGAGGTCGGCATCGTCGAGGAGACCGAGTCGAGCCAGTCGGTGCGCGGCCGGCCGCCCCGGGCGCTCACCATCAGCCCGCGCGCCGGCACGATCGCCGTGGCCGACGTGGACGTCGCCGCGACCCAGCTCGCGATCGCCGACCTCGGCGGCACCATCATCGGCCGCGACACCGTCAACCTGCCGGTCGATCGCGGTCCCGAGGAACTGCTGGCCGAGGTGTCCGGGCGGCTGCGTTCGATGCTCGCCGAGCACGGCCATGATCCGGCCCGGGTGCGTCACGTCGTCGCCGGCCTACCGGCGCCCGTCGACTTCCAGCGTGGCTGCGCGGTGCGCCCGCCGATCATGCCCGGCTGGGACGCCTACCCCGTCGGGGACTACCTGCGCGGGCAGTTCGGCGCCGCCGTCACGGTCGACAACGACGTGAACCTGATGGCGCTGGGCGAGGCGACCCAGGAGATGGCCGACACGCCCCTGCTGGTCATCAAGGTCGGATCGGGCATCGGCGCCGGCATCGTGACGGCGGACGGCTCGGTGCATCGCGGTGCCGACGGCGCGGCCGGCGACATCGGGCACATCCGGGCGTCCACCCGGCGCGACGTCGTCTGCAGGTGCGGCAAGTTCGGCTGCCTGGAGGCCGTGGCGAGCCATCGCGCGGTCCTCGCCGACCTCGGCATCGCACCGTCCTCGATCGACGACCGGCTGTACGCCTCGCGCGAGCTGGCCCGGCTGGTGGCCGACAGCGACACCCGCGCGCTGCACAGAATCCGCCAGGCGGCCGCCGACATCGGCGAGGTCGTGGCGATGCTGATCCACACGCTCAATCCGCGCATGCTGGTGCTCGGCGGCCCCTTGAGCGAGCTGCAGGACGAGATCCTGTCCGGAGTCCGCGCGGCGGTGTACGAACAGGCGTTGCCGCTGGCGACGCGGAAGCTCATCATCACACCGAGCCAGCTCGGCGCCGACGCGGGAATCATCGGCGCGATCGCCCTGGCGGGCCGGGAGGTCTTCAGCCAGGCAGGCGTGGGACGGCTGCTCGCCGAGGCATGAGGGTGATCAGGTGCGGTCGCCGGATGGCTGTGAGAAGCGGCTGATCAGGAGCGCCAGCCGCCGGTCGTGGAGCTCGGGCGGGAGCCTGCCGCCGCGCATCAGCGTCACCAGTCCGTGCAGGCCGGCCCAGAGGGTCTCGGTGAGCGTGCCCAGTTCGTCGTCGCCGGTGTGTGGCCACAGCGCCTGGCTCAGTTCGCCGAAGCACGCGTGCAGGGCAGGCGGTGCTTGGGGGGTGGCGAAGGGCAGGTCGAGGGTCTGGTTGAACATGGCGTCGTACAGTGCGGGCCGTCGTTCGGCGAAGTCCGCGTAGGCGGCGCTGACGTCGGCGAGAGCCTCCCGAGGGTCGCTCGCCGAGGTACGGGCCGCGCGCATGTCGGCGGCCAGGTCGGCGAAGCCCTCCACGGCGACGGCGGCCATGATGGCGTCCTTGCCCTTGAAGTGGCTGTAGAGCACCGGCTGGCTGTATTCGACGCGTTCGGCCAGGCGCCGGGTCGTCACCGCCTCCCAGCCTTCGGCCTCGGCCAGCGCGCGGGCGGCTGTGATGATCAGCTGTTCGCGCTCTGCCCGCTCGCGCTCCCGGCGCTCCTGAATCGACATGCCATCAACTCTAGCACCGCTAGCACTCCTGTCGATGCTCCGACTATTTCTGGCGATGTCACATTCCTTCCACGCGCGGGTCGTCCAACTGGACCCTCGAAATCCGGGCGTCCGAAACTAGCTTGGAGCAGACAGGGCATCTCCCATCCTGGTCACCGGTGGCACGGGCACGCTGGGGCGTCTGGTCGTACCACTCCTGCGGAACGCCGGCCGCGAGGCGGGCGCTCAGCCGGACCGGCCGGTCTCGTGCCCGACCTGGCCGGGCCGCGCGTGTCCTGGGAGGAATTCCTGGCCGAGCAGGTGCGGCCGAGCCGCCAGGTGCTCACCCGGCAGCCCGGCTGACCGTCGTATCACCTGCTCTGGCCGGCCCGCAGGTGGGCGTGCACGGCCGGGGTCAGCACCTGGCCGGTACGCTCCACCATGAGCGTCATGTGGTACGCCACGAGCGCCATGTCGC
This sequence comes from Nonomuraea sp. NPDC049141, assembly GCF_040648415.1. Classification (NCBI taxonomy): domain Bacteria; kingdom Bacillati; phylum Actinomycetota; class Actinomycetes; order Streptosporangiales; family Streptosporangiaceae; genus Nonomuraea; species Nonomuraea sp. NPDC049141. The sequence goes on from NZ_JBEZDR010000002.1 coordinate 171,119, forward strand.
AGTCGGGCGCCACGAGCACGGCCAGGCACGAGCCGTCGCTGATCGACATCGTCAGCATCAGCCCGCGTTGCATCTCCACCACCGCCTGGGTGACGGGGCCGGACTCGAACATGCGGGCCGCTCCCTGCGTCAGGCTGACCAGCCCCGAGGCGATCGCGGCAAGCTGGTCGGCCCGGTCGGCGGGGAAGGCCGACGAGAACGCGAGCGGTAGGCCGTCGGACGAGACGACGACCGCGTGGGCGACGCCTGGGACGGTGCTGACGAATTCAGTGATCAGCCAGTCGAGGCCATGTGCCACGTACGTCAGGTCGGTCATGTGCCCCCTCCGCTGTTCGTGGGGTCGGCAGCAGATGTCTTGCCCGAACTGATGTCATTTCGGGCCGCCCGAAAACCCTGCTGGAAGCTGGACAGGCGGTTGCGCACCTGCTCCGGCGAGGGCGCCGGCATCGGTGCCACGTTCTGGGGCGCGGCGGCCGTCTGGGCCGAGCCCGGCACCAGGTTGGCCTTGGGCACCCGCTTGGGGAGGCCCGCCGAGGTCGCGCCGTCGCGTACCGGCTGCACCACGGTCTCGGCCGCGCTCCAGCCGGCGTCGGCATTGGACGATCCCCAGCTGGCACTGGACTCGCTCCCGTGCTCGAACCAGGCCGACTCCACCGCCGCGAAGATCGGCAGGTACTCGTCGCCCGAGGTGGCCGGCTTCACGGTCGGAATCGGGCCGGTGGCGACCGATCCGGTCTCGGGGAAGTCGTATCTCTGCCGCGCCGGGCCGCCCGCGCGATCGCCGCGGCTCCAGCTCTGCGGCTGGTCGCCGGTGGGCCATTTCGGCAGCCCACTGTCGCTGGGCCAACTGCTCGGGCCGCTCGGGCCGCTCGGGCCGCTCGGGCTGCTCGGAATGCTCGGGTTCCTCGACGGCGCCCAGATGTCGGTGGAGTCGTAGGTGCTGTAGTCCGAGCGCGGCTCGACCGGCCGGCCGGTGTCGGGCCGTGGGGGCGTTGAGGGCCAGCCATCGGCCGAGCCACCCGACGGGATGGAGGAATACGACGGGTGCCCCGGACCCATCTGGTAGCCGCCGCCGCCCTGCCACTGCGGCGCGGGATAGGCCTCCTCGCGGGCGCCGCTGGGCACACCCGCGTAGGCGGGCGTCGGCGCCTGCGCGCCCACCAGCGTCTCCGGCATCAGCACCATGGCGGTCAGGCCGCCGGAGCCGTGCGGGCGCAGTTGCACCCGGATGCCGTGCCGGTGCGCCAGCCTGGCGACCACGAACAGACCCATGCGACGCGACACCGAGACGTCCACGATGGGCGCGTCGACCAGGCGGTCGTTGGCCTGGCCCAGCTCCTCTACGGTCATGCCGATGCCGGAGTCGGTGATCGACAGCATGACACCGCCGCCGTCGATCCGGCTGCCGGAGACCGTCACGCGGGTCTCGCGCGGCGAGAACGACAGCGCGTTCTCCACCAGCTCGGCGAGCAGGTGGATGACGTCGTTGACGGCCTGGCCGGCGACGGACACGCCGTCGGGCACCTGCAGGACGACCCGCTCGTAGTTCTCGACCTCCGACAGCGTGGCGCGGGTCACGTCGATCAGCTTGACCGGCTGGCTCCAGCGTCGCGGCGGGTCCTGACCGGCGAGGACCAGGAGGTTCTCGCTGTTGCGGCGCATGCGGGTGGCCAGGTGGTCCAGCTTGAACAGGTTCGCCAACCGGCTCTCGTCCTGCTCGCCCTGCTCCAGCCCGTCGATGAGGGTGATCTGCCGCTCGACCAGCGTCTGGCTTCTGCGGGAGAGGTTGACGAACATCGCGTTGACGTTGGTACGGAGCTTGGACTCCTCGCCCGCCAGTCGTACGGCTTCGCGGTGTACCTCGTCGAAGGCCCGCGCCACTTCCCCGATCTCGTCCTTCGACGAGACGGCGATCGGTGGCACCTGTATGTCGTCCGAGCTGACCTCGCTGGTGCGGAGCTGCCGCACGAGCTCGGGCAGCGTCTGGCCGGCGACCTTGAGCGCGTCTCCGCGCAGCCGCCTGAGCGGCCGGACGAGCGAGCGCGCCATGACGGCGGTGATGGCCAGAACCAGGATGATCAGGGTGATGACGAGGGCGATGTTGAGCACGGCCACGTACTGGTCATTGCTCTGCACGTCGGTGCTGATCGTGGTGACCTGCTCCGACAGCGCCTTCTGCACGGTGTGCGCGCTGTCGACGGTGTCGCTGATGGACTCGAACCAGCGGGAGACGTCGTCGGAGGTCGAGGTGTCGAGCCGGCGCAGGGACAGACCCGTGTTGGTCAGGAACACGGCCCTGTTCATGTAGAACTCGCCCCGCCCGACCTTCACGCTGGCGACCGTGTTGTCGAAGAACTGCCGCTGGGCGACGGTGGCCGCGGTGCGGAACGCGGTGCGCGCGCTCTCGCGCCTGGAGCGGGCGTCGAGGAACGCCTTGTACTCGGGTTCTTCGAACGACCCCCTGACGAGCGCGATCATCAGCAGGCCCCGCAGCTTGGAGGTCTCCTCCTCGTAGCGGGCCATGGCTTGCAGGGCCGCGGTCGTGGAGATGAGCTGCTCGTCCGTCGAGCCCTGCGTGACCTCGTCGTAGAGCTGCACCATCTCGGCGATGGCCTCGGAGTACTTCTCCATCGTCGGGAGCGGCGGCAGTTGCGAGCCGGTCACGGTGGCTCGCAGCGAGGTGAGCTGGGTCAGCCGGGTGCGTACGGTGGCCAGTTTCTTGCGGCCGAGATCGGACAGTGAGTCCTCGGCCGCCGTGGCCGCCGCGCCCGTGCGCGTCACGCTGGCGTTCACGATGTCCTGCTGGGCCTCAAGCTGGTCCTTCTCGGCCGACGCCCTGTTGGAGGCGACGAACTGCGCCGAGAGGTCGCGTTCGAGCGCCATCTCGCGGGACAGCTCGCCGAGCTGCGCGACGAGGGTGCTCACGTTGCTGATGTGCTGATACTGCTGTGCGCTGCTGACCGAGGTGGTGACGCGGAGCCCGCCCAGCATCACGGCCACCAGCGTGGGAATGGCGATGAGAGAAATGAGGCGGGTTCGCACCCGCCAATTGCGGAGGGCCATCGCGCTACCGGGCGCGGGCACCGGCTCGGCGGACTTCTCGTCAGCCACGGACTGACCCGGCAGAGCGGGGGCCCCGACACGACCATGTTTGGTCGTCGTTGTCCTCACTAGTGGCAACCTCTCGCGTGGCCTGCTTCAGGGACTTGGTCACACTGATGAATGCTCGCAGGCAAGTTTGGGCCCAATTTGAGCATGAACCTCACGAGTTAGCCAACGCCTCACAGATTTCAATCGGTCCATTTTGTTCGTTGATTTTTCAACAGATTAATTCCGGCGCGTGGAACGCTAGAATCATGACAAACCGGACACAAGATCATCAACGACGCTCGAAGGGCATTTCACCGTCCATCCGCCCCATTTATTGCTTTTTATTGAAAAAATCGGATATGCGTGACATGGCGCTTCTGCTTTGATCTACCCTCCGGTACGCTTCACGCTCGGTGTCGCTGATGCCGCATCTCCAGACGTGCTTCCCCTGGTAGGAGAACCCCCCGATGACCCGCACACTGCGCTGTCGCGCCCTCGTACTCGGCGCCGCAGTCGCTCTCACCCTGACCGCCTGTAGCGGGAACAGCGACTCCGCTGGCTCTTCGGCCAACAGCAAGGGTTTAGAGAAGACCGTAATCAAGGTTGGCGCGCTGCCGATTCCCGACGCCGTGTCGCTGTATATCGCCAACGAGAAGGGCTTCTTCAAGGAAGAGGGTCTGACGGTCCAGCCAGTCGTCATCACCGGCGGCGCGGCGGCCATTCCCCAGGTCAAGAGCGGTGCGCTGGACATCTCTCAGACCAATTACGTCTCGACCTTCATGGCCGTCAGCAAGGGTGAGAAGCTCAAGCTGGTCGCGGATATGTACCAGGCCGGCCCGAACACCTTCAACATCATGGTTCCGAAGGATTCACCGATCAAAACGGTCGCTGACCTCAAGGGAAAGACCGTCCTGATCAACAATCTCCGGAACGTCGCCCAGCTGGCCGTGACGACGCAGCTGAAGGTGGCGGGTCTCACCGAGAACGACGTCAAATTCGCCGAGAAGCCGTTCCCCGAGATGGGTAACGCGCTCAAGAGCGGCCAGGCTGACGCCTGCTGGATCACCGAGCCGTTCATCACCGCGCTCCAGAGCTCGCTGGGCTTCCGCAAGCTGGCCGACACCATGACGGGCGAGACCGAGGACCTGCCGATGGCGGGCTGGATGGCCACGGACGGGTGGGCGCAGAAGAACCCGAAGACGCTGGCCGCCTTCCAGCGGGCGGTCGCCAAGGCTCAGGAGCTCGCATCGAGTGACCGAAAGGAGATCGAAGCGATGCTGCCCAAGTACACGAAGATCGACGCGAAGACCGCTTCGGTCATCACGCTGGGCACCTATCCGAGCGCGTTGAGCGCGACCCGGCTGCAGAAGGTGGCCGACCTCATGCTCGACTACAAGTACCTCAGCAGCCCCTTCGACGTGAAGTCGATCATCGCGGCACCGTCCAACGGATGACACGTGCACGACTGCTCCGCGGCGCCGTGGGCGCCGCGGGCTTTCTTGTCGTCGGAGAGCTGGTCATCCGGTTCGGGCTGAGCAAAGGCGTGGTCTTCCCGCCGCCCTCGACCATCCTGTACCAGGCGGTGCTCCTCCCGGCCGACGGAGAATTCCTGCAGGGAGCGCTCACGACGCTCACGAACTGGGCGCTCGGCCTGCTGGTCGCGGTGATGGTGGCCGTCCCGGCGGGAGTCCTGCTCGGCGCGCTCACTCCGGTGGAGCGCGCCGTCCGGCCGCTGCTCGAGTTCCTGCGGCCCATCCCCTCTGTCGCGATCATCCCGCTGGCCATCCTGCTGATCCCGGTGGACGAGCTGCTGAAGGTCTCCGTCATCGTCTACGCGTCCGTCTGGCCGATCTTGATCAACACGTTGTACGGCATGCATGACGTCGACCCGCTGGCCAAGGACTCGCTGCGCAGCTTCGGATTCGGCGGGCTGGCCGTGCTCGGCAGGGTGAGCCTGCCCAGTGCCGCGCCCTTCGTCGCGACCGGCATCCGGATCGCCGCCGGGATCGCGCTGATCATCGCCATCAGCGCCGAACTGCTCGCCGGAGGCACCGCGGGCCTGGGGGTCTTCGTGATCCAGGCCGGGAGCGGCGACAGGACCGACCTCATCATGGCGGCCACGTTCTGGGCCGGCGGATTCGGCCTGCTGGCCAACGTGGCGTTGCAGGCGGCCGAGCGCCGCCTGTTCCGCTGGCACCGGGCGCGGACGGGGGCGGTGTCGTGAAGTCGCTCGCCAGGTTCTGGCTGATCCCCGCCGTCATCGTCTTCTGGGAGCTGGTCGCGCGGCGACTGGAGGACACGGACTTTCCGCCGCCCACCACGATCGTCACCCGCATGTACGACCTGTGGTTCTCCGGCCCGGCCGCACGACTGTTCCTCACCGACGAGGCGATGGCCAACATCCTGCCCAGCCTGGGGCGCATGTTCGCCGGGTGGATCCTGGCCTCGATCATCGGAGTGGTGCTGGGCGTGGTCCTGGGGCGCTCGCGGGTGGCGGCCGACTACGTGAACGCGCTGATCGAGTTCGGCCGAGCCATCCCGCCGCCGCTGCTGCTGCCGTTGTTCCTGGTGGTGTTCCGGGCGGGATTGCAGATGCAGCTCGCCGCGATCGTGTTCGGGGTGATCTGGCCGGTGCTGCTCAACTCGATGGACGGGGCCAGGGCCGTGGACCGGACCTACACCGAGACCGCCATCGTCTTCGGGCTGTCGAGGGCGCAGCGCCTGCGCCAGGTCGTCATCCCCGCCGCCTCACCCAAGATCTTCGCGGGCCTGCGGCTGAGCCTGTCGCTCGCGCTGATCCTCATGGTGATCTCCGAGGTGTTCGGCAGTACGGACGGCATCGGCTACCAGCTGATCGTGGCGCAGCGCAGCTTCGAAACGCCCCAGGTGTGGGCGACGATCGCCCTGCTGGGGATGCTCGGCTTCCTCGTGAACTCGCTTTTCGTGCTCGCCGAGCGGCGGCTGCTGGTCTGGCACCGGCAGGCCACCAGAACGCCGTGACTAATTCTTGGAAGGGAAACATGCCAAACTCCGACGACCTCCTCTGGGGAGCGGTTTCCGGCATTTCGCGTTTCTCGGCTCTGTTGACCATGGCGGAGCTGGGCGTCGCCGACCAGTTGGCGGACGGGCCGCTCGACACCGAGCAACTGGCCAAGAGGTGCGGGGCGCATGCCCCCGCACTCCGCCGGGTCCTGCGTGAGCTGGCCAGCATGGGGGTCGTCCGCAGAGTCGGCGCCGACGGATTTGACCTGACCGACGCGGGCGCCGCGCTCCGCTCCGACGTCCCCGGCTCGATCCGGTCCTCGATCCGCATGCTCGGCGAGGACAGCTTCTGGTACGCGATGGGCAGGCTGCCGGACACGGTGCGCACCGGCAGCTCAGCATTCGTCACGAAATACGGCCATCTATACGAGTATTTGGCGACAAATCCTGATTCCGCGCGGATCTTCGATGCCTACATGACCGCCAGGGCCATCCCGTTCACGGAAGGCCTGGTCAAGCGGTACGACTTCGCGGGCGTCGGCACTTTGGTGGACGTCGCCGGAGGCAGGGGCCACATCCTGGCCACGGTCCTGCACGCCCATCCGGACATGCGCGGCATCCTCTACGATCTCGACCACGTGGCGGACGGAGCCAGAGAACTGCTGGCCGCGGAGGGCCTGGCCGATCGGTCCGAGGCCGTGGCCGGCGACTTCTTCGCCTCGGTGCCGGCGGGCGCGGACGCCTACCTGCTGGCCAGTGTCCTGCACAACTGGGACGACGGCGATGCCGTGCGGATCCTGCGCAATGTTCGCCGCGCGATGAACCCCGGTGGGCGGGTGCTGGTGCTGGAGGTGGCGCTGCCCGACGACGACGCGCCGCACTTGGGCAAGGATCTCGATCTGCGCATGCTGGCCATCTTCAACGGCGCCTTGGAGCGTAGCCGGGAGGAGTACGCGACGCTGTTCCAGCAGGCCGACCTGGAGTTGACAGAGGTCATCGAGCTGGGCGCGGGAGCGAGCCTGCTTGAGGCCAGGCCGGTCTGACGCGTAAGGCGGCACGGATGACGGCGGCGGGATCGCCGAGGTGGTAGATCCGCTCCGACGATTCGATGCCGTCCAGGAACTCCTGGTAGCGCACGGCGTAGGCCAGGTGGGCCAGCGGTTCGGCGACGGACAGCGCTCGGGCCGGATCGCAGCCCGGCACCTGGGAGGTCCAGGCGTCGATCCAGGCCCGGGCGGCGGCCGGCCGCTTGGCTTCGGGCAGGAAGTCGCAGACCCGGAGCCCGTCGAGCACCGGGTTCCCGAGATGCGCGTCGGCGAAGTCCACCACGACCGGCGGGCCGCCGTCGCTGCGCCAGTTGCCCGAGTGGAAGTCGCCGTGCACGATCGTGTCGGGCAGGCCGCATTCGTCCAGCATGGGCCACCGTTCGACCAGCCGGCGGGCCCCGGCCAACTCCTCAGCGGTCAGCTCGCGGCCGACCGGGCCGGCGAGGAGCTCGCGGACCCGGCCCGCGATAACGGGCCCACGCAGGTCACGCAGCCCGAGCCCGGCTGGGCCTGCGAGCGCGGCCTGTGCGGTGACCATGCGGGTCACCGCGCTGGTGATGGCCTGGGCGGAGGCGTCCCAGCAGTCCTCGCCGGGTAGGTGTTCGAGCAGGACCCGGCCCGGTCCGGCCGCGATGACCGTGGGCACCAGGCCGGGGTCCAGGTTCGCGAACGCGCCGATGACGGCGCCCTCATCGGCGGCGAAGTGCAGCGTGGTCTTCAGCCAGACCGGTCCCTGGTCGGTGGGCAGGAGAAACAGCCCCGCCAGGTTCCAGGTCTTGCGCTGCCGGATCGGCCCGGTCACCGGACGACCCGCGGCGGCCAGCAGCTCCGCCGCCCAGCCGAACACCTCCCGCAGCCCCGCCACGCGAGCCCACGGCGCACGCAGCCTTTCCGGCCTGGTCAGTGCGGCCTCATCGATGGGGCGCCGGGTCAGCAGCCCGGCCGCGGGCCGCCGGAGGGCCTCGACATGGTAGGTGACGTGACCGTCACGGGCGCCTTCCCCACCGTCGACGCGCAGCAGGCGCAGCACCAGTACGTCGACTTCCAGCACCTGCCGCACGTACGTGACGACCGGCTCGACCTCCGCCCACCACGGCACGTCCACCGCGAACGGCCCGAGGACGCCGAGGTAGTCCGCACCCGAGGTCACCCATGCACTGACCGTCCGACTCATTCCGCCAGTGTGAACAATCCATGCGATATCAGCGACCCAATATCCACCGGGCGGCCGGACAGGTGAGCCGCGGGCGGTCGGGCCGCCCGCGGCTCAGTCGGATCACTCGCGGGTCACTGGACGGTGATCTTGTCCACTTCGACGGTGATCCCCTTGACCTGCGGGGTCGAGGTGGCCGTCGTCACGTTGCCGACGCCGGCGCTGACCCCCTTGATCTTCATCGAGTAGGTCAGGGTGCCGCCGGGCGCGCCGGGCGTGCTCGTGACGACCAGGTCCTGGGTGGGCGGACCGCTGATCTGGGCGCCCGCCGTACCCTCGTCGTTCTCCGCGCCCACGGTCAGGCCGGCGCCGGCGGGGGCGTCACCCGGCAGGTTGGCCGGATCGTAGGCGTAGCTGATGTCCTCCACTCCGTTGAGCCCGATCCATTGCTGGAACACCTTGGTGCTGGTCGTACCGAAGGTGTTCACCCGCCACTCCAGGACCAGCCAGCGACTGACGCCGTCGGTCAGTATTCCGGCGAAGACGCCGGGGGCGCCGGTGCCGTCGAGGTCGGTCCAGTAGGAGGCGAGTACGCCGTTCGGCCGCGCGGGGTCGGGCAGCGTCTGCGGGAGGAACGCGATGTCGTCGGCTCCGTTGCTGCCGCCGGCGATGCTGTAGCCGTTGGAGACCACGCCAATCCTGGTGTAGGTCTTGCCGGCGAAGGTGAAGGCGGGCACCGTGAAGTTCAGCGCCTGCTCGTCACCGATCGGCGTCGGTGTGATGCCGAAGGCGTCCAGCGGAAGATATCCGGCGGGCCCCACGCCAGGCGCGATCGTCGGCTTGTCGGGTTGCCGGCCGGCCAGTGTCACCTTGGTCGTCGCGATCTGGGTGCCGATCTTGGTGGCGCCGGTCACGCTGTTCAGCCGCAGGCGGGCGTCGAGCGTGCTGAGCGCGGTCACCTCGGCGTTGGCCAGGCTGTTGTTCTGCACGGTGACCGTACACGTGGATTCGCCGGTGTTCCTCGGGATGGTGGACGGTGCGCAGGTCTGGTCGACCGGCACGATGCCTTCCTGGCGGAAGAACGCCACCGGCAGGTGCAGCGCACGCGAGCCGCCGACCTGCTTGAGGTTCACCTGGCCGAAGTACTGCCCGTCGGGCAGATCCGGCGCGGTGATGATCACGTTCAGCTTGGCGCTCTTGCCCGGCGCGACGGTGAAGTGTGCCGGCAGCACCGTGATGTTGGCGCCGCTGACGGTCGTGCCCGAGGCGGTGAAGGTGAGCGTCTTGTTGGTGGTGTTCGTGACCGTGCGCTTGGCGTTGATGATGCCGGGCATGGTCGGCGCGTTCACCGAGGGCAGGTTGAGATCGATGCGGTTGAGCGGGTCGGCGGCCGAGGCGACGAAGTTGGCCGCGCTCTCGTCCAGGGTCAGTCCGGGGTCACCGGCCTTGGTCAGGTCGATGCGCCCGCCGCCCATGTCGAACGCGTCGGCGGCGGTGGTGCGATCCGGCTTGGTGACGGCGGTCTTGCCCGTGGTCTCCAGGGCGGACTTCACCTGTCCCGGTGTCCAGGTCGGGTGCAGGGCGAACACGAGCGCGGCCGCGCCGGTCACGTGCGGCGCCGACATGGAGGTGCCTTGGATGACCTGGTAGAGGTTGCCGGGCGGCCCTTCGAGCGGTGACTCGGGGGTCGGGGTCATGCCCGCCAGGATGTGCAGTCCGGGCGCGGTGACGTCCGGCTTGAGGAAGTCGCCGCCGGGACCGCGCGAGGAGAAGTACGTCATCACGTCGCCCTGCCAGCTGGCCTTGACCCCCTGGGTGAACGACGCGGTCGCGCCCGGATGCGCGGTCAGGAAGCTCAGCAGGGTGTCGGTCGCGGGCTTGTCGACGTGCACCGACGGGACCCAGTGGGCGTCGGTGAAGACGTCGAACGGGAAGGCGTTGTAGAGGATCATCCCGGCGGCGCCGCCCTGCCTGACGTTGAAGCTCTTCAACACCCGGTTCGGGCCGCGCTCACAGGCGACGATCTTCCCGGTGAAGATTCCGGCCGGTGCCGGGGTGTCGCACAGCGCGTTGGAGTACGGGGGAGCGGACGCCAGCACCACGGGCAGCGGCGCGGCGATCCCCGAAGTGACGGACGCGCCCTTGATCGTCGCCGTCGCGCCACCACCGGACAGCGTGATCGTGGACTGGAACGTCCTGGTCTGCGTGGAGGCGGCCACCGTGGTCACCCACGGGCTGCGGTGGTCGGTGGTGTTGGCGCCGGGCCCCGAGTTGCCCGCCGACGCCGAGACCAGCACACCCGCCGCGTACGCGTCGAGGAACGCCAGCTCGACCGGGTCGCTGTACGGGTCACTGCCACCGGAGATCGAGAAGTTGATGACGCGGACGCCGTCCAGGATGGCACGTGCCACCGCCTGCGCCGCGTCGGACGGGAAGCAGCCCTCCGCGCCGCACACCTTGTAGACCGAGACCTCGGCGGCTGGTGCTATGCCGTGGATCGGCCCGCGGCTGATCCCCAGCGGGTTCGCGTCGGCCACCGGGCCGCCGGCCGACGTGGTGGCGGTGTGGGTGCCGTGGCCGTTGGAGTCACGGGCGCTGTCGGGGTAGACCTCGCCGCCGAAGACCGCGTTGTAGGTCTCCAGGAACGGCTGGCCGCCGATCAGCTTGTTGTTGCAGGTGAAGGGATCGCTGGCCGGGGTCAGCGGGTTGTCGCCGAAGTTACAGACCCGGGCTGTGCCGTCCTTGGTCGGGCCGGGGGCGGGCAGGCCGCTCGGCGCGGCGAAAGAGGGGTGCTCGGGCCAGGCGCCGGAGTCCAGCACGCCCACGATCACGCCCTTGCCCGAGGAGTTGCTGCCGCCGAGCTGGCTGTAGATGGTGTCGGCGCCGATGAACTGCGGGCTCGCGTCGGTGAGGAGCTGCTGGGGCTTGTCCTCCTGTACGGCGACCGCGCCGGGCAGCTTCAGCACCTCGGCTACCTTGTTGCCCGGAATCCGGAGCGCGATGCCGCCGTAGACCGTCCTGACCCGCTGGCCCACGACGGCCCCGGGTACCTTGCTCGCCAGCGCGCCCAGGAACTCCTTCTCAACGCTCTCGATGTGCTGGCCGTACTTCTTGGCCTCGGCACTTCTGGTGTCAAGAGCCTTGCCGGTGACAGCGGGACTGGTCCCCGGCAGGCCGGGCAGCCCGCCCCGGTAGGCGGCGAGCGAGTCGTAGTCCAGCTTGACCATGATGTTGATCGGCGCCGGCGAGGTGACCCGCAGCAGCGCCTGGTCGCTCTTGGCCAGCTTGCCCGTCGGAGACTTGGCGCCCTCGACGAGCTGGGCTCCGGTGACGGGAGTTGCCTGCCACTTCGCGTTCGAGGGAGAAGGTGTGGGCGTGGCCCGCGCCGCGGCGGGGCTCATGACCACCACCATGCTCAACCCGATGGCCACAGAGGCGAACCGCCGCGCGCGCGATAAGCGAGAACTGGATAACACAAGATCCTCCTCGTCGAGGGGCTGCACGGACTCACCACGCCGCCCAGGAGGCATCAGGTCACCCTGCGTCGAGGCACACCGGAGAGATCACTGAACCCTCCCCGGTGGGTGACGAGCTGAAGGGCCGCCCTTGTCGGGCGGCTCGGTTTCCGACCGGAGTGTAACCAGCGATCACGCGGCCGAGAACCCTATCGAGTTGCCAGAATCCTGCCGACAATCCAGCACATTTCACGATGTATCACTCGTACGGCTCCGTGGGCTGGTCGATTTTCGTGACGTCGGTCGCGGACATGTCGGGGATCACGTAGCCGTTGGGGATCTTGCCCTTCCATGGGATCCACTCGCCGGTGACCTGGACCCAGGAGTTCTCCCTTGGTGTGGGCACGCCCTGGACCGCGACCTTCAGGGCGAGGGCGTCGGCGGCGCAGCAGCTGATCTGCATCCTGGTGACGTACCAGCGGTTCTTCTTCTTCGACGGCACCACGAAGCCGGTCAGCTTGACCTGCCGCCCCGCGAGCGACGTGCCGGCCGGGTCGTAGGCACGCCCGATGAACTCACCGAGCGCCAGCTCGGGCACGCCGCCGGAGAGCTGCCGGTAGGCCACCGGGGTGGGCGGGCGCGGCGCGGGCGCGTCGTCCTCGCTCCCTGCCGCGAACGAGCCCAACGCGGGCGGCGCGACCAGCACGATGGCGAACACGGGCACGGCCAGCAGCCACGCCACTCGCGGCCCACGCCCGTGGTCGTGGCCGTGTCCCTGACCCTGCGCGTGGCTGCCGTGGTTTCGCGACTGGAGGATGAGAGCCACCAGGGCGAGGCCGACCAGCACCGCGCCGGCTCCGATGAGCAAGGGCCGGAACCCCGGTTTGACGTAGTTGACGTACGTGCCGGAGAAGGCGGAGATGTTCAGCAGCGCGCCGCCGAGGATCAACAGCAGCAGGCTCTGCGTCTGGCGTTTCACAGCAGCACCCACCCCGTGACGAAGCTGACGCCGATCGCCAGCGTCAGCGTCAGCGGTACGAAGCGCCAGGCGAAGGCCCGCCCGAACGTCCCCGCCTGCAACGCGATCAGTTTCAGGTCGACCATCGGCCCCACCACCAGGAAGGCGAGCTTGGCCGTGGGCGAGAAGGCGGTCAGCGAGGCGGCCACGAACGCGTCGGCCTCCGAGCAGATCGACAGCAGCACCGCCAGCAGCGCCAGGACCAGCACCGACACCACTGGAACGCCGGCCACGGAGGCGAGCCACGAGCGGGGGACCACCACGTTCAGCGTCGCCGCGGTCAGCCCGCCGATGACCAGGAACCCGCCGGTGTGCAGCAGGTCATGGCACATCGCGTCCACAAAGGCGCCCCCCTTGCCCTGCCCGGGCGCCGCCGTACGACGAGGCGTCGGCAGCCACTCGCTACGCCCGAACCGCGCCCAGATCCAACCGGCCAGCACCGCCACGGTCAGCGAGGCGCCGAACCGCGCGACCACCATCGCGGGATCACCGGGAAAGGCCACCGCGGTGGCCACCAGCACAACCGGATTGATCGCCGGCGAGGCGAGCAGAAACGCCAGCGCCGCGGCCGGCTCCACACCCCGCGCCATCAACCCCGAAGCCACCGGCACCGAGGCGCACTCACACCCCGGCAGCACCGCGCCCGCCACCCCGGCCACCGGCACCGCCGCGTAGGTCCTGCGCGGCAGGGCCCTGGTCCAGAACGAGGCGGGCACGAATGCGGTGATCGCCGCCGACAACGCCACCCCGAACACCAGGAACGGCAGGGCCTGCACGCACACCGCCACGAAGATGGTGGCCCACGTCTGCAGCGCCGGCGCCGTCAGGTACGGCGCCAGCAGGAATCGGCCCGTCACCAGGAGCGCGATCAGGAAGACGAACGACCACGGCAGCCACGACTCGCGGTCGGGCCTGCGCCCCCACGTGTCCGGCGGTAGCTGATCCTCTGTCCCGGGCCAATCCAGCGGGGTTCCGTGTGTCATGGCCCTCCCTGCCCAACGCTTGGTCCTGATGACACGCGGCAGCAGGGTAGCGGGTTCTGTCCTGTCTTGCGCTGGAAGCCGGATCGAATACTGGCCGGTTTGCGTCGGGGCCGGCGGTCCCGCCAGCCGGAATCTGGTCAGCTCTATGGCCAGCCGGTAGCCCACGATTGCAGCCACCTGGAAGCCCATCCGGGCGCCACCCGCAATGCCCGGAGGCCGTCCGCGAGCGAGGCTTGACGGTATGACCGCCACACGGCGCGCCTGACAGACGAACGGCATCGAACGGACGGACAACCGCTCAACGGAAGGGCAGCGGCATGCGACAGGTTCGACTGGGACAGACCGGCCTGCGGGTCTCCGTGATCGGATTCGGGACCTGGGCTTTCAGCGGCGACTGGGGCGCCGTCGACCTCCGGGAAAGCGAACACGCCATCCATCACGCCCTGGACCTGGGCATCAACCTCTTCGACACCGCACCTGGGTACGGCGTCGCCGAGCGCCTGCTGGGCAAGGCCCTGCGGCAACGGTCATGCCGCGAGGACGTGGTCATCGCCACCAAAGGCGGGCTCCGTCAGGAGGGCGACCGACTGCTGCGCGACGCCGGCGGACAGTGGCTGCGCGAGAGCGTCGAGGAGAGCCTGCGCAACCTCGGAACCGACTACATCGACCTCTACCAGGTGCACTGGCCCGACCAGCACACCCCACCGGAGGAGACCGCCGGGGTGCTGGCGGAACTGGTCGGGGAGGGCAAGATCCGCCACATCGGAGTGTCGAACTACGACGCCGAGCAGATAGAGGCGCTGGGACGCTTCGGGCGCGTGGAGACGCTGCAGCCGCCGTACCACCTGTTCCGCAGGGACATCGAGGACGCCGTCCTGCCCTGTGCCGCCGCGCACGACATGGGCGTGCTGGTGTACGGGCCGCTGGCCCACGGACTGCTGTCCGGCCGGTTGACCGAGTTCACCACCTTCGACGCCGACGACTGGCGCGGCAAGAGCCCCGACTTCACCGGCGAGGCCTTCAGCAAGAACCTCGCCGTGGTGCGGCGGCTGGAGGAGGCGGCGCGGGAACGGGGCATGAGCCTGCCGCAGCTCTCGGTCGCCTGGACGCTGGCCAATCCCGCCGTCCACGTCGCCATCGTGGGCGCCCGCCGGCCCGCCCAACTGGACGGCACCACCCCGGCGGTCGGCCTCGGGCTCTCCGAGGCCGACCTGCGCACGATCGACGCGATCCTGGCGCGGGCCGTACCAGTGTGGGGCCCCTATCCAGAGGGCACCTGACGGCGTTTTCGTCCTGCCCCTAGCTTCGGTCCTCTTCTGATGCGAAGATCGTCACTTATATCGGCACAGACCGAAACCTCTGTGTCGTAACCATCTTCCTCAAGTCGGAGGACCTGTGCGGTCTCGCAAAATGATGATTGCCGCCCTTTCGCTGGTGGCATTCGTAGTCCCGTTCGCCCCTCTCCAGTCGGCTTCGGCTGATCTGCAGGCACCCGGATTCGATCCCTTCCCCCCGCCCCCCGGCGACTCGATCTCGGTGGACACCCAGAACGCGGCCGGCGAGTTAGCGAAGCTCGTGGAAGCCTCGCCGGGTTCCTACACCGGCGTGCGGGTCACGGGTCCGGGCGCCGTGACCGTCACGCTGCCGTCCGGCGCTGATTTCAAGCAGCGCGCCGACACTCTGCGCAGTGGAACGCGATCAGTATCGGGCGAGACCGTATCTGTGGCGGTAGAACAGGTCCCGCGCAGCCTGGCCGACGTGGAGGCCACCAAGGCGCAGATCGTCGAGTTGATCACGGCCGGCGCCTACAAGAACCAGGTGTTCGGAGTGGGCGTCGACCCGGTCAAGGCGACGGCCGTGGTCTACGCCTCAGAAGACTCCGACACTGCCAGGACCGAACTCAAACAGCGCTTCGGCGACGCGATCACCTTCCGCCTCCAGGACGCGGTCGCGCGACCCAACACCCGTTCGCGGGACACGGCACCGCACTATGGCGGTGCGGGGATCCGCATGTGGACCGCGGGGCACGTCTCCTACGGCGGCGTCTGCTCGACCGCCTTCGCAGTCGTCAAACAGGGGGTCGCCCACATGTTGTCGGCCGCGCACTGCTTCCCGTCGGAGACCGACTATCCCAGAGCCTGGTCGTCGTCGTTCACCTCGGCATCCGCGCCCTTGACCACCTACTATCAGGGCGCCATGGTCACCACCACGATGCGTGGCACTCTCCTCAACCCGACCGACGGGACCCAGGACCTGTACGGCGACTTCAGCCTGCTGCAGGGAGGCGGCGGCTACCTCCCCCGTGTGTACAACTGCGCCAAGAACGCCGAACCCTGCACCTCGCTGGTGGTCGGCGCGGCCGAGTACGGCACCCCAGCCAACGGCACCCAGGTCTGCACCAGTGGCGTCATGTCAGGCCAGACCTGCCGGCAGTACGTGACCGACGGCTCCTACGCCGGATGGATCAACGTCAACGGCGCGGACATGTTCATCAATCATTGGGCGATCACCAACTCCGACCAGAACGGTGACGGCACCTACGACTGCGCCGGCGCCATCCAGGGCGATTCCGGCGGCGCCATCTACCGATCCATGGCCGGCGGCAAGGTGGTCGCGATGGGCATCATCAGCGCCGGTTGGAACGGCCCGACCGGCGTGTGCTACAGCGCGTACGCCAAGTTGTCCGGCGTCCGGGCGTGGGACTCGAGCGTGAGCGTCCTGACGGATTAACCCCACACACCATCCGTGATGCCCATATAAGCGACAAACTGGAACAATCACTGTTTTCTGTTATCTCAGTGGTGATGTTCCCGTCTCCTGGTCGGAGCATCGGAGGCTCCGGATCGGGGTGATGGATGTACGCGCGGTCGACGTACGAGGTCGAAACGGTGCTGGCGGCCGGGGCGGGCGATCACGGAGCGGTCGACGAGCTGGTCAGGGGCCATCTGCAGCTCGTGTACAACATCGCCGGGCGCGCCATGAACGGCCACCCGGACGTGGACGACGTCGTCCAGGAGACGATGGCCAGGGTCGTGACCGGGGTGTCCGGGCTGCGCGATCCCAGGAGCTTCCGATCCTGGCTGGTCGCCATCACCATGAACCAGGTGCGGGAGTGGCGGCGGGTCACCGCCGCCACCCCCGCCGCCCTCGACGAGGCGCTGGGCATGGCCGACGCCAGTGCCGACTTCGCGGGTCTCACCGTGACCCGGCTCGGCCTGTCCGGGCAGCGCAAGGAGAGCGCGGAGGCCGGTCGGTGGCTCGACGACGACGACCGCGAGGTGCTGGCGCTGTGGTGGCTGGAGGTCGCGGACGAGCTCACCCGGGCGGAGCTGGCAGCCGGACTGGACTTGCACGAGAAACACGCCGCCGTCCGCGTGCAGCGGGTCAAGCGGCGACTGGAGTCGGCCCGCGCGGTGGTGCGCGCGCTCTCGGCCCAGCCCCGCTGCGCCGGGCTGGCGTACGTGGCCGGCGGCTGGAACGGTACGCCGTCGCCCCTCTGGCGCAAGCGGCTGTCGCGGCACGTACGGGAGTGCCAGACCTGCACGGATCAGCTGTCGGATCTGATCCCGGCCGACCGGCTGCTGGCGGGGCTGGGCCTGGTGGCCATCCCGGCGGGTGTCGCGGCGGGGTTGCTGGAGCTGGCGCGGACGGCCGCCGTACCGGCGCTGAAGGGCGGCCTGATCGCCAAGGGCAAGGTGGCGGCCGGTGCGGCGGGTTCCTCGCTGGCCGTCAAGCCCGTCGCGATCGCCGCCGTCAGCACCGCGCTGATCGCCGGTGGCGCGGTGGTCGTCCAGAACCTGCGGCCCGAGCCGCCGCCCAGCCGGGCCGCACCGGTGATCGCCACCTCCGTGCCCGCGTCCTCCCCGCGCCCGACCCGCCCCTCGCCGAAGCCGACGCCGACCCCGACACCGACCCCGACGAAGAGCCGTCCGATCAGCCCGTACGGGCGCACCATCGACACGGCGGACCAGGCGCCGCCCAAGAACCGGCGCCCCGCCCCGCTGCCCCGGCGCGGCGCCGGCACGCTGGCCATCGGCGGAAAGCACGGCTACTCCCGGTACGGCGGCGCCCCGCAGATCACGCACCGGGGCGACTACATCACCATCACCGGCAAGGGCTACCTCGAAGTCCGGTGGGGCATCCTCTACCGCAGCCGGATCGGCGACTTCCAGCCCGCCACCTGGACCGGGCTGAAGGGCAAGCTGTTCCACGTCGCCTCCGGCGGCGGGCGGCGGATGGACGACGAGCAGGCGCCAGGTGTGACCTGGATGGGCGCCCCGGAGGTCGGCTTCGTCCGGCTGCCCCGTGGTCAGCAGCAGATGTGGCAGAACGAGTTCTACTACCTGAACGGCCAGGTCACCCTCCACAACAACGAGAGCGGCACGGACGTCGACCTCAGCGTGGCGCCCAGGACCTGGACCGAGGTCTGGAGGGACCTCTCCACCGCGCTCGACCCCGCCAAGGGGATCGTCCGCTACGGCCTGACCCGCGACACCGGCGACGACCGCGCCCCCGTCCCGCAGTACCTCACCAGAGCGCGGCCCGCCGACCCCGCGAAGGTCCCCCAGCGCAGTCGGGTATCGGCCTAAAAGGCGAAATTTCTGTTATCGACGACGGCCGCCTCAGTCTCCTGTGACAAGAGTGACCCCTGTGAAAGGACCTCCATGACCACGCAGCCCTCCCGCCGGAGCCTGCTGAAGGCGGCCGTGACCATGGGTGCGGGCGCCGCCGTACTGCCCGCGCTGCCCGCCGCCCCCTCCTCGGCCGCGGCGCTCAAGCACCCCGGCCTGCTGCACACGCAGCAGGATTTCGACCGGATGCGGGCCCAGGTGAACGCCGGAGCCCAGCCGTGGAAGGCGGGCTGGGACAAGCTGGTGGCCAACGGCCGCTCCAAGAGCACCTGGAAGCCCCGCCCGCTTGAGACGGTCGTCAGGGGCGGTACGGGCGCGAACCATGTGCAGCTCGCCATCGACGTGGCCGCCGCCTACCAGAACGCGCTGCGCTGGAAGGTCAGCGGCGAGAAGGCCCACGGCGACGCCGCCCGCGACACCCTCAACGCCTGGTCGGCCGCGCTGAAGGCGGTGACGGGCAATGCCGACCGCTTCCTCGCGGCCGGGATCCAGGGCTGGCAGCTGGCCAACGTCGGCGAGATCATGCGCGGTTACCCCGGATTCGACCTCGACCGCTTCAAGAAGATGATGCTCACGGTCTTCTACCCGCTGAACAACCAGTTCCTGAAGGGGCACAACGACGCCTGCATCACCAACTACTGGGCCAACTGGGACCTGTGCGCCATGGCCTCCATCCTGGCCATCGGCGTCCTCTGCGACGACCAGGCCAAGGTCGACCAGGCCGTGGAGTACTTCAAGCACGGCAAGGGCAACGGCGCCATCATGAACGCCGTGCCGTTCCTGCACCCCGGCGGTCTCGGCCAGTGGCAGGAGAGCGGCCGCGACCAGGGCCACGCCAGTCTCGGCATCGGGTTGATGGGCGTGCTCTGCGAGATGGCCTGGAACCAGGGCATCGACCTGTACGGCTACGCCGACAACCGGTTCATGAAGGGCGCCCAGTACGTCGCCAAGTACAACCTCGGCGAGACCGTGCCGTTCACCACGTACAAGTGGGGGACCGGACAGAACTGCGCACCCCGCGAGCAGACCGAGGTCTCCGCGGCGGGGCGCGGCGCGAGCGACCCGATCTGGGCGGTGCTCTACAACCACTACGGGGTCCGCCGCGGGCTGGCGGTGCCCTACCTGGAGGCGTACAGCAAGCGGCTCGCCCCCGAAGGGGGAGGCGGCGACTACGGCGGCGCCAAGTACGACCACCTCGGCTTCGGCACACTGACCTTCACCCGAGCCACGGCCACGGCCGGAGGCGGGGGCGGGCTGCTACCGACGGGCGTTTCACGGACCTTCGAGTCGGTCAACCAGCCGAAGGCGTATATCCAAGCCACGGGCCGCATCGGGGCGACCGCGCTCACGCTGCGGATCGTGCCCGGCCTGTCCGACGCCAAGGGCTACTCCTTCGTCGACTCCGAGGGCCGCTACCTGCGGCACAAGGACTTCCTGGTCCGGTTCGACACCAATGACGGCACCGCGCTGTTCAAACGGGACGCGACCTTCCACGCCCGCCAGGGCACGGCGGACGGGTCGGTACGGCTGGAGTCGGTCAACTACCCGGGACGGTTCATCCGTCATCGTGACAACGTCCTCCGCCTGGACAAGGCGGAGGACACAACCCTGTTCCGCACCGACAGCTCCTTCCGCCCGGCCACCTGACCGGGGCCGGCGAGGGAAGGACGGCTACGCGCTGAACCCGTCGAGCAGCAGGTCGGCGACCTGGGGGCCGATGGTGGCGGGGTCGGTCCGCAGGCTGCGGGCGAACCTCGTGACGACGTGCAGGGTGCCGGTGATCGCTTGCGGGAGCAGCTCGGGTGGCAGGTCCCGTCGCAGGACCCCGTCCTGCTGCCCGCGTTTGACCAGGGCGAAGACGGTCTGGTGCATGCGCCTGGAGGCGGGTGACGGGGAGGGGCGGTGTGAGTCGGCGGGCAGCGGTTGCCAGGCGGAGCTGACGGCCAGCAGGGGATAGCGCTGGATGATCGCGGCCATCTCGATGATCAGGGCACGTAGGGCGGCGCGCGGGTCGGGATCGCCGTCGAGCGCGTTGGTGATCGCCTGTTGGGCTTCGGCGGCGGCGGTCTCGAAGATGGCCTCGCGCAGGGCCTGGCGGTTGCGGAAGCGGCGATAGACGGTCATGCGTACGAGACCGGCCTCGTCGGCGATGCGTTGCACGGAGGCGTGGGGATCCTCGGCCAGCACCCGTGCGGCGGTGGTGAGGATCAGGGCGTCGTTGGCCCGCGCGTCGCTACGCGGGCCCCGGCGCCGGGGCGGGGAGGTCACAGTTAAGTGTTACACATGTGCACCATTTACCGGTTTACCGTCTCCCACATGATCAGTAGAGAGATCCACCTCGTCCGCCACCCGCAGGGAGCGCCGCGCCTGTCCGACTTCCGGCTGGTCGAGACCGTCGTCCCCGAACCACGTGACGACCAGGTGCTGGTGCACAACCGGTATTTCGCGCTCGCCGCCGTGATGCGGACCCTGATGTCCGGCGTCGAGATCGGCATGCCGCTGGGTACGTACCGGCCCGGCCAGGTCCTGTTCGGATCCGCGATCGGCGAAGTCGTCGACGCCGGGCCGGCGGCACCGGACGGGCTGCGTTTCGGCGACCTCGTCATGCATCACTACGGCTGGCGCGAGTACGTCGTCGAGGCCGCCGACCGGTTCCGCCGCCTGGACCCCGGCACGCTGCCCGACCCGATCCTGCATCTCGGCCAGGGCCTGACCGCCTATGCCGGTCTGCTGCGGGTGGCGCTCCCCGACGGCATCGACGTCTGCTTCGACAACGTCGGTGGCGAGCAGCTCGCCGCGGCGATCGAGCTGGCCAGGCCGGGCGCCCGATACGCGCTGTGCGGGGCCCTGGACAACCAGCTCGGTGGCAGGTCGGCCGCGGTCTCGGTGGACCCGGTCGAGCTGATCGGCAGACGGCTGACACTGTCCGGATTCCACGTGGCCGACCATCGCGACCTCCAAGAACCATGGCTGGAGGACTTCAGCGGATGGCTGCGCGAGGGGCGCATCGACGTGCCCCGGGTCGTCGTGCCCGGCCTGGACGCCGCGCCGGCCGCACTGATCTCGCTGCTGTCCGGCGGGTACACCGGAATGGTGGTGGTCGCCATCGGGTGAAGCGGCCGTCAACAGACGGTGTCCGCTTCGAGCATGAGGTCCGTGTTCGCCTCCAGTTCGGCGATGCTGGCGCGTACCCGTGCCGCCTGGCTGTCGGCCAGGTGGTCGAAGATGGTCAGGGCCTGCTGCCAGGTCTCGATCGCCGACACCGGGCAGCCGGTCGCCGCCAGTGCCCGGCCGAGGATGTGCAGGGTGCGGGCCTCGGTGTTGCGGTCGCCGATCTCGCGGCAGAGGTCGAGCGAGCGGTAGCACCAGCGGATCGTCTCCTCGTGGTCGCCCAGCGCGGCGTACGTGGTGCACATGTCGGTCAGCGCGATGCCCTCGCCCCAGAGGTTGCCGATCGCGCGGAAGGCGGCGAGTGCCGAAAGATGGTGCTGGAGGGCCGTACGCGGCTGGTGGAGAGCGATCAGGGCCCGGCCGGTGCCGGCCGAGGCGATGCCCTGCCCCCAGGAGTAGCCGAGGTCGGTGAAGATGGCCAGTGCCTGACGGTGGCACGCGACGGCCTGCTCCGGCGCGCCCAGGTCGACATACACCAGGCCGAGGGTGTTCAGCGCGTTGCCCTCGCCCCAGCGGTCGCCGAGCTCGCGCTGGAGCGCCAGCGCGAGCTCGGCGTGCGGGAGCGCGTCCTTGAACTGCCGCCGGTCCCAATAGGCCAGCGCCAGGCTGGTACGGACCGGAGCCTCGGCGTGCCCGTCGCCCAGCAGCAGCGCGGCCTCCAGCGCGATCTCGTGGCTGGCGATCCAGGAATCCCAGTGCTTGCACAGGTTGAAGAAGCTCCACAGCGCGACCGGCAGCCGCCAGGCCAGGGTGTACTGGCCGAGCGCGAACGCCTGCCGTACGGCGGCCATGAGATTGGCGTGCTCGGTCTCGAGCCAGAGCAGCGCGTCCTCGTGGCCGGAGAAGGTGTACGGCTCGCACGACGGTGCGAGCTGGGGGAGCGGGAGCTGCTGGTGCTGGGGGTTGAGCACCTGATCGGCCCGGTCGACGGTGTGCAGGTACCAGGAGAGCATGCGCTGGACCGCGGCCAGCCGGTCGGCGTCGGACTCCTCGGCCTCGACCAGTTCGGTGGCGTAGACCCGCATCAGGTCATGCATGCGATACCGGTCGGGGCCGCCGGTCTCCAGCAGGCACCGGTCGGTCAGGATCTCGAGCAGCCGCTGAGCCTCCGCGGGCGGCACCCCGATCAGCGCGGCGGCGGCGCCCACCCCGAACGCGAGCCCCCGGTGCAGGCCGAGCAGCCGGAACGCCCGCGCCGCCCGCGGGTCGAGCGCCTGGTACGACCACGAGAACACGGCCCGCAGGCTCATCTGCGGATCCTCGTCCACACCGAGCAGATCGAGCCGGGACCGCTCGTCCCGCAACTGGGCGACCAGGTTCGCCAGCTGCGCGCCGGGCCGCCGGGTGACGTGCTCGGCGCTGATCGCCAGCGCCAGCGGGAGGTGAGCGCAGAGCCGGGCCAGTTCGGCCGCGGCCTCGGCCTCGGCGGACACGCGCCCGGCACCGAGGATCTTGCCCAGGAGCGTGTGCGACTCCGCCTCGCGCAGCCTGCGCAGGAACACATGCCGGGCGTCATCGTGTACGGCCAGCCCGGCCAGGCGGGTACGGCTGGTCACCAGCACCAAACAGTCCGAGCCGGGGAGCAGTGGCCGTACCTGGGCGGTGTTCCGGGCGTTGTCCAGCAGCACCAGCACGCGCCGCCCGGCCAGCGTGCTGCGCAGCAGCGCGGAGCGGGCCTCGACCTCCGCGGGGATCTGGTCGGCGGGTACGTGCAGGGACCGCAGCATCATCTCCAGTGCGGTGGCGGGCGCCATGGGCTCGCCGGGCCCGAACCCGCGTAGGTCGACATGGAGCTGCCCGTCGGGGAACCGGTCCTGAACCCGGTGGGCCCAGTGCACGGCCAGCGCGGTCTTGCCGACGCCGCCGGTGCCACCGATCGCCGCGATGACGATGGGCCGGTTCTGTCCCTCTTCCGGAAGCAGGTCGTACAACTTGGCCAGGTCCGCGTGGCGGCCGGTGAACCGGGCGAGGTCGGACGGCAACTGGCGCGGCACCGACGGCGGGGGAGGAACCTCGGGCGCGCGAGGCGCCGACGCGGCTTCGCCGCCCGGCACGGCCTGCGTGGGCTCGCGCGTCAGCCCGGCCTGCGTGGGCTCGCCGCTCGGCACGGCCCGCGCGGGATCGCCGTTCAGCACGGCCTGGTGGAGACGGCGCAGCTCGTGGCCAGGGTCGATCCCGAGCTCATCGCGCAGCAGGTCGGCGACGTTGCGGTAGACGTCGAGCGCTTCGGCCCGGCGCTCGGCGAGCTGCAGGGCCAGCATCAGCTGCTCCCACAGCCGCTCGCGCAGCGGGTGCTCGGCCGTGGCGGCCTTGAGGTCCGCGATGATCTCCTCGTGGCGACCGGTACGCAGCCCGAGATCGAACCAGCGCTCCAGCAGCCGCATCCGCTCCTCTTCCAGCCGGGACACCTCGTCGCGGTGCAGCGATTCCGACAGGACGTCGACCAGCGCCGGGCCCCGCCACAACCCGAGCGCCTCACGCAGCAGGCCGGACTCTCCCGACTGGTCGCCCGCGCGCCCCGCCCCCGCCGCCTGTACGGCGAGCTCGCGGAACCGCTCCAGGTCGAGACTGTCGGCGTCGGCCCGCAGCACGTAGCCCGCCCCGACGGTCTCGATCAGCGGCCGGCCGTCGGCGCCGTCGTCCAGCACCCGGCGCAGCCTGGTCATGTGGGTGTGCAGCGCCCCGCGCGCCTGCTTGGGCGCCTTGTCGCCCCACATGTACTCGATGAGCTTGTCCAGTGATACGTGGTGGTTGGCGTTCACCAGCAACGTCGCCAGCGCGATGCGCTGCTTGGCCGCGGAGAGCCGCACCGGCCGGCCGCCCCGTGTCATCTCCAATGGTCCCAGCACACTGAACCGGATCCCCGTACCCGTTTCCATCCGTGGACCTCTCCGCGATCTCCCGGCGGCATGACGCGCCATCCCCAATGGCGCGATCACCCCGTTCGCACTCTCCACCCTGCAACAAAGGAGGACCGTTTCCGCGGGTATGGAAATACATCCTGCCCGGAGATCAGCTTCATGGCCATCCTTAATTCAGCCGCCTTCGTGAAGGCGACAGGTAGGCGAAAGGATGACGACAGCGCCCATGTTTAGCGTGATGACCGCAGGGGTCAGAAATTTCACGCATACAAGGGGGAGAAAGATGCGCAAAAGAATTCTCGGGATGGCTGTGGTGTCGGCATTCGTCCTCGCCGGCGCGGTTATGTCCACCCCGAGCGCGTCCGCCGGTACGGCGGTGGCCGCGGCCGATCCCATCAACTGCGGCGGCTGGTGGCACTTCACCGGCAACGACCCGAAGTCCGCCCGCATGGTCCGCTGGGGCGGCCCCAACGGGCGGCCGCAGTTCAACCTCATGTACGGCAAGATCCAGGGCATCCAGCACGGCTGGGCGCAGCTCTCCGGCGCCAAACAGGGCGACTGGGTCACCCTCGACGTGACCAGCGACGGGGGCCGTACCTGGGGCTACTGCGGTCCGTTCGAGGCGCGATGGGACGGGGACATCGTGATCACGCCCGCCGCCCGCACCTCAAGCGATCCGAATCTGCAGTTCCGCGCCTGCGGGGCGCCGAGGGGCGTGCCAGGCAGCCGCGCCATCTGCACCGCGCCCTGGTGATGTGACGCCCGGCATCAGGAACCGCATTGTCCCCAGACGCCTGAGGTGCTGCCCTCGGCCGTGCCGCCGGAGAAGCGGACGCAGCGGGCGTCCGTGGACATGACGAAGTTGCGGAACAGATAGGTCGCCCGGCCGGGCAGTCGCTTGGTTCTGGTCACCTTGCCGCCCGCGAGAGTCTGCAGCTCCAGCCAGACGTCGGTGTTCTCCCCCACGGACTTCGCCTTCAGCAGGACGGCGCAGTACGCGCGAGCGCTGTCGCTGTGCAGCAGGTGAACCGAGCCGCCGGCGTAGGTGGCGGAGCTCAGCAGGCTGTACCCGGTGGACCCGTTGGAGTTGGAGTTGCACGCGTCCACCGGGTTGTACGGATTCACCTTCTCCGACGGTGTGGGGGTCGGAGTAGGCGTCGGCTTCTTGGTGGTGGGCGTCGGCGTCGGAGTGGCGGTGCGTTTCTTGACGGGACGGGTGGTCGGGAGCGGCTGCGTCTGCACGGGCACGCGTACGGTCACAGTCGGCTGGGCCAGCGGCGTCGGCTTGCGCGCCTTCCGCTTCTTCGAAGGGGTGGGCGTGGGAGTCGGGCTCGGGGTCGGGGATGCCTTCTTAGGCGAGCAGGGCGTCCTCGCCCTGACCGACCTGGGCCCGAAAGAACTCCGCGCCCACTTCCTCGACCTGCTGTCCTAGCGATCTTGACCGGGCCGGTCAGATTTGGGCCTTCTCGCGGAGAGACATCCTATCTATGCTCACACATACTCGTTAGTTAACTTTCCTAATGAACGAGTAGGAGCACCCCCCGATGCACCGATCCCCACGGCTCGTCGCACTGGCCGCGATCGTCGTCGCCCTCTTACCCGCCGTTCCCGCCCAGGCCGCCCCCACCAGGTTCGAGGCCGAGAGCGCCACGATCTCCCAAGGTGTGGTCGAGTCCAACCACGCCGGATACAGCGGCACCGGATTCGTCAACTACGACAATCTGACCGGCAGCTACGTCGAGACCACGATCAACGCCGCGAGCGCGGGCACCGCCTCGATCACGCTGCGCTTCGCCAACGGCACCACCGTCAACCGCCCGATGGCCATCGCGGTCAACGGAACGACCGTGAACCGCGACTTCCCGGGCACCGGCGCGTGGACCACCTGGCAGGACGTCACGATCACCGCGCCGGTCAACGCGGGCGCCAACACGGTCCGGGCCACGGCGACGACCGCCAACGGCGGGCCCAATCTCGACTACATCGAGGCCGACGTCGCCGCGCCGTCGAACGACTACCAGGCCGAGAGCGCCACGATCTCGCAGGGCGTGGTCGAGTCGAACCACGCCGGGTTCACCGGTACGGGCTTCGTCAACCTCGACAACGTCGTCGGCTCGTACGTGGAGTTCACCGTGAACGCGGCCACGGCGGGCAACGCCACGCTGGCCTTCCGCTTCGCCAACGGCACCACCGTGAACCGCCCGATGGCCATCGCGGTCAACGGCACGACCGTGAACCGCGACTTCCCGGGCACCGGAGCCTGGACGACCTGGCAGGAGGTCACGGTCCCGGCGGCGCTGACCGCGGGCGCCAACACCGTCCGCGCCACCTCCACCACGGCGAACGGCGGGCCCAACCTCGACAGGCTGAGCGCCTCAGCCATCGGACCACCTGACACCGAGAAGCCGACCGTGCCGGGCAACCCGCGCGCCACGGGCACCACGTCCGGCTCCATCACCCTGGCCTGGGACGCCGCCACGGACAACAGCGGCACCATCAAGGACTACCGGGTACGCGAGGGCGACACCGTCGTGGCCACCGTGCCGGGAGCCACCGCCCAGATCACCGGCCTGGCGGCGAGCAGCACGCACACCTACACGGTCACCGCCCGCGACCCGTCGGACAACGAGTCGGACCGCAGCGCCACCGTCACGGCCACCACCCAGCCGGCCGGCACCGGCACCCCCGTCGCGGCCAACGGCCAACTGCACGTCTGCGGCGTCAGGCTCTGCAACGAGCACGGCAAGGAGATCCAGCTCCGCGGCATGAGCACGCACGGCCTGCAGTGGTACTACCAGTGCCTCAACACCGCGTCACTCAACGCGCTGGCCGACGACTGGAAGGCCGACGTGCTCCGTATCTCCATGTACATCCAGGAGGACGGCTACGAGACGAACCCCCGGCTGTTCACCGACCGGGTGCACAACCTGATCGAGCAGGCCACCGCCAGAGGCATGTACGCGATCGTCGACTGGCACATGCTCACCCCCGGCGACCCCAACTACAACCTGGCCAGGGCCAAGACGTTCTTCACCGAGATCGCCCAGCGGCACAACGGCAAGAACAACCTGCTGTACGAGATCGCCAACGAGCCCAGCGGCGTCTCCTGGTCCACGATCAGGAGCTACGCCAACCAGCTCATCCCCGTCATCAGGCAGTACGACCCCGACACCCCGATCCTGGTCGGCACCCGCGCCTGGTCCTCCCTCGGCGTCTCCGACGGCGCGAGCGAGACCGAGGTCGTCAACAACCCGGTCAGCGCGACCAACATCATGTACACCTTCCACTTCTACGCGGCCTCCCACGGCACCGAGTACCTCAACACGCTGTCCAGGGCCGCCGACAAGATCCCGATGTTCGTCACCGAGTTCGGCACCCAGACCTCCTCCGGTGACGGCTCGAACAACTTCACCAGGTCGCAGCAGTACCTCGACCTGATGGCCCAGAAGAAGATCAGCTGGACGAACTGGAACTACTCCGACGACGAGCGCTCCGGCGCCGTCTTCACCGAAGGCACCTGCCCGAACGGCCCCTTCACCGGTACCTCCCGCCTCAAGGCGGCCGGCGTCTGGGTCCGCGACAGAGTCCGCACCGCCGACGACTTCTGACCGCGTGTGAAAGGCCTGGTACGGCGAGCCGTACCAGGCCTCATGCGCGACAGCGTCAGGTGCCGGTGACGATGTCCAGCCGCCACGCGCTGAGGATGCCGGCCGTGGCGTGCGAGGGAGCGAGGTCGCTGACCCGCAGGGTCCAGCCGCCTCCCGCGGGCTGGCCCACGAGGGGCGTGATCACGGACGGTGGTTCGGTCTTGTACTCCAGCAGCTTCGAGGTGTCCAGTTCCGCCCGGTGCGACAGGACGACCCGCCGCCCGGTGGGGGAGTGCAGGACGATCCGCAGGTCCTCGGGGTGGGTGTGGTCGAGGTCGATGAGGACCTTCAGGGAGCGCACGGTGCCCTCGGCCTCGACCGTGATCGTGTCGGCGACGCCGTGCGGGTCGCTGTCGGGGATGCGCAGGCTCGGCTTGGAGATCCCGCTGACACTCGCGCCGTTGATCCCCACCGGCCCGGCCTTGAAGCGGATGGCCGCGCCGGGCTCGCCGATCGCCGAGAGGGTCAGCCCCGACTCCGCGCCGCTCCACAGCAGGCTCGCGGGGACCGTGGAGTGCGACAGGGCCGTGCCGTCGACCCCGCTGTACAGGTCGCGGCTGTCGCCCGCGTTGAGGTTGTTCTCCAGGTCGAGGTGGCCGTCGGCCTGGAGCAGCCCGATCTGGAAGTGACGCAGCGGGGTCCCGTCCTGCAGCTCGTTGGAGCCCCGGGTGTCGCAGTGGTACACGGCCAGTCCGCTCGCCGGCAGGTGCAGGTCCAGGCCGAGCTTGGACCGGTTCTCCACCAGGAAGTACTCCTCCGGCTGTGGTGTGGAGTAGCGGAGCACTTTGCCGTAGTCCGCGTGCCTGGCCTCGAACACGCCGCCCGCGTTGAGGTCGACCTTGTCCGGGCACCAGCCGGCCAGCTCACGCAGGTAGGCGTTGATCGCGGCGGGGGTCTTGCCGCCGTTCAGATGGTTGCCGGAGCTCATCAGGCAGTAGCGGCCCAGGCCCGCGCTGGTGAAGTCGTCGCCGTCGCGGCGGCCGTAGTCGTACAGGTCGGGGAAGCGGCAGAGCATGTGGCCGGATTCGTGGCAGAACGTACCGATGGTGAGCTGCTCCGGCCCTTCGCCCATGCTCGTCACCATGTAGAAATGGGTGCGCATGTTGCCGAAGACCTGCTCGTGGACGCTGTTGTGCGGCCACAGGATGCTGTCGCGGATGTACTGGGTCTTACCGGCGTACATGATGATCACCGCGTCGACGACGCTCTGGCCGAGCGAGTCGTAGCGGCTGAGGTCGATGCCCGAGTCCACGGCCGCCTGGAGCGCTTCGGGGACGAGCAGGTCGTGGTTGCGCGGGTCGGCGTACACCGTGATGTCGCGGCTCATCCGGAACGGGCCGACGACGTCGTTGGTGTACTGCAGGAGCCCGTTCGACATGGTCGCGAAGTACTCGTTGACCGAGCACGCGTTGCCGTTCTCGCGGTAGCCGGGCGCGTTGAGCAGCGCGTCCACCTGCGCTTTGGTGACCGTGGTCGCCTGGTCGGGGAAGTCCACGAGGATGGTGAGCCCGCGTACCGTCCCCACGCTGAGCCGGCGGCCCTCCAGCAGCCCGCCCGCCGGTCCCTGCGTCATCGCGATGTCCCGCGCCGCCGCCATGACCGTGCCCCGCTCGCGCAGGTGACGGGGCACCCCGTCGGGCGCGTCGTAGGAGTCGACCCGGACCCCGGTGGACCGGAACCGCCCGTCCTCGACGTTCGCGTAGCAATAGACACCGGCCGAGGTGTCGTAGACGGCCGTGTAGCCGTCGACGGTCTCATAGCGGGCGTAGTGCTCGTCCCCGAAGACGACGAGCCGCACCTCGTCGCCGTCCGCCTGCGCGAAACTCAGGGTCTCTCCGAAAATGGCGCTCATCGGGGCCTCCCGTTCTGAGTCAGATGTCCTTGATGGTGGCCGGGTAAGGGGTCGCTGGCCTGAGTAGCCCCGTACTCAAAGCAGCGCCTACGTCCAGAGTTCGCGGATCTTGCCGATGACCTCGACGATGACCGACACCTCGGCCGCCCTGAGCGAGAGCCGTTTCAGCGCATCGAGGATGCGCGACCTGTCCGGCTCGGGCTCCGCCAGCTCCCGCCGGATGTCGGCCGCGTCCCTGCGTGCCTTCGCTGGCTCGTCCACTGTCGCCTCGTGCTCGCCGAGCAGCCTGTCCAACTGGTCCAGGAGCTGCTCCGTCGCCGGCGAACCGAAGGTGTTCACGGTGGCGCGGGCGTGCGTGCCCATCGCGATGGGGGCGTTGACGTTGCCACCGGTGATGCGGATGTCGGGTTGTGTTCCCATGGGAGGCTCCCTGCTCGTCATGTGCCCGGCCGGAGGCCGTTGACCGTCGCCGACGCGTGCTCCCCGAAGGCCATCGGCACGTTCACCGTGCCGCCGTTGCCGGCTGACACGGTGATGCCGGCCGCCTGCATCCGGTAGGCGCCGGTCTCCACCTTCCGTTCCTCCAGGAAGTCGAGGACCGCCTCGGTGAGCCGCTGCTCGATCATCTTGATGTACTTCGTGACGTCGAGCACCTGGATGTGGGTCTGGAGGCGTTCGCTGGCGCCCAGCTCGCGGACGCTGACGCGGGCGCCGTACGGATAGACGATGTGGTCGCGCGGGTTCGGCGTCATCGCGCTCTGGCGTACGGACTCCACGGCCGTACGGACGACCCGCACGGGAGCGGCCAGCACGTCACGCAGCAGCTGGAGCTTCAGCACCTTGAGCGCTTCCCAGGTGACCCGCCCGCTGGTCATGGTGGGGAGGCTGTCGACCACGTGATAGTGGTCGTGGGCCGGAGGCAGCACGGTGACCACGAACTGCGTGTAGAGCATCCGGCCTTCGACGGCCAGGTAGATGAACGCGGAGGTCAGCGCCTCCTGGTCCTCGGCGGGCGCGACCAGGTTGCCGTCGAGGTCGCGGATCTCCTGGCCGGCGTTGTTGATCGTCACGCGCTGGTAGTAACGGACGCCGCCCTGCGGATGGCGGGCGATCGCCGCGATCTCCTCGGGGGTGGCCTGGAACCGGGGAAGGCCGTTCCTGTCGATCATCGGGTGCGCCCCGGCCGCCCGGTCGCGCTGCCCGTCGGCCACCGTGAAGATCCCGCGCGTCACCACGTGATCTCCGATGTCGAGCCGCTGGATGCCCTCGTTGGGCCGGAGTACGCGGTCACGCATCTCGATGAGGCGCCCGCGGACGAAGGCGTGCAGCTCTACCGGGTCGATGTCGACGGGGTCCGCCCGCCGCGACGGCTTGTGGTTCTCGCGTACGCGGTCGAGCTCGACGGCGATGGACCAGCTGCGCTGGATCCGGCCGGCGCCCATGAACGCGTCCTCGTTCGCGTACATGGTGACGTTGCCCCACTGGGCTCTGCGGATGTAGTCGAGGCGGCGGGCCAGCCTGGGGTGGGTGGTCCCGATGATCGGTTCGGGCGCGCCCGGCTTGAGGCTGCCCACGAGCGTCAGGTAGATCGCGATCCGGTACACGAGCGCGATGCCGAGCGTGACGACCGGAACGAGGAACTGCTGCAGGACGGAGCCGGTGCTCCCGCTTCCGTAGAGGCCGGAGAACGGCAGTCCTGACGCGAACAGGTACGCCGCCGCGGGAATGAGCGCGGTCAGGATCGCCAGAAAGATCAGCGAGAAGACCGAATAGCAGGCCCAGAACCAGATCAGCGCCCGCACGATCAGCGGCCCGCGCCGGATCCCGTCCACGGTGAGAAGGGCGAAGGGGACGAGGGTCCACAACCATCCGAAAGTGCTCAAAGGCGCCATGAAACAGCCGATGATGAAAAATCCGCTAATCAGGGCGTCGCGGACCACGAGCATCATGCGAGAGCGCCGGCAGTGGTAGATCACCGGCATGAGGTTGAATCCCCCATGCGAGGGAGGGATCGCCCGAAACTGGTCAAACAGCAGCTCGGCCAGCACTTTATCGCGGAAACCGCTGTCCAGGTAGGCGGCGGCACAGAGGTAGCGCGTCACATTACTCATGCGAGAAGAATTCATATTCCGGGTTCGCGCATGCAGGGAATCCGCTCCGGGGCTGTCGAGCATCGTGGCCGCCTCCCGTTATTCGTGCGTGGAGGTGAGCCTATAGTGGGCGAATGTCTCTGGAACGCCTCGTTATCAAATAGTCTCTTTCGGAATGCTGGCGAGCGGAGAATAACGCGAATTAAGCATTTGTCATATTTTTTCGGGATTATTCCGGGAGGCGTGCGTTGGTGGATGAAGCGGGGTCCGGCCAGCTGTGTGGGCGATGTGGGGCCGACGCCGGCAATCTCGCCCAGTGCCCGAGATGTGGAGCGGCCCTCGTGGAGCCGCAGGCGCCGGCCCGCGATGACGACTGGGGCTCCCTCGGGCCGCGCCGCCGGACGCCGCTGATCTTCGTCGGCTTAGTCCTGTCGGGTCTCGCTCTGGCCTGGTGGTTCCTCGCCGGTCGCCCATGGCCCTTCACCGATGGAGACGCCCAGGTACGCCAGGACGAAACCCCTGTCCTTGCCGAGGTCGAAGAGATGACGCCGGAGACTGACCCGTCCACCGGCGAGGCCGCCCGGCAGGCCGCGAAGCTCGATGATCTGCTGACCAACAGCCACTCGGCCCGGTCCAGCCTCTCCGAGGCGATCGCCCGCGCGAGCAAGTGCGAGCCGGACGGAAGGGACACCATCCAGAGCATCACCACGAACCGCCGCGACCAACTCACCCTGGCCCGAGCACTCGACGTGACCGCCCTGCCGGGAGGCCCCGCCCTCAAGGAGTCACTCGTCGAAGCACTCGACGCCTCACATGAGGCCGACGCCGCCTTCCTCTCCTGGGCCCGGCGCCACCTGGGCAAGGGCTGCACCGGGACCATCGCCGAGGACCGCGACTACCGGCGCGGCCTGGACAGATCCGAGGCCGCGCAGGCGGCGAAGGCCCGATTCGCCGAGGCGTGGCGCCCCCTCGCGGAGACCTACGACCTGACCCGCTGGAAGGCCGACGACATCTGAGGACGTGACCACGAGTTCGTACCGGGGTCCACGGCGCATGCGGCGGCGAGCAGAATCGCCGCCGCGACGATGTCCATCGGCCGGTGGCCCCGGGCGGTCGCGCAGGCGTCGTCGCTGGTTGTCGGGCCACGCCCGCCCGGCGCGGCGGCCGATCCAGGAGGTGACGGCCGGTTATGGGCCGCCACCTCCATCAGCGTCAGCGCACGCGCGTCCGGATGGCCCGCGTGAGCTCGTCAGCGCACGCGCGTCTGGACGGTTAGCGCACGCGGGCCTGGGTGGCCAGCGTGCCGCCCCCAGTCGCCTGCCACCCGGCCACCACCGTCGGGTGGGCGCTGACAGCGCGGGTCAGCGGGACGGTCACCGTCGTGGTGCCCCGGCCGGAGACGGTGACGACGCGGCTGCCCGCCGTGCCCTGGTCGTCGCGGACGAACAGGTGCGCCTTGCCGGCGGCGTTGGCGCGCAACGTCACCTTCACGGCGTTCTGGCCGCTCGCCGCGGAGGTCACCCGGCCGCTCTCGGACTCCTTCGCCGCGGGACCGCCGGCGAGCGGGAGGTGGACGCGGACCGCCTGCTCCAGCGACTGCGGTGAGTCCAGGCTGGACAGGCCGGTGTCGGGGATCACCGGGTCGGGCGGGGTGGTCGGCCGGCCCGCCGGAGGCTGGTAGCCCGGCAGCGTCGCGACGCCCCACCGGTACGGGTCACCCTGTACGCCACCCCACGTCGACCAGCCGATCCGGGTCTGGCCGGTCTTGTCCTGGGTGTCGGAGTCGTACACCAGGATGTTCAGCCCAAGGTGCGCGGGATCGACCGCGCCCGGCAGGGTCTCCATCGGGATGGCCAGCTCGACGTCGTACCCGCCGGCGGAGACCTTCGACGCCACCCGCATCCCGGTGGCGGAACCCTGGTGGTTGTCGGCGTCACGCAGGGCGCAGGGCGGCCCCTCGGCCGTCACCGGCAGCACCGCGGCCTTGAACGTGGTGGAGGTGTTCTCCGACGTGCCGCGCGGGTCGAGGGTCACCTCCACCGAGTCGGTACGCCAGTGCCGCTTGCAGTCGGCGACGGCCAGCCGGGTGCCGACCACGTCGTCCTTCACGTGGACCACCAGGAACAGCGTGTCGTCGCGCCAGGTGACCTTGGCCGTGCCGGAGCAGTCCGCCGCCGACGAGCACGCGGTGCCCTCCCACAGGCGGGAGATGTCCAGGGCGGGGCCGGAGTACTCGCCGTCGCCCTCCACGCCGTCGATCGCGGGCGCCGCCGCGGCCTGCGGGATGGACGCCGCCGGGACCAGTTCGAGCGCGGGCTTGCTCACGCTGGAGCCGTCCGTGCTCGTGGTGGTGATGGTGTAGGCGTAGTCGCCACCCTGGTTCGAGGTCTTCAGCGAGGGGTCCGCGTTGGTGACGGTGAACGGCACCGTCGTCGAGGCCCCGGCCGCCAGGCCGCTGTAGGGCGCTTCGGCGCGGTCAGCGGTGAAGCCGGCGGGCAGGTCCAGGCGTACGGTGCCGGACTGGGTGGCGCCGCTCACGTTGGTGACCACGACGCCCACCGGCCGGGAGCCGCCGGACGGGAGGGTGAGCACCGGCGTGACCAGGCCGCGAAGCTGCGGCGCGCCGAGTTCGGCGGTCCACTTCTCGTACTGGGCGACCTGGGGGAGCAGTTGCTGCCCACCGCGTACGGCGGGGCTGATCTCGACCTGCCGGTCGGTGTAGCCGCGTCCGTGTTCGGTGGTCAGCGTGGCCGCGAGGCGGGCCCGGTCACCCGTGCCCTGGGGCGGGGTCACCGTGAACGTCGCGGATCCCGTACGCCCCGCGGCGATCCTGCCGAGGTCGCCGGAGCCGCTGACCCGCCAGCCCTCGGGGGCCTTCAGCGTCACGGCCGAGCGGCCCAGCGGTTCGCGCGACGGGGCGGTCGCGGCGACCTTGACGGTGAACGCCGTGCCCGGGCGGACGTCGAACGTGCTGGGGCGCAGGCCGAGCAGGGTGCCGAGTGGGACGGTTCCGGCCGGGCGGGTCAGCGCGCCGTCGAGGATCGCCGTGGGCGCGGCCGCCGCCGCGGTGCCCGGCTCGGGGAAGGGCACCCGCGAGTCCACCTGGGTGAAGAAGTCGCAGCCCAGCTGGGCGGGGTCGGACGGCACGTCGGGGAAGACGGCCCAGCCCTGGGAGGCGTACGAGCGCTGGGCCTCGCGCTCGATGGCGGCCCAGGTCTTGCCCTGGCTCTGGGAGGCGCGTCCGCTCCACACGCCGTACACGTTCTGGGCCGGGTTCGTGGGGCGGAACGTCGCGGCGCAGGCGGGGCCGACCTGGGAGGTGCCGCGGCCGCCGCCGAGGAACAGGCGGGCGGGCGCGAAGGGCCGCAGCCCCTCGCGGGTGATCTGCTCGGGGAAGGCCTTCGGGTCGGCCGCCGCGTAGAACGCCTCGACGGCCAGCCGCGCGGCCTGCTGGTGGTTCCCGTGGTTGCCGGGGGAGGGGGCCGGGTCCATGGTGAGCAGGACCTCGGGGCGGGTCTGGCGGACGATTCGCACGACCTTCTCCAGGGTGTCGTCCCCCCAGATCTGGTCGGTCAGCGGGGCGCTGACCGTGTAGTAGAAGTCGACGTCGTCGAGGTTGAACACCTCCCGCACCCCGGCCTTGCCGACCGCGGTACGCTCCTCGGCCTCCCGCAGCAGGCCGAGCGCCGGGCCTTCCTCCGGTCCGACGGCGTTGCCGCCGCCCTCGCCCCGGGTGACGGTGACGACGCCGGTGCGGATGTCGTGGTCCTCGTTCCACTGGCCGAGCGTGGACAGGCTGAACGCCTCGTCGTCGGGATGGGCGCCGACGAACAGCGCGTCGAGGTCGACGGGGGGAGCGGGGGCCTGCTCGGCCAGTGCCGGGGTGACCGGCGAAAGGGCGAGCACGGCCGCGGCGACCAGCGCCACTATCTTCAAGGGAACCTCCGGGGGGTTATTCGCGGACCGCTCCCTGGAGCAGCCCGCGGACGAAGTGACGCTGGAGGAACAGGTAGAAGATCACCACCGGGGTCGCGACGATGACCGATCCGGCGGCGAGCAGGGTGAAGCCGGAGGTGTACTGGCCCTGGAAGAAGGCCAGACCCAGCGGCGCGGTACGCAGCGACTCGCTCGTCACCATGATCAGCGGGATGAGGAACTCGTTCCACGTCCACATGAAGACCAGGACGGTCAGGGTCACCACGGCGGGCCGGGCCGGGGGCACCAGCACCTGCCACAGGATGCGCCAGGTCGAGGCGCCGTCGATGCGGGCGGCCTCGACGATGGCCCGGCTGCCGGCCCGGAAGTAGGCCCGCATCCAGAACGTGCCGAACGCCACCGACAGCGCGACCTGCGGCAGCGCGACCGACCAGAACGTGTCGATCAGGCCGAGCGAGCGCAGGTCGAAGTAGAGCGGCACCGCGATGGCCTCACTCGGCATCATGATCCCGAGCATGAACAGGTAGAACAGCACCGACTGGCCGCGGAAGCGCATGGTGCCGAACGCGTACCCGCTCATGATCGACAGCACCACGCTGACCACCACGACGAACGCCGACACCGCCAGGCTGGTACGCAGGTAGGTCCCGAAATGCCCGATCTCCCACGCCGCCGCGAAGTTGCCCACGTGCAGCCCCGCCACGCTGAGCCCCTGCCCGGTGGCGTCGGCGCTGTCGTCGGGGCCGAGCGCGGCGAACAGGATCGACAGGATGGGGAAGAGCGCGAACGCGGCGAACGCCGACAGGATGACGTAGTTGGCCAGCCGCTCCCCACGCGAGATCACGAGGCCCCCCTGTCCGCGAAGCGGTTGATCACGAACGAGATCGCGAAGATGATCACCGTCAGGGTTACCCCGATCGCCGCCGCCGAACCGATCTGGCTGAGCCCGAAGGCCCGGTGGTAGACCTCGTACGACGGCACCGACGTGGAGTTTCCCGGACCGCCGCGCGTGGTGATGTACACCAGGTCGAACGTCCGCAGCGCGGCGATGACGGTCAGCGTCAGCGCGACCGCGATCTCCCCGCGCACCGACGGCAGCGTGACCGCGAAGAACTCCTTGACCGCGCCCGCCCCGTCGAGCCGCGCCGCCTCGTACAGCTCCAGCGGGATGCGGCTCATCCCGGCCAGCAGCAGCACGGTCACCAGCCCGGTCTCGAACCAGGTGCCGACCACGCCGACGGCCGGCAGCGCGAACGTGTAGTCGCCCAGCCAGCCCCTGGTCAGCGAGTCGAGGCCGAGCGCGTCGAGCAGGCCGTTGAGCGTGCCGTCCGGGGCGTACACGCGGCGCCAGGCGACGGCCACCACCACCATGGCGACCACCTGCGGCAGGAACACCACCGTGCGGAAGAACCCGAGCCCGCGCACCTTGGCGTGGTTGAGTATCGCGGCCAGCATCAGCCCGATGGCCAGCGGCGCCAGCGCGTAGAACCCGACCAGGACCAGGGCGTGGACGAAGGCGTCACGCAGCCCCTCGTCCGCGACGATCGCCGCGTAGTTGGACAGCCCCGCCCACCGGCCGACGGACAGCCCGTCCCAGTCGTACAGCGACAACTGGACGGCGCGGCCGATCGGATAGAGCAGGAACGCCGCGTAGACGACGAACGCCGGCAGTAAGTAGAGGTAGGCGACCCGTCTGGGCTCCCCGGGAGGTCGGGCCACGCTCACCCGTTCGTCTCCGAGAAGGTCTTGTAGTCCTTCTCCAGCGTGGCCAGGAACTCCTGCGGAGTCGCCTTCTTGGCCAGCAGGTCCTGCAGCGCCGCGCCCAGCGTGTCGGCGAAGGTCGGGGTCGCGTAGTCGAGGTAGGGCACCAGGCCGTCGTTCTTGGTCGCGGTGCCGAACGCCTTGAAGACGTCCTGCTGCGCGCCCGCCTTGACGCTCTGCTGGTCGGTGTCGGCGACCGGCAGGTTGCCGGTGGCGGTGAGCACCTTCATGGCGTCGGCGTTGGTGATGAAGTCGATGTACGCGGCCGCCGCGTCGGGGTTGGGGCTCTTGGCGGTGATGGCGAACGGCAGGCCCGTGCCACCGGTCGCGACGGGCGGCGCGTCGGCCGTGACGCCGGGCGGCAGCATGAAGCCCAGGTTCTTGCCCAGGACCTTCTCCATGTCGGCCATCAGCCAGGTGCCGGCGATCATGAAGACGCCCGTGCCCTTGCTGAACGCCTGCCACGCCGGGTCATAGCCCTGGCCGTTGAAGCCCTTGTTGAAGTAGCCCTTGTCGACCCAGTCGACGAGTTGCTGGGCGGCCTTGGTGTTCTCGGGCGTGTTCCAGGAGGCGCCCTTGCGGCCGAAGGCCAGCGTGCTGATCTGCGCGGCGGGGACGTCGCGGCCCTGCACGGTGCCGAACACGTGGATGGCCGGCCACTTGTCGAGGTTGCCGAGCTGCATCGGCACCTCGCCGGCGTCCTTGGCCTTGGCCAGCGCGGCCTGGAACTCCTCCCAGGTCTTCGGCGGCTGCAGGCCGAGGCCGGTCAGCTTGGCGGCGTTGTAGTAGATGCCGACGACCTCGCCGACCTGAGGCAGGCCGTACAGGTTGCCCTCGCCGAACAGCTTGCCGTCGGCGCTGTAGCTGGAGTAGCGCAGGACCGAGTCCGGATAGCGCTTCTTCCAGCCGTACGCCTCGGCGTAGGCGTTCAGCGGGCGCAGCTGGCCGGCCTTCACGAACGCGCCCATCGAGGACCGGCCGTTGTTGGCCTCCACCACGTCCGGCGGTTCGTTGCCGCTCAGCGCCAGGCGCAGGGTGGTGTTGAGGTCGTCGAAGGAGCGGGAGACCCGCTTGAGCTTGATGTTGGGGTACTTCGCCTCGAACGCGGCGTTGAGCTGCTTCATCTGGGCGGCCTGCCCGCCGCGTACCTCCTGGTCCCAGATCGTGAGGGTCACGTTGCCGAGGGCCGCGGCGTCGGTGCGCACCGCGCTGGGCGCCGCCGACGAGGCCGTCGTCGGCGGAGCCGAGGAGCCGGGCGCGCACGCCGTCGCGGCGAGGGCCACGACGGTGGCGGCGAGTACGGCACGTCCGCGAGGTGTCGAGGCGATCATGGTGTTACTCCTTCTGAGCAGGCACGCGAGGCGTGTCCGGGTCCTCGGGCTCGTCGGGTGCCGCGCCTTCAGGCTTGGCCGGTGGCTTACCCGGTGCCTGCGGAGCCATCCCGACGTCGGCGTGCCGGGCGATGGTGGCGGCCGCCCGGCGTACCGCGCCCACCGGGTCGGTGGGCACCAGCTTGTCGAGGAAGGCGTAGCGGCGGGCCAGCGAGTCGCCGTAGGCGCCGCTGTGGCCGGCCGCCGCCCGCACCTCGTGCCACCAGTCGGCGATGTCCCCCCAGCCGGGTGCCGCCAGCGAGCCGCCGAACTGCTGGACGGCCAGCGCCGAGCAGACCCCGGCGAACGCCAGCCGGTCGTTCAGCGGCCAGCCGCACAGGGTGCCGAGCACGAGTCCCGCGCCGAAGACGTCCCCCGCGCCGGTCGGGTCCAGCGCCGTCACCCGCGGAGCCGGGACGAACGCTTCCTCACCCGTCAGGGAGTCGATGGCCATGGCGCCGTTGGCCCCGTCGGTGACCACGGCGAGCGGAACCCGGTCGGCGATCGCGTACAGCGCGTCGCGGGGGCTGTCGGTGCCGGTGTAGGCCATGGCCTCGACCGCGTTGGGCATGAACGCATGGCAGACCGAGAGCTGCTCCAGCATGTCGGGCGACCAGGCGCCGGACGGATCCCAGCCCACGTCGGCGAAGATGAGGGCGCCGTCGAGCTGCGCCTTCTCGGCCCAGTTGCACTTGCCGGGCATGCCGAGCGGCTCCTCGGCGGACAGCGTCACGATCACCGCTTTGGACCGGGGCGGGGAGCCGATCATGTCCGACGCCGACATGGGCGCGGAGTGGCCGTGGGTCACCATGCTGCGGTCGCGGTCGACCGCCATGGAGACCGTCACCGGCGAGTGCCAGTTCTCGAAGCGCCGCGACCTGGACAGGTCAACGGATTCCTGCTCCGCGAGCGTACGCCAGCAGAAGTCGGCGTAGTCGTCGTCCCCGAACGCGGCGGCCAGCGAGGTGCGCAGGCCCAGCCGGCTGGTCGCGATGGCCAGGTTGGCGATGCCGCCCGGGCACGAGCCCATGCCGTCGGCCCAGATCTCCGTGCCGGCGGCGGGCATCGCGGGCAGCCCGGTGAACACGATGTCGAGGAAGACCGTGCCCGCTAAGAAGACGTCGAACTGTGGCCCCTCCGGGGTTCGCTGATCGGCTAGAGGGTCATAAGCCTGGCTAGACACGGAAAGTCCTCCTCGACAGAGCGAGATGTGCGCAATCTTGCATGTTTGGCTTGCTCACTTCAAGTGTTTCACGCGGGCTTTTGGCCAATGATGCTCACTCATGCGCGGATATGACTGATACGATGCCCCCGTGCTTCAGCGCCTCAGGCATGCCGAGATCATGCGCCGGGTCCGCCTCTCAGGCGCTACCAGCGTTAGCGATCTGGCCAGCCAGCTCGGCGTGAGCCCGTCGACCATCCGCCGCGACCTTGAGGTGCTCGACCGCGACGGCACGCTGAGGCGCGTGCGCGGCGGCGCTCTCGCCGAGGTCGACGCCGACACCAACCGGCCCTTCGCCGAGGTGGCGGGGGTCGACGAGCAGGACAAGGAGGCCGTGGCTGGCCGCGCCGCGCAGATCGTCCGCGACGGCGACGTGGTCCTGCTCGACATCGGGACGACGACGATGCGCCTGGCCCGCCGCCTCCGTGGCCGCCGCATCACCGTGGTCACCTCCAGCCTCGCCGTCCTCGACGTGCTCCGCGCCGACCCGGCGGTCGAGCTGCTGCTGCTCGGCGGCATGGTCCGCCGGACGTACCACTCGCTGGTCGGGGTGCTGACCGAGGAGGCGCTGCGCCAGGTGTGCGCCGACCGCGTGTTCCTGGGCGTGAGCGGCGTCCGGCCGGACGGCCAGCTCGTCGACACCACGCTCGCCGAGGTGCCGCTGAAGCGGGCCATGATCGCGGCGGCGGGTCAGGTGGTGTTACTCGCCGACCGGCAGAAGTTCCCCGGCACCGGCGCGCTGCGGGTGTGCGGTCCCGAGGACATCGACGTGGTCGTCACGAACGAGGGCGCCGACGCGGCGACGCTGCGCAACTGCGCCGCCGCGGGTGCCGAGGTGCAGGTCGTGTGAATCGTGTGAAGGGGTGGCGATGAGACTGACCGTCCTCGGCGGCGGCGGCTTCCGGGTCCCGCTGGTCTACGGCGCGTTGCTGCGCGACACCGCGAAGCCGCGCGTGGAGGAGGTGGTGCTGTACGACGTGTCGGCGGACCGGCTGGCCGCCATCCAGCACGTGCTCCAGCAGCTCGCCGCCGGGCACGACGACCCGCCCAGGGTGCTGACCACCACCGACCTGGACACCGCGCTGCGCGACGCCACCTTCGTCTTCTCGGCGATCCGCGTCGGCGGACTGGCGGGCCGCACCGCCGATGAGCGGGTCGCGCTGGAGCTGGGCCTGCTCGGTCAGGAGACGACCGGGCCAGGCGGCATCGCCTATGGGCTGCGTACGATCCCGGTCGCCGTCCGGGTGGCCGAGCGGGTGGCCGCGGTCGCGCCCCAGGCGTGGGTGATCAACTTCACCAACCCGGCCGGCATGATCACCGAGGCCATGCGGAGCGTGCTCGGCGATCGCGTGGTCGGCATCTGCGACTCGCCGATCGGGCTGATCCGCCGCGCCGCCGCCGCCCTCGGCCTCGACCCGGCGCGCGTGTCGCCCGACTACGTGGGACTGAACCATCTCGGCTGGCTGCACGGGCTCTCCCACCAGGGCCGCGATGTGCTGCCTGACCTGCTCGCCGACGACGTGGCGCTGCGGCAGGTCGAGGAGGCCCGGATCTTCGGCGGCGACTGGGTGCGGACTCTGGGGGCGCTGCCCAACGAGTATCTGTACTACTACTACTTCACCCGCGAGTCCGTCGCCGCCGTCTCCGGGCCGACCCGTGGTGAGTCCCTGCTCGGGCAGCAGGACCGGTTCTACGCGGCCGTACGCGAGCGGCCCGAGCACGCCCTCGCCGAGTGGGGCAGGGCACGCAGCGAGCGCGACGCGTCGTACATGGCCGACACCCGCGAGATCACCGACGCCGGCGAGCGCGACGCCGCCGACCTGGAGGCGGGCGGCTACGAAGGCATCGCGCTCGCGCTCATGGCCGCCATCGCCCGCGGTGAGCCGTCCACCATGATCCTCAATGTCCGCAACGGCAGCGCGGTGCCCGGCCTGCCCGCGGAGGCGGTCGTCGAGATCCCCTGCGCGGTGGACGGCTCCGGGATCCGGCCGCTGGCCACCCGCCCGCTCCCCGGCCGGTTCCTCGGTCTCGTGCAGCAGGTGAAGGCGGTCGAGCAGACGGCCATCGAGGCCGCCATGTCGGGCTCGTCCCGCCTGGCCGTCGAGGCGTTCGCCCTGCACCCGCTGGTCGACTCCGTCGGCACGGCACGCAAGCTGCTCGACGGCTACCGGGCCCGCATCCCGGAGCTGGCCACCGTCTTTCACGCGTAGCACTCTCGCCTAGGACACTCTTCTCAGCGCGC
Source organism: Nonomuraea sp. NPDC049141 (assembly GCF_040648415.1). Taxonomy (NCBI): domain Bacteria; kingdom Bacillati; phylum Actinomycetota; class Actinomycetes; order Streptosporangiales; family Streptosporangiaceae; genus Nonomuraea; species Nonomuraea sp. NPDC049141. The sequence continues at coordinate 213,629 of NZ_JBEZDR010000002.1, forward strand.
GGAGCGTGGGCAGGTGCGCGGTCAGGACGCGGGCATAGGCGGTGAGCAGATGGGGCAGCTCATCCGCCTGCCGCCACAGGGAGTCGACCAGCGCGGTCTCCTCCGCCGACCGAGTGCTGTCCCATTGATCGGACAGATCCCACGCGCGTTCCTTGGCCGCTATGGCGGCCTCCACGGCGCTGGAGGCGTAGCGGACGTTGTCCACCATGGGCGGGGCGGCGCCGGCCGCGGTCAGGGCCTGGACGAGGTCGGCGGTCTCCGGCAGGAGCGGCATCCGGTGCCACCGCCACATCTGGCCCCACAGGCGCTGCCGCCGCGCCTCCGGAGTCCCGTCCTCGACGAGCAGCGGGTTTCCCTCCGGGTCGCGCCGCAGGGTCAGCCCGAGCTCGGCCGCGAACGCCTTGCCACCCATCGCGATCCCTTCCGGGGTCCAGCACTGGTCCATGCTGACGGCGAGCTCGGCGAGTTGACGTTCGCCCTCGGGCACCGGGGGCAGGCAGACGAGCTCGTCCGGCTCCATGCACGAGCTCGGATCGCCGGCCGCCGCGCGTCCCCTGGTCAGCGGGACCTCGGTGAGCAGGGCCAGCACCGCGCAGACCGCGAGGTCGACCCACCAGGCGATGAACTTCTGGGCCGCATCCTCATACTCGTCGGCCAGGCTCTCGGCGAGGAGCACCCGCTGGACGGTGAGCGAGGCCTGCGGATCGAGTCTCAGCCCCCCGATCGGCCGGCCGGACGCGGGGTCCTGTTCGGCGGCGGTGGAAAGGTCGCGATAGTGCCGCGCTGCCGCCGCGTGGTCGGTCGCGGCCTGCTCGGCGGCGTCGGCCACGCTCTGAAGGAGCTGATCGATGGAGTCGTCGCTCAACGGCTGCCGGGCGGGGAAGGAGGGGGACACGTGACCTCCTGGCAACTGGCTGTTGCGGGAAGATTACTCTCGCGTACCGCGGCTCTGGGCGGAAAGGCGCTAGCTCGACATGCCGTGCACGGTGAGCGCCCAGGCCAGCAGGCCGAAGGCGGTCGTGGAGGCGAGGACCCGGACGCGGTTCCAGCGCACCCATCGCGCCTCGTCGAACTCCGCCCGGACCGCGGCGAGGTCGGCGATGCCGTCCGGATCCCCGGCCGCCTTGAGCGCGTCGTTCCGCGGCACGTTGATCGCCATTGTGATGACGAACGTGACGATGTAGAGAACGAGCGCGACCGCGATCCACGGCAGCTCGGGCCGGCCGACATGGGTGACCGCGGCGAGGATGCTGAATATCAGCGCCCCCAGAAAGCCGCCGCCCATGAACCACGGGTTGATGATGGCCCGGTCCATGGACTGGAACGCGCCGACGAAGGTGCGGTCGTCGGTTTTGCCGAGGCCCGGCATGACGGTGTGCGCGTAGAGGGCGAAGGCGCCGGCCACCAGCCCCATCGTCATGGTGGCGGCCATCAGGGAGACGATGCGTAACGCGTCCATGGGTGTGCTCCTGAGAGGTGAGGGGAGCGTGGCTTGTCGACGATAGCAAGCGGCCCTGTCGTGAGCCTTTCGCACTGCTGTCCGAATACGGCTACCAAGCCAGTCGTCTCCCTCGTAGGGTTGGCGCCATGACGATCGACCCGCAACGACAGATCCGCCAGGCGGAGATCTTCACCGGTCTGCACCGGTCCGGCGACCCGCTGCTGCTGGCCAACGCCTGGGACGCCGCCTCGGCGGTCACTGTCGTCCACGCCGGCGCCAAGGCCGTGGCCACCACCAGCGCCGGCGTCGCCTGGTCCCTGGGCGTGCCCGACGCCGCCGACCTGGGGGTGGACCGAGCCGCGGCGGCCATCGAACGCATCGCGGCGGCGGTCGGCGTACCGGTCTCGGCCGACATCGAAGCCGGATACGGACCTGAGCCCGAAGCCGTGGCCGCCACGATCACGGCCGTCGTCCAGGCCGGCGCCGTCGGGGTCAACCTTGAAGATCGCCGCGGCTCCGGCCTGTTCGAGCCCGCCGAACAGGCCGACCGGCTGGCCGCGGCCCGCGCCGCCGCCGACCGGCTGGCCGTACCCGTGTGGATCAACGCGCGGACGGACGTGTTCCTGACCGCTGACGGTCCGGACAAGAAGCTGGAGGCAGTACAGGAGCGAGCCGTCGCCTACGCGGCGGCCGGTGCGGACAGCCTGTTCGTGCCCGGCCTGATCGACCTGGAGGCGATCGCCGAGCTGGCGGCCGGGCCGCTGCCGATCGCGGTGATGGTGTGGGCCGGCGCCCCGACGGTGGCCGAGCTGGCCGCGGCCGGCGCGGTCCGCATCAGCCTCGGCTCCGCGATCGCCCAGACCGCGTACGCCGTCGCCGCCCGCGCCACGACGGAGCTCCTGGAACACGGCACGTACGACTCGACCGCCGACGGCATCCCGTACGGCACCATGAACGACCTCCTCGGGACGCCCGCCGGATAAAGACCGGTTAAACAAATCCGCTTAACGCACTTTTAACGGCTCTCTCGCACTATGCGGGCGTGACCCGAAAAAGAATCCGGATCGCCATTCTGATCGCGATCCCCCTCGTCCTGACCGCGTGCGCCGGTCAGCGGAACAGCCCCGGCGCCGGGTCGCCCACGTCCTCGGGCGACCCGGCGAAATACGCCTCCTGCCTGCGTGAGCACGGCCTCACCGTGACCCAGAACGACGATGGGATGAGCGTCCGCGGCTCCGACCCGCAGAAAGGCGCGGCGGCGGAGCAGGCCTGCAAGCAATACGCGCCGGTGCTTCCCCCCATGTCCGCCGAAGAGCGGAAGAACGCTATGGATCGGGCGCTCAAGTTCACCGCCTGCATGCGTCAGAAGGGCGTCAATATGCCCGACCCACGCCAGGACGAGAAAGGCGGCATCAGGCTGGACCCACCGCAGGGAATCGACGGGGACTCGCCGGCGGCACAGGCCGCGCAGAAGGCATGCCTGCCACTGATGGACCAGGGCGCGCGGTGAGCCGTCAAGCGCTGAGCCGGAAGACCGTTAGCCGTAAAGCGGTGAGTCGGAAGGCGGCGGTCGCCGGGATCGCGGTGTTGATCGCCGGGGCGACGGCGGCGGCGCTCTCTCAGAGGCCGGGCACGCCCGCGATCGCCGCTTCCGCCGTGGGAGCCACCGCGGAGATCACCCGCTCGGACCTGGTGGACACCAAGGCGGTCGGCGGCACGCTTGGCTACTCGGGCCGCCTCGTCCAGCCGAAAAGGCGATGGGCACCGTGACCAACACCCACGCCGAGGGGACGGTCGTACGCCGAGGTGGGTGGCTCTACCAGGTCGACCGCCATCCGGTCGTCCTCATGTACGGGTCGATCCCGATGTACCGCGAGCTGGTCATCGCCTCCAGGGGAGCGGACGTTGAGCAGCTCGAACGGCCCGTACCACCAACCCGGAGCACCCGGAAGAGGTCGCGGTCAGCCGACCGTCGGACGCGCTCGCCGCGCGGGCCGCCGTGGCGGGGGCGTTCACGAACCTGCTGCTCGGCGTCGGCGGGGTCGCGCTGCTCGTCGGCGCGGTCGGTGTGGCCAACACCATGGTCATCTCGGTGCTGGAACGGCGCCGCGAGATCGGCCTGCGCCGCTCGCTCGGCGCGACCCGGGGCCAGGTGCGGGTCCAGTTCCTGGCGGAGTCGGTGCTGCTGGCCGGGTTCGGCGGGGTGAGTGGCGCGGTGCTCGGGCTCGCCGTCACGTACGGGTACGCGCTGTGGCAGGACATGCCCGCGGTCGTGCCCGCCTGGGCGCTCGGCGGCGGGCCGGCGGCGACCATGCTGGTCGGCACCGTCGCGGGGATCTACCCGGCGATGCGCGCGGCCAGGACGTCACCCACGCTGGCGCTTTCCACCGGATGATGGGGATCATCAAGACATGCGTGTACTGATCGCGGAAGACGAGCGGGTCCTGGCCGACGTCGTGGCGGTCGGGCTGCGCAAGGAGGCGATGGCCGTGGACGTCGTCTACGACGGCGACGCCGCGCTGGAACCGGCGATGACCAACGACTACGACGTGATCGGTCTGTCCCGCTGCGGCATCACGCTCGACCCGGCGCGGCACGAGGTGTTCAGGGACGGCTGGTACGTCGCGCTCAGTCAGAAGGAGTTCGCCGTGCTGGAGGTGCTGCTGCGCGCCGAGGGCGCCGTGGTCAGCGCCGAGGACCTGCTGGAGAAGGCATGGGACGAGAACATCAACTACTTCACGAACTCCGTGCGGGTGACCCTGGGCACGTTGCGCAAGAAGCTGGGCGACCCACCGGTGATCGAGACGGTCACCGGCACCGGATACCGCATATGAGCAGGCGGCGTCTGTCCGTCAGGTGGCGACTGACGGTCGTGTACGGGACGCTGTTCTTCCTGGCCGCGATCATCCTGGTGGGCGTCAACTACTTCGTGGTCACCCGGATCGTCAGCCAGTCCATCGACCCCGGTTCGGGCCTGCCGGAGCCCCCGGACCGGGTGCTCGTCCAGCAGGTGATGGTCGAGGTCGACGGCTACAAGAACCGGGTGATCGACTCGATCGTGTCCTGGTCGATCCTGGCCACCGTCCTGGTCGGGCTGGGCGGGCTCGCGGTCGGCTGGAGCGTCGCCCGGCGCGCGCTCGGTCCCCTGCAGCAGGTCACCGACACCTTCGACTCCATGCTTGAACGGCTCGACCGGGCCTTCGACGGGCAGCGGCGGTTCGTCGCCAACGCCTCGCATGAGCTCAAGACGCCTCTGGCGATCGACCGGGCGCTGCTGCAGGTGTCGTTCGCCGATGCGACGCTGCCGGCGGAGCTGCGGCCGGTCCGTGACCACCTGCTCGCCTCCAACAGCCGCCAGGAGCGCCTCATCGAAGGGCTGCTCACGCTGGCCCAGACCGAAAGCGAGCTGACCGACCGGGAGCCCGTGGACCTGGCCGAGCTGGCCCGGTCCGCTCTCGACCGTTATCCGGGGGTTGACGCGGATCTGGCCGCCGCGCCCGCGACGGGTGATGCCCTGCTGCTGGAGCGGGTGGTGGTGAATCTCGCCGACAACGCGGTCAAGTACAACGACTCGCGAGGCTCGGTGTTCGTCCGCACGGGTTCGGGGGCGGACGGATCCTTTGTCGTGGTGGAGAACACCGGCCCGGAGATCGCCCCGGCTCAGGTGCCCCACCTGTTCGAGCCGTTCCGCCGGCTGAACGACGACCGCACGGGGTCGGCGTCGGGTGCGGGGCTCGGGCTGTCCATCGTGCGGGCCGTCGCCCGTGTCCACAGCGGCACCGCGGCGGCCGTACCGCGGGAAGGTGGGGGACTTGTGGTGACCGTACGGATACCCTCTAGATCGTGACGTTGTTCGGCATTCGTCCAGCACAGGGTGTACGGCTCACCAACATCTTCGCCACACCCTGGCACGTGACGGACGACGCGGAGGCGGCGCCGCCAGGCGACCGTCCACGGCTCGGGCGGCCGGAAACCTACTTCACCGGGTCGGCCACTCCTCGGGTGCTGCACCGGCTGGCGCTCGACCAGCGGACGATCGAGTTCGCCGACTGGGACCGGCAGCTCGCGGGTGCCCGGTTGTGGCTGTTCGCGGTGCCGTCCACGCAGATCGTGGCCGTGCTGAGCCTGGACCTCGAGTGCGAGCTGGCCGACACGGTCGACCTGCTGGAGGACTGCTTCTACGCCGACCTGAAGATCGACGGCCGCCCGCTGGAGGCGGTGACCGCGGAGCTGGCGGGCACGACCGGCGGCTTCTTCCCCGAACGCCACCAGCTCGCCTTCGCCGCCCAGCTCCCGGCAGCCGACTCCAACGGGATCGTCCAGCGGGTGATCTACCGCGGCGATCTGCCGAACCGCGACGAGTTCAGCACGATCACCTACCCGAGCGAGCTGAACAGGCGTCCGGAGACCACTGCCGCCGTGAGCCCGTACGTCAGCGTGCTCTGCGGCCAGCCGGACTACGTGGAGGACGGCATCTTCCTGTCGGCCGTGCAGGGAGTGGCGAGCGCGGCGCGGCTGCGCGAGATCCGGTCGGTGGCCTACCAGGCAGTGGAGGCGTTCCGCGGCCGCGACCGAGCGCAGCAGGACACGCGGGACCGCCGCCGGAGCCTGGCGTCGCTGACCAGCCAGCTCGGCGACCTGGAGCTGGACCTCAGCTACAGCGTCGAGGCGACGGCGGACCTCGGGATGCTGGTGCCGTCGTTGCGGGTGGCGGGCTACCACGACGCCCTGTACGAGACGATGGGGCTGGTGGGCAAGGCGGAGAACGTGGCCCGCATGCTCGAACGGCTCGAACGGGCGATCAGGGCGGAACTGACCACGATCGAGAGCCTGGAGCGGCGGGCGGACGAGGACCGGCAGTTGCGGTGGTCGGTGGCTATCGGGTTCGTGTCGGCGGTGGCGGTGCCGGTGACCTTGGTGCTCACCTTTTTCGGGGTGAATGCGCAAGAGGTGGATGTGCGGGTTTCGATGTTCGACGGGCGGTACTGGGGGATCTACTGGCTGACGGCGGCCATCGTGGTGACCGGAGTGGTGGCGTCGCTCGGCCTCTACTTGCGGCAACGCCACACGATGCGCCGGGACCGCCGCTGAACGACGACTGACGGCCCCGCCTCTGCCGAATGGCATACCCGCGGCGCCTGAACAGCGCGGAGATCGGCCGAACGGCGCATGGCCCGCCGCACACCCAGTCAGCACGCTGGTCGTATGCCAACAACAACCGCACGATCCCTGATCTCGCGCTGGCCGGAGTGGGCGGGCTACGCGGCGGCGCTGTGGTCTTTGTGCTACGGCTCGCTCGGCGCGGCTTGGGCACTTGGCGCGCCCGGCTTCCCCTGGGGCGCGTCCGACCCCGACCTGGACCGAGCGCTGTCCATCCTCGCCGGCGCCACCCCGCGCCCCGGCGGCTGGTGGATCGCCGCCTTCGGCCTGCTCGGCGCAGTCGTCGGAGTGACGCTCGCCCGCACCGGCCGAGGCGTGCCCCGGCTCACACCCTTGTTCCTGGCCTGGCCCATGGCGGTCTTACTGATCATCGTGGTCCCCGACTCCCGGCTCATGATGGGCGTGGCCTACTCGCCCCTGCTGGCCGTCGCCCCGCTCTTCGGCCTGAACGTGGGCGGCACCACCCTGGCCGACGCCTGGCCATGGCCGGTGGTCAACCAGCTCGTGTGCGTGTTCGGCGGGTTGCTGCTGGTCGCCGCCGCGCTCGCCTACCAGCGACGTCGCCGGGACGCCTGCCATTCGTGCGGACGTACCGGCCGGGACGGCTGGACCACACCCGAGGCGGCGGCCCGGTGGGGACGCCGGGCCGTCTACATCGCCGCAACCGTGCCGCTGGTCTACTGCGCGACCCGGTGGTGCTGGGCACTTGGCGTGCCGCTCGGGGTGAGCGAGGAGTTTCTCGACGAGGGCGCGCGCGACGCTCCCGGCATCTGGCTGGCCGGTGCCTACCTGGCCACTTTCGGCGCGGGCGGCGGGCTGCTCACCCTCGGGCTGGTTCAGCGCTGGGGCGAGGTCTTCCCCCGCTGGATCCTCGGGCTGAGGGGCAAGCGGGTGCCCCCGCTGCTCGCCATCATCCCGGCGACGCTGGTCGCGATCATCATCACGGTGGCCGGTATGACGTACATCCGCTGGGCGCTCTCGGGCCGGTTCACCATGGCGGAGTGGGGCGCCTGGCTCCCGGAGACGCTCTGGCCGGTTTGGGGAGGAGCCCTGGCCGCAGCGGCCCTCGCCTACCACCTGCGCCGCCGAGGCCAGTGCCGTCACTGCGGCCAAGGCGCCGACGACCGCGCACCGGCCAAGGATTCCGGCCCGCCCTTGACCGTCGGGCGGCCTAGCCCTTCGGGTCCGGCTTCCAGTCCTGGACGAGGAGTCCGAGAAGCACCTCGTCAAGGAACTCGCCCATGACCCAGGCCGAGGAGCGCAGCACGCCCTCGCGGACGAAGCCGTTGTGCTCGGCGGAGCGCAACATCGCGACGTTGTCCGACAGCGTCTCGATCTGCAGCCGCTGCAGGCCGCGCACGACAAAACCGTAGTGGCACAGCACCGCGACCACGTCGGTGCCGTAGCCCTTGCCGCGGGCGGACGGCAGCAGCCCCAGCCCGATGTGCGCGGACCGGTTGTGGTTGTCGATGCCCCACAGCAGCGCGCTGCCGACCAGCATGCCGCCGTCCGACTCCACGACGGAGAACTTGGCGAGCTCTTGCTCCTTGTCGTCCACCACGAACTGCGAGTCCTTCGAGCCGGGCGTGATCGGCCGCCACGGCTGGCCATTGGCCCGCGAAGAGGTGACCACGTCATCGCCGAGCTCGGCCTGCAGGATCGGAATATCGCCCTCGTGCCGGGCTCTGAGCATGACCTTGCTACCCCTTAGCATGCATGCTTCCTATCCGATCGGGCTGGCCGGCGGCAAACCGATTAAGACTCCATCAGGGGCCTGCTCGGCTGGGTGGGCCCCGTGCCGCGTGGTGAGGACGGCCGCTTGGCGATCACCTCGATGGTAGGGAAGACCCCCACCTCAACAGGCAAGCAGGCGTGACTGATCTTGAGCGATCTTCCCGCGACATTGGACGCATGACGAAATTGCTCGCCGCTGCTGTCGCCTGTTCCCTGGTTCTCGCCCCTGTCGCGCCCGCCTTCGCCGCTGCCGCGACGCCCTCGCCGCAGTCCCGCCTTGACCTGCTCACCACCGAGGACGGCATGGCGGGCGCGTTGAGCCAGGTGCGGAGCCCGGGTGGCGCGACCGTGACCCGGCGCTCCGGCACCGCGGAGCGGGGCACCGGGGAGCCGATGATCGGGCCCCAGGGACGGTTCAGGATCGCCAGCGGGAGCAAGCCGATCATTGCCGCCACCGTGCTGCGGCTGGTCGATCAGAAGAAGATCGACCTGGACGCCACGGTGGAGCGTTACCTGCCCGGAGTGCTGCGCGGCACCGGCGACGGCGCCGAGATCGACGGTCGGAAGATCACCGTCCGGATGCTGCTGCAGCAGACCAGCGGCCTGCCCGAGTTCCTCAACGCGATCGAGTGGAAGGAGCCCTTCCCGGACTTGCTGCGGGTGGCGCTGACGCTCAAGCCCACGCCCCGCGGCTCCTTCGCCTACGCCAACACCAACTACCTGGTCCTCGGCATGATCGTGACCGAGGTGACCGGCAAGGACTTCCGCCAGGCTAGCCGGGACCTGATCCTCAGGCCGTACGGGATGCTGGACACGTACTGGCCGGCCAAGGGCGACAACGGCATCCGCGGCCCGCACGCTCACACCTACGGGGTGGATCCTCGTCGTCCGCAGGGCGGTGAGGTAGATCTGACCGACCAGCTGCCCACCTACGAGTTCGGTCCCAGCGGCGGCCTGGTCTCCACTCCCGAGGACCTCAACCGATTCTGGCGCAAGGCCCCGCTGGGCAAGATGATGACCGGGTCAGTGAAGGTCGAGCAGGAAGGCTGGCCCGCGGGCGCTCGCTACGGCTACGGCGTGGCCCGGATGAAGTCGAGCTGCGGATACACCTACTTCGCCGCCGGCGACATGCCGGGGGCCGCGGTGTTCAGCGGCCGGGATCAGGCCGGGCGCGCCGCAACCGTCTACGTCACCGGCGTGCCCGGCAATCGGCAGCACCTGATCGACGCCTTCATCGCCACGATGTGCGACCGGTGAGCGCCGGTGGTGCGCCGGGTGAGTCCCGGTGGTGCGCCAGGCAGGTCCGGATGACCAGGCGGACCGCTTCAGCGCGGACCCGTGACCGTACCGCTACGCGATCTTGCCCGAAGTGGGGTGCAGGTCGCCGAGCAGCGCGTCCCTGGAGGCCGCCGCGTCCTCCTCGGCTGTCGTGATCGCCGTGAGGAGGGCGGCGGCCAAGCCGGTCGCGTCCAGTCGCCTCCTGCTCCGCGGGGAGATCTCCAACCGGGTGATGGTGCCGAGCGCGTCGGTGACGGCCACGATCCCTCCCTGATCGGCCTCGCCGGTGAACTCGGTGGCGCTCCACTCCTCCACCCTCGCCTCCGCCTGCTCGGCGGCGGCGATCAACGCCTCCAGCCGCGCCTGCGCCTCCGCCATGCCCTCCATGTCCTCCATCGCTCACTCTCCTCGCAGCACGTTGCGGATATGGCCGTCGAGCGGGTCGACGGCGCCCTCTGTGTCCGCGGTGTCAGGCGCTCGACCCGTCAGATCCTGGACGACCTCTGTCAGTCGTTCCCCCATCGCGAGGTGGGCCGCGGCGATCGCCGCGCAAACGGCCTCGGCGAGCTGGACGTGGTCCAGGTCGCGCAGGCCGCGCGGGTCGATGGACAACCCGCGCAGGCGACCGGTGCCGGACACCTCGGCGCGGACGACCTCGGACGGGTCGGCACCCGCCAGCCGTTCCTCCGCCAGCTCGCCCAGCGCCCCGGCCAGGGTGCGCGCCCAGCCGTCCGTCTCGCGCAGCAGCCCGTCGACGTCGTCCTGCCGGCCCCCGGCGAACGCCTCGACGCGCCTCATGAGGCGTCCTTCGCCATGGGCACCCAGTAGTCGTTGAGCTGGGCGGGATCGGCGATCGCTGGAGTGAGGTGGAGATCGCGTGCTCCCAGCGCCGGGTTGCCGGACCGGTAGAAGGCGCCCCTCAGATCGTTGAGCTTGAGTTCCAGCTTGTTGAGGGCGCTCTCGTAGGAGTTGTACACGTCGGCGAACTGCTTGACCAGATTCCCCGCCGCGCTCATGAACAGGCCGACCTGGGTCATCAGGGCGACCCTCCCGACCGGGTGCGCGCTCATGGCGGCGACGCTGCGCAGTATGGGGGCCGAGGTGGCGTAGAGCCCGAACACCGACAGGTCGTACTCCAGTACCTCTTTGTACTGGCCGTGCATGGCGCCGCTCATCTCGTCGGAGATCTTGCCGAGCTGGCCGTACAAGCCGTTGACGTTGAACCGGACGTACTGCTGGAGCGTGTCCCTCGCCTGGCCCTTCCAGTTGGGGGAGATGTCATCGAAGAAGGCGCGCCACAGGTCGGACCGGCTGCCTTCCAGCAGACCGGCCATGCCCTTCCACTGCTCGCGCCGATCGTAGAAGAGGAACGGGTTGCCCAGGTTGAGGGTGGCCGCCACGTCCAGCGCGAGCGCGGCGACGCCGAGCCCGGAAACGGCCATCGCGGCCCTGTTGCTCTGGCGCAGCGGGTTCAGCTCCGTGATCAGCCGCTTGTAGAAGCCGGGGTCGGTGCGCGTCGGGGGAGTGACCGTGACGGTCCGCTGTACGGTGCCGCTGGCGTTGGAGATGTGGAGCTGCTGGTTGGCCGCAGGGGTGGTCTGGCCCGGCACGATCAGCTTCGGCGGTTCGCCCATGGCGGGTTTCTCCTCACTTGACGGTGTTGGCCCGCGCGGCGGCGACGTAGTTGTCCGCGGCCTTGTAGATCTTGCCGCTGTCGGTGCGCAGCACTTCGGAGAGGATGCCCGCGCTGTCCCGCCAGGTGTCGGCGATGGTGTTCAGCCGGTTGACGAACATCAGCCCGACAATGGGCACTCCGGCCATGGGGATTAGATTCCAGCCCTCGAAGCGGGGCGTCCACTGCTTGACGGTGTCCACGCCGGTGGCCGAGCCGTCCATGGTGCCGGCGAACTTCCGCACGTACCCCGCGTTGGTCTCGTACCCTTTCGTGGGCCCGTCGGGGTCCTCAAGCAGTGACGCCTGCACGGGCTGCGCGCGCAGACGCGATGGAAGGCACGTGGGCGGCGGGCACGCGGGGGTGTGCGGGCACGGGCTCACCAGCGACGGCGAGAGGCCAGGCGTCCCGGACGCCGAGGCAGGCGGCGAAACGTTACCGAGCGGTTGACTGGCCGTGGATAAGAATTCATCGGTCGACACGTGATCCTTTTACCATGATCGTGATAAGCGACCGCGCGCGAACGAGCGAGGCGGAGTTTCTGTCGGTGGTGATCTCTATGGTCCCTGCCATGACGAGCTGGGACGAGATCCGCGACCTCATCAGCGCAGGTGACGCGGACAAGCTGATCGAGCGGCTGATCACCCTGGACGATGCCGAGCGCAAGCTCGTCGCGGGCGAGCTGCGCGGCCACATCCCCGTGCTGAGCGGGCACGCCGAGGCCAAGCAGCAGGAGCGCTGGGTGGCGGAGACCCGGCGTCGGCAGGAGGACCCGGGCTACTGGACGCACTGGCGCGAGCCCGATCGCGAGCCCTGGCAGGACTGGGCCGATCTGTTACGCCTGGCGGGAGCCGGCACCCTCAGCGCGGTCAGCGCGGTGGCCTCCTGGCTGACCCGCCGGGACCTCGCGATGTGGCGAACGTTCACCGGCCGCACCGAATTCGGCGATCCCGCGCGGGTCATCCGGCTTCTCGACCACCGGCCTGCCGAGTGGCAGGCCGAGCTGGCCGTACGGCTCGCCGCCAAGGTCCGGGGGCCCCGGGATCCCGGCGCGGTCCTCGCGCTGGCGATGCTGCGGCACACCGGGGCGCCGCCGCCCGAGCACGACCCGCTGGTCGTGGCCTGGGCGGTCGCCGGGAGCGCCCCGCTGGGTAGGGTCGGCGGGAGTGTGGTCGAGTCCGATCCGCTGCTTCCCGCGCTGCTGCCCCGGCTCTTCGAGGCCGAAGGAGTCGGCCGGGCGTTGCAGTACGAGAAGGCCGAGCCGATCTCGCCGTGGTTCAGTGCCATCCGCGCGGTGGGCGAGCGGGAAGCGCTGCTCGACGGCTGCGTTCGCCGCTTCCTGCGCGGTGGGACCGCACAGGACCTGCGCTTCTTCGCCCGTCTCCACGAACTCCTCGAACCCACCACGGCCGAGATCGACGCGCGCCGTCGCGACTACCTGCGCCTGCTCCCCGCCGCACCGGGCCCGGTCGCCGAGCTGTCCCTGCGCCACCTGCGGCGGCTCGACGCGCACGATCCCGCCGACGTGGCCGAGGCGCTGGAAGGGCTGCTGTTCCGGGCTGAGGCCAAGCTCGTACGTCCAGGTCTGACGTGGTTCGACCAGACCGTACGCCTGGCGCCCGATCGAGCAGACGAACTGGTCGCCGCCCTGGTCACCGCCTTCCACCACGAGGCGTACGAGATCCAGGGCCGAGCCGCCCAGCTCGCCCTCAAGCACGCCGCCCGCTTCAGCCCGCTCGGCACCGAGCAGATCAGGGACGCCATCCCGGCGCTGCCGCCCGCGCTCGGTGCCCGGCTGGTCGCGGTGTTCGGCGGGCAGGCCGCCGTCGAGGAGACCGGACCCGCCTTCACCCCGCCGCCGCTTCCTGAGCCGGTCCCGGTACCGCCGTTCCCGGCCGCTCCGGAGAAGCCGGCGGAGATGGAGACGCTCGGCTGGACCTCCTGGCAATGGGCGGACGGCGAGCGCTGGCTGGCCGGATTCGTCCGGCTTGCCGCACGTGACCGGGACGGGTTGCGATCGGCGCTCGAAGTGCCGTTCGGCAGCAGCTATCCGCAGTTGTTCGAGATGCGGCGCTGGCTGCAGGACGACCAATGGCGTGCCGCGATCGCCCGGGAGCTGATCACGCCGGGGGCCGACCCGGGTGTCCCGGCCGAGGGGCGCTGGCGGCGTGGAGGGTCGGCGTACGAGAGTGAGGTCACCTTCAGCGCCCTCCAGGTGGTCGCGCTCGAAGCCTTGGCGGATGGCTCCGAGGATGAATCCGCGGCGCAGGCGGACGGCTTCTCGTTCGCCCACCTGCCCGTGGAGGTCCAAGAGCAGTTCTTCGACCTGCTCGAACAGGCCGGCATGCCGACGCCACAGGCCGACCCCCTCCGGGCCGCAGAACCGGCGGAGCCGGTCGCCAAGGCGCCGGGGGATCGGCTCCCCGACCCACGGGAGGTCTCGGGGTTGGACATGTTCGTGCTGCGTCGTTTCGCGGAGGTGCTCGCCGCGCTCAAGGACGGCACGCTGCCGCCGGTGCTGCTGGCCACGCCCACTCTCGCCAGCGGGATGCTCGACCCCGACGTCCTGGTCTCCCGGTTGGCGGAGTGTGAGGCTGCGCGGGCCGTACCCCTTCCGGTGGATCTGCGGCAGGCGCTGTTGCGGCTGCCGCGCGGCGCCCATCCGGAGGCGGCGTCCCGGGCGGCGCGGCTGACCTCCGAGGCGGGCCGGACCGTGGCGCGGCGGCTGGCCGACGGCGGCCTGCCCGACCCGGAGGTCCGGGTTCGGTGGAGCTATAACAAGGACCTCGACTCCTACTACCTCGACGAGCGACGGCCTACCGGGACCGGCCAGATTTGGCTGACCCCGCGGCTGCAGGCCGAGCCGACCGGCCTGGACCTGATCGACGAATTCATCACCGAACCACCGGCCGGGACCATGAACGATTACGGCCACTGCATGGGCTGGTGGCCGTCGGTCCTGCCCTCGCACCGGGAGGTGGTGGCGGTCAATCTGGTGCCACGCCTGCATCGCCAGTGGGCTGGGGAAAGTACGTACCCTGTCCAGCCCGCCATGCTGGCCGCGGCCGACGGCCCCGCGGGTGTGGCCACCGCACTCGTGCTGGCCTACTTCCTGGCGCAGAGGGACGCGAACGGCGCGGCATCGGTCCTGGTGACGATGGCGGCCCGCGGCGCCCTGCCGGCCGCCGAGCTGGGGGCTCACCTCGGAGTGCTCATCCGGTGGACGTGGCTGAAGCAGCAGCACATCATGGACGCACTCGAGGCCGCCGCCGACCGCGGTGCGCATCGTGAGGTGTGGGAGGTGCTGCGGGCCCTGCTGCCCGCCCTCCTGCCCAGTGCCGCAGACGGAGAGAAGCCTCGCGCGGGACTGGCCAAGATGGTCGGACTCGCCGTGACAGTGGCCCAGCAGGCCGCGGCTCGGGGAGCGATTCCCGAGGTCGAGGCGGTGGCCGGGCAGGGTGGCGGCAGCAGGTTCCGTACGGAGTGCCGCCGGCTGCACGCCTACCTGATCCGCCCCTGACCGAACCGATCGAAAACCAGGTGCGCGAGTCGCGGGCCGGGAGTAGAAACGGCAGCATGGACGAGCAGCCCCTGCCGGGTGGCAGGCATGTCGGCGGTGTACGCATCGGTGAGACCGTCCACCGGCCCGCCAATCCGTGGACGCGCACCGTGCACACCGTGCTGGCCCATCTGGAGGCGGTCGGGTTCGAGGGGGCGCCTCGGGTGCTCGGGTTCGACGAGCAGGGGCGCGAGGTGCTGACCTTCCTGCACGGCGACACGATCGGGGAGCAGGCTCCCTGGCCCGCGTGGGCGTGGTCGGACAGCGCGCTCAAGCAGGTCGGGGCCTGGATGCGGCGGCTGCACGACGCGACGGCGACGTTCGTGCCCGAGTCCGGCGCGGTCTGGTTCATCGGGCGGCCGTGGCGGCCGGGGCTCGTCATCGGGCACCACGACGCCTCCCCGTACAACGCGGTGTGGCAGGGCGACGATCTGGTCGGGTTCGTCGACTGGGACACCGCCGGGCCGTCGTCGCGGGAGCGCGACCTGGCCTACTGCGCGTTGACCTGGGTGCCGCTGCACGCTCGGCGCGTCGTCACGGAGCAGGGGTTCACGGCGTTCGACGATCGGTCCCGGCGGCTGCACCTGCTGCTCGACGCCTACGGCTATGAGGGCGACCGTACGAAGTTCGGCCCCGAGGTCGTCGACCGGGCGCGGGTGAACGCCCAGGTCATCCGGCGGCTCGCCGAGGGCGGTGAGCCGGTGCACCAGGCACTGCTGCCGTTCGCCGCGAACCTCGAACAGGCCGTGGTCGAGATCGAGGCGCTGCCGGAGAGCTTCTGGGTACGCGACTGAGGAACCACACCCAGGAAGGCGTGACCCTTTCGTGATCTAGCTCCGGGTGATATTGTCGTAAAGCGGGTAATGTTAGAAGTGAAGTCCAGCAGAGGGCTTCGTCTCGTTTTATCGAGGCGTGTCTCTGTCTGGGCTTTTTTGGGTTCTGGACGGGACCGCCTGCTGTAGATATGAGGAGCAGGAATGACCGTCCAGCAAGCCCAGACGCTCGTGCTCAGCGAGATGACCCCCGAACAACTTCTGGTCGAGATGGTCAAGCCGGAGACCTCCGAGCTCGACAAGGTACGGATCCGTGAGCGGCTCGTGGCGATGCACGAGTGGCTGGCGAACGACATCACCCGTCGCTACCGCTACCGCGGCGAGCCTGTCGAAGACCTGCGCCAAGCCGCCTACGTCGGCCTCATGAAGGCCATCAACGGGTTCGACGCCTCCCTTGGTCACGACTTCCGCGGCTACGCGGTCGTCACCATGACCGGTGAGGTCAAGCGCCACTTCAGGGACCGTACCTGGGCCATCCGGGTGCCGCGCGTCTACCAGGAGCGCCGCTCCGAGCTCAACAAGCTCGTCTCGGACCTCAGCCAGACCCTCGGCCGCGCGCCGACGGTCGCCGAGCTGGCCGAGAAGATGAAGATCTCCCAGGAGGACGTGCTGCTCACGATGGACGCCTCGGCGGCCTACAGCACGCTGTCGCTCGATGCTCCGACGGGTGTCGACGACGACTCCGCGAGCCTCGGCGACGTCATCCCCGAGCACGACGAATCGCTGGACTCCCTGGTCGACAAGCACGCCGTCAAGCCGCTCATCGACGCGCTGCCCGTACGGGAGAAGAAGATCCTGCTGCTGCGTTTCTACGGCAACATGACGCAGGCCGAGATCGCCGCCGAGTTCGGGATCTCGCAGATGCACGTCTCGCGCATCCTGCGCAAGGTGCTCGACGACCTGCGCAAGGGCTTGTCAGACTGAGGGTCACCGCAGCTCGACACCGATGAGGCACGTGTCGTCGTCGGTGTCCGAGGTGCAGTCCGTGAGCAGGTGGTCCAGCCGCTGTTCGAGCGTCGTAGCGGGCTGCGCGGAGACGACGAGCAGTTGGTTCTGGGCGTGTTGCAGGGCTCGGTCCCGGCGTTCGATGAGCCCGTCCGTATACATCAGCAGGGTGTCCTTGGCTTCGAGCTGCAACTGCCCCTCCTCGTACGATGCCTCGGACATCGCCCCGAGCAGCAGCCCTCCGATCATCGGCAGTTCCGACGCGCTCGTCCCCCGGACCAGAAGGGGCGGCAGGTGCCCGGCCCGGGCCCAGCGCAGTACCCGGGTCTGCGGGTCGTACAGGCCGCAGATCGCGGTGGCGGTCACGCTGTCGGTCAGGTGGTGGGCGACGAGGTTGAGCCAGGTCAGCAGCTGAGCGGGCCCCGCGCCGGTGGCGGCCAGGCCGCGCAGGGCGTTGCGTAGCATGACCATGCCGGTGGCCGCCTCGATGCCGTGCCCGGCGACGTCGCCCACCGACAGGAGCACCTGTTTGGACGGCAGCACGACGGCGTCATACCAGTCGCCGCCGACCAGGTGGTCCTTCTCCGCCGGGCGGTAGTGGACGGCGATCCGCAGCCCGAAGGCGTCCATCGTGTTGCGCGTCGACGGCATGATGGCCCGCTGCAGCTGCAGGGCCAGGCGGTTGCGCTCGGCGGTCTGCTGCTCGCTGTGCGCGAGCTGGTCGCGGGTCGCGGCGAGCGCGACCTCGGTCCAGTGCTGGGAGGAAATGTCCTGATAAGCACCGCGTACGGCCAGCAGCCGGTCGTCGTTCCCGAAAACGGGCTCCGCCACCACGCGGATGTGCCGGGAGATCCCGTCGGGCCGATGGAGCCGGAACGCCATGGTGGCGGGCCGCCGATGATGCAGCACGGTGCGCAGGAACCGGCCGATGCTGACCGCGTCGTCGGGATGCGCGTGTTCGCGCAGCCGCTCCAGGGGTATCGGCTGGTCGGCGGGAGAGATGCCGTACAGGGAGAAGAGCTGGTCGTTCCAGGTGACCTGGCCGGTGAGCGCGTTCTCCTCGAAGCCGCCGATGCGGCCCAGGCGCTGCGCGTGGAGCAGGATGCCGGCCAGTCGCGCCGTCTCGTCGTGGGCGCGCCAGATGAGCAGCACGCTGTCGCCGTGACGGGTGACGCTGACGTCGGCCTCGGTGGTCAGCCGCACCTGGTCCACCAGGGTGGTGAGGGTCATGCGCTCGGTGCGGAACGGCTCGCCTGTCGCGTGTACGTGCTCGACCTTGGCGAACAGGCCGCCGTCCTCGGCCGCCAGCGGGTACGCCTCCAGCAGCAGAGCCCCGGTGACTCGGTGGCGCGGACGCCCGGCCGGGTCGGCGAACCGCTCGTTGGTGTGCACGATGCGGAAGTCGGTCAGCCTGCCGCTGGTGTCGAGGTGCGGACGCAGCACCAGGGCGGGATCCGGCAGCGCCTCGGCCAGATCGACGAGTTCGGAGAAGGCCGGGTCGCCGAACCCGGAGAGGGACGGCGCCGGAGCCGCATCCAGGGTGTGGGCGCACAAGTCCGCCAGGGCCTCGATCTGCCGCTCGATCTGCGGCGACTGCGGCTCCAGGTCATGTGGCCAGCCGATCTCCAGGACACCCAGGATGCGCCCGCCCGTGCCCGCGGGCACCGCCACCCGCCCGCCTTCCACCGCCTGCCGGTGGCCGATACTGGGCAGGCCGACCTCGCGTAGGGCCGGGAACCAGACGATATGGCGTTCCGTGAGAGCCTGGCGAGCCGGAGTGGCGACGCCGGGAGGGACGTAACGCCACCGCATGGCCTCCTCGGCACTGAATCCCGCATACCCGGCGAGGGTGAGCGAGGCGTCGGGACCGGCGGCCCACACGGCGGCCGACGTCGCGCCGAGCGGCGCCAGCGCGTGCTCCAGGAGAGACTCGGCGACCGCCTGGGTGTCCGTCGCGCCGAGCACGCCACTCTCGGCGGCTCGCAGCCGAACCGAAAGAGCCCGGTCGTGGCTCGCGCTCGCCGAGAGCAGGAACTCGCGGGCCGTCTCGCTGATGCGATCCTGCGCCGCCTGGTCGATGATGTCGGAGGCCAGCTCCAGCTGCGACAGCCCGGACTGCTCCGCGAGCGTGGCGAGCTGGCGGGCCGCCTGGGCGGGGCCGCAGCGCAGCCGCTCGACCAGGATGCCCTTGGCCAGCTCGATCAGGGCGCGCCCCTCGGCGGCCAGGTGGGCGTCCTGGATCTGCCTGCGCATCCGCTCGATCGTGGCGGCCAGCCGGCCGACGTTCGCGTCACCGGCCGGCGCCTCCGCACTGGTACCAGCCGCCGTGGCGTCGCCTCCTGGCAGGGCGGCGCCGGGCTGCTGTGATGGCTGCAACGTGCGACTCCTCGGGGGTGGACGAGGTGGGGTGGGGACCGCGCTAGGAGTTCATCCAGCGCTGGATCACCTCGATGAGATGGTCGGAGTCGACCGGCTTGGTGACGTAGTCGCTCGCGCCCGCCGCGAGTGACTTCTCCTGGTCGCCCGGCATGGCCTTGGCCGTGACCGCGATGATGGGCAGGCTGACGTACTGGGGCATGGCCCGGATCGCCTCCGTGGCGGCGTAGCCGTCCATCTCCGGCATCATCACGTCCATCAGGATGAGGTCGGTCTCCGGGTGGGCGACCAGCGTGTCGATGCCCTTGCGGCCGTTGTCCGCGTGCAGCACATGCATGCCGTGGATCTCCAGCATGCTGGTGAGCGCGAACAGGTTCCTGGCGTCGTCGTCGACCACCAGCACCGTACGCCCGGCCAGCGTGTCGTCGACCTCGCGCCCGGCGGGCGCGCCCAGCTCGCCGGGCCGGGCCAGGGGGAGCACGTCGCCCGGCTGGTCGGCGGTCAGGTGCAGGGCGATGCGCTCGCGCAGCTCGTCGAGGCTGGACAGCAGCTCCAGCGGCCGGTGGCCGGCGCGGTCCTGGAGGGTCGCCTCCTGCTGCGGGTTCGTGCGCCAGTTGTTGTAGGCCAGGACCGGCACCTGCTGGAGCGCGGGATCGCCGTCCATGGCCTCCAGCAGCCCGTACGCGGCCCTGTGGGGCATGTCCATGTCGAGGACGATGCAGTGGCAGGGCTCCGCCGCGAGCGTGGCGGCGGCCTCCTCCGCGCCGGCGGCGGTGACCACCTCGATGCTCCCGTTGAGGCTGGTCAGGTCGCGGGTGTCGGCCAGGTCGGCCACCACGCTCTCCGCGACCAGGGACAGCAGCCCACGCTGCCGCTGCTCGATGACCAGGAGCCGCCGCTGCTGCGGCGCCACGGGCGTGGGCGGCGCGAGCCGCATGGGGGCGGACGGGTACGGCATGGACCTGGCGGGCGGCCGGTCCTCGAAGTCGGGGCGCGCGACCGGCAGGTAGAAGGTGAAGACGCTGCCCTGCCCCGGGATGCTCTGCGCGGTGATGGCGCCGCCGAGCAGGTAGGCGATCTCGCGGCTGATCGACAGGCCCAGCCCGGTGCCGCCGTACTTGCGGCTGGTGGTGCCGTCGGCCTGCTGGAACGCGCCGAAGATCGCTTCCAGTTGCTGCTCGGGGATGCCGATGCCGGTGTCGATGACCCGCAGGGCGACGGCCGAACCGTGCGGGCGCGCGGGAACGGGCAGCTCGGCCGGATTGGCCGGTTCGATCCGCAGCTCGACGCTACCCGTCTCGGTGAACTTGACCGCGTTGGACAGCAGGTTGCGCAGCACCTGGCGGAGCCGCGAGTCATCGGTGAGCAGCTCGGACGGCACACCCGGAGCGGTGGTGATCACGAACTCCAGGCTCTTCTGCGTGGTCATCGGCCGGAAGGTGGCCTCGACGTAGTCGAGCAACTGGCGCAGCGGCACCCGTTCGGGGTTGATGTCCATCTTGCCGGCCTCGACCTTGGACAGGTCGAGGATGTCGTTGATCAGCTGCAGCAGGTCGGAGCCGGCCGAATGGATGATGCCCGCGTACTCGACCTGCTTGGCCGTGAGGTTGCGGGTGTGGTTCTGGGCGAGCAGCTGGGCCAGGATGAGCAGGGAGTTGAGCGGGGTGCGCAGCTCGTGGCTCATGTTGGCCAGGAACTCACTCTTGTACTTGGAGGCCAGCGAGAGCTGCTGGGCACGGTCCTCCAGCTCCTGCCTGGCCTGCTCGATCTCGAGGTTCTTGGTCTCGATGTCGCGGTTCTGGGTGGCCAGCAGCGTCGCCTTCTCCTCCAGCTGCGCGTTGGAGCGCTGGAGCTCCTCCTGCTGGCTCTGCAGCTCCGCCGAGCGGGTCTGCAGCTCGACGGTGAGCCGCTGCGACTCCACGAGCAGCACGTCGGTGCGGGCGTTGGCGACGATGGTGTTGAGGTTGACGCCGATGGTCTCCATCAACTGGTCGAGGAACGCGCGGTGCACCGGGGTGAAGGCGTAGACCGAGGCCAGCTCGATGACGCCGAGCACCTGCTCCTCGGCCACGATCGGCAGCACGACCACCGAGACCGGGGCCGTCTGGCCGAGCCCGGAGGAGACGGTGATGTAGTCGCCCGGGATGTCGGTCATGGCGATGGTCTTGTGGGTGCGCGCCGCCTGGCCGACCAGCGACTCGCCGATGCGGAACCGGGTCGGCCGCTCGGGGTCGGCGGCGAATCCGTACGCGCTGATGAGCTGCAGCTCGTTCTCCTCGGCCAGGAAGAACGCGCCGTACTGGGCCGCGACCAGCGGCGCCAGCTCGTCCATCACCAGGACGGCGACCGTGGCCAGGTCGCGATGCCCCTGCATCAGCCCGGACACGCGGGCCAGGTTGGACTTGAGCCAGTCCTGTTCCTCGTTGGCCCTGGTGGTCTCGCGCAGCGACTCCACCATCGAGTTGATGTTGTCCTTCAGGTCGGCGAGCTCCCCTTCCGCGTCCACGGTGATGGAGCGGGTCAGGTCGCCCGAGGTGACCGCGCTGGTCACCGCCGCGATGGCGCGGACCTGGCGGGTGAGGTTGCCGGCCAGCTCGTTGACGTTCTCCGTCAGCCGCTTCCAGGTGCCGGAGACGCCTTCGACCTCGGCCTGGCCGCCCAGCCGGCCTTCGCTGCCGACCTCGCGGGCGACCCTGGTGACCTCCGCGGCGAAGGAGGAGAGCTGGTCGACCATCGTGTTGATGGTGGTCTTCAGCTCCAGGATCTCGCCGCGGGCGTCGACGTCGATCTTGCGGGTCAGGTCGCCCCTGGCCACCGCCGTGGTGACCTGGGCGATGCTGCGTACCTGGTTGGTCAGGTTGTCGGCCATCGAGTTGACGTTGTCGGTGAGGTTCTTCCAGGTGCCCGCCACGTTCGGCACCCGGGCCTGGCCGCCGAGCTGGCCTTCGGTGCCGACTTCGCGGGCGACTCTGGTGACCTCGTCGGCGAAGGAGGAGAGCTGGTCGACCATCGTGTTGATGGTCTCCTTGAGCTCCAGGATCTCGCCGCGGGCGGCGACGGTGATCTTCTGTGACAGGTCGCCCCTGGCCACGGCCGTGGTGACCTGGGCGATGCTGCGTACCTGGGCGGTGAGGTTGTCGGCCATGACGTTGACCGACTCCGTCAGGTCCTTCCAGGTGCCGGAGACGCCCTTGACGTCGGCCTGGCCGCCGAGCCGGCCGTCGGTGCCGACCTCGCGGGCGACTCTGGTGACCTCGTCGGCGAAGGAGGAGAGCTGGTCGACCATCGTGTTGAGGGTGTTCTTGAGCTCCAGGATCTCGCCGCGCGCCGAGACGGTGATCTTCTGCGACAGGTCGCCGCGCGCCACCGCCGTGGCCACCTGCGAGATGTTGCGGACCTGGGCGGTGAGGTTGCCCGCCATGAAGTTCACCGAGTCGGTCAGGTCCCGCCAGGTGCCCGCCACGCCCTTGACGTCGGCCTGCCCGCCCAGCTCGCCCTCGGTGCCGACCTCGCGGGCGACCCGGGTGACCTCGTCGGCGAAGGAGGAGAGCTGGTCGACCATCGTGTTGACGGTGTTCTTGAGCTCCAGGATCTCGCCGCGGGCGGCGACGGTGATCTTCTGTGACAGGTCGCCCCTGGCCACGGCCGTGGTGACCTGGGCGATGCTGCGTACCTGGTCGGTGAGGTTGCCGGCCATGGCGTTGACGGACTCCGTGAGGTCCTTCCAGGTGCCGGACACGGCCGGCACCTCGGCCTGGCCGCCGAGCCGGCCCTCGGTGCCGACCTCGCGGGATACCCGGGTCACCTCGGAGGTGAACAGCGAGAGCTGGTCGACCATGCCGTTGAAGACGGAGGCGATCTCTCCGAGCAGTCCGTCGGCGTCGTTCGGCAGCCGGGTGCCGAAGTCGCCGTCACGGACCGCGGTCAGCCCGGCCAGCAGTTGCCGGAGCTCTGGTTCGCCGACTTCGCCGACATCACGGGTCCGCTTGCCCCGCTCGGACGAACGTGAGACCCCCGCTGTGTCACTCATGTTCACCCTGGCTCCGATCTTGGATGGTCAAAGCTTCACCAGGGAGGATAGTCAGGTGCCCCTGTCGATCGCGCCAACTGCCGCGTTGTGGTCAAGCCATAGTGGGGATAGGGGATAGAAGGTCAGGATTTGCGACCGACGGCGCCGTACTGCGACACCTCCTGGCCGGCGTACTGGGTGGTCGGTTCGGGGCGCCACTTCGGCAGCGACACCATGCCCGGCTCGACCAGGTCCATCCCCTTGTAGAACCCCATGAGCTGTTCGGGGGTGCGGATCGTGATGGGCGTGGCGCCGCTCTCGTTCCAGATGGCCGCAGCGCGGTCCATGTCCGGGGTGCTCACGCTGGAGGCGACGATCAGGTGGCTGCCCGAGGGGAGCGCCTCCATCAGCTCGGCAACGACCGTGTACGCCTGCTCGTCGTCGGTCACGAACTCCAGCACGCCCAGCAGCATGAGCCCGACCGGCTGGGTGAAGTCCAGCGACTCGGCCGCCTGCCGCAGGATCGTCGCGGGGTCGCGCAGGTCGGCGTCGATGTACATGGTCGAGCCCTCAGGGGTGCCGCGCAGCAGCGCGCGGGCGTGGGCGAGGACGATCGGGTCGTTGTCGACGTACACGATGCGCGCGTCGGGCGCGGCGGCCTGGGCCACCTCGTGGGTGTTGTCGGCCGACGGGATGCCGGTGCCGATGTCGAGGAACTGGCGCACGCCCGCCTCGACGACCAGGTGCCGCACCACGCGGGCCAGGAACTCCCGCTCGGCACGGGCGATGACGGCCAGCTCCGGCATGACCTTGAGGATCTGCTCGCCCGTCTCGCGGTCGGCGGCGTAGTGGTCCTTGCCGCCCAGCCAGTAGTCGTAGACGCGGGCCGGATGGGCCACCGAGGTGTCTATGCGGCTGAGCTGTTCCATCACGTCGTCGTTCGCGTCCTCGGTCATCAGGCGCCCCCGGATCGTCGTAGCAGAGGAAAGTTCTTGTCGGGTCAGAGCCTAGAGCCCGCCAGAGGTGCCGAATGTAAGAAATCGCGACTTGTGATCGTTTGTCGCGATACTTGACACCGCTCAAGGGGTGCCAGGACACTCTCCTGCACCACTTGTAAACGTTTACGGGGAGCCGGCCGATGCCCTTACCTCGATGGAGCGGCGTCGGTGCGCTCGTGTCCCTCGCCCTCGTCGTCCTGCTGGCCGTACCGGGAGAGGCCCGCGTGCACGCGGACCGGACCGGGACGATCACCGCGGCGTCCGCGCCCTCGGCGGCGCTTGGGGAGAGCATCGCCTACAACCTCTACCTGCCGTACGGGTACGCCAAGGGCGCCGATCGCTATCCGGCGCTGTACCTGCTGCACGGCCGGGGCGACACCATGCAGGCGTGGACCCGCGTCAAGGACACGCTCGACGCGATGATCAGAACCCGCCGGATCCCGCCGCTCATCGCCGTCATGCCCGACGCTCCGTGGAGCGAACGCGGAAGCTGGTACGTGGACTCCCGCTACACCGGCTCTGACCTGCCCGGCCGGCCGGTCGAGACCGCGCTGACCCGCGACCTGGTCGCCCACGTGGACGCGACGTACCGTACGGCGGCGATCCGCCAGGCCCGTATGGTCGGCGGCTACAGCATGGGCGGCTCGGGCGCGCTGCGCTTCGCGCTGGCCCACCAGGACCTGTTCGGCAGCGCCATCGTGCTCAGCCCGGCCGTCTACACGCCGCTGCCGCCGTCCGACTCCTCCGCCCGCGACTACGGCGCGTACGGCCAGGACGGCGCGAAGTTCGCCGACGTCGTGTACCAGGAGCTGAACTATCCCGCCCTGCTCCCCAAACTGGACCAGGACCTGCCCGTACGGCTGTTCGTGGCCGTCGGCGACGACGAGTACGCCAACCCCGATCCGGCCGACGCCCACCACGACCTCGACTTCGAGTCCGCCGCCCTCTACAACGCGGCCAGGCGCTCGCCCGCGATCTCGGCGCAGCTCCGCGTCCTCGACGGCGGCCACGACTGGACCGTCTGGACGCCCGCGTTCGAGCAGGCGATGGCCGAGCTGGGCCCGGCGCTGAGCGTCACGCCGCCGGCCGGGCTGCCCGCCCCGCTGTACGGCACGGCCGCCCAGGACTGGGCCGGTGGCGTCGCGGCCCACGCCGACGGCTCGCTGACCACCGGGTTCGCGGCGAGCGGACCCGTCGGCGGTCAGCCGTACGCGGGACGCCTGGACGCGGTGCTGGTCCACGGCGGGGCGGACGGCTGGACCAGACAGCTCGGCACCGCCGCCGACGAGCGGCTGTACGGCGTCGCGGCGCTGCCCGACGGAGGCGTGCTCGCCGCCGGTTATACCAAGGGCGACCTGGACGGCCACCACGCGGGGAACGCCACGGACGACGCGTTCGTGGTCCGGCTGGACGCGAAGGGCGAGGTGCGCTGGCTTACCCAGTTCGGCGCGCCCGGCGTGGCCGACCGCCTCTACGGCCTGTCCGCCGCCCCCGACGCCGGCGCCTACGTGGCCGGATACACCAAGGGCGCGCTCGACGGGGCCAACAGCGGGGACAAGGACGCGCTGGTCGCCCGCCTGTCCGCTGACGGTGCGGTCTCCTGGGTCCGCCAGTACGGCGGGGTGGGGGAGGACAAGGCGTACGGCGTTGCCTCTTCCGGGACGAACGTCTACGTGACCGGCAGCGCCACCGCGGCCCTGCCAGGGATGACCGCGCTCGGTGGGCTCGACGGCTGGCTCGCCGGCTACGACCTGAACGGCACCCGGCAATGGGCCACCTCGGTGGGCGGCGCCGGTGACGACCGGCTGAACGCGGTGGCCGTCACCACGGCGGGCCTCGCGGTCGCCACCGGCGGCGTCGGCGGCGACCTGGTCGCGGCGGCGTACACGGGCGCGGGCAAGCAGCGCTGGCAGACCACCGTCGCCACCTCGGCCGCCGACGAGGGCGCCGCGGTGGTGCCACTGCCCGGTGGCGCGGTCTCACTGGCCGGCTACACCCGTGGCCGGGTGGGCGTGGTGGCGGGCGCGGCCGACATCCTGACGGTCCGGCTCGACGGCAAGGGCAAGCAGCAGTCCGCCGCCCAACTCGGCACCGCCCGCGACGACGGCGTCGACCCCTTCGCCGAAGCCAACCTGTACGCCACCGCCACCCCGTCGGGCCAGGTGGCCATCTCAGGCCTGACGTACGGCACCCCGACCGGCGGCGCGCCCCTGGGCAACGGCGACGTCTTCACCACCACGGTGGACCCGTCCACCGGCCTGCCCACCACGAAGGACTGACCCCTATGCGGGCCTCTTCAAACCCGGCTTGAAGCGGCCCGCCCCCAGAGCGGCCCGCCCCCAGAGCGGCCCGCCCCCAGAGCGGCCCGCCCCCAGAGCGGCCCGCCCCCAGAGCGGCGCGCGCTTGGAGAGGCGCGCGCCGACGAAGGTCAGCCCGGTTTGAGGAGGCCCGCGTCGACGATGGCGCGGCCGAAGGGGCGGGCGAGTTCGGCCAGGCGTTCGCAGCAATCCCCGCCCAGGGCCGAGTACGCGGGCAGCGCCAGTGTGTCGGTGCGGTCCTCGATGTGCTGGCGCAGGGCCTTGCCCTCGGCGCTGAGCAGGTCGCCGTCGAGGAGGCCGCGTTCGCGCAGGCGTTCCTCGGCGGCCGCCCACTCCGGCTCCGGCCAGGCCCGGCTCAGCTTGAGGAAGGGCGTCGGGACCTCCCCGGTGCCGGCGTGCAGCACGAGCGCGTCCAGCGGGCCGACGCCCTCGGTGACCAGCGTGCTGATGTGCCCGTCGCCGCGGAACTCGCGCAGCAACGTCTGCGCGTGCCACAACTGCAGCAGCGGATCGTCCGGCCAGGCCAGCGCGGCGTGGGCGGCGAACAGCGGGCGCCCCTGCGGGTGCTCGCAAGCCGCCTCCGCGGCGCGCCGGGCCAGCATGAGAACCGTGTCCAGCGAGGGCAGCTCATGGATGCCCGCCCGGCGCAGAGCTTCATCGGCCGCCTCGTACCGCGCGGTCAGGAGCTGCTCGGGCGTCGCCTGGTCCCACGCGGCGGGCAGCGCCTGCCGTACGAGAGCGGGGTGGAAGTTGTAGAAGGTCGCGATGACCAGCTCGGCGGAGGCGCGGCCGAGCGCCGCCGAGCGCGAGGCGAAGTAACCGGCCCGGCTGTTCAGCCCCAGCGCGGCGTACCGCTTCCGGCCCTCGGGGACGAAGTAGATCATGCCGTGCACCGGCTCCAGGCGCCGCCAGGCCTGCCGTGCCGCCTTCATGAAAGCGACTCCACGAACCTGGACATCCCGGCCAGCCACCGGTCGGGATCGTCGGCTTTCCGGCGGGCGAAGTCGGCCACCTCGGGGTGCGGGAAGATGTGGAACCGCTCCGCCGCCAGCCCCTCGACCACCGTGCCGGCCACGTCGGCCGGGTCGAGTATCGCCCCGGACGCGCCGACCGCGCGGGCCGTCAGGTGGTCCTCCGCGACACCGCGCTCCAGCATGGCCGTCCGTACGCCCTGCGGGCACAGCACGCTGACCTTGACGCCCTTGGGCGCGTAGTGGATCGAGACCCACTCGGCGAAGGCGATGGCCGCCGCCTTGGTCACGGCGTAGGGGGCGTCGCCGGGGCAGCTGATCAGCCCGGCCGCCGAGCAGGTGTTGAGCAGGTAGCCGCTGCCCCGCGAGACCATGAGGGGCACGACCGCCCGCGCGGCGTACACGTGCGCCTGCACGTTGACCGCCCACAGGCTGCTCCAGTCCTGGGCGGTGGCGTCCAGCCCGCGCCCGGCGATGACGCCCGCGTTGGAACAGAACAAATCCACAGGCCCGAACGGTGTCTCGGCCAGCTCGGCCACTTCGGCCTCCACCGACACGTCGGTCCGCACGGCCACGGCCCGGTCGCCGATCTCCTTCGCCACCTCGGCCGCGCCCGCCTCGTCGAGGTCGGCGACGACCACTCCGGACGCCCCCTCCGCGGCGAACCTGAGCGCCATGGCGCGGCCGATCCCACTCGCCGCGCCCGTGACGACGACGACTTTGTCCCGCACCCGCATGAAGCCACCTTCCTAGCCGACCAGCCGGTATCTAGAACGTAGTTCTACTAGCGGTGGCGCGTCAACGTGCCGATGGCGCGTTTGAGGATCTTGCCTGTGGGGCTCATGGGCAACTCGTCGGCGAACGAGACGTGCCGGGGGTACTTGTAGGCGGCCACCCGCTCCTTGACGAAGGCCTGCAACTCCTCGGCCTCGACCGGCGCGCGCAACGTCACCACGGCCGCGATCTCCTCCCCGAGCTCCGGGTGCGGAACCCCGATGACCGCGGCCTGCCGGACGGCGGGATGCTCGTACAGGACCTCCTCCACCTCGCGCGGGTACACCGTGTACCCACCGCGGATGATCACGTCGCGGCGGCGGTCGACCAGGAAGAAGAACCCGTCGTCGTCGACCCGGCCGAGGTCGCCGGTGTGGAACCAGCCGTCGCGGATCGCCTCCGCCGTGGCGGCCGGGTTGTTCCAGTAGCCCTTCATCACGTTGGGGCCCCGGATGACGATCTCGCCGATGTGGCCGGTCGGCACGTCGCCGTCGTCCTCGTCGACCACCTTCATCTCGACGTCCTTGATCGGCCGGCCGATCGACCCGGGCCGGGTGCCGTGGCGGCCGCGGTTGGACGAGGCGACGGGCGAGGTCTCGCTGAGCCCGTACCCCTCCACGATCGAGCAGCCGAACCGCGTCTGGAAGGCCCGCAGCACGTCGAGCGGGAGCGCCGCCCCGCCGGAGACCAGGATGCGCAGCAGCGACATGTCGGAGGCGCCCGGATGGTCGAGCAGCGCGATGTACATGGTCGGCACGCCCTGGAAGACCGTGACGCCGTCCCGCCGGATGACCTCCAGCGCCCGGCCCGCCTCGAACCGCCGCAGCAGCGTGAGCCGCGCGCCGGCCTGGACGGTGGCGTTGAGCGAGCAGGTCTGCCCGAACGCGTGGTAGAGCGGCAGCGCCCCGAGCACGACGTCGTCCACCCCGAGCGCGTGCATGCGGGCGACGGCCGCGGCGTTGCCGCCGAGGTTGCCGTGGGTCAGCTCGATGCCCTTGGCCCGGCCGGTCGTGCCGGAGGTGTAGTGGATGACCGCCGTCTCGCCGTCCGCGCGCGGGGTGACGTCGAGGTCGGCCGCCAGGCCACGCAGCAGCCGCTGGAACTCGCCGGGGACGACGAAGAAGCAGTCGGTCAGGGTGCCCGCGGTGCCCGCCTCGGCGGTCTCGGCGAAGGCGTGCCAGGCGATCAGCAGGCAGGGTCCGCAGTCGCCGACGTACGCGGCGATCTCCCGCCTGCGCAGCAGCGGATCGAGCGGGACGACCACCGCCCCGATCCGCAGCACCCCGTAGTAGACGACGGCGAACTCGGGGACGTTCGGCAGCATGACCGCGACCCGGTCGCCCGCGCCGATCCCGCGCCGCCGCAGCAGCGTGGCGACGCGGGCGCTCATCAGATCGAGCGCGCCATAGGTGAGCGCCTCGTCGTCGAGCGTGACAACCGTCCTCCCGCCGAGCCGATCGGCGGCGGTGTGGAGCCGGTCAGCGAGGTTCATGAAATCGACGGTACGTCGGCGCTCCCACGTCGCTCATCGGTTGCGGTGGCCAGTCTTTACCGCTCGGGATTGGTGGTGGGCGGCAGGGAGTCGTGCAGGGCGATCGCCACGAGCAGATCGAGCAGGTCGCTGATCCGGCGCAGGCTGCGCCCGGTGCGCTCCTGGATGCGGCGCAGGCGGTATTGGGCGGTGTTGGGGTGGATCTGCAGCCGCTCGGCGGAGGCGCGCAGGTTCAGGTCGGCGGCGGCGAAGGCGCGGATCGTGGCGGTGAGCACGCCGCCGCGCGCCCGGTCCTCCGACAGGAGCGCGGTGATCCGCGGATCCACCAGGTGGCGGGCGGTGTCGTCGGCTCTCATCGCCAGGTACTGGAACGGGGAGAGCCGCGGGAGCGCCGCCACCCCGCCGTCCTCCGGCAGGAACTCCAGCACGGCACGGGCCTCGTCGTAGGCCCGCGGGATGCCCGCCGTCCCGGCGGCGACCGTGCTGATGCCCATGGCCAGCACGATCCCCTCGTGCATGAGGTTCTCGCGCACGGCCTGCAGCCGGTCGCACAGCTCTCCGGGATCGCCGCCGGGGCCGAGCGCGGGGATGGCGACGATCTCCGACTGCCGCACGACCGACAGCGTCCGCGTGCCGTTCGCCCCGGCCCTGGAGATGGCCGCGCAGGTCACGTGCCGCGCGTCGACGCCGCGATCGGGGCCCCTGGTGACCGGGTTCCCGCCGGTCACGGCGCCGAGCGCGCGCGGCCCGAGCAGGACCGCGACCACCACGAGCAGCGGCGCGCGGGTGTCGGGCCCCAGCCCGTACGCCTGGGCCGCGGCGAGCTGCCTGCTCCGCGTGGGGGCGCCGCCGGCCAGCAGCGTCTCCAGCAGGTCTCTGCTCTCGCGTACGGCGTCCGCCGCGGCGTAGTGCTGGAACTCCATGTACGCGTTGGCCGCGTGCGTGCTGGCGAAGTCGCAGAAGCGCATGATCGGGGCCGCCAGCGAGAGCGCGGCCTCGTGGCCGGCGGCCGAGTGGCCGGCCCGCTCCAGCACCGACCCCCAGAAGACCTGCTGGCCGACGCGGAAGGCGTTGATGTAGTCGGTCAGGGCGAGCCCGGCCCTGGCCCGCCGCATGGCGGCCCGGCGCGCGAAGGCGATGTCGTCGAGCGTGACCGTGCGGTCTTCGAGCATCACGGCCAGCGTGCTGCGGTAGTGGCGGACCACTTGGTCGCGTACGTCGGCGAGGAAGTTCTCGTCCTGGGCCGCGTAGGCGGGGATCTCGGCCCGCATCGTCTGAACGGCTGTGTCGGCCAGTTCGGCTAGGTGATCGAGAAGCTCGGAGAGGATACGCGTGCGCTGGACGCGGACCGCCTCCGAACCGGTGAGCGTTTCCGTGCTGAAACCACCGGACATGTCGGGATGATCCATGCACTTCGCCGGGCGGTCAACGGGTCGTAACCGGTCCGAGACACACCCTGTGCCCGGCGGACAACAGCCAGGACACATCTTGGGTGACCGTGCCCAATGTGGTTTCGGAGAGGTGGCTCCTACGCTTTCAGAACATTGCTCTCCGCTCGCCGTCAGCAGGAGGCCGGATGCTGGAGGTCAGCGAGCTCACGGTCCGCTTCGGAGGCATCACGGCGCTCGACGAGGTGGGCTTCTCCGTACGGCGCGGCGAGATGGTGGGGCTCATCGGGCCGAACGGCGCGGGCAAGACCACGCTGTTCAACTGCCTGACCCGCCGCCACGACGCCGACGCCGGCCGGGTCGCGTACGAGGGGCGGGACCTGCTCGCCGTACCACCGCACGCGATCGCGGCCCTGGGCATCGCGCGGACCTTCCAGAACCTCGGCCTGTTCCCGCGCCTGTCGGTCCGCGACAACACGCTGGTCGGCGCGCACCACCGAGGCCGGGCCGGCTTCTTCACCGCGGGACTGCGCCTGCCCGGCGTGCGCCGCGAGGAGGCCAGGCTGCGTGCCGAGGCCGACGCGGTGCTCGACCGGCTGACGCTGACCGAGGTCGCCGACCACCCGGCCGCCGGGCTGCCGTTCGGCACGCTCAAGCGGGTGGAGCTGGCCAGGGCGCTGGTCGGCCGCCCGGAACTGCTGCTGCTCGACGAGCCGGTGAACGGGCTCAGCTCGGCGGAGGTGGCGGAGTTCTCCGGCGTCCTGCGCGCGATCCGCGACGAGTACGACCTGACGATGGTCGTGGTCGAGCACCACATGGGCTTCGTCATGGGGATCTGCGACCGGATCGTCTGCCTGGACTTCGGCCGCAAGATCGCCGAGGGTGCCCCGGCCGAGGTCCAGCGCGATCCCGGGGTCATCGAGGCGTACCTGGGGACGGCACATGAGTGAGTTGTCGGTCACGGAGCTGGTAGCCGGATATGGGGACGCCCGGGTGCTGCGCGGGCTGAGCTTCACCGTCGCCCCGGGGGAGATCTGCGCGATACTCGGGCCGAACGGCGCCGGCAAGACGACCCTGCTGCGGGCGCTGTCCGGCATGGTGCGCGGGCGCGGCAGCGTCCGGCTCGGCGGAACCGAGCTGACCGGCCGCTCGCCGGACGCGATCGCCCGGCGCGGCGTCGCCCACGTGCCCGAGGGTCGCGGCACGTTCATGCCGCTCACCGTCGAGGAGAACCTCCGCCTGGGCGCGTACGTACGGCGGCGCAGCACCGGCGTGGACGCCGACCTCGACCGCATCTACACCTATTTCCCGGCGCTGAAGTCCAGGCTGCGGCAGGCGGCGGGCAGCCTCAGCGGCGGGGAGCAGCAGATGCTGGCCATCGGCCGGGCGCTCATGCTGCGGCCCCGGCTGCTCCTGCTGGACGAGCCGTCCCTGGGCCTGGCCCCGCTGATCACCCGGGAGCTGTTCCGCATCGTGCGGGCGATAAACGAACAGGAGCGGACCACCGTGGTCGTCGTCGAGCAGAACGCCCATCTCGCCCTCGGCATCGCCCAACAGGCGCATGTCCTGGAGACCGGCCGGATCGTGCTGTCGGGCACGGCCGAGCGGATCAGGGCGGACGAGCAGGTCGCCCAGTCCTACCTCGGGTATCGGGTCTAGCCATGGCCGGCTTCCTGCAGCAGGTCGTCGAGGGGCTCGGCGCGGGCGCCATCTACGCCAGCCTGGCTCTGGCCCTGGTGCTGATCTACCAGTTCACCGGCATCGTCAACTTCGCCCAGGGCGAGCTGGCGATGTTCTCCACCTACCTCGCCTGGCAGTTCACCGCCGCGGGCCTGCCGTTCTGGCTGGCGCTGGTCATCACGCTGGTGGTGTCGTTCGCGGGCGGCATGCTCATCGAGCGGGTGATCATCCGGCCGGTCGAAGGCGCTCCCGAGCTGACCGTGGTGATCGTCACCGTGGGGCTGTTCATCTTCGTGAACGCCGCCGCCGGGTGGATCTGGTCGTTCCTCATCAAGGACTTCCCCAACCCGTTCCCCGAGGGCGCGGTCACGGCCGGGGGCGTCAGCGTGGGGTACTCGACGCTGGGCATCCTCGGGGTGGTCGGCGTGGTCATGGGCCTGCTGTACCTGCTCTTCCAGCACACCAAGATCGGGCTGGGCATGCGCGCGGTGGCGTCGAACCCGGGCTCCGCCCGGCTCGTCGGCATCCGGGTGGGCTGGACGCTCGCGCTCGGCTGGGGACTGGCCGCCACGGTGGGCGCGGTATCCGGCGTCCTGGTGGCGCCGCTGCTCTTCCTGGACCCCAACCTGATGGGCGGGGTGCTCATCTACGCGTTCGCGGCGGCGACGCTCGGCGGGTTCGACAGCCCGGTGGGCGCGGTCGTGGGCGGACTGATCGTCGGCGTGGCCGAGACGCTCGCCGGGGCGTACGTCGGCTTCATCGGATCGGACCTCAAGATCGGGGTGCCGCTGGTCATCATCCTCGGCGTCCTGCTGCTGCGGCCTCAGGGGCTGTTCGGGCGAGCGGTGGTGGAGCGGGTATGAGCGAGGCGACAGAGGCTCGGGTCTCCGGCGGGCGGTGGCGGATTCCCGCGAACTGGCGCTGGATCGTCGTGGTGGTGCTGCTCGCGCTGGCCTGCTACGCGCCCTTCCAACTGGTGCCGTTCCGGGTCTTCCAGTTCACCATGGTGCTGATCTACGCGGTGGCGCTGCTCGGCCTGAACCTGCTCGTCGGGCACGCGGGCCAGATCTCCCTCGGGCACGGCGCCTTCTTCGCCGTGGGCGCCTACAGCGCGGCCATCATGCTGCACAGCTGGGACGCGCCCTACCCGGCCACGCTGCCGGTCGCCGCCGCGGTGGCGTTCACGCTGGGGCTGGGGTTCGGCGTGCCCGCCGTCCGGCTGCGCGGCCTCTACCTGGCCCTCGTGACGATGGCCATCGCGATCTTCCTGGGGCCGCTGCTCAAACGGTTCGAGTCGGTCACCGGCGGCTCCATGGGGCTGACACTCGCCAAGCCGGAGCCGCCCGCCTGGACGGGGCTGGCCGAGGACCAGTGGCTGTACTTCCTCACGCTGGCCGTGGCCGTCGCGGCGTTCCTGGTGACCCGCGGCCTGCTGCACTCGCGGGTCGGCCGGGCGTTGCACGCCATCCGGGACAACCAGGCGGCGGCCGAGGTCATGGGCGTGCGGCTGTCGTACTACAAGACGCTCTCCTTCGCCTGGAGCGCGATGCTCGCCGGGATCGCGGGCTGTGTCTACACGTGGGTGATCGGATACGTCTCGCCGGACTCGTTCGGCGTAACGCTCTCGATCACGCTGCTGGCGGGCCTCGTCGTGGGCGGCCTCGGCTCGTTCTGGGGGCCGCTGCTGGGCGGGCTGTTCGTGATGTTCGTGCCGAGCATCTCCCAGAGCGTCAACGACGCCGCGCCCGGCGTCGTGTTCGGCCTGCTCATCATCGCGGTCATGTACGTCGCCCCGACCGGCCTGGCCGGGCTGGCGGGCCGCGCGGCGTACTCGATCAAGAAGACCCTCCGGAAGGAGTAACAGGCATGCGCGTATCTGTTATCGGCTGTACGGCGATGCTCCTGGTCGCCGTGGCGGCCTGCGGGGGGCGGGGCGGGAACGAGGCGGCCCCGACGGCGTCAGGACCGTGCCAGGGCCAGCAGGCGACCGGCATCACCGACAAGAGCCTCAAGCTCGGCGGCATCTACCCGCTGTCGGGACCCGCCTCCGCCTACGGCGACATCCCCAAGGGCATCAAGGCGTACTTCGACTACGTCAACGCCGAGAAGAACGGCATCGGCGGGCGCAAGGTCGAGTTCGTGGTCCGCGACGACGGCTACCAGCCGCCCAAGGCGGTCGAGGAGGCCCGCCGGCTCGTCGAGCAGGAGCAGGTGTTCGCGCTGTTCCAGACGCTGGGCACCCCCTCGACGACGGCGACCTGGGACTACACCAACCAGCACAAGGTGCCGCAGATCTTCGTCGCGACCGGCGCCTCGAAGTGGGGCACCGACACGCAGCACCCGTGGACCATCGGCTGGCAGCCCAACTACATCTCCGAGGCCCGCATCTACGCCAAATACCTCAAGACGGAGAAGCCCAATGCCAAGGTCGCGGTGCTCTACCAGAACGACGACTTCGGCAAGGACCTGCTCGGCGGGTTCAAGCGGGCCATCGAGGGCAGCGGGATCACCGTTGTCGGCGAGCAGAGCTACGAGGTCACCGACCCGAGTGTGGACCCCCAGATGCGCAACCTGGCCGGGTCCAAGGCGGACGTGTTCCTCAACGTGTCGACGCCCAAGTTCGCCTCCCAGGCGCTGGCCGCCGACGCCAAGAACACCGTCTGGAACCCCCTGCACATCCTCAACAACGTCTCCGCCTCGATCACCGTGCTCAAGCCCGTCGGGTTGGAGAACGTGCAGGGCGTCGTGTCCGCCTCCTACTACAAGGACCCCAGGGACCCGACGTGGAACGACGACGCGGAGATGAAGCTCTACAAGGCGAAGATGCAGCAGTACGCGCCGGGCGCCGACCCGAACGTGCCGTTCTTCACCTACGGCTGGGCGGTGGCCGACGCCTTCAACAAGACGATGTCAGCCGCGAAGTGCCCGACGCGCGAAGGACTGCGCGACGCCATGCGCAGCTTGAGCGACGTGCAGGTCGGCATGCTGCTGCCCGGGGTGACGATGAACACCGCCGCCGGTGACGGCTTCCCGATCGAGTCGATGCAGCTCATGAAGTTCAAGGGCGAGCGGTGGGAGCTGTTCGGGGACGTGATCGACACCCGCAAGGAGTTCGGGCCGCTGACGGGCTGAACAAGCATGGGCCTTCGCTTTTGGGGCGCTGTCGCGCAATGGGCTTCGGGCTGCGTCCAGTGGGGGGCAGCGCCCCCCACACCCCCACCTTCACAAGCGTGGTCCTCGCTAATCGCTCGGGCGCCTCCCAAACGCAAGCGGCCCCTTAACCGGAGCGAGCCCACCCAGCTCCAACAGGCAACCGCTCAGCATCAGTGGGCATTGCGCGAGTTGATGCCCCTTTCGTCCCTTGTCTTGGGAAGGCGGGCTGGTCAGGGCGTTATCAGCTGGGCTGGGGGCGTGGCTGGGCGAACAGTCCTGGCTCGGTTTCGACGAGAATGCCCCGGTTGACCAGACGTTTGAGCTTGGCGCGGATGTTCTCGGTGTTCTTCTTCGCGATGGGCAGGTCCAGCGCTGCGACCCCAATATAACAATACCGCCGGAAAAACTCAGCTTCCTACACCGTCTCGACGGCAAGCTAGCCGACGAGAGGCGTCGCACCCTGACTTATCCGAAATGCATTCAAATCTTCGGCGCAGGCTATTCGAAGGGCAACGCCAAACAATGCGACGAATACTCCTTCGCAAGTACCTGGGAACGATGGGAATTCAAGCCCCTCGTGCCGGACATTCCGTTCTCCCTCTGCGTTATCCCGACGCCGGATAACCGAATAGCTGGGGGCAGGGCAAATCGCTTCTACAGCGGTCGGAGAATCCTCCATGGAGACCGGTTCTCCATCGCCTTCTCCACAAAGATCTCAATACCTTCGTCATTCAAGTTGTGCGGGAAGATTCCAAAACCATAGACAAAAGCTGATGTTTTCCTGAGATGGGGCCGGCAGGGCTTTCTCCTGCCGGCCCCATCTCAGCACAAGACGCTTGGGCCAAAGGGCCAACAGTGTTCCGTGTCCCACGTACAGACTCCTAGGTTCTCGGCAACCTAATGCTGCTGTCGGACGGCCGATTAAGATGACCTCTTGTGTCCGAAGAGATGCGCTTCTTCTACGAAGGCGAACCTGAGCCGCAGACTCCCGAAGAGTTGGAAGCGTTCATGAACGACCCCGAACGTTCCCGCGGCTACCCAGGAATGCTCCCGGCGGAGGACATCACGGCGGAACAACTGCTGGAACAGACCTCGGCGGTCAACACCCAGTCCGTGGTGGACACCACCGACCTGCCCGAGACCACTCCAGAGCCGGGCGATCCACCCGCCGAAGACGCCGACCCACCGACCGTGGTCGCCGCAGGGCCGAACAAGGACGCGACGGGCGTGCCAACCAACACCGAGATCTGGGTTGTGTTCAGCGAGCAGGTCACCCAGGCTCAGATGGCGCTGAAGGGGTCCGGCGGGGAGCCGATCGCCGGAGTGTCCAGGCAAGAGAATGAGGACATCGCGCAATTCCTGCCGGAAAAGCCGCTGACCGCCAACACCCGCTACACCGTGGAGGTCTCCGGCGCCAAAGACGCGGCCGGCAACGTGATGCCCGCCCCGCACAGCTGGTCGTTCACCACAGGCGCCCCGGACACCGACCCGCCCACGGTGGATGGCACCGACCCCGCCGCGGACGAAACCAACGTGCCGGTGGACGCTGCCGTCACGGTCGGGTTCAGCGAAGCGGTATCCGGCGTTCAGATCTCCGTCAAGGACCCGTCGAACGCGACCGTGCAGGGAACGACCGCGGGCGACACCACCACATGGACGTTCACCCCCACCTCGCCACTCGCCACCTCGAAGGCCTACCGAATCGAGGTGAGTGGCGCTAAGGACGGCTCGGGCAACGTCATGACGCCCTACACCTGGACGTTTACTACCGGCGAAACCGACTCTGCCCGGCAACGCGCGTAAACCGCCGACAGACGGGCTTGCCAAGTCAGATCTCGCAACACCCGGTCGCTGACGCTCGCATGTGGGAATCGGCCCCGCTGTACGGCCAGCACATTCCGGCGCTGAGCGGCCTGCTGCCACTGATCGCCGCCGCGACGGAGGAGCCGCCGGACCGCATCGACCAGTTGCTGGCCGAAGGCATACGCTGAGCGTGGTTGGGGGCTTGGTGTCACCAAGCCGGGGACGTGACACACTCCCCGCCCGGGATCCCGCTGCTGGCGGGGGATCAGGCAGCCGGATCCGTGGGATCGTCCTTGGGTGGCGACGGCAGCGCCGGCGAGTCCTGCTGCACCACGAGGCCGGACGTAGTGGCTGGGCCTGGGGACTCTGCTTGTCCCGCCGGCTTCGCTCTTCTCTTGTTCAGCCATGCGAGCAGTTCAGGCGGAAAGATGCGGCCCACGGGCCGGTTGCACGCGTGAGCCCCGCTGCATATCGACAGAGTCACAGAGCGAGGCCCGTGAGCTTCTCAGGGTTGATGCAGCCGGGACAGAACACTGAACACTGAACATCCAACCGCTACGATCGCCGACCCGGCGAACCTATGCGGTCACAGCACTACCTGACGGGGTGGCCGTTGTGCAGGTATGCGACGGTGCCAGCGTCAGCGGCGGTGATCGCGGCCTGTAGGCGTGCCCACACGTACGGCCGGAGCCGTTTCTCTGCTTGGTTGTGGGTGCAGAACTCGAACGCGCCCAACTCGGTATCTGCAAGGCGTAGCGCGGCGGTTTGGTCGGGGGTGAGGATTCCGGCGTTGAAAATGAACATCACCGAGTCGTCCCATGGGCCGTGTGGTGGCACCCAGTCCACACACACCAACGCCATGTCCTCCGGGAGGTGGAGGCCGAGTTCTTCGGTCAGTTCTCGGCGGAGGGCATCAAGCGGTGGTTCGTTGGCTTCGGCCATGCCACCGGGGAGATCCCAATTGGGTTTGTAGGTGGGGTCGACGAGCAGCACACGGCCGTGATCATCACAAATGAGGGCGTCTACCCCCACGCGCTTGCGGGCCTGGCGGGCGTTGCCCTCGGTCAGATGCGCGCGGTAGGCGGCGGGATCGCGTTCGTAGAGCGGCCGGGTGTCGGGCTCGGTCATGGGGTTGGGCTGGTCCTTGGCTGTGTGGTGTCGGTGGTGAGCTGGTAGAGCCATTCACGCTGCCGCAGCGCCTCGGCCAGGTGGTCGAGGAAGCCCCGCGCGCATGCGGTGGCGCGGCGCAGATCGCGTAGTTGCTGAATCACCAGATACGAGCCTAGCGACCCGGTGGTATGAAGAACATCGGTCGCGACCGCACACGCCTGGTCCAACGCGCCGCGTTCGATGAGCACACCGGCCAGGGTGAGGTGCCCGAACGCGCGGGAGCGGGTGCGGCCGGCTGGCCGCAGCTCTAGAACTCGCTGGGCGTGGCGCTGGGCTGCGAGTAGGTCGCCGAGCTGCCGCATGCACCGGGCCGCGTCTCCGGCGAGGGACGCAGCATCAAACGGTGACACCCAGGGCGACGGGGCTGCGCTGTGGCTGCCCTGCAGGGCGGTCTCAGCGCGGCCCAACAGTGCGCGCGTTTCCCGTGATCGTCCTGCGGCGGCG
This sequence comes from Nonomuraea sp. NPDC049141, assembly GCF_040648415.1. Classification (NCBI taxonomy): domain Bacteria; kingdom Bacillati; phylum Actinomycetota; class Actinomycetes; order Streptosporangiales; family Streptosporangiaceae; genus Nonomuraea; species Nonomuraea sp. NPDC049141. Next base: position 252,827 of record NZ_JBEZDR010000002.1, read on the forward strand.
TGCCCGCGAGCCTGCAACGCCCACAGCCGCGCCGCCAGTTCGGGGTGAGCCGGTCCCGCCGTCAACTCGCGCTGTCCCTGAGCGGCGTAGCCGATAGCGTCATCGGGGTGGGCGCGATGGTGCGCGAGGTGGGCCAGGCTCGCGAGCACGTGAACCCTCAAATGGGGGTCGTCGCCCACGCCGGACAGGTCTCGCGCCCGCGCGAAATGCCGCCCGGCGCGGTCGTCGTCTCCGGCGTCATGCGCCATCCACCCGGCCATTTCTGTGAGTGCCGCGGCCGCGGTGAACACCTGCGGGCCCTCACCGCCGAACATGCGGGGACTGAGGTGGTCGCGTAGGTAGGTGGTGACGGTCGCGTACAGGTGAGCGCCGCCAATTTGGGCGTCCACCGCCCGCCACGCCGCCGCCACCGCCGCCGCTGCCGCATCCTCACCCGGCCCCAAGACGGTGGCCCGCGCCGACACCGGAACAGGGACCGGGGGCGGTTCCGCGGCCGGGGCTGAGGCGTGCGCTGGTGGGCGCGCCGCGCGCTGCTGCGGTACCTGAAACCACAGCCGGTCAGCCGGGATGTGCAGCAGTCGCGCCCACTGTGTGAGTCTGCCCAAGTTGGTTATCGGCGGGCCGTTCTCAATCCTGGACAGCTGGGGTTGGGTGATGCCCACCCACGCTGCCACCGTTTCCTGTCGTAGGGGGCGGCCGTGGTGCGGGTGGGCGCGATAGGCCGCGATGACCTTGCCCATGTGCCACTGGTCGAGCGCTGAGCGCATGCCGGGATGGGTCCAGAACTCCGGCGGCACCCTCGGCGGCCCGGCGGGCGTACCAGTCGCCGCACGCGCGCCCGTGGTGCATGCCGCGCACCGGCCGCTGGTGTTGTCGCGCGCTAGTCGTGTCCCGCAGCGGCAGCGCCGCGCCTGCGTGTCAGTCATCTGGACTCACCGCCACATCGGAGATCCTTCACCCCGAATGTAACCATGCGCTCACGTTGCGCATCCAGGTATTCGCTGGGGCGCATATCCATATGCGTTATTGGTCATGGCTGCATGCGCGGGCGGTTGGTCACTGTGGGAGCACCTCCCAGCCGACCAGCACGAAAGGCACACCGTGACCACACAACACGCAGCACCAGAGCCGGTGATCGGCGGGGACTACCTGGCGACCACGGGCCGCCCCGTCGTCGGGGTCGCTCCGGTCACGCATCCGGGACCGCTGACCGCATCGGCCCTCCCACCCACAGCACGATGCCGGGCGGTGGGGTACGTGCGGCTTCGGCCCGACACCGACACCGCCGCCAGCGAGCAGGTCACCGCACGCCTGCGCGGGTTCGCGGCGCGGTCCGGGCTGGACCTGGTCGGCATCTACACCGAGCACCCGCACCCGTTCCGGCAGTCGGCGTTTGGTGAGCTTCTCCAGGCGCTGTGCCGCCCCGACATCAGCACCGTGGTGATCCCCGGTCCGGAGCATCTGTCGGAGTTCGACGGCATCTATCAGGCCATGCGCGCCCTGATCGAGATAGAGACCGGTGCTGATGTCTTGGTGATGTCCCACACCATCGAGGCCATGCCATGACCCCAGCACCTGTCCATGAGGTCCATGACCGACGGCTGAAAGAGTTGATCGGTCAGGTGATCGCGGCGGGGGTTCCCGCGATCGTTGTGGACCAAGCCACCGCCGAACGGTGGCTCCTACGGCTGACCGGTGCCTTGCTGGGGATCAACGCCTGGCACCGCGTCGACCCGCGCGGGAGGTGCCGACTGTGCCGCCCCGGATTCCTGCGGCGATGGTGGCCCCGGAGGGCGCGGCGGGCCTGCACTGTCCAACCGACGCTCGCGCACTACCTCCGCGACGCCGAACCGGTTCTCTTCCCCATCGAGGGTCGGGGGGCCTCATGAGCGACCGGTTCGCGCCCGTGCCGCCCACCGTGCGCGCCTCCGAGGTCACCCTGTTGGCGCTGCACACCGCGATCACCATCGGCGCGCAAGTCGCCCGCATCGGCGCCCGAGTGTGGGGCCTGCCCTACCTCGAACACCCCGCCGAACAGACCGCTGGCCACCTGCTCGCCCGCGCTGTCGAGAACACTGGCCACCCCGACCCCAACCCCCGATACTCCGATATCAACCCCGCCACCATCACCGCCGTGAGTATCCGGGTCCACCGCCGCGTCGATGCCCTGATCATCGACGTGTGGGACACCGACCCCACCCCACCAGGCACTACCCCACCGGACCCCCACATGAGCGCCGTAGGCGCCCTGGCGCGCCGCTGGGGCACCTACCCCTCCCAGTGCGGTGGGAAGGTCATTTGGGCCGAGATAGGCGCAGACAATCACTTACCTGCCGGGCCCGCGCAGCCTGGCGGCTCTGACCACCTCACGCCGCGCCCCGATCCCAGCGCCGATGCCTGCTGGCCGACGTGCTGATCCCGTATCGGCCCGTCGCCGAGGTGAGCGCGTTCCTCGATCAACTGCCGGACCAGCTGCCCTCTGGACAGATCGGCCAAATCGCGGGCGGGCAGCCCGTGCCGGGGTAGCGTGGATGAGGTGAGTCAGACCTATCTGCCGCCCGAGCAGTGGTATGCCAGCCTGCCCACCGTTCACCTCTCCGCGTGCATGCTGCTCACCGATGACGCCGATCGCGTCCTGCTGGTCAAACCCAACTACCGCCCCTACTGGGCGGTGCCCGGCGGGATGGTGGACGACGGTGAGCCTCCTCAGATGTGCGCCGCGCGCGAGGTCGGCGAGGAACTCGGTCTGCAGGTCCCCGCCGGCGCTCTGCTCGTGGTCGATTGGGTGGCCCCGATGGGGGATCGGCGGCGGCCGATGATGAACTTCATCTTCGACGGCGGGATCATCGCCGATCCTTGCCGGATCCGGTTGCAGACCGACGAGCTCGACGCCGCCCAGTTCTGGCCCTGGGACGAGGCGGCCATCAAGCTGCCCGCCACGACCGCCGCCCGCATCCCGGCCGCCCGAACCGCCCGCAAGAACCAGCAGACGATCTTCCTGCCCGCCGAGCGCGATGCCTGAGCTGTGCACGTATCCGCGTACTCGGTGGAGCACTCACACGAGTACGCCGACGCGACCGTCGTGATCGACGAGCGGGAAGCGGTCCTCGAGGAGGCCGGAGAGGTGATCCACGCTCTCGCACACGGTGTGATCACCGAGGATCACCTGATCGAGCTTGGCACCGCCCTAACGGACGGCCTGGCCCCCCGAACCGGACGCACGGTCTTCAAGACCGTCGGCATCCCATGCAGGACTGGGCGGTCGCCCACCTGCTCGCTCAGCTATGCCTGACGCAGTAGCGCGGCGATCACAAATCAGCCGCAGGCCTTCGCCGTGGTGCCGCTGCCCTTGTTGACGCGGCCGATCCCGATCGTCACGCTGCCCGTGGCTTGGGCACAGACGCCGCTTGGCGCGTAGACCATGTCGCCCCAGTGGTGCCCGCCGTTCCCGGCGCGGTAGGTGAAGGAGATGCTCTTGCGGCTGGTGAAGACGGTGATATGGCCGGTCGCGTTCTTGGGCACCGTCACCTCGCCCCAGTTGGTGCCGCAGCGACGGGAGTAATACAGCCGGATCGTGCCCAGGGTGTCATCGATCTCGTTGCTCAGCGAGGCCTTCTTCCCGGTGTAGACCTTGCTGTTGGCGCACCCGCTTCTGTAGGGGTCCTTTCCGTCGTACGTGTGGGCACTCGCTGGGCCCGTGGTCAGCAAGAGCGTCCCAATCGTCGCTACGGACACCGCAGCCGCTGCTACGTGGATCTTCATATCGGTCGACTCCTTTGTGAGAGGCCCGGGTACGAACTCAATTTCTCGCGCCCTTATCTCTCCGCGAGAAAGATCTCTGGAAGGAGGGAGATTTCCCGATAGGCGGGGGGCGAGAACAGCTCCGACTATGCCGGGCGCCTCGAACGGCGGCAACGGACATCCGCCGGACAGCCGTCCAAACATTGTCCAGACGTGCGGTTGGACAAATAGCCCAGGCCGATGGGGGTGGCTACAGAGCGCCGCGCGCAGCGGCGACGTCTCCGTCACCCGCGCCGCGCAGCACGCCCCGCGGTCCCCGTAGAACTCGGAAAAGTCGGGCGGATATGGCTGGGTAGGCTGCTGGCCTGGGGGTCTTGGGGTTCTGGTGGGAGGTTGCCGGCGGCCTGGCCGAAGCCAACCGCGGGCCGCGTCTTGCTCGCGAAGCGGGGCGAAGTCGGCGTCCAGCTTCGGGTCGTACGCCTCGGGCTGATGCGGAGTTCGTGGGTGGAGTACTCGCCGAACATGACGGGAGCCTGCCCGCCTCCGTGGAGAGACCCCACAGCCATAGATCGTCATTGGTGACACTCTGCGACGAACAGACGTCACTCTGGGTAATGATGTGGTGACTGGCCGCAGCTGGCGGTCTGGATGGTGCTCCGGGGGACGGCCGACCCTGTGCGAGTGTGCACCGCCTTGTCCCGGCCGAGGAGCGTCATGTCACCCACCACCGTTGAGGTCCCGACCGCCTATGGCCCGGTAGCGGGGCTGATCGAAAACGGGATCGCGTCCTTCCGCGGGATCCCCTATGCCGCCGCTCCCGTCGGGCCGAACAGGTTCGGCGCGCCCGTGCCGCCCGATACGTGGAGTGCGCCGTTGCCCGCTCACGACTTCGGACCGACCCCGCCGCAACCGCCGCTCAAGGGCAAGCTCGGCGAGCTGTTCCACAACCCGGTCATCCCGGGGGACGGTTACCTCAACCTGAACGTGTGGACCAGCGCCGCCGGCTCCGACGCCGCGATGCCGGTGCTGGTGTGGATCCACGGCGGCGCGTTCACCACCGGCTCCTCCGCGGTGACGACCTACGACGGCGCCACCTTCGCCCGCGACGGCGTCGTCTGCGTCACTCGACGCCATCGCCGACGGTCGTGGCGCTGACCTGCCGCTGCTGATCGGCACCACGGTCGAGGAGTTCAGGACCTTCGTCGTTCCCACCGCCATGGTGGGCTGGCCCGGAGCGGCGCCGTTCAGGACCAGGACCGAGGTCTACGGTGCCCCGGTCGGCTTCTACGACCGCTACGCCGATACCAGCGTCGAGCCGTATGTCCGCAACGCCCCCTCCGGCATCGCCTGCGCGACGCTGACCGACCGCATGTTCCGCATCCCCACCTACCGCATCGCCGAGGCTCGCAGCGACGCGCCCGCCACCACCCACGTCTTCGAGTTCGGCTGGCGGTCACCCGCCACGCCCAACACCCTCCGCGTCAAGCTCGGCGCCTGCCACAGCCTTCCGCTCCCCTTCGTGTGGGACACGCTCGACAATCCCGACAGCGCGGAGTTCACCGGTCCGAACCCGCCCCAGGGACTGGCGGACGCTCTGCACGGACGCTGGGTCGAGTTCGTCAAAACCGGCGACCTCGGCCAGTGGGCCCCCTACAACACCACCGAACGCCCGGTGATGACCTTCTACCGCGACAACAAGCCGGACAACGTCATCGTGCACGACCCGCGCCGCGACGAGCGGGAAATCTGGAAGAACGATCTCAACCCGAGCTGACCGGCAGCACGGCCCCGGCCTTCGGCGCGCGCGGTGCGCGCCGGAGGCCTGCGGGTGTGACCTGGGCAGCGGCGCGACACCTCCCGCTGGACCGAGGAGACCACCCGCGAGGCCGATGGCGTCGGCTGGGGGAGGGCGTGGAACGCTGGGGAATGTCAGCTGCCGCCGACGCCCAGGGCGGAGAGCAGGACCAGGAGTACGGTCGCGACAGCGAACAGCCCGTATGCGCCGACCACGGCGACCGGGAAGTGCCGCTCGGCGGGGGCGGTCTGCTCGCCTGCCGCCGGGGGTCCACGCGACGACGCGAACGCGTTCCCGCGCGCGGGTTGCTTCCCATGCCAGTCGCTCGCATTGATCTACCGGCCTTGGGACGTGCGGGCTGAGACACCGTGGGATGGTGCTACCGGCTCGGGCAGCTCGTCGGTCGTGCGCCCAGGAGAAGGGAGGTCGGGTCGGCCGCCCGGTGAAAGGCGGGCGACCCTTATCGCCCCAAGAACCCTCAGCCCTGACGGCGGGTCACAGGGGAAGACCGCCGGTGGCCGCACCGGTCGAGCCGGTGTCGCGGTAGGCGGCGATGGTGCGCTCCGCGATGCGCATCTGGTGGATCTCGTCGGCCCCGTCGGCGAACCTGGCCCAGCGGGCGTGCTGGAACATGTTCGCCAGCGGCGTGTCGGTGGAGTAGCCGAGCGCGCCGTGCACCTGGATCGCCCGGTCGATGATGCGGTTGAGACTGTTGGCCACGAAGTGCTTGGCCATCGACACCTCCGTACGGAAGTCCTCGCCCTTGTCGATCTTGTACGCGGCGTGCAGCACCATCAGCTTGCACTGGTACAGCTCCATGGCCGAGTCGGCGATCAGCCACTGCACCCCCTGCTTGTCGGCGAGCAGAGAGCCGTGGCTGTACCTGTTGAGCGCGCGGTCGACCATCATGTCCAGCGCCGTCTCCGCCTGCGAGATCCAGCGCATGCAGTGCGCCAGCCGGGCCGGGCCCAGGCGGTATTGGCCGAGCCGGTGGCCGTTGCCCCGCCCGCCGAGCACCTGGCCGTCGGGCACGCGCAGGTCGGTGATGACGATCTCGCTGTGGCCCGTCGAGCCGTGCATGGTCTCGACCTCGCGGATGTCGTTCCAGCCGGGCGAGGGCAGGTCGACGAGGAAGGCCGTGTTGGCGCCCCGCGCGCCTTCGGGCAGGTCGAGCTCGGTCCTGGCGATGAGGATGGCGAAGCCGGCCCGGCGGGCGTTGGAGATGAACCACTTGTGGCCGTTGATCACCCATTCGTCGCCGTCCTTCACCGCCCGCGTACGGATCAGCGTCGGGTCGGAGCCGGCGACCTCCGGCTCGGTCATCGCGAAGCACGACATCTTGCTCCCCTCAAGCAGGGGACGCAGGTATCTCTCCTTCTGCTCGTCGCTCGCCCAGTGCAGCAGCGTGTGCATGTTGCCCTCGTCGGGTGCCATGCAGTTGAGTACCCACGGCCCGAGCCGGGTCTTGGCGGCCTCCGACTGCACCATGGCCAGCTCGACGTGGCCGAGGCCCATGCCGCCCCACTCCTTGGGCATGTGCGGCAGCCACAGCCCTTCGGCCTTGGCCTTCTCGCGCAGCCGGAAGATGGTCCGCAGGTAGGCCTCGCGGTCGCTCTCCGGCACCTCCTCGACGGCCGGGACGACCGTGCCCTGGATGAAGGCCCGGACCCGGTCGCGGATCTTCTCGTGCTCGGGGGCGAGGGTGAAGTCGATGGCCATGGTGCTCCTTCGGGGGATGTCAGGCCAGCAAAATGTCAGGCCAGCAGGTGGGCCAGCCGCCGGGTGAGGCCGGTGTTGCGGCGGTCGCCGAGCCGGGCGACCGCCAGCTCCAGCGCTTTGCGCTCGCCGACCAGCACCACCCACGACCGGGCCCGCGTGACCAGGGTGTAGAGAAGCTTGCGGCGCAGCATGATGCCGCCGGACTCGGCGACGAGCGGCGCGACCACGAACGGATATTCGCTGCCCTGCGAGCGGTGCACGCTGATCGCGTAGGCGTGGGTCAGGTCGTCGAGCTCGTCGAAGCCGTAGGTCACCGTGTCGCCGTCGTCGATGACGATCTCCACGAGCCGCTGCTCCTGGATGATGTCGGTGATCGTGCCCGTCTCGCCGTTGAAGACGCCCTTGTCGTAGTTGTTGCGGATCGGCATGACCCGGTCGCCGATCCGGAAGGCCGAGGCGCCCGACCAGTGCTCGGCCCGTCCCTCCCTGGCCGGGTTGAGCCGCTCCTGGAGCCGGCGGCCGATCTCGGCGGTGCCCGCCACGCCCTTGCGCATCGGGCACAGCACCTGCACCTGACCCGGCTCGACGCCCTGCTTGCGCGGGATCGCCACCGTCGCCAGGTGGACGACCCGTTCGGCGACGGCCTCGGGGTCGTCGAGCTCCTCGAACCAGAAGCCGCCGCCGCCCGGGATCGCGGGCAGCCGCCCGGCCTTGATGCGGTGGGCGTTCTGGATGATGCCGCTGCCGTCGGCCTGGCGGAAGACGTGGGTGAGCCGTACGCGTGGGATCTCCTCGACGCGCAGCAGGTCGGCCAGCACGCTGCCGGGGCCGATGCTCGGCAGCTGGTCGCTGTCGCCGACGAGCAGCAGGTGGCTGCCCGACGGGATGGCCGAGGTGAGCCGGGTGGCCAGGTGCAGGTCCAGCATGGACGCCTCGTCGACCACGATCAGGTCGGCCTGCGCGGGCGTCTGGTCGAACAGCTTGTCGGGGTCGGGCTGCTGGGCCAGCATCCGGTGGATGGTCATGGCGGGCAGGCCGGTGAGCTCCGACAGGCGCTTGGCCGCCTTCCCGGTGGGCGCGGCGAGCGTCACCTGGCCGCCCATCGCCCGCGCGGTGGCCGCGATCACCCGCACCGTGTGGCTCTTGCCGCAGCCAGGACCGCCGGTGAGGACCGATACGGTGCTGGTCAGCGCCATGGTCACGGCCGCTTTCTGGTCGTCGTGCAGCGCGGGGTCCTCCTGGAAGGGCCGCATGGGCAGCGTCGAGCGGGCCCGCCACAACCGGTCCACGTGCTCGGCCAGCTTGAGCTCGCGGCTGTGCAGCTCCTTGCCGTAGACCACGATCTGGTCGGGGGCCGCCTCGACGACCACCCGCCGCTCGGCCGTGAGGGCGTCGATCATCGGCCGCACCACGTCCTGATCCTGCTCGACGAGCTCGGCGGTCTGCGTGAGCAGCGCGGTCATCGACAGGTAGCAGTGGCCGCCCCGGGCGGCGGCGCTCTCCAGCCGGTCGAGCAGCGCCGCCTTGATCCGCTGCGGGCTGTGCTCCGGGACTCCCGACTGGAGAGCGATCTTGTCGGCCGTGCCGAACGCGATGCCCCGCACCCGGCCGATGAGCTGGTACGGGTCGGAGGCGACGAGCTCCGCCGAGTCGCGGCCGAAGACCTGGAAGATCTTGGCGGCGAGCAGCGGGCTGACCCCGAAGCCCTGGAGGACCACCATCAGCGCGGCGATCTCCTTCTGCTCCCGCCACGCCTCCAGGATCTGGCCCTGCCGTGCCGGGCCGATGTTGACGACTTCCGTGAGCCGCTGGGGCTCGGTGTCGATGACGGTCAGCGTCGCCTCGCCGAAGTGGCCGACGATGGCCTGGGCGAGTCGCGGGCCGATGCCGCGGATCAGGCCGGAGCCCAGGTAGAGCTGGATGGCCCGGGTGGTGGACGGCACGACCCGCTCGCACGCCGTCACCGTGAAGCGCCTGCCGTGGCGGGGGTGCTCGCCCCACTCGCCGGTGAGCTCCAGCGTCTCTCCCGGCTGGACGCCGGCCAGCGCGCGGCCCACGGCTACGAAGGAGGGTGTGGACTCGGCGCTCATCCGAGCAACCGTGTATTCGTCCTCACGGACGTACACGAGCTGCTCGACAGAGGCCTCCACGGCACTGATCCAATCATTCGCGCTTACTGGCCGTGTAGGCACACTAAGGAGGGGGACCGACAGATTACCTGTCGGTCCCGCCGCGACTGATCAGCCTCCGGTCTTCCACGTGGCGATGAGCTTGTCGTAGTCCAGCGTCGCCGGCTTGCCGCGCTCGTCGGCCAGCTTCGGCACCGGGGCGCCGGGCTGGTCCAGCCAGTACTGGGCGGGCTGCTCAGGGTTCAGCTTGGGCGCGCAGTTGCCGCCGCGGCGCTCCAGCCGGGACAGGATGTCGTCCTGCTGCTTGGCCAGGTTGTCCATCGACTGCTGGGCGGTGGTCTCACCGGTGACGGCGGTGGCGACGTTCTGCCACCAGAGCTGGGCCAGCTTCGGGTAGTCGGGCACGTTGGTGCCGGTCGGCGTCCACTGCTTGCGGGCGGGCGAGTTGTAGAACTCGATCAGGCCGCCGTACTTGGCCGCGTTCTTGGCGAAGTAGTCGCTCTTGATGTCGGAGTCGCGGATGAAGGTCAGACCGGTGATCGACTTCTTCAGCGAGACCGTCTTGGAGGTGACGAACTGGGCGTACAGCCAGGCCGCCGCTCTGCGCTCCTTGGGGGTGTTCTTCAGCAGGGTCCAGGAGCCGGCGTCCTGGTAGCCCAGCTTGTTGCCTTCCTTCCAGTAGATGCCGTGCGGGCTGGGCGCGATGCGCCACTTCGGCGTCCCGTCGGCGTTGACGACCGGGAGTCCCGGCTTGGTCATGTCGGCGGTGAACGTGGTGTACCAGAAGACCTGCTGGGCGATGTTGCCCTGCGCCGGCACCGGTCCCGCCTCGCTGAAGTTCATGCCGGCCGCTTCCTTCGGCGCGTACTTCTTCAACCAGTCGACGTACTTGGTCAGCGCGTACACCGAGGCGGGCCCGTTGGTGTCGCCGCCGCGGGTCATCGAGGAGCCGACCGGGCGGCAGTTCTCCACCCTGATGCCCCACTCGTCCACCGGCAGGCCGTTGGGGATGCCCGGGTCGCCATTGCCGGCCATGGACAGCCACGCGTCGGTGAAGCGCCAGCCGAGCGAGGGGTCCTTGCGGCCGTAGTCCATGTGGCCGTAGACCTTCTTGCCGTCGACGGTCCCGTTGCCGTTCACCTTGTTGGTGAAGAAGTCGGCGATGTCCTCATATGCCGCCCAGTTGACCGGCACACCCAGGTCGTAGCCGTAGGCGTCCTTGAACTGCTTCTTGATCGCCGGGTTTGTGAACCAGTCGTAGCGGAACCAGTAGAGGTTGGCGAACTGCTGGTCGGGCAGCTGGTACAGCTTCTTGTCCGGCCCGGTGGTGAAGCTGGTGCCGATGAAGTCGTTCAGGTCGAGGGTGGGCGAGGTGATCGCCTTGCCCTCGCCCGCCATGTAGTCGGACAACGGGAAGACATAGTTGCCGCGGGAGTGGGTGCCGATGAGGTCGGAGTCGTTGACGTAGGCGTCGTAGATGTTCTGGTTGCCCTGGATCTGGGTCTGCAGCTTCTCGATCACGTCACCTTCCTGGATCAGGTCGTGCTTGACCTTGATCCCGGTGATGTCGGTGAACGCCTTGGCGAGTTTCTGCGACTCGTACTCGTGGGTGGTGATCGTCTCGGAGACGACGTTGATCTCCATGCCGCGGTATGGAGCGGCGGCCTTGGTGAACCAGTCCATCTCCGCGAGCTGCTGGTCCTTGGACAGGGTGCTCGGCGTGAACTCGCTGGACACCCACTTCTGCGCCGCCGCCTTCCCCTCGGCCTCGGTGAAGTTGCTCTGGGGTTTCTTCTCACCGCCCGAGCAGCCGTTCGCCAGCAGGACGAGCACGGCCAGGCCAAGCGCCGTGGTTCTGCCCCTTAGACGTCTCATCGCCTGAATGCCTCCTTCGGTCAGCCCCAAATCCCGATCACGATCGTCACCAGGAGCGCGCACGCCAGCGCCAGCCACATGGACAGGTCGGTGACGGCGATCCAGCCGGCGAGTACGACGGCCGCGCTGATCAGGCCGATGTACAAGCGGTCACCACGGTCGGTCTCGATGCGCAGGAAGCCGCGCCGGGCGACCGGTGGCGAGAAGTGGCCCCAGATCGCCATGCCGCACAGCAGCAGCGCCAGGCCGATGAAGACCAGGGCCGTGGGGAGGGTCCACACCATCCACTGCATCGTCAGACCCTTCCGAGGGCGAAGCCCTTAGCCACGTAGTTGCGCACGAACCAGATGACGATGGCGCCGGGAATGATGGTCAGCACGCCCGCCGTGGCCAGGAGCCCCCAGTCCACTCCGGCCGCGCTCACCGTCCGGGTCATCGTGGCGGCGATGGGCTTGGCGTCGACCGAGGTGATGGTCCTGGCGATGAGCAGCTCGACCCAGCTGAACATGAAGCAGAAGAAGAGGGTCACGCCCACGGCGGAGCGGATCATCGGCAGGAAGATGCGCAGGAAGAATCGCGGCAGGGAATAGCCGTCGATCGCCGCCGTCTCATCTATCTCGCGCGGTATTCCGGACATGAACCCTTCGAGGATCCAGACGGCGAGCGGGACGTTGAACAGCATGTGCGCGATGGCCACGCCGAGATGGGTATCGAACAACCCCACGCTCTGATAAATCTGGAAAAAGGGCAGCAGGAAGACGGCCGGCGGCGCCATGCGATTCGTCAGCAGCCAGAAGAACAGGTGCTTGTCCCCGGCGAACCGGAACCGGGAGAAGGCATAGGCGGCCGGCAGCGCCACGATGAGCGACATCACCGCGTTCATGGACGTGTAGATGATGGAGTTCAGGTAGCTCGAATACCAGACCGGGTCCGTGAAGAACGTCCGGTAGTTGTCGAGCGTGGTCCGCTGCGGAATGAGCGAAAAACTGCCGAGGATGTCCTCGTTCGGGCGGATGGACATGCCGAACATCCACAGCAGCGGCAGCATCAGGGTGGCGGCGTACAGCCAGAACACCGCCCGCGCCCACGGCAACTGCCGCCTGGCCCGCCGCGCCACGGCGACCTGCCCCTCGGCCATCGCGGTCACCTCCCTGCCCTGGTCAGTACGGTGAAGAAGACGTACGAGACGATCTGCACGACGAGGAAGTACAGCAGCGAGAAGGCGCCGGCCGGCCCCAGGTCGAACTGCCCGACGGCGATCTTCGACAGCAGGATGCTCAGGAACGAGGTGGCGTTGCCCGGCCCGCCCCCGGTCACCACGAACGGCTCGGTGTAGATCATGAAGCTGTCCATGAACCGGAGCAGGATCGCGATCGTCAGCACCCCGCGCAGCCGGGGCAGCTGGATGTGGCGGAAGGTCGCCCAGGCGGAGGCGCCATCGATCTGCGCGGCCTGGAAGTAGGGGTCGGGGATCGACCGCAGCCCCGCGTAGGCCAGCAGCGCCACCAGCGGGGTCCAGTGCCACACGTCCATGATCAGGACCGTGATCCAGGCGTCGGTGGAGTCCAGGGTGTAGTTGAAGTCGACGCCCAGGACGTTGTTGATCGTCCAGCCACCCAGCCCGATGTCGGCGCGGGCGAAGATCTGCCAGATGGTGCCCACTACGTTCCACGGGATGAGCAGCGGCAGCGCGACGATGACCAGGGCCGCCGACACCCAGATCCCGCGCCGCGGCATCGCCACCGCGAGCGCCACCCCGAGCGGGATCTCCAGCAGCAGCACCTGGGCCGAGAAGAGCAGGGTCCGTACGAACGCGGCGCGGATCTCGGGGTCGCGGGCGACGGATCTGAACCACTCCAGCCCCACGAAGATCCGGTCGTCGGGACTGAAGATGTCCTGGACGGAGAAGTTGACGACGGTCATCAGCGGGATCACCGCGGTGAACGCCACCGACACGACGACCGGCAGCACGAGGAACCAGGCGCGGTTGTTCTTCGGCTTGACGCTCACCCGCGTGTCGGGCGTGCCGTCCTGCGGGGCGGCGGCGGTGACGATCTCGCCGCCCACCGGGCTGCCCGCGACTGTGACGCTCTGCTCGGTCACGGTGCGCCCTCTCCGTCCAGCGGTGCGATGGACCCGCACCGGACCGCGTCCCTGAACAGGAACGCCCGGTCGGGTGCGAAGTGCAGGAACTCCACGGCGTCCGGTGCGAACCGGGCATCCGCCTCCGTCTTGGCGATCATCGGGTGGTCACCGGCCTGGACGTGCACCAGGTTGTAGGCGCCCATCCGGTCGACCGCCGTCACGCGTACGGGCAGTCCGGGCGAGGTCTCCCCGGCGCCGAGCCGGGCGAACTCCGGCCGCACCCCGATGTGCACGGGCCCCGGCTCCAGCTCGCCGACAGCTCGCCCGACGTCCGTCCCCGCCACTCTGACCACCCCGTCGGCGATCTCGGCGGGCACGACGTTCATGCCGGGCGAGCCGATGAAGTGGCCGACGAACTCGTGCGCGGGCGACAGGAACAGCTCGGCCGGCTCGCCCGCCTGCACGATCGCCCCCTCGTTGAGCACCACCACCTCGTCGGCGAAGGTCAGCGCCTCGGTCTGGTCGTGGGTGACGTAGATGAGCGTGTGCCCGGTGTCGCGGTGGATCTCCTTGAGCTTGCTGCGCAGCGTCCACTTCAGCGCCGGGTCCACGACGGTGAGCGGCTCGTCGAGCAGTACGGCGGCCACCTCGGAGCGGACCAGCCCGCGGCCCAGGCTGACGATCTGCTGCCGGCCCGGGTCCAGCCGCCGTGACCGGCGTCGGAGGTGGTCGTCCAGTCCGAGGAGCTGCGAGACCCGGCGTACCCGCTGGTCGATCTCCGCCTTGGGATATTTTCGGTTGCGCAGGGGGAAGGCCAGGTTGTCGTAGACCGACATCTCCTCGTACAGCACCGGGAACTGGAAGACCTGCGCGATGTTGCGGCCCGCCGTCGGCACGGCGGTCACCTCGCGGTCGTCGAACCAGATGCGCCCCACGGTCGGGGAGAGCAGCCCCGAGATGATGTTCAGCAGCGTCGTCTTGCCGCATCCGCTCGGGCCGAGCAGCGCGTACGCCCTGGAGCTCCGCCACGTCCACGTCATCGGCTTCAGCGCCCAGGTCCGGCCGCCGTCGTAGCTGTGCCCCACGCCTTCGAGCCGGATGTCAGCCATGCAGGTCGACCTCCGCGGCCGAGGTGGCGAGCAGGCGCCCGCCGGCGTCGTCGAAGACGAAGATGTGCGCCGGGTCCACGTAGGCCACGGTCCGCTCGCCGGGGGTGAAGAGCTGGGTGCCCGCGAGCTGGGCGACGAGGTGCCGCCCGTCGGCCAGCAGCAGGTGCAGGAAGGTCTCGCTGCCCGTCACCTCCGCGAGCCTGATCTCCGCCGGGAACTCCAGCACGTCGGATCCGCTCCGTTCGATGGTCACCTGGTGGGGGCGGACCGCGAGGACGACGTTCCGTCCCGAGACGTGCGCGCCGGGGGAGGGGAACGAGCTGCCCAGGCACTCGATCCGGCCCTCGCGCACGACGCCGGGCAGCAGGTTCAGGGGCGGATCGCTGAGCGTCGCGGCGACGGCCAGCGTCGGCGGCTGGGCGTACATGTCCGCCACGTCGCCCACGTCCAGCACCCGGCCCTCGCCCAGGACCACCGTCGGCGAGGCGAAGGTCAGGGCCTCGGCCGGGTCGGCCGTCGAATAGAGGACCACGCTCGGCGAGTCGCGGAACATGTCCTTCAGATCGCCGCGCAACTGCTCGCGGAGCTTGAAGTCGAGGTTGGCCAGCGGCTCGTCGAGCAGCAGCACGTCGACCGGCCGGGCCAGTGCGCGGGCGATCGCGGTGCGTTGCTGCTGGCCGCCCGACAGCTCGGCGGGCCGGCGGTCGAGCAGGTCGCCGATGCCCATGATTTCGGCGACCTCGCGCACCCGGCGATCCATATCTTTCTTCGGAAAGGAGCGTGCCAGGCGCAGCGGTGAGGCGATGTTCTCGTAGACCGAGAGCGAGGGATAATTGATGAATTGCTGATAGACGAAGGCGACCGAGCGTTTGCGCACGGAAATAGCCGTTACGTCTTTTCCGTTCACCACGACCCGCCCCGAGTCGGGCGGAAGCAGCCCCCCGACGACACGCATCAGCGTCGTCTTCCCCGCCGCCATCGGGCCGACGAGGGTGGTCATTCCGCTGGATAATTCGAGGTGGATGTCGTGCAGCCAGGTTTCCCCGCGCTGCCGTACGCGGACGCCGTCGAGAACCAGCGCCATGTGCACGAGCCTCCTTGCCGGAGTCTGGATCAACTACCGCGCCGCCCTCCATCTAACATGCTTTGGTTGAGCGTGCAAAGAGGGAAGTTTCCATCCGGCTGCTTATTAGCGAATACGCATATATTTATCGACGTTTATTTGGGCGCGACGAACAAGTACGGCCCGTACGACCGGGCACGGGCCGTACCAGATGGATCTCAGACCTTGCTGATGCGGACGGCGTCCGCGATGACGTAGCCGGTGCCGGAGGTCCACCGGCTGACTCCCACGACGTTGGCGGTGCCCGCGTTGAGGGAGAAGGTGCCCAGGCTGTGCCAGCTGCCGCCGCCGGAGCGTTGGTCCACGTACACCGTCTGGTTGCCGCCGGAGGCGGCGACGATGTACGGCGCGGAGCTGTTGTAGCCGGCGTCGTCCGGATACCAGACCTCCACGCGGTAGGTGCCCGCGCTGGGGATGGTCGCCTGGTACCAGGCCGGGTCACTGGCGGCCACGGGGTTGGCGAACCGGTAGTCCGCGCCGTAACGCTGGGTGGAGTAGGTGGAGGTGCCCCAGTTGGCGCTGGCGGTGAACTGGCCGGAGGTGGTGTTGTCGACCGTGGTGGTCCACGACGGGGTGCCGCCGCCACCGGTCACGTAGCTCATGTACGTGGTCCAGTTCCAGTACTGCCCCGGGTCGGTGTGGTCGGCGCCGGGCACCTCGGAGTGGCCGATGATGTGGCTGCGGTCCTTCGGGATGCCGTACTTGTCGCAGATGTAGCTGGTCAGCGCGGCCGAGGAGCGGTACATCGCGTCGGTGAACCAGGAGGCCTCACTGACGTAGCCCTCGTGCTCGATGCCGATGGACCTGGTGTTGTACGACCAGTTGCCGGCGTGCCAGGCGATGTCCTTGTCGCGGACCATCTGGGTGATGGCGCCGTTCGACGACTTGACCACGTAGTGGGCCGAGACCTGGGCGGCCGAGTTCTGGAACCAGGAGATGGTCCCGGCGTAGGAGCCCTGGGTCACGTGGATGACGACGCGGTCGATGGCGTAGGCCGACGGGCGGCTGGAGGCGGTGTAGTTGCTGGAGCTGGCGGCCGTCCAGGTGGCGTCCGGATAGTCGGGGCTGGCCGCCTCGGCGCTGAGCGAGCGCGTGCCGGCGTACTGGCCTCGGTCGGCGGTCACCTCTTGCGGCGCCACGCGGACGTCCTTGGTCTGGATGCCGAGGCCGAGCAGTTCGTAGACCGCGTCGGCGTAGAGGCGGGCGAGCTGGGGTGAGGCGGTGTTGCCGTACTTGGCCACGGCCTCGTACCAGCGGCCGGGGTCCTTCCTGGCGGCCTGGTCGAGGCCGAGCTCGTCGGCGTCGGCGCGCAGCAGCGCGGCGCCGCCGAGGATGTTGGCCTCGGTGTCGGCGCGCAGCTTCTTGACCGAGAGCCCGGTGAGCCCGGCCGCCTTCTCCAGCGCCTTCGTGGTGGGGTTGCTGACCAGGTGCATCACGCCGTATCCGCCGCTGGCGCTGGGCTCGCCGTTGTGGCCGTCGAGGTGGGTCTCGGCGTAGGCGAGGGCGACGAGCAGGTCACGGGGAACATCCTGGGCCGCGGCGGCGCGGGCGAAGGCATCGGAGAGCGGTGTGTCCTTGGCCGCGATGGCGGGTTGGCCGGCGAAGACCAGGAGAGCGGCGAGGACCGAGGAGACGAGAGCGGTTAATCGCTTGGGGGAGAGTGACATGGGAGCTCCCTCGATTCGAGTCGACGGCTGCACAGTAAGCGCGTTCCTGACAGATGTCGATAATTGACATTACTGATGAGTTAGAAGAAACTTTTCGCCCGCACAAGTGGGCCGTGAAAGTTGGGCCCCCCGATCGGCTGAAGACTATTGCGCTCTGATCGATAGAAGCTGAAACTTCTTTTCGTGACCATGCACCCCCTGCGCACCATCCTGGCCACGCTCACCCTTGTGCTCACCGCTCTCGTAGTGCCCACCACGACACCCGCGGTTTCGGCCGCGGCGTGCACGACGGATCCCGCGACGCCCAAGCGGCAGTTACGGGGGATGTGGGTCTCGTCGGTCGCCAACATCGACTGGCCGAGCAGCGCGGGGCTGAGCGTGGCGACCCAGCAGGCGGAGTTCCGCGCGTGGCTGGACCTGGCTGTGTCCAAGCGGATGAACGCGGTGTTCGTGCAGGTCAGGCCGACGGCGGACGCGTTCTGGCCCTCTTCGTACGAGCCGTGGTCGCAGTGGCTGACCGGCACCCAGGGCAAGGACCCGGGCTACGACCCGATGGCTTTCATGGTCGCCGAGGCCCACGCCCGCAACCTGGAGTTCCACGCCTGGTTCAACCCGTACCGGATCGCCAACGACGACGACCCGAGCAAGCTGGTCGCGACCCATCCGGCCCGCCAGCATCCGAGCTGGCGGTTCGCCTACGGCGGCAAGCTCGTCTACAACCCCGGCATCCCGGAGGTCCGCGACTTCATCGAGGACGCCATCATGGACGCCGTCACCCGCTACGACCTCGACGGCGTGCACCTCGACGACTACTTCTACCCCTATCCGGTCAGCGGCCAGACCATCCCGGACGCCGCGACCTTCGCCCAGTACGGCAGCGGGTTCAGCAGCATCGCCGACTGGCGGCGCGAGAACGTCAACCTGCTGGTGCGCGAGTTGGACCAGCGCATCCACACCGCCAAGTCCTGGGTGGCCTTCGGCATCAGCCCGTTCGGCATCTGGCGCAACGCGAGCACCGACCCGCTCGGATCGAGCACGTCGGGCCTGCAGTCCTACGACGCGATCTACGCCGACAGCAGGCTCTGGGTCAAGCAGGGCTGGGTCGACTACCTCGCGCCGCAGATCTACTGGAACATCGGCTACAGCGCGGCGGACTACGCGGTGCTGACCACCTGGTGGTCGGGCGTGGTGCGGGGCACCGGCGTCCAACTGGTCGTCGGCCAGGCCGCCTACCGGGCGGGTGCCAGCGGCCAGGACACGGCCTGGCAGGATGCCGCCGAGCTCAGCGACCACCTGACCGACAACAGGAAACACCCTGAGGTGGTCGGAGACGTCTACTTCAGCGCCAAGGACGTCAAGGCCAACCGGATCGGCGCCATCGCCACGCTGGTCGCCGCCCACTACGCCAAGCCCGCCCTGCTGCCCGCCCGCGGCACCGCCGCCGCACCGGCGGCTCCCACGATCACGGCGGCGACCAGGAGCTCAGGCGGCGTCGCGCTCTCGTGGCAGGCGAGCGGGTCCACGGCCTACGCGATCTACCGGGTCAGCGGCTCCCAACCGGCCGCCGATCCGTGCTCGTACGCCGACGCCCGCAACCTGCTCGGCACGACCAGGCAGACCGCCTTCACCGACGCCACGGCGACGGCCACCGGCACGTACACCTACTACGTGACCGCGCTGAACCGGACCCACCAGGAGAGCGCGCCGAGCGCGGGCTCGGTGGTGACGGGCTCGGGTGCGTTCAGCGTGGTAATCGACAATTCCGACGCCGGATTCGCCGCGAGCTCCTCCTGGGGCACCTCGTCGTTCTCCGCGCAACTCTACGGCGCCGACTACCGCTTCGCCGACCCCGTCGCGGCCAGCGACCCGGCCTGGTACAAGGCGGCCATCCCCAGCGCCGGGAGCTACCGGGTGGAGGTCTGGTACGCCGCCAACGCCGGCTACAACAGCGCCACGCCGTACATCGTGGCGGCCTCGGGCGGGAACCAGAGCGTGGCCGTGGACCAGCGCACGGGCGGCGGCCAGTGGCGGACCCTCGGCACGTACACCCTCAACGCGGGCACCTACAACGTGGTCGGGGTGAGCCGCTGGACCACCACGACGGGCTACGTCATCGCCGACGCCGTCCGCATCACCAAGGTCACTTCTTGAGTGCGTGGCCCTCCTCGTCGAGGTAGTCGCGCCACGAGCGCTTGGGCGTCCAGCCGAGCATGCGCACCGCCTTGGCGCAGGAGATGCCGGAGGCGTCGGGACGGGCGAGCGGCCGCAGCGGGATCGCGTCGCCGAAGTGCTCCCGCAGGAGCGCCGCGAAGTCGTGGCCGCCCACGTTGTCGGGCGAGGCGATGTAGAACACCTCGTGCCCCGGCAGGTCGGACTCGGTGGCCAGCACGATGGCGTCGGCCAGGTCGTAGGCGTCGATGTAGCTCCACAGCCCGGCGCCCGGCTGCCCGTCGCGGATCTGCGGGCCGAGATTGCGCTCGTAATTGCCCTCGTGCTGCACCCAGCTCGGGCGCAGGGAGATGCATCGAATGTCTGATCGGCGCACGGCGGCGTCCATGAGCTGCTCGCCGAAGTGCTTGGCGGTGGCGTACGGATCCTGCGGCCGGATCGGGTGCTCCTCGTCCACGGGCGCGTAGTCGGGCAGGAACGGGCGCTCGGGGAAGAAGAAGCCGGGCACGGTCTCGCTGGAGATGTTCACGAACCGGGTCGCGCCGAACCTGATCGCCGCCTCCAGCATGTTGAAGGTGGCCATCAGGTTGTTCTGGAAGACCACGTGCGGGGGGTTGGTGGTGGGCACGGGGATGGCGGCGGTGTGGACGATCGCGTCGGCGCCGCGGGCCACCGCGTACGCCGCCCCGGCGTCGGTCAGGTCGGCCTGCTGGTAGTGGGGGGCGCCGGGCTCCGGGCGCTCCCAGATCGGGCGGGTGAGGTCGACGGCGGTCACCTCGTGACCGGCTTCGAGCAGGGCCCGGGTGGCCGCACGTCCGACCTTTCCATGGGCACCTGTGACGACGACGTGCATGGAGGGCTCCTTAGGCACCGAGGGGTCGGATGTCCAGGATAGGGGCCGGATCATCGGCACTGAAGGCTTTGAATCGTTTCGCTTCAGGTCGGTAGTTCGGGGGCGCCGAGGGGCGGACACGCGGCAGGTCTACTGATACGTTTCCGTTTCGTTACCGCAGGAAAGGCTTGACGCCCCCGGAATGTAAAGCCTATGTTAACGCCCTAACGAGGCCATTGAAACGATTTAAGCTTCGAGCCCCAAGGGGTGTTATGAAGACCACGCGTCACAGGCTCGGGGTGGCCTTCTTCGCCGCCCTCCCTCTCCTCTCATTGGCGGCATGCGGCTCGTCCGGCGGGACGACCGCCTCCGACGGCAGCGTCACGATCTCCTTCCTCTACGACAACAACGAGTCGACGGTCAACGCGGCCAAAGCCGTCGTCCAGGCCTTCGAGGCGGCCAATCCGAAGATCAAGATAGAGACGGAGTCCCGCCCGGCGGGCACCGAAGGCGACAACATCATCAAGACCAAGCTGTCGACTGGCGAGATGAGCGACGTCTTCTGGTACAACTCCGGCTCCCTCCTCCAGGCGCTGAATCCCGGTCAGACCCTCGTCGACCTCACGGGCGACCCGGTCATCAAGGACGTCGAGGAGACGTACCTGCCCGTGGTCACCCAGGCCGGAAAGGTGTACGGCGTGCCCGCGGGCACCGCCACCGGAGGCGGCATCCTCTACAACAGGAAGGTCTACGAGAAGCTCGGGCTCCAGGTCCCGAAGAGCTGGGCCGAGTTCACGGCCAACAACGACAAGATCAAGGCCGCCGGGCTGACACCGGTGATCTCCACGTTCAAGGACTCGTGGACCTCACAGCTGTTCGTGCTGGCCGACTTCTTCAACGTCCAGGCCGCCTCGCCGACCTTCGCGCAGGACTACACGGCCAACAAGGCGAAGTACGCCACCACCCCGGCCGCGCTCACCGGCTTCAAGCGTCTGGAAGAGGTGCACGCCAAGGGGTACCTCAACAAGGGCTTCGGCTCGGCCAACCTGGACGCGGGGATCAAGCTGCTGGCCGAAGGCCAGGGCGCGCACTTCCCGCTGCTCACGGGGGTGGTGCCCGGTTTCATCGGGAAGTTCCCGCAGGTGGCCACTGACATCGGCTACTTCGCCCTCCCGGGTGACGACGCCGCGAAGAACGGTGCCACGGTCTGGGAGCCCTCGGCCGCCTACATCCCCAAGACGACCAAGAAGCTCGACGCCGCCAAGAAGTTCCTGGCCTTCATCGCCTCCCCGGCGGGTACGGCGGCCCTCGGCAAGGGGACGCCGCCGTCCGGTCCGTACCGGATCAAGGGGGCCACGCTCCCGGCCGACGCGGTCCAGGTGGCCAAGGATCTGCAGGGCTACCTCGACAAGAAGGAAGCGGCGCCCGCGCTGGAGTTCGTCTCCCCGGTCAAGGGCCCGTCCCTGGAGAACATCACGGTCGCGGTCGGCTCCGGCCTGACCACCGCGGCGGAGGGGGCGGCCCAGTACGACAAGGACGTGGAGAAGCAGGCCAAGCAACTGGGGCTCGCAGGGTGGTGACCTCCTCGAGGCCCGACACGGTCACGTCGTCCGAGCCGCCCACAGCGGCGGCCGGGCGGCGTGCCCCCGCGCGGAAGGGCAAGGACGGGCGTGGCAACCCGTACCCCTACCTGTTCTACGTGCCCGCGGGGATCGTCTACACGGTCGTCTTCCTGGTCCCGACGATCATGGCCTTCTACTTCTCGATGACCAGGTGGACACTGTTCGACAGCACCTTCGTGGGGCTGGAGAACTTCACCGACTTCTTCGCCGAGCAGAACCTGCGAATCGGCTTCCAGAACACGCTGATCTACGCGGTGACCACCAGCGGGCTGAAGGTCGTCCTGGGGATGGCGCTCGGCGTGGTGCTCACCTCGCGGCTGAAGATGCGCGGCTTCCTGCGTTCCGTGGTGTTCTTCCCGGTGCTGGTGAGCACGGTCGCGGTCGGCATCACGTTCAGTGTGCTGCTCAAGCCCGACACCGGGCTGGTGAACAAGGCGCTGGCCCTGGTGGGCATCTCGGGCCCGGACTGGCTCGGCGACGCGAACACCGCGCTGCTGTCGGTGGCGCTCGTGGACGTCTGGAAGGGCGTCGGCCTGGCCACCGTCATCTACATCGCGGGCATGATGTCGATCCCGCGCGACTACTACCAGGCGGTCGCGGTCGACGGCGGCAGCGCCTGGCACCGGTTCAGGTATGTGACGTTGCCGCTGAGCTGGCCCGCCACCAACTCGGTGATCATCCTGTCGTTCATCGGCGGGCTGCGCTCCTTCGACCTCATCTGGACGATGACCCGCGGCGGGCCCGGCTTCACCAGCGACGTCATCGCCTCGATCATCTACAAGCAGTATCAGGCGGGGTTCTTCGGCCTCTCGACCGCCGGGAACGTGATCCTGTTCGTCGTGGTCACCGCGCTGGTCGTGCCGCTCACCCGCTTCTTGAGCGCCAGGGAGGTCGCCGCATGAGGGCACTGCGGAGGTCCGGACTCGAACTCGTCGCGGTCGTCCTGGCCGTCGTCATCTTCGTCGTGCCGTTCTCGTTCATGGTGCTCACGGCGGTCAAGGACGAGGTCCAGTCGGGAGAGCTGGACTTCGGCTGGCCGACGAGCTGGCCCGTGGTCCAGAACTTCGTCGAGGTGATCGAGGCCCGCGACTACGTCCTGCTGAGGGCCTTCGTCAACAGCACCGTGCTCACGGTCGCCGCCGTGACGCTGCTCGTGGTCTTCTGCTCGATGGCCGGGTTCGTGCTCCAGCGAAGGGCCGGCCGGATGCGGTCGGTGGTCAACTTCCTGGTGCTGTCCGGGCTGATCATCCCGCCCGCGATCGTCCCGACCATCTGGGTGCTCCAGACTCTCGGCCTGTTCAAGACGTTGCCGGGGCTCATCCTGGTCGAGGTCGCCTTCCACATGTCGTACTCCGTGCTGCTTTATCGTGCTTTTGTGTCGGCGGTGCCGCGCGAGCTGGACGAGGCGGCGATGATCGACGGCTGCACCGGGTTCAAGCTGTTCTTCAAGGTGATCTTCCCGCTGCTCCGGCCGGTGACGATCACGGTCATCCTGACGACGTCGGTCGCCGTCTTCAACGACTTCGTCAACCCGCTCTACTTCCTGCCCGGTGACGAGAACGCCACCGTCCAGCTCACCCTGTACAACTTCCAGAGCCAGTACAGCACGCAGTGGAACCTGCTGTTCATGGACATCGTGCTCATCACGATCCCGCCGCTGCTCGCCTTCATCTTCTTCAACCGCAAGATCGTCGCCGGGATGACCGCCGGCGCTGTCAAGGGCTGACCGCTCAGAGGAGCCGCATGACCATCGACCTGCGTTTCGAGCACCACCGAGAGCCGATCGGCATCGGAGAACCCAGGCCACGGCTGTCCTGGACGGTCCGCAACGACCGTCCGGGCTGGCTGCAGCACGGCTATGAGGTCGAGATCCGCGATGCGGAGGGCAAGGTCGTCTCGGCGACCGGGCGCTCGGAATCCGTGCTGGTCCCGTGGCCCGGTGACGATCTGAGCTCGCGCGAGCGCCGGGACGTACGTGTGCGGGTCCGCGGTCAGGACGGCAAGACGAGCGAGTGGAGCGAGTGGAACTCGGTCGAGGCGGGGCTGCTGGACGCGGAGCAGTGGCAGGCGGGCGCGGCGGCGCCGCCCGCCGAGCTGCTCGACGCGCCGGACGGGCCCGCGACCATGCTCAGGCGCGACTTCGCCCTCCGCGGGCCGGTCGAGCGGGCGCGCCTGTACGTGACCGGCCACGGCCTGTACGAGGTGGAGATCAACGGGCGCGTCGTAGGCGACGACGTGCTCGCGCCGGGCTGGTCGAGCTACGACCACCGGCTGCGTTACCGTACGCACGACGTCACCGCGCTGCTGTCGGAGGGCGACAACGCCATCGGCGCGATGCTCGCCGACGGGTGGTACCGCGGCCGCCTCGGCTTCAGGGACGGCCGGGTCGAGACGTACGGTACGCGTACCGCGCTCATCGCCCAGCTCGAAGTGGTCTACGCCGACGGCTCGACCGACGTGGTGACCACCGACGGCTCCTGGCGCTGCGCCCGCGGCCCGATCCTCGCGGCGAGCCTGTACGACGGCGAGAAGTACGACGCCCGCCTGATGCCCGCCGGCTGGTCCTCGGCCGGCTTCGACGACAGCGCCTGGCTGCCCGCCGACCTCGTGGACCATGACCCCGGCCTGCTCGTCGCCCCCACCGGGCCGCCGGTCCGCCGGGTGGAGACGCTGCGTCCCGTCGAGGTCTTCCAGGGCCCCGGCGGCGAGACGATCCTCGACTTCGGCCAGAACATCTCCGGCCGCCTGCGCATCCGCGTCGAGGGCCCCGCCGGCCACACCATCACACTGCGCCACGCCGAGGTCCTGGAGAACGGCGTCCTGTCGCGGCGCCCGCTGCGCAACGCGGCCGCCCAGGACGAGTACACCCTCGCGGGCGGCGCGGCGGAGGAGTGGGAGCCGCGCTTCACCATGCACGGCTTCCGCTACGCCGAGCTGATCGACTGGCCGGGCGAGCTCGCCCCCGACAGCGTCCAGGCCGTCGTCTGCCACACCGACATGCGCCGCACCGGCTGGTTCACCTGCTCGGACCCCCAGCTCCAGCGCCTGCACGACAACGTCGTGTGGAGCATGCGCGGCAACTTCGTCGACCTGCCGACCGACTGCCCCCAGCGCGACGAGCGTCTCGGCTGGACCGGCGACATCCAGGTCTTCGCCCCCACCGCGAGCTTCCTGTACGACTGCGCGGGCACCCTCGGCTCCTGGCTGGCCGACCTGGCCGCGGACCAGGACGAGTCGGGCATGGTGCCTTACTACATTCCGTGGGTCGGCCTCGCCATACCCCCCAAGCCGGCGGCGGCCTGGGGAGACGCGGCGGTGATCGTGCCCTGGGTGCTCTACGAGCGTTTCGGGGACCTCGGGGTGCTGGAGGCGCAGTACGACAGCATGAAGGGGTGGGTCGACCACATCGCGGGCATCGCCGGCGACGACCACCTGTGGGACGAGGGCTTCCAGTTCGGCGACTGGCTCGACCCCGCCGCGCCGCCGGACCAGCCCGGCAAGGCCAGGACCGACGCGTACCTCATCGCCACCGCCTACCACGCGTGGACCGCGCAGCTCCTGGCCGACACCGCGGAGCTGCTGGGCCGGGGCGGCGACGCGGAGAAGTACGGTGCGCTGGCGGCCGAGGTGCGGGCGGCCTTCCGCCGCGAGTACGTCTCGCCGTCGGGCCGCCTGGTCAGCGACACCCAGACCGCCTACGCGCTGGCCCTGCACCTCGGCCTGGCGGAGACGCCGGAGCAGCGGGCCCGGCAGGGCAAGCGGCTGGCGGAGCTGGTCGACCAGGACGACTACCGCATCGGCACCGGTTTCGTCGGCACGCCACTGGTCTGCGCCGCCCTGGCGTCGGTCGGGGAGCACGACACGGCCTACCGGCTGCTGACGCAGCGCGAATGCCCCTCGTGGCTGTACCCGGTGACCATGGGCGCCACCACGATCTGGGAACGCTGGGACAGCCTCCTGCCCGACGGCTCGGTCAACCCCGGCGAGATGACCTCGTTCAACCACTACGCGCTGGGCGCGGTCGCCGACTTCCTGCACGGCACGCTGGCCGGCCTCGCCCCCGCCGCGCCCGGCTACCGCCGCATCCGCGTCGCACCGCGGCCCGGCGCCGGCCTCACCCACGCCTCCGCCGAGCACGAGACGCCGTACGGTCCGGCGGCGGTGGCCTGGTCCCGGTCGGGCGGCAAGCTCACGGTCACCGTCTCCGTACCGCCGGGGACGACGGCCGAGGTCTCGCTGCCAGCCGGGGAGCCGGTCGAGGTGGGGGCGGGGATGCACACGTTCACCGCTCCGTACCGGGATCCGGCTGACGATCCGGTGGCCTGAGCGTGGCACCTGGGACGGCGGGCTTTTGACGCCGTCCCAGGTGCGCGGTGTGCTCGGCTCGATAAGGTGCATTGAGTGATCTGACGGGTACGACCGTTCTGGCCGCGAGGGGCACTCGCGCGAGGAGGTCCTTTGGTATCCGGGTGGATCCTGCGCTTGGTCGCGGCCGTGGCGGTGATGGCGGCCGCCGTCGTTCCCCTCGGGCGGGTCGAGGCTGTTTCCGGCGTGGCGGTCGAGGCCACTACGCCCACTACGACCCCCGATGACGCGGTGTGCCCGGCGCGGGACATGCGGGTCACCACGCCGTACGCGATCACCGGTTACTGGTTGGTGCCGCGCTCCGACCCGTGCGTCACGCGGCGGACCGTGGAGGCGATCCACGGGGTCGGGGGCGACACGCTCATCACGTTCGGCCCGCGCCTGGTGCCGAGCCGGGTCGACCGGGCGGGGCGGCTGCTCAAGGACGGGGTGCCCGACCCCGACTTCACCGGCTGCGTCGAGAACCGGAAGACGTGCTACCAGGCCGCCCGCGAGGCGGTCCCGCGCATCCGCCGGGTGTACGGCTACGCGGCGAACGAGCTGTTCGGCGCCGGCCTGCTGCGGTGCCCGGCGCTGGACCGGCGGATCGAGAGCGGCGGGCGCGTCTACTACCGGCTGCTGCTGGGCAAGTCATGCTCCAGCGGCCCGTACGACCTCGTGCTGATCGCGACCGACGGCGACGGGCTGGGCAACCTGATGGCGGAGGCGGCCGCGTACGGGATGAAAGTGTTCCCCGGACTGCCCGCCGCGCCGCAGGACGTCAAGCGGCCGTGGCTGCCGAACCTGGTGCACCTCGGCGCCGTCACCGCGCTCACCGAGCGGGTGCTGACGGACTATCGGGGCAGGTACGGGGCGTCGGCGGCGTTCGCCGGGGTGTACCAGTCGTTCGAGCTGGCGGTGAAGTCGCGGCCCAGCGTCGATCCGACCATCGACCTGTACCAGGCCCAGCACGCTGTGGTGGCCGCCACGCTGCCGGGGAAGAAGATCCTGGTCAGCCCCTATTTCGACGCGCGCAGGGACAAGGGCTTCCCGCCGCAGCGCGTGGGGGCGGGGTTGCTCGCCATCGCGGCCACCGCGCACGGCGCGCCCATGGCCGTCGCCGTGCAGGATGGGCGCGGGACGGGCAAGACGCCCGTCTACGGCCTCGACGAAGCGGACGCCAAAGTCGATCCCCGGCTGGTGCCGGTGGTGGGCGACGTCACCAACCGGCAGGCGTACTACGGCTCGACCTACGACTACCTCCAAGCGGCGGCGCGGTCACGGCCGCCGGGGGTGGAGCTGTGGGTGAACGTGGAGGCATTCGAGCCCGCCCCGGTGCCCGGCGAGTGCGGCCGGGCCGACCCGATGCCGCTGCGTGGCCGTACGACCAAGAAACGCCTCGACGCCCAGATCATGGCGGCCGGGACGGCCGTGACCAAGGTGATCTCCTATGGCTGGGACCCGTTCCTGACGTGCCAGCTCAACTGGATGACCCCGTCGCTGAGCGACGACCTCCACGCCTCCTGGAACGAGCCGCTCATCCTCGGCGCGACCAGGAACGCTGCCGGGATCGCGGTCAAGGGGAGGGACCTCGCGGGCGGCACGGTCAAGGTCCAGTACGCCCGGACCGGGGCCGGGGTCAAGACAGTGACCGTGACTCAAGGACCAGACGAATCCACCGCCGCCTGGATCCCCTTCACCGCCCCGACCGACGTGGATCCCCGGCGACCGTGGCTGTACATCACGGCCGTGAACGGCGCCGGCCACTCCACCACCAACCCCTACGTCATCCCCGCCTGACGCCGTCCGTGACGTCCGTTGTCCGCGATCCAGCACCGTCTGTGGGGTCCATCGGGCTGGCCGGCCCGGTCCGGCAACCGCGTCCATCGGCTGTGGCCCGGCCCCTTCCGCGACCGCCACCTTCGCAAGGCCGCGGTCCGGCGCGGTTGCTTCACCAAGGCGGTGGCGCCGCCGACAGTTCGGCGGCGCCATCGTCGCGGCGCCGGAGGCGGCCGATGCCACCTGGCGGCGGTGTCAGTCCAGTGTGGCGGCGTGCGGGTCCCAGTCGTCGGGGAGTGGTGGTGGGGTTGGCGAGGTGGTGTGGAGGCGGCGGGACTCCCCGTCTTCTCCGGCGTCGCCGATGGCGGTCATGATCTCCAGGACGTGCAGGGCGAGCGCGCCCGAGGCCCGGTGCGGGGTTCCGGTGCGCAGTGATCTGGCCATGTCCAGGACGCCCAGCCCGCGCCCGGCGGTCGTGCCCGTGACAGGCAGTTCGCGCCACTCGGCGTCATGCGGGCCGCGGGCCAGCAGCGGTCCGTCGAAGGTGTTGGGGTCGGGCAGCGACAGCGCCCCCTCGGTGCCGATGACCTCGATCATCCTCCGGTCGACGGGCGAGTCGAAGCTGAACGTGGTGGTCGCGCTGGCGCTGCCCGCGAAGTCGATCAGCGCGTTGACGTGCGTGGGCACCTCCACGGGAAACGCCGTGCCCGCCTTCGGCCCCGAGCCGATCACCCGGTGGTCACGAGCCCGCCGCGTACTGGCCGCGACTCGGGCCGCCGGACCGAGCAGGGCGACGAGGGCGGTCAGGTAGTAGGGGCCCAGGTCGAACAGCGGGCCGGCGCCGCGCTGGTACAGGAACTCGGGATTGGGGTGCCACGACTCGGGACCCAGGCTCTGCAGGGCGGCCGTGACGGCGACCGGGGTGCCGATGAGGCCGGCGGCGAGCGCCCTGGCCGCCGACTGGAGCCCCGCGCCGAGGAAGGTGTCGGGGGCGTTGCCGACGAGCAGGTTCAGGTTCGCGGCCTCCGCCGTGACCTTGGCCGCCTCGTCCATGTCCAGGGCCAGCGGCTTCTCGCCGTACACGTGCTTGCCCGCGCGCAGCGCCGCGAGCGCCACGGCGCCGTGCGCGGACGGGATCGTCAGGTTGACGACGATCTCCACCTCCGGCAGCGCCAGTACGGTGTCGACGGTGCCGGAGACCGGCACCCCGTACTCGCGCGCGGCGGTCTCGGCCCTGGCCGTGTCGAGGTCGGCCACGCCGAGCACCCGGACGTCCGGGAAGGTGGACAGGTGGCGGAGATAATGGCTGCTGATCACACCGGCGCCGACGACGGCGACGCCTACGGGGCCGGCGTTCACGAACCGCTCAGCTGCGTGAGGTAGGCGTGGCTGCCCGCGAGAGCGTCGAAGATGTCGCCCGCGCAGCTGTCGAGCTCCACGATCCGCCAGGCGTTCGGGCTGGCCGCGAGGATCTCCGGCACCGGCATGACGCCCTGGCCCACGGCCACGTGCGGCTCGTCCTTGACGACCGGGCCGTCCTTGACGTGCAGCGCCAGGATCCTGGAGGAGAGTCCACGGAGTAAGGCAGGTACGTCCGCGCCGCCCACAGCCGCCCAATAGGTGTCGATCTCCAGGAACACCTCCGGAGCCAGCAGGTCGGCGAGCGCCTCCAAAGCGTGGCGGCCGTCGATCCGCGGCTCGATCTCCCACCAGTGGTTGTGGTAGCCGATCCGCATGCCGTACGCGGACGCCTGCTCGGCCAGGCCGTTCAGCAGGTCGGCGGTCCTGGACAGGCCGTCGCGCGTGGTGAACTCCTCGTGCGCGATGCCGCCCGGGATGATCACCAGGTCGGTGCCGACGGTGGCGATGGCGTCGAAGACCTCGGCCGGCTCCTGGCTGAGCAGGGCGTAGGCGTGCGTGCTCGACACGGCCAGCCCGAGGTCGTCGGCCACCCGCCGGAAGCCCTTGGGGTCGCCGGTGGGGTCGAAGGGCTCGACGGCTCCGTAACCGATCCCGGCTATCCGGCGTAGCACGTCGTCACGGTCCGCGGCCAGTTGGTCCCTTACGGAGTAGAGCTGCACACTGAGCGGCTTGGTCATTCTCAGCTCCCATGGTGCTTTTAGTCCACAATCTGTACATAATCCTCTGGGGTGGATCAGGCATCGTCAAGGGCGTGCGGCGAGTCATCATCGGAGCGCCGACGCGAGGACGTCCACGAGCAGGGCGGCCTGCGTGCCGTCCTCGTCGAGGTCGGGGTCGAAAATCGTGATCTCCAGACCGGCGGCTCCCGGGAGACGGAGCAGGCCGCGCAGCAGCCCGGCCAGGCCGTCCGCGTCGAGCCCGCCGGGCGTGGGGGAGTCGACGGCGGGCAGCACCGCGGGGTCGAGTACGTCGGCGTCGATGTGGATCCAGAAGCCGTCGAGGTCGTCGCGGACCAGGATCTCCCTGGCGACGTCGAGGGTGCCGGGGCCGATGCCGGGGGCGGGCACGTGGGCGAGGCCGGACTCCTTGACGTCCCTGAGGTCCTCGTCGTCGCGTACGCCGAGCACGATCACGTCCTCGTCGGCGACGTACGGGCGCAGGCCGCCGATGTCCACCAGGTAGTCGTCGCCACGACCGGTCACCAGGGCGAGGGCTTCTCCGCCCGCTGAGCCCACGTGCGGGGAGTTGCCGAGGTGGCGGAAGTCGGCATGGGCGTCCAGGTACGCCAGGCCGTACCGACCTGCTTCGCGCAGTGCGAGGGCTGGGCCGAGCAGGATCGAGCAGTCGCCGCCGAGGACGATCGGGAACGTCCCCGACGCGCGGATGGCGGCGACGCGGTCGGCCAGCTTCCTGGCGTACGCGGCGATCGCCGGGCCGTTGCGGACGCCGTCGCCCGGCTGCCAGGTGGACACATAGCGCGGCGGAACCACCGCGCCCGCGTCACTCGCGCCGATCCGCTCCCGCAGCCCGGCGTCGCGGAGCGCCCACGGGGCCTTGTAGCAGCCGGGGACCACGTCGGGGGCAGGCGGGCGGAGGCCGAGGTTGGACGGGGCGTCGAGGATGGCGAATCTTGCGTCAGGAGTTATAGTGGTCATACTCGTGACGCTAGCAGGAGGAGTCGGGGATGCGCCAGTACGTCGATACGGGGTTGGTGGCGTTGGACCTGGCCAACACGTGGGACGAGTATCTGGACGAGCCGGAACGACTGCCGGACCCTGCGGCGCTGCGGCGGTTCTGCGAGGAGTTCGGCGAACCATTTGGTCGGACGCCCGGCCGGCGTGTTGGCGAGGAGCCTGGGGGGCGGGCGGGCAAGGAGCCGGGGGAGTTGGCTGGCGAGGAGCCTGGGGGGCAGGCGGATTTCTTGGAGTCAGAGTTGGCCGCTGTGCGGGAGATGCGCGGGCGGTTGCGGGCCGTGCTGGCCTGCGAAGTGCCGGAGCGGACGCGGGCGCTGACTCGGTTCACGGCGGGGCTGTCGGCGCGCGTGGAGGTCGAGGATGTCGACGGGGTGCCGGTGCTACGGCTCGTGGCGCCGGACGGCGCGGGGACGGCGGACCGGCTGGCGGTGCGTGCGGTGCGCGAGCTGCTCGACGTCGCCGCCGCGGGGGACTGGGTACGCCTGCGCCTGTGCGCCGCCGCGCCGTGCCGCGACGCCTTCATCGACCGGAGCCGGCCGGGGCGGCGGCAGTTCTGCTCGACCCGGTGCGCCAACCGCGCCCACGCCGCCGCATCCCGCGCCCGCCACCGCACCTGACCGGGTATCGGGGGATTCCGCGTGGATAATCCCCCGGCCCCCGAGGCTCACGCAGGGTGCTTGACGAACATTTCGAAGTCGTTATGACCGTCGGAGAACGTGTACTCGTATTTCTCGTTGAACAGCTCGTGCCAATTGTTGTCGAGGTCCTGCGCCGAAATGACCTCCTTGATTATCCGCACGTTCTTCTGGCGCCCCGGCGGCGTGTTCGGAGTGGTCACCGTCAGCGTCAAGCTCGTGAGGTCCTTCCAGCGGAAGTGATGGGCCGGCTTCGGACCGGCCAGCAGGTGGACCGTGCTGTAGGTGCTTTGAAAATCACCGAATTTCTGCAGATGCTCTGGGTCGGAGTCGCAGCCGTTGGTGTTCGTCCTGATCAGCTTGGTCCAGGTATCGCTACCGGACGCATCCCGGTACCGTGCGGTCACCCACACGGGAATGCACTTGTTGGTGTTGGAGAGGTTGCCGACGTCGAACCACATGCTGAATGCCTTGAAGTCCTCGTCGCCGGCGGCCGACGCGGGCGCCGCGTTCATCGGAATGGCGATGAGTGACGCCCCCAGAAGCAGGGCGGCCGTCTTGCGAATCGAGCGAGTTTTCATGGTGGCCTCTCGTTTCTCTTTCCTGAGCTGCCCCTCCAGAATCACTCGTTCATCGCCGTGGACGGATCCCCAGATCTAGGGGGTGTTGGGAGCGAAAAGTCGCTGATGGCGTGACATGAGTTTCTTATCCGCCCCACTCGGGCCGGACCTCGCCGAGATTGTGTGGGGCCTCGATCAGGTGGTCCCGGGTGTCGGCGTAATGGCCCCGGTGGGTCGTGTTCCGGAGCACCTCGATCTCGGCGATCCAGCCGACCCGCCGTCCGGTTCTGGCGCGGACCAGGTCGCCTTCCGACAGGCGGGTCCACTCCTCTTCGGCCATGCCGTACGCCTTGAGTTCGCGGCTGCGGCCCTCGTCGATGGCGCACCAGTAGACGTACTTCGTGTTGTTGTCGTCGCCGCCCGATCGGCGGCTGCGCAGCCGTACGATCTGGCCCTCGATCCAGGTCTGGCCGGTCAGGTCGAGCAGGGCGCGGACGGCGGGCACGGCGGCGATCGCGAGGCCCACGGCGAGGCCGCCCGGTTGGGTCAGGGCGCGCGGCCACAGGTCGAACGCCGACAGGACGACCAGCACGATCCACGTCCAGAATCCCGCGAAGAACCCGGCCGCCAGGCCACGGCCCACGGTGTGCAGCGGCGGCCTGCCCCAGATGAGCCGCGACGGGTAGCGCACGTCCACCGCGTGCCACATGCCGCCGTAGTCGGACCAGGCCCGGCGGTCGTCGGCGGGCACACTCACCGGCAGGCTGCGGACCGCGCGTGGCGCGAGGCCGAGCGCGGCCGCGTACGCCAGGGGGCGGCCCCAGATCGTCACGCTCGCCGCGGGCTTGTCGGCATAGCGGGCGTTCGACAGGGTCTCCCGTACGCCCAGCCAGTGCCCCGCCGCCTGGACGCCCAGGTCGGTGCCGCGCTCGCCGTTGAGCCGGCCGGCCAGGTAGACCAGCGCGCCGTAGGCGACGATGCCCGCGCCGATGCCGCCGTCGTGTTCGGGGTCGGCCACGGTGACCGCGACGGCGACCAGCGCGGCGGGCACCAGCGCGGACGCGAACAGCAGCGTCGCGTGCGCGCGGCTCCAGCGAGCCTGCGACAGTCCCCGCTGCCGGGCGTCGGCGATGACCTTCTTGCGGAAGCTCTTCCACCAGCGGCCCAGGTTGCGCGAACCTTCGGCCAGCGCGCCGGTGGCCACGACGCCGTCGCGTGCGAGCGACTGCACATGGTGGTAGACGAGCTGTTCGTACGGGTTCAGCCCCTCCGCGTGGCGTAGGCGTACCAGGGACAACTCCGGGCCGACCTCCTCGATCTGCACAACACCCCGCGCGGCGAGGTCGAGCAGCGTGGCGGAGGCGGCCTCATCGCACAGGCGCCAGTCACCGGTGATGAGGTCGACCACGGCGGGCGGCTCGTCCGTGAGCGGGGCGCCCGGCCGACCGGGGGTGATGTCCGGGGTGCGGGTCGCGATCGCCAGCACCAGCAGGAGCAGCGCCCACAACGTCGCGGCGGCGGCCGCGACGGCGAACCAGACGGTCATCAGAACCGCACCTGTACGGGCCCGCGCTCCTCGCCGGGTGCCTGGAAGTACTCGCGGGGGGTGAACCCGCTCATGCCCGCGACGAGGTTGGCCGGGACGGTCTGGATCGCGTTGCTGTAGGTGAGGACGGCGTCGTTGTAGTACTGGCGGGAGTAGGCGATCCGGTTCTCGGTGGTGGCCAGCTCCTCCTGGAGTTCGGCGAAGTTCTGGCTGGCCTTGAGGTCGGGGTAGGACTCGGTGACCGCGAACAGGGTCTTCAGCGCGCCGGTCAGCGCGTTCTCGGCGCCGGCCATCTCAGCGGGGGTGTGCGCGTCGAGGGCCTGCGCGCGGGCGGTCGTGACGGCGGTGAGCGTCTGCCGCTCGTGGCCGGCGTAGCCGCGGACGACCTCCACGAGGTTGGGCACCAGATCGTGGCGGCGCTTGAGCTGCACGTCGACCTGGGCCCAGGCGTTCTCGACGGCGTTGCGCTTGTGTACTAATCCGTTGTAGATCGAGATGAAGAGGAGGGCGCCCAGTAGGACGAGAACGGCGAAAACGCTGCCGAAGACGATCATCGCTAGGGTCTCCCTGACGTGTCACTGCGCATGCTCCATGTGAACAAATCAGGCTTGCAACCGGCTGTACATCACGCGAAGAGCGCGCGCCCCCAGTAATCGCCCGCGTCACGCATCCCCGGCGGGCACGCCCACAGCCCGCTCGAGATGTGCTTGATGTACTCGTTGAGGCTGTCGGTCTTGGCCAGGCGCATCTGCACCGGCACGAACTGCTTGCGCGGATCCCGCTGGTAGGCGATGAAGAACAGCCCGGCGTCGAGGCGGCCGAGCCCGTCGGAGCCGTCCACGAAGTTGTAGCCCCTGCGCAGCAGGTGCGCGCCGCCGTTGGTGGTGGGGTGAGCCAGCCTGACGTGGGCGTCGTCCTTGATCAGCGGCTGGCCGTCCGCGCCCTTGGCCGCGAAGTCCGGCGTGTCGAACTCCGCCTTCTTGCCCATCGGGGCGCCCACGCCCTTGTCGCGGCCGAAGATCGCCTCCTGCTCGCCCAGCGACGTCCTGTCCCAGGTCTCGACCATCATGCGGATCTTCCTGGTGACCATGTAGCTGCCGCCGGTCATCCAGGCGGGGCCGTCCTGGGCGCCCACCCACAGCTGCTGGCGCAGCAGCTCGACGTCCTCCAGCTTGAGGTTGTTGGTGCCGTCCTTGAAGCCCATCAGGTTGCGCGGCGTCGCCTGGGCGCGCGAGGTGGAGGACGTACGGCCGAAGCCGAGCTGGGACCAGCGGACCGACACCTTGCCGAAGCCGATCCTGGCCAGGTTGCGGATGGCGTGCACGGCCACCTGGGGATCGTGCGCGCACGCCTGCACGCAGATGTCGCCACCGGATATTTCCGGAATGAGCTGTTCGCCAGGGAATTTAGGTAGATCGGCGAGAGCCGCTGGGCGCTTGCTCGCCAGCCCGAACCGGTCGTCGAAGAGCGACGGCCCGAAGCCGATCGTCAGCGTCAGCCCGGAGGCGGGCAGGCCGAGCGCCTCGCCCGTGTCGTCGGGCGCGGCCTCGGGGACTCCGCCCAGTGTGCCGAACGTGCCCGCCTCCTTGCCCTGCACCAGCCTGGCGGCGGCGGCCGTCCACTCCTGCATCAGTTCGACCAGCTCGGCCCGCTTGTCGGTGGTCACGTCGAAGGAGACGAAGTGCAGCCGGTCCTGGGCGGGGGTGACGATGCCCGCCTGGTGTTCGCCGTAGAAGGAGACGGGATCGGAGATCGAGGCCGCGTGCGCGACCGTCGGCTCCTCGACCAGCGCGCGCGTGACCACGGCCCCGGCGCCGACGGCCGCCGCCCCCGCCGCGCCCAGGCCGAACAGCTTCCTGCGGCTCATGCGATCGCTCATGGTCTTGCCTTCCTGCTTCCTGATGGCCGGGGCCCTACTTCGTGATGGCCGGGGCGATCTTGCTGATCGGCTCGGCCAGCGCGTTGATCGCGTCCGACAGCGCCTTCAGCTCGGCCTTGGACAGCTCGTTGTGCAGCTGCCAGCCGTCGCCCTTCTGGTGCTTGCCCAGCGCGGCCTCGGCCGCGGCGAACTTCTCGTCCAGCGTCTTGACCAGGTCGGGCGCGCGCTCCTCCAGCACGGGACGGAGCGCCTGTACGGCGGCCTTGGAGCCCTGGAGGTTGGCGTCGAAGTCCCACAGGTCGGTGTGCGACCAGGTGTCCTCCTCGCCGGTGATCTTGCCGGTGGCCACCTCGTCGAGCAGCTCCTTGGCGCCGTTGGCCAGGTTGAGCGGGGTCAGCTCGGCGGCGTTCGACTTCGCCACGATGGTCTTGACGTCGGCGATCAGCTTGTCGGCCACCGGGCCGTCCTTGCTGATGTCCTTGGTGATCCAGAGATCCTTCTCGATCTTGTGGAAGCCGGTCCACTTCTCACCGGCCGCCAGGTCGGCCTCGCGGGCGTCGATCGCCGGGTCGAGGTCGCCGAAGATCTCCGCGACCGGCTCGATCCGCTCCCAGTACGTACGCGAGATCGGGAAGAGCTCCTTGGCCTTGGCGCTGTCGCCCGCCTTGACCGCGTCGACGAACTCCTGCGTCTTGACCAGCAGCGTGTCGCTCTGCGTCTTGATGTAGCGCTTGTAGCTGGCGGTGGCCTCGGCCAGCTTGGCGTCGGAGCTGAGCGCCTTGTGCTCGCCCGTCACCTTGAGCGCGTTACGCAGGCCCTTGCCCACCATGCCGGGCTTGCAGGCCGTCTCGTACGCCCCGGCGGGCAGCTCGGCGATGACTTCGCGGGTCAGGCCAGGCACGATGTTCTCCACCTCGGCCATGACGCGGTCGCCCGGCGCGTAGACGTAGAACTCGGTGACCTTGGTGCCGCCGTTGGTGATCGTGAACGTACTGGTGCCCGCGGGCACCTCGGAGGCGGCGACCTTGCACTCGGTGTCAGAGGCGGCAACGCTGATCTTCCCCGGTTTGGCCGGTGCGGCGGAGCCGGGCGTGGCCGGTGTTCCCGAACTGCACGCGGCCAGGGAGAGCGCACCGAACACCAGGGCGAGGCCGCGGGTGGTGGAGTTAAGCATGATGCTCCTGTTCAGGCCGAGCTGGTGGTGGTGGTTGCCGGTGCGGGGGTGCGCTGGGGGCGCAGGAAGAGGAAGAGGGTGGGCACGAGGTAGAGGACCCAGGCCAGGGCCTCCAGCACGGACGGCTGCGGCGTGATGTTGAGCATTCCGGCGAGCAGCGCGCCCCACCAGGAGTCGGCGGGCAGGATCGCGCTGATGTCGAAGGCGTAGGTGCTCAGGCCCGGCAGGATGTTGGCCTCCTGCAGGTCGTGCACGCCGTACTTGAAGATGCCGGCGGCAACGAGGATCAGCAGCAGGCCCGTCCAGGTGAAGAACTTGGTGAGGTTGATCTTCAGGGCACTGCGGTAGATGCCCCAGCCGATCACCACCGAGGTGAGCAGCCCCAGGCTGATGCCGATGAGCGGCGTCGCGGTGGTGGTGGCGCCCTGGACGGAGGCGAAGAACAGCAGCGCCGTCTCCAGCCCCTCGCGGGCCACGGCCAGGAAGGCCATCACGACCACGGCGAGCGAGCCCATCTGGAGCGCGTCCGTGAGCTTGCCCCGCAGCTCTTTGGAGAGCGCGCGGGCCGTGCGGCGCATCCAGAAGATCATCCAGGTGACGAACACCACGGCCAGCAGCGAGGTGATCGCGTCGAAGAGCTCCTGTCCCGTGTGGTCCAGGTGGGCGGCCGTGAACGTCAGCAGCGCGCCGAAGCCGATGGACAGGGCGAGAGCGGCCACGACGCCGGTCCACACCTGTGGCAGCTTGTCCTTGCGGTCACTTTTGACCAGGAAGGCGATCAGGACCGAGACGACGAGTGTCGCCTCCAGTCCCTCCCGCAGTCCTATGAGATAGCTGGCGAACACCGGTGCTCCCGCGCTGTAGGAAAGGCTTACCTAAATTAGGGCAGGTGGAGCCTACCTAATGCAAGCGCGACGTTGGACAAAAGGTGATGCTCTTCACCTTCTTGCCCGTGAGGCGACGCTGTATAGGCTGTGCTGGTGGTCCATGGAGGGTGGGGCGGTGGGCGATTACTGGCGGTCAGCGACCTCCATGTGGCCTTCCCCGACAACAGAGCCGTCGTCGAGAAGCTGTTGCCGTCTTCGGACGACGACTGGCTGCTGATCGCGGGAGACGTCGCTGAGCGGTTCGCCGACATCGAATGGGCGCTGAAGCTGCTCAAGAGCCGGTTCTCCACGGTCGTCTGGGCGCCGGGGAACCACGAGCTGTGGACGCCGCGTGAGGATCCGGTCCAGTTGCGGGGGGAGTACCGCTACCTCGGCCTGGTGGAGATGTGCCGGAGCCTCGGCGTGCTGACGCCGGAGGACCCTTACCCGATCTGGAGCGGGCTCGGCGGTCCGGTGACCGTCGCGCCGCTGTTCCTGCTGTACGACTACACCTTCGGCGCGAACGGTCAGGGCAAGCGGCTGGCGCTGGAGCGGGCACACGAGGCGGGCGTCGTCTGCACGGACGAGTACCTGCTGCACCCAGACCCTTACCCGACGCGCGACGCCTGGTGCCGGGCGCGGCTCGCGGAGACCCGGCGCCGCCTCGACGCGCGCGATCCGCGCCTGCCGACCGTCCTCGTCAACCACTATCCGCTCGTCCGCGAGCCGACTCTGATCCTGCGGCACCCGGAGTTCGCCCTGTGGTGCGGGACCGAGGCGACCGCCGACTGGCACCGGCTCTATGACGCGGCCGTGGTCGTCTACGGACACCTGCACATCCCTCGCACGACGTACCACGACGGTGTGCGCTTCGAAGAGGTCTCTCTGGGCTACCCGCGCGAGTGGGGCCCGCGCAAACGCACCGGCGGCCCGGTCAGGACCATACTTCCAGCTCCGGAGTGAAGATGATCGAGCAGATCCTCCCCGCGACGGTCGAGGCGTACGACACCTTCGAAGATCCGCCCGGGACGATGCTCTTCCCGGAGGAGGAACTGCTGATCAAGCGGGCCGTCGAGAAGCGGCGCAGGGAGTTCACGACGGCGCGGCTGTGCGCCCGCAAGGCGATGGAGCGCCTGGGCATGGCGCCGGTGCCCGTGCTGTCGGGGCTGCGCGGCGAGCCGCTGTGGCCGCTGGGCGTCATCGGAAGCATCACCCACTGCGCCGGCTACCGGGCCGCCGCGCTCGCCCAGGCCGTGGGGACGATCGGCATCGACGGCGAGCCCAACGAGCCGCTCGCCGAAGGCGTCGTGGAGGCCGTCTCGCTGCCGCAGGAGCGCGAGATGCTCCGCCGCCTCGCCGCCGAGCATCCGGCGGTGTGCTGGGACCGGCTGCTGTTCAGCGCCAAGGAGACGGTGTACAAAGCGTGGTTCCCGCTGGCGGAGCGGTGGCTCGACTTCCAGGACGCGAGGATCTCGGTGGACCCGGTACGGCGCACATTCAGCGCGCACCTGCTGGTTCTCGGGCCCCGCTGGCAGGGGCGGCGGCTGGGCGGCTTCAACGGCCGGTGGATGACCGGCAACGGCCTGATCTTGACCGCCATCGCCGTCATGGCCCCGGAGGCGGCCGCCGTCCACAACCGAGCTCACAACCCTTAATTTCCTACCAAATGTGTGGGATAATGAATCGCATGAGCTTGGATCGGACGCGCTCATCGAGCGAGCGTGCTGAGACACCGCTGATCGCCGCCATCATGGCCGGCCGCTGGATTCGGTCCGCGGCCGTCGACGACGAGCGCGGCCGGCACTGGCGGGCCAACCCCGACCCCCGAGGCAGGTCGGCCCTCGCTCCCGAACCGGCCTCGCTCTACGCGGGGGCGGCGGGCATCGTGCTGTTCTTCCTGGAGCTCGCCGCCGCGACGGGCCACGAGGCGTACCTGGAGGACGCCCGCGCGGGAGCCGGCTATCTCGCCGAGACGTGGGGGAAGCAGACCAGCCTGTCGCTCTATCACGGCCTGTCCGGCACCGTGGTCGCGCTCGCCGAGGCCGGCTGGGTGCTCGGGGACGGCCGGTTCGAGGAGGCCGCCGTGGCCGCCGCCGACCGGATCGTCCGCTCCGCCCGCCCCCTCGACGGTGGCCCCGGCTGGTCGCGGGACCCCGCGCAGAGCGGCGACGGCGGCGTGGTGCTCGGCCTGCTGCACGCGTCCTCGATGCTCGGCGTACCCGCCTACCTGGACCTCGCTGTCGCGGCGGGCGCCCGCATCGCCCGCCTGGCCGTTCCCGGCCACCGGTTCGGCCCGCTCGACGACGGGTGCCCGCCGGCCGGGCAGACCTGGTCCGGCGGGGGGAGCCTGGAGGACGGGGAGACCTGGCCCGGTGACGCCGCCGACCTGCTGGGAGTGTCTGGCGACGTGGCCGGTGGCCGGGCCGATCTGCCGGTCGACGCCGTCACGCCGGGCTTCCTGTCCGGCACGGCGGGCACGGCATTCCTGCTCGCCCGCCTGTACGGCATCACCGGCGACCCGCTATTCCTCGACGCGGCCCGCCGAGGGGCCGGCTTCGTCCGGATGGTCAGCGTCGTGGCCGGGCGGTGCGCCGCCGTGCCGCACCATGTGCCGCAGGGCCGGGGGCTGCACTACCTGGGCTTCTGCTCGGGCTCGGCCGGGGTGGCGCGGCTGTTCTACGAGCTGTACCGGGTCACGGGCGAGGCCGACGACCTGGCTTGGTGCGAGCGGCTGGCGCACGGCATCGTGGAGAGCGGCGTCCCGCACCGGCGCACCCCCGGGTTCTGGAACGTCTCCTGCCAGTGCTGTGGCACGGCCGGGCTGGTGGAGCTGTTCGTCGGGCTGTGGGCGGCGACGGGGCGCAAGTCGTACCTGGACTTCGCCGGTGTGCTGGCCGAGCACCTGATCGGGCGCGCGGTCGACCACGACGGGCGAGGACTGCGGTGGTACCAGGCGTATCGGCGGCTGCGCCCCGGCGAGGTGTCGGCGGACACGGGCTACATGGTCGGCGCGGCGGGCATCGGCGCGGCGCTCCTGCACCTGGACGCGGCCCTGCAGGGCGACCAGGCACGCCGCGTGATCCTGCTCCCGGACAACCCGTTCCCGGCCATCCCCGTCCCCGCGCACCGCCTGAACAAGGGCAACGACCCGGCATAGCCCGGCCCTCCCGGACCTCCCGCCCGGACCTCGCGCCTGGCCCTCTCCCTCCCGGCCTCCCCGCCCTTCCGGACCTGACCGCCCGCATGGAACGGGCGGCCTGACCGGGCCGGTGATCGCCTGCGGGGGTGGGCGGGTGATCGCCTGCGGGGTCGCGTGGGGCGGGATGGCGGGGGATGGCGCGGGGTCGCGTGGGCGGGGGTCAGGTTGCGGAGGCCAGGGGTGCGACCGCGCGCAGCCGCTCGAAGTTGGCGACGTACTGGCGGTACAGGCCCGGGTCGGTGAGGCGCAGCAGGGTCTCGTCGTTGCGGCGGAGCGAGGTCTCGATGTAGTTGTGGCTGCCCGTCAGCACCACGTGGGCGTGGGCGTCCTCGACGAGCAGGTATTTGGAGTGGATCCGGCCGGGCAGCGCGTCACCGGTGCCCAGGGTACGCAGCTCGATCCGGGGCTCGGCCAGCAGCAGCTGCTTGACCTCGTCGTCCATGATGCCGTAGACGATCTTGACCGAGCAGCCCTGGGCGGCCAGCGCGCGCAGCCTCTGGGGGATGGCGATGCGGTAGGTGTCCCATTCCGACATGCCGACGCGGATCTTCGTACCGGGGGTGCAGCGGACCCTGGCGAGGTTCTCGGCGACGGTGTCGGTGGTGGCGTCCGTGCCGGCGCGGGGGAAGAACCAGACCTGTCCGGAGGGGGTCCTGGTGATGCGGTAGTAGTCCGGGTTCTTCCGCTCGGCCGCCAGATCCTGGAAGTAGCTGTCATACGCCCGGTACAACTGCTTGTCGCCGGGGAGGACGACCGCGTTGTTCCAGTACGTCGAGGAGTTCAGGTCGGTGAGGTTGGCCGACGACTGCACCACCACGTCGGAGGCGCCGCCGGTCCGCGAGAACAGGTAGAACTTGTTGTGCTGGCCCTTGCTGCCGATGCAGGCCGCCGTGCCGCCCGACGGCGGGCCGGTGCAGACATGCAGCCAGGAGCCGGCGGAGATGTCCGTGCCGAGCGCGGCCGCCAGCTGGGACGCCACGGTCGCGCCGCGCGAGTCGCCGTCCAGGACGACCCGCACCTCGACCCCGCGCTGGTGGGCCTTGATCAGCTCGCCGGCGAAGTCGGTGCCCGCCTGGCCGGACATGACGAAGTGGGCGACCTGGATCCGGGCGCCGGCCGGGGTCTGGTGGATCAGGCCGCAGAGGCGCCGGACGATGGCGGTCGGGTCGCCTCCCACGGGGTCGTTGAAGACCGCGCCCTTGGTGACCGGCGCGTCCGGCGCGTCCGCGCAGGTGGTGGGGCTGGCCGAGGCCGGGCTGCCTTCGGCCACGACCGCGCTGGCCGGGCCGCCCCCCGCCAGTGTGGCCGTGAGGACGGCGGCCCCCATCAGAGCGGACAGGAATCGGTTCGGCATCGATCGCTCCTTCACGAGGCGGACGGAGCCGAGCCGTCCGCCGGTGGGATTCGTCAGAACGGGTCGGTCTCGGGGAAATGGCAGGCCACGGGGTGGTCGGTGCCGCGGTCGAGCAGCACCGGCTCCTCGTCCCGGCATCGATCCTGGGCCAGCCGGCAGCGGGTCCGGAAACGACAGCCTGACGGCGGGTTCAACGGCGAGGGAACATCTCCGCTCAGGACGATCTCCTGCCGCCCGCCGTCCCGCCAGTCGTCCAGGCTCGGCGCCGCCGACAGCAGAGCCCGCGTGTACGGGTGCGACGGCCGCAGATAGACGCTCTCCTTCGCACCCATCTCGACGATCTTGCCCAGGTACATCACCGCGACCCGGTGGCAGATGTGGTGGACGACCCCCAGATCGTGGGAGATGAACAGATACGCGACCCCCAGGTCACGCCGCAGCTCTTCGAGCAGGTTCAGGATCTGCGCGCGGACCGACACGTCCAGCGCGGACACGGCCTCGTCGCAGACGATCAGCCGGGGGCGGACGGCCAGCGCACGGGCGATGCTGATGCGCTGCCGCTGCCCTCCGGAGAACTGGTGCGGATACCTGCCGGCGTGCTCAGGACGCAGGCCGACGCGGTCCAGCAGGCTCCGCACCTCCTCGTCCCACCGATCCCGCGGCACGATCCCCGGATGGATCCGCCACGCCTCCTTGATCAAGGCGGCGACGGTCATCCGCGGGTTGAGCGAGGCGTACGGGTCCTGGAAGACCAACTGGATGTCCTGGCGGAGCCTGCGCAGCTCCTTGGCCGGCAGGGTGGCCAGGTCGCGGCCCTCGAACAGGACCTGGCCGCTGGACGGGCGTACCAGGCCGACGATGGTCCTGGCGATCGTGGACTTGCCGCAGCCGGACTCGCCGACCAGGCCCACGGTCTCCCCGGCCCGTACGTCGAGGCTCACCCCGGCCACGGCGCGCACCTCGGCGCCGGCACGGCCGAGCCCGCCGCGCAGGCGGTAGGTGGTGACCAGATCGACCAGC
Organism: Nonomuraea sp. NPDC049141; assembly: GCF_040648415.1. Taxonomy (NCBI): domain Bacteria; kingdom Bacillati; phylum Actinomycetota; class Actinomycetes; order Streptosporangiales; family Streptosporangiaceae; genus Nonomuraea; species Nonomuraea sp. NPDC049141. The sequence continues at coordinate 296,165 of NZ_JBEZDR010000002.1, forward strand.
TCCAGCAGGGGCGGGCCGTCGTCGTCCCGGGTGCGGGACTCAGCGAGCGCCGGTGTGGACACCCGCGATCACCTCCTCGGCGAAGTGGCAGGCGCTGGCCCGGCCCGGGGCGACCTCGCGCGGTTCGGGCTCGGCTTCCCGGCACCTGTCACGGGCGAACGGGCAGCGGGGGTGGAAGGAGCAGCCGGCGGGCGGCGCGGTCGGATCGGGCGGCTGGCCGTCGATCGCCACCAGCGGGCCGCCGCCGTCGCGCACCGCGGGCACCGCGCGCATCAGGCCCAGCGTGTACGGGTGCGCGGGATGTTCGTACACCTCGGCCACGGTGCCCACCTCGGCGATCCGGCCCGCGTACATCACCGCCACCCGGTCGGCCGCCCGCGCGACCACCCCGAGATCGTGGCTGATGAGGATCATGCCCAGCCGGTCGGCCCGCTGGCGCTGCCGCAGCAGCCGCAGGATCTGCGCCTGGACGGTGACGTCGAGGGCGGTGGTGGGTTCGTCCGCGATGAGCAGGCGGGGGTCGAGGGCCAGCGCGATCGCGATCATGACCCGCTGGCGCATGCCGCCGGAGAACCGGTGCGGATGGTCGTCCAGGCGCCGCGCGGCGTCCGGGATGCCCACCTGGACCATGAGCTCCGTGGCCCGGCGCCGGGACTCCGCCCGGCCGAGCCCCCGGTGCCTGCGGAACATCTCGGCGATCTGGTAGCCCACGGTCAGCGACGGGTTCAGCGCGCTCAGCGGATCCTGGAAGATCATCGCGATGCGTTCGCCGCGCAGCTTCTGCCACTCCCGGTCGGAGAGCCCGGTGACGTCGCGGCCCTCGATCGTGACGTGGCCTCCGGTGACGCGGGACCGGGGTGGCACCAGCCCCAGCAGGGCCTGCGCCGTCACGCTCTTGCCGCTGCCGGACTCGCCGACGATCGCCAGCGTCTCGCCCTCGCCGACCTGGAAGGACACTCCCCGGACGGCCCGGAGCGGCCCCTTCGGCGTGTCGAACTCCACGGCCAGGTCGGCGACGTCCAGCAGCGGGGTCACGTCTCGCGTCATCGTCACAGCTCCGTCATCGGGTCGGAGGCGTCGCGGAGCAGGTCACCGAGGATGCCGATGCTGACCACCACCAGCGCCAGTGCGGCGCCGGGCGCCGCCGCGATCCACCACGCCGAGGCCAGGTAGTCGCGGCCCTGGGCGATCGTCGATCCCCAGGAGGCCTGGGAGGGTGGAACGCCGAGGCCGAGGAAGCTCAGTGAGGCCTCGGCGACCATGGTCAGGCCAATCTGCACGGTAGCCGCCACCAGCAGCGGCGGCAGGCACGACGGCAGGATGTAGTGGATCAGGATCCGCCCGTGCGAGGCGCCCATCACCCGGGCCGAGTCCACGAACTCCCGGTCGCGGACCGCGAGCGCCGAGCCCCGCACCACCCTGGCGAAGATCACCCAGCGGGTCACCGCGAGGGCGATGATCACGTTCGTCATGCTCGGGCCCAGCACACCGGCCAGCATGATGGCGAGCAGCAGGCTGGGGAAGGCGAGCTGGATGTCGCCGAGCCGGGAGATGACCCCGTCGGCCCAGCCGCCGAAGTAGCCCGCCAGCAGCCCCATCAGCAGGCCGACCGAGCCGGCGACGACCACGGTGACCAGGGCCACGGTCAGCGAGGTACGCATCCCCGCCAGCACCGCGGCCAGAATGTCCTGGCCGACCTGGTTGGTGCCGAGCCAGGCGACGGCGCCGTCGGACAGCCAGGTCCCGGGCGGCAGCAGCCGGTCGGGCGGGCTGGTGGTGGCGGCGTCGAAGGGCACCAGCAGCGGCCCCAGCACTCCCGCCACCACGAACAGCAGCACCATCCCGAGGGCGAAGTGAGCGCGCGGCGGCAGTCCGGCCAGCCGCCGGAGCTTCAGCGGCATCATGCGTTCTCCAACTGGATCCTGGGGTCGAGGTAGCCGTAGAGCACGTCGACCAGCAGGTTGAGCGTGATGTAGCAGACCGTGATCACGGTCAGGACGGCCTCGACGACGGCGTAGTCGCGGAAGGTGATGGAGTCCACGAGCAGCCTGCCGATCCCGGGCCAGGCGAAGACCACTTCGACGATGACGCCGTTGGCGATGAAGTTGCCCATGAGCAGGCCCAGCATGGTCACCACCGGGACCAGGGTGTTGCGCAGGACGTGGATGTAGAACACGACGCTGTCGCTCATTCCCTTGGCGCGGGCTGTACGGACGTAGTCCTGGTTCATCTCCTCCAGCACGCCCGTCCGCACCAGGCGGCCCAGCCAGCCGACGAACGGGAGCGCGAGTGTGAAGGCGGGCAGGAGGAGGCTCGCCATCGTGCCGTCGGCCGTGCTGGGCAGGATCTGCAGCCCCCGAGCGAAGATCAGCGAGAGCATGATGCCGATCCAGAAGGGCGGCAGCGCCTGGCCGACCAGCGACGACACCGAGATCAGGCGGTCGGCCGCCGAGTTCGCGTGCCGGGCCGCGTAGGAGCCGGCGAGGAAGCCCAGCACCACGGTGAACACCATGGCCCAGGCGGACAGGACCAGGGTCGGTCCCAGCCGTTCCAGGCAGGCGTCGAGAGCGCTCATGCCCTGCCGCCACGATTGGCCGAAGTCGAGGCGCAGGAGACCCTGGAGGTGGTGCAGGTACTGGACCGGCAGCGGGTCGTCGAGCCCTAACTGGGCACGGAGCCCGGCGAGCTGCTCCGGCGTCGCCTGGCTGCCCAGGATCAGCTCGGCGGGATCGCCGGGCAGCACCCGGAGAGCGACGAAGACGATGGTGATGGCGCCCCAGATCTGGAGCAGCGCCTGGGCCAGCCGGCGCCCGACGAAGCCGGTCATCTGCCGCCCCCGCTCGACGCCCGCTCCACCAGCCGGGGCGGGAAGAGGATCTTCTCCGGTGGCCCCTCCGCCGGCGGCCGCGTCAGCCGCCGGAGCATGTGGTCCACGGCGGACACGGCGACCTCCGCCGCGGGCAGCTCCACCGTGGTGAGGGATGGGATCACGTACGGCGCGAACGGATGGCCGCCGTAGCCGACCACCAGCACGTCCTCCGGAATCCGGAGACCGGCCTCGTCGGCCACCCGGTAGACGCCGAGCGCGAAATAGTCGTTGCCCGCCACGAAGGCCATCGGGCGGTGCGCCGTGCGGAGCACGTCCTTGGCCAGCCGGTACGCCTCGCCCGGATCCCACGGCATGGCGCTCTGCTCCAGCCGTCTGGTCGGCACCTTGATCACGGTGTCCGGCTCCACGGGCAGCCCGCTCTCGGCCATGGCCCGCCGGTAGCCGGCCACCCGGTCGGTCACCGACGAGACGCCCAGGTCCTCCTCCAGGAAGCAGATCTTCCTGACGCCCCGCGCGATGGCGTGACTGGCCGCCTGGTAGCCGCCCAGGACGTGGTCGACGCCCACCAGATCGGTGTTCAGCTCGGGAACGTCCCGGCTGATCAGCACGAGCGGGACCCCGGCGGCCCGGAACCGGCGCCAGTGCTCGGCGCCTTCCTGCACCGTCACCACGAGCACCCCGTCGACGCCGCGGCGCAGCAGCTCCTCGGCCGCGCGCCGCTCGTTGTCCAGGCTCTCCTCCGTCGCCATGAGCAGCAGCGAATAGCCGTGCTTGCGGCAGTGCTGCTCCATGCCGCTGATGAGCTGCGCGTAGAACGGGTTGGACGGATTGGTGATCACCATGCCCAAGGTGCTCGCCGAGCCCAGCACCAGCGAGCGGGCCGTGACGTTGGGCACGTAGCCGAGCCGCTCCGCCTCGGCCTTGACGCGGTTCCTGGTCTCCACGCCGACGCTGTCCTTGTCGGCGAGCGCGCGCGAGACGGTGTTGACCGACACGCCGAGGCTCTCGGCGATGTCCTTCAGGGTCGTCCGGTGTCCCTCAGGCATGGTGTCCCCAGACTCGATGGAGGCGCACGGGCATCACTGCGCGGTCGACACCGTGCGGAACTCGGGCTGGCTGTTGGCCGCCGGGCTGAAGCCCTTGACCGTGGAACGCAGTCCGTACGTGCTGGACAGTGCCGCCGGGAAGACGCCGACCGCGTCCCGCCAGATGATCTCGCACGCCTGGGCGTAGAGCGACTCGCGCTTCTTCTGGTCGGCGGTCGAGCGGGCCTGGGCGAGGAGGCCGTCGAGCTCCTTGTTCGCGTAACCCATGCGGTTGGCCGTGCTGGTGTAGAGGCGGCCCAGGGTGTAGTCGGCGTCGCCGGTGGTCACCGTGTTCACCTGGAGCTCGATGTCCCAGTCGAGGGCGGTCAGCCGCTTGATCCAGGCCGCCTTCTCGATCTGCTGCTGCTCCACGATGACGCCCACCTTGGCCCAGGCCGAGATGAGCGACTGCGCCAGCTCGGTGGCCAGCGGGCCGGTGTCCTTGAACCACATCATCGAGGTGCGGATGCCCCCGGAGTAGCCGGCCTCCGCCAGCTCCCGCTTGGCGAGCTCCGGGTCGTACGCGTACGGCTGCTGGCTCGCGTGGCCGAAGACCGCGGCCGGGATCGGGGCGTCCATGACCGTTGCCGCGTCCCCGTACAGGCTCGCCACAATGCCCTTGATGTCGAGCGCGTGGTAGAGCGCGCGGCGGACCCGCGCGTCCGAGAACGGCTTGCGGCCGCAGTTGAACCAGGCGAGGAAGTAGTTCACGCCCGGCTTGCTCTCGATGCGCACGCCGTCCACACCGGCCAGCCGCTTCAGCTCGTCCGGCGGGATGATCCAGGTGACGTCCACCTCGCCGTTCTGCAGCGAGGTCATCCGGGTCGAGGTCTCCGGGATGTACGGCAGGCGCAGGCCGGGCAGTGTGGCGGCGCCGCCCCAGTAGTTCTTGACCGGCTTGAGCAGGAGCTGGGAGGACGGGGTGAACGACTCGACGGCGAAGGGGCCGCTGCCGATCGGCTTGCGGAAGAAGTCGGCCCGGCCGAGCTGGGCGGCGGGCAGGATGAAGGCGAGCGTCAGGTTCGTCGGCAGGGTGCCGAGGGGCTCGGTGGTGGTGATCCTGATGGTGTGCGGGTCGGGTGCTTCGACGGTGTCGATCGCGGTCCACAGCGGCTTCTGCGGGCCGTCGGACTTGGCCAGCCGCTCCAGCGACGCCTTCACGTCGGCCGAGGTCAGCTTGCTGCCGTCGTGGAAGGTGACGTCGTCGCGGAGGGCGAACTCCCAGGTCTTGTCGTCGGGCTGCGTCCACGACCTGGCCAGCTTCGGGGCCAGCTCATCCCCGGTCCGGGTGACGAGGGTGTCGTAGATCTGCCGGTTGGCCAGCAGTGACGCCTCGTCCACCGCGCTCGCGCCGTGCGGGTCCAGGTCGTTGATCGGCTGGTTGAACGCGGCGCTGAGCGGGCGGTCCTTCGCGGACCCCGATCCGGCTCCGGCGCCGCCGGGAGCACAGCCCGCGACCAGCCCGGGAAGGGAGACGCCGGCGACCCCGGCTCCGAGGAGGGACAGGAACCGGCGCCTGTCCACCCCGTCCATTGCTGCCATGTCGGTTGCTCCCGTCAGCTCTTCAGAGCCAGGTAGATCAGGATCTTCGTTCGGGGATCGCCCCCGTCGAGGTGGGCCCGCAGTCGCAGCCAGTGGCCGAACTCCCGCACCCGCCAGCTCACCAGGCCGGCCTCGGTGACCACCTGCGCGGGGGTCTCGTCGTCGTCGCACCAGTGCAGCCCGTCGGGGGAGACCTGGGTCACCAGGCGCAGCTCGCCCTCCAGCGCCAGGGTCCGGACGAACCAGCGTGCCTCCGTCGCCCAGCCGGCCTCGTACGGTTCGGTGGCGAAGCCGGCGGTGAAAGTGGTGTTCCGCTCCAGGACCGCGGTAAGAGCATGCTTCATGCCGACGTCACCAATCCACGGAAATCAGTGCGGAATCGAGGAAGAGAAAATTGCGGACCGGAGAATGGGTGCGCACGCTCACATAGAAGTTGAGCAGGTTCTCCAGTCCCTCGTATTTGTCCGGATACTGCGGAACGGGGATCTGGCGCATGTCCATGACCCGGTCATTGACCTGGAGCTCGATATTCGTCCGGGTGCGCGTGTCGAACTGCCAGCGCAGATAATGCCAATTCACCTTGGTCGGGACCTCGTTGTAGCAGAGGTACTGCGGCTCCTCGTCGAAGGCGTGCCAGTCGCCGGGGTCCGGTGCGGTGAAGTCCTCGGTGGGGGACAGGTTCTCCTGGTTGTGCAGGTTGTCCCGGGGCGTCGGCTCGGGCACCACCGGGTAGACCCAGCGCCGGGTGAGCCGGTTGTCCAGGTCGGTGTTCTGGTAACGGGCGACGCAGTGGTAGCGGATGCCGTCGCCGTCGCACAGGTCCGTGGCCACCGTGAACGCGCCGAACTGAGCCTCCGACGGGTGCAGGTTGCCGTCCCAGACCACCTCGCCGAAGGTGTCACCGAGCGACGACTCCGCGGTCGCCGCCTCCGTCTTGTAGGTGAAGTACGTCTCGAACTGAATGACTCCGCGCTGGGCCATGGTCAGCCGGCGGATCGCGACGGCGGTGTGACCGGCCACCGGCCTGGTCGCCACCTTCAGCGCGTAGTTGCCGCTCATCGCGCCGTGGGTGCCGATGTCGAAGAAATCGCACGAGCTGAGCTGCGGCGGCCGGAAGTCGCGCATGTGGACGTCGACCTTGTCGAGATTCCCGTAGCCGTCGTGATTGCCGATGAGTTCGCACCAGCCGTGCGTTCCGGTGCTGAACTCGTCGAAGGCGAGTATGCGGGGGAGGGGGTTGAACTTCGAAAGTTTAGGGTCCGCCGCGATCAATGCGCGACGCAGGTCCCCGGCCGGATCATGAATCGTCTCCACGTCCAGGACGCCCTTCCATAGACGATCTTCGCCGCCAGGATGAACGTTCACGTGAACGTTAATCCTAGGTTTCGAGGAAACTAACTTGTCGCATCAGCGGATGTCAAGGGATGTTCGCGACAGAACCGGACATCTGGGCGTGCCCTTGTCTGCGTTGTAAGTGACTTGTAAGTCAGATGTGAGCCTTGAGGCATACGTTCGATTCGCAGCACACAGACGAACATCTGAACGGAGCGCAGCATGCGGCCGAGGACCAAGAGCGTCCGTATCACCTGAGCGTGAGGTGACCACATAGCCGGTGGAGGCCGGAAGGCGCAGGTCCGGTCTCCACCTCATGCGTCAGCACGACCTGCGTAGACAGATCTTTCCAGCTTATTTGAAGCATCCATCCAGATATGTCACGTCTGCATACAGTACGACCCGTGGGGGCTCCGGTAACCAGAACGAACGTGTGGAGCGAGCTACGAGTGACCTCCGCTCCTCAACTGTCCGTGTCGATCTCTCCGAACCTGACCGCTCTCGCCGTGATCGCCGACGCGCTGGCGGGCCGCCGGCGCGGCCTGCCCGAGCTGTGGCGGCGCGCGGTCCAGGCGAGGGTGAGCCCGCTGGGACGCGAGGCGGTACTTCCGCTCGCCGCGCCCGGCTACTCCGTCGTGCCCGACAGCGTCGCGCCGATCACTCCAATGGACGACATGTCCGTGTCGGCCCAGGTGAGCGCGCTGAGCGACATTCCGCCCGAGTCATTGATCAAGGACCTGGAGCAGGCGTTCGGCGACGGCGCGCTGCCGACGCACTGGAGGGCCGCCGCCGAACGGCCCGGCCGCTGGCTGCGCGGGTACGCCACGGCGCTCAACGACGTCTGGCACACCACCGAGCCGCTCTGGCAGCGGGCGCGGCCACTGCTCGACCGGGAGATCGAGCGTGTCGGCATCGCCTCCGTACGCGGTGGCCCCGAGCTGCTGCTGGGCTCACTGAACGACCGCATCCAGTACGGCGAGCGCGGCCTGCTGATCGCCGACATCGAAGCCAGCACGTACGAGCTGGGCAACCGGCGGATCATCCTGGTGCCGATGCTGGCGGGCAAGGACGCCGTGATCGTCAGCCTGGATCACCCCGACGCGGTGTGGATCGCCTACCCCGTGCCCGGCGCCGAGTCGCTGTGGCGCCGCCCGGTCGCGCCCGACGTGGACGAGCTCTCCGCCCTGGTCGGCCCGGTGCGCGCCGAGTTGCTCTGCCAGCTGGACCAGCCCATGACGATGAGCATGCTGTCCTCCAACGTCAAGATCGCGCCCAGCGGGATCACCTATCACTGCGACCGGCTGCACGCCGCGCGGCTGATCAGCAGGGAGCGCCGTGGCCGCGAGGTCTGGATCGCCCGCACCGACCGGGCCGAGGAACTGCTGTCGCTGTTCCGGCGCTGAGAGGGAGGGTTGTTGTGGTCATGAAATATCACCGTGAAGCGCTCGACGGGTGCGGGACGGCGGCGAAGGACGCGTCCGGTGCCTTCGCCGAGGTCGCCGGGTCGGTTTCCGGCGCGGCGATCGACCAGGCCGCCTTCGGCGGGCTCGCGAACTCCGGGGCACTGGCCGCCGCGGTGAGCGCGCTCAAGGACGCCGCCGGGACCACCTCGCGAACGCTCGGCGACCATCTCCTGGCCGTGGAGCGAGCCCTGGATGCCGTGGAACGGACGTTCACCGGCGCCGACGGGGCCGCGGTGCACCGGTGAGTGGGCATCGACGGGGCCGCGGTGTGCCGGTGAGCGGGCGTCGATGGGGTTGCGGTGCCTCGGTGGGCGGCATCGATGAGGTCGTGGTGCGGATGAGCGCGGTGCGGCGATGAGCGCGGTGCGGCCATGAGCGGCATCGAGGACGCGCGGGGCGTCCCCGGCGGCGTCGAGCTGGCCACGCTGGCCGCGACGCTGGTGGGCGACCCGGGCGCGGCCGGCCGCGTCGCCGAGGTGTGGCGGACGGCGGCCGACACCAGCCGAGGGCAGACCGCCGCGGTCAGGGCGGCCGTCGGCGACCTGGACGCCGCCTGGCAGGGGGCGAGCGCGGACGCGTTCGTCACGTACATGGACCGGGCCGGCCAGATCGGCGACACCCTGCAAGGCGTGCTGTCGCAGTGCGCCACGCATCTCGCCACCGCCGCCGAGGCGCTGCGGACGGCCGAGTCGCAGGCGAACGGGATCTGCCAGAACTACGCAGCCGCCGTACGCGACTTCCAGGCCGGAAACCCGCAGGCCACACAGGACCAGATCCTGAGCGGCGTGCGGTCGCTGGCCGGTGACGCCCGCAAGCAGCTGGAGGAGCAGCGGACGAACGCGAACAACGCCCTGGGCACGGCCGCCGCCGGCATCCAGGGCCTGCTGGGCGGCCTGGGCAGATCCACCGGGAACTGGCCGGAGCCGGACACGGAACCCTTCGCCCCCGGCTCCGGGAAGTCCCTGGACTGGACCCCGTCACGGCAACAAGCCGAAAACCGCACCTCCCTCGCTCAGGGAGAGAGCCTGCCCGGTTTCGGGGGGTACGGGCCGAGCGGACCGCCCCCGGCAGGCGGCGGACCGGCCCCGCAGGGCCAGGTGGCCGACTGGATCTCGCAGGCCGTCACCGTCCTCAAGGCGCAGGGCTACCCGGTCGAGAAGATGAACGCGAACGACATCTGGACCATCATCCGGCACGAGTCGGGCGGCAACCCGAACGCGATCAACAACTGGGACTCCAACGCTGCCAAGGGCACGCCGTCCAAGGGGCTCATGCAGACGATCGACCCCACGTTCGACCGGTGGAAGCTGCCGGGCCACGGGAACATTTACGACCCCGTCGACAACATCATCGCCGGGGTCCGCTACGCCATCGAGCGCTACGGCTCGGTCTCCAACGTGCCCGGCGTCGTCGGCACGAAGACCGGCGGAGCCTACCGGGGCTACTGAGCCGGTGCGTCGGTGGTCACCGGCTTGGCGGCGCGCGCCGGGTCCAGCACCGGCCCCTCGGGGATGAGCTGCAGCACGTTGGCGGGCACCGGGGTGGCGCGCTTGGCGTCGTAACCCAGCTTGCCCAGCACGTCCGCGTTCGGCACGGCGTAGCGGCGCCCCTCGTCCGTCACCAGGTAGTACGACTGCACCGTGTCGAGCTGGCCGTCGCCGGGCAGAACACCGGCCACGATCGCCCGGCCCGGCGGCAGCCGTACGAGATCCGTGGCGTCGCCGTGGGGCGCGGGCAGTGTGCCGCCGGACATCAGCCGGGCGCGGGCCGAGCCCTTGTCCGCGTCGGCGTAGACCGCGCAGAGCGGGCTCGCCGGGTCGTAGGCGATCATCTTGGGCATCGACGCGGGCAGGCCGTCGGCCGGGATCTTGGTGCGGGAGCGCGGGGCCGCGTTGGCCGTCGCCGCGTCGATCCTGATCTCGGCGGTCGTGCCGCTGTCGTACGCTGCCGGGTCGCTCAGCAGCAGCGTCGCCTGCGTGCGGGTGATGGGGGCCAGGCCGTCGGCCGCCTGCACGTACCAGCGCGGCTCGCCGCCCGCGACGGCCGTGGCCCGGAAGACCTGGCCCACGGCGGCCTTCTCGCCACCGGGCCCGGTGACCGGGCGGCCCCGCCCCTCGATCGCGGGCGCGGCCAGGTCCGGCCCTTCCGGCAGCGCGTTGAGCCAGGCCACGGGGACCGCCGCCGGGTCGGTGCCGCTCAGGCCGCGCGCGATCCCGGCGGGCACACGCATCCGGGCGCCGTGCCAGATCGCCCAGGTCTGCCCGCCGACGTCCACGAGCATCGCGCTGTCCTCGGCGAGCGGCCGGTCGCCTGCCTGCCGCCCGGCGATCAGCGTCACGTACGGCACCCGCCCCGTGTCGCTCTCGCGCTCCTGGACGCAGACCGACCAGGGGCCGCCCGCGAGCCGCTGGGCGGACGGCAGCGAGTCGGGCGCCCCCGGGATGCCGACGGGCGTGCCGCGCTCGTACGAGCTCAGCGCCTCCCTGGCGACCACCCGCTCGGTGATCTGCGGCGAGTCGAGGACGAGCCGGGCCGAGGCGTAGTTGGCGACCGGGATCAGCCGGCGTTGCGGCTGGCTGTAGACGTAGCGGGCGCCGGTCTCGCGTTCGATGATCAGCGTGCCCGGGTCCTGCAGCGCTTTCGTCCCGCTGGGACGGATCAGGCCCAGGACCGCGAACCCGACGCCCAGCAGCACGGCGACCATCGCGCCGGCCATGAAGCCGATGTTCTGCCGTCGTAGCGGCCACTCGGGCTGGTTCGGCTGGGCGCGCATCAGGGCCAGGCCGATGCGCTGGACCGTGAGCCGGTATGCCTGGTAGAGGTCGCGCTGGCTGTGCACGCCTCACCTCCCCGGAATTCGCCCGGCCCAATTTATCCAGATAAAAACCGCCAGAGCGTGATACTTCAACAGTTCTGTAATGGTGGTCCTGGGCGCCAACCCCCGGTTACCGGCGGATGGCGTGATCGTTAAATGCGTGCCCGGTTTCGCCGGGAGAGTCGGGTGGTGTCGCATAGTTACCGGCGTGAAGCCGGATACGCGTTACATCACGCCCGCCGCGATCGGAGAGGTCCGGCAGGTGCTCAGAGACGACCTCATCCCGATCTTCGACGCGGTGCGCCAGATCCTCGACGAGAACGAGTCCATCGCCTTCCCCGGCTGGGGCCTGCTCGGCGAGTGGACGATCGGCGCGCTCTACTCCTCGCTGCTCGACACGCTCCAGCGGGACGCCGACGCGGCCAGGAGCGTGCTGACCGGCTGGGAGGACGGGGCGCTGAAGTACGCGCAGCGGAACTGGATCGCCGCCGAGGACGCCGCGGTCCAGCGGGTCAAACCGTGAAGGGCGGGATCCGGAAGATCGCGGGCGCGGGCAAGGCGGGCTCCGGGGCGTACAAGATCCCGCCCAACCCCGCAGCGGTGCAACGGAGCCTCAGGCAGGCCGCGAAGCTGGAACCCTCCGTCCTCATCGGGCTGCTCGCCACCCTGCCCGCGGTCGCGAACGTGCCCGGCATCTGGGAGGCGGCGGCCAACCTGCAGGCGGGCGCGGGCGGCAAGCTCGACAAGCCGGCCAGCGGCGCGATCAGCCGGGTGATCGCCGACTCGGGCAAGGACTGGATCGCCAGGGACCAGGAGGCGTTCGTCTCGGCGGCCGAGCGGTTCAAGGCCGATCTGGAGACCTACCGCTACAACGTGCAGTGGGTGGCGGGGCACGTCGACAGCATCGGCGACGCCATCGCCGCGTACTGGATCACCGCGGCGAAGATCGCGCAGGAGACCTATCTGAGGCTGACCGCGCTGCAGGTCATGGCGCTGGCCCCGCAGTCCTCCGTGGCGGCCCGCCTCGCGATGCGGGCGGCCGGCGCTCAGTCCAGCGCGGCCCTGGCCCGCTCCACCGAGCGGCTGTCGGTCTTCCTCAAGGCGGGCGTGGGCGGCGTCGCCGCCGCGATGGGCGGACCGGCCATCTGGCAGCTCGGCTTCATGCGGACGACCGCCACCTCGCGGGTGGACTTCGCGCGGGCCGGGATCGACACCTCGGATCCTGCTCGGGCCGCCACGTTCCGGCCGCCGCCAGCGGGCAGCCCGCTGCCTGACGGTGCCCAGTACTTCGACTGGCGGGTGAAGACCCCGGACGGCGGCCGGACCCTGGACGAGGTGGCCAAGGACCGGCTCACGCCCTAGCCGACCAGCCCGCGGATCGTCTCGTACACATCCAGTACGGCCAGCGCCAGCGGCAGCAGGGCGATCATCAGCACGATGTCGAGGATGTCGGCCAGCCGCCCCCAGAACGGGGAGGGCCGCGCCGACGCGAGCCAGAGCGACACCCCGGCCGCCAGCAGCGCGAACACCACCAACGCGGGCACCAGGCCGAACAGCACCAGCTCGCGGGCCGCCCCCAGCCCCACGGCCAGGGCGAGGAGGCCGGCGCCGAGCAGGGCCGAGGTCAGCAGCCACATGCGCTGGCCGCGGCCTTCGAAGACGCGGGCGCGCAGCAGCAGCGCGGCCGAGAGCGACAGGCTCATCGCGATCGCCGTCCAGGTGCCCTCCACCGCCAGGAGCACCTGGGCGCCGAGCGCGATGAGCGACACCCCGCCGAGCAGGCCCGTGCAGAAGCCGTCCGCGACCACCGTCCGGTCGATCACCATCCGGCCGTCCAGGTCGCCGCCCTCGCGGCGCAGCTCGTCGGCGGTCGTCGGCAGGGCGGGCAGCGGCATCCCGGCCAGCCGGAACGAGACCGACGGCACCACCGTCGTCATGCCCACGGCCAGCGTCGCCAGCAGCGCGGCCGGACCGGCCGCCGGCACGGCGAAGACCATGACCGCCACCGAGCCGATCAGACCGCAGAACGCGGCGAAGGCCACGCCGAGGAACGTCGCCCGCCCCTGGGCGACCGCGAACCCGGTCGCCGTGGCCAGCATCAGCGTGACCCCGAACGCCGCCAGCAGGTGCGGGGCGCCCAGCCCGGCCAGCCCGGTCGGCGAATCGGGTCCGAGCAGCCCGGCGACGAATCCGTACGGCAGCGCCGCGTACCCGACCGCCGCCCCCGCGCCCGCGTCGCCCAGGGCCCGTGACAACGCCACCGCGGCCAGCAGCAGCACCAGCGCGATGCCCGCCGCGACGATGGCGGCGGGCGTCCACGGCGGTCCGGTCAGCAGCAGGGCGGCGGCGCCCGCGCCCAGTGCCACCGAGGCGGTCCGCAGGCCGTAGGACCTGGTGACGGCGGGCTGCCAGCGGCTGGTGCGTTCGAGCACGCCGGTCGCGACGGCGTCGGCCACGTCGTCGAAGACGGTCTCGGGCAGCTCGTGCCCCCGTGGCCGCAGGTGCAGCAGCTCCCCGTCGTGCACGGCCAGGTCCGACAGCGTGACGTTCAGGTCGAACGGCTGCCCGCCCACGCGCTGGAGCACCCAGCCGCCGTGGGCCAGACCGGCTTCCGCGAGGCCCTCGCCCGCGATGCGCAGCAGCGTCGGCAGCATGCTCGCCAGCGGCATGTCCGAGGGCAGGCCGAGATCGAGGGATCCCCGAGGGGTGACGATCGTGACCCGGCACAGGTCGGTTCCGGTGGCGCTCACTTGGAGGAGTTTATGGACTCGGCTCCCGACGCGCCGCCGTAAATATGTCGAGAAAATTTGAAATGTCGCTGAATACGGGGTCTGACGGGCTTTTATGAGGGTTGTTTGGTGGCTTGTTCGGTGAGGTGCGGTGAGCGGCAACACATGGGTGGTGCGTCGGCCCGAGCGGCGCAGGCCGCCGGAGCAGCCGAGCGGTGAGGTCCTGCTGGAAGCGCCACCCGAGATTCCCGAGACGGTCACGGGCGGCGGTCTGACCCAGGTGCTGACCTACCTGCCGATGATCGCCGGGGCGGGCGCCATGGCGCTCATGTTCACCGGCGGCGGCACGGGCAACCCGATCATGATGGTGTCCAGCGGCCTGTTCGCCGTCTCGATGGTGGGCATGACGATGGGACAGATGCTCAGGACCACCGGAGAGCGCAAGAGCCGGATCAACGGCCAGCGCCGCGACTACTACCGCTACCTGGAGCAGGTGCGCCGGCGCGTCCGCCGTGCCGCCGAACAGCAGCGCAAGGCGATGACCTGGAACCATCCCGACCCCGTCACGCTGTGGTCGCTGGTCATGACCTCGCGGCTGTGGGAGCGGCGGCCCCGTGACGACGACTTCGGCCAGGTGCGGATCGCCACCTCCGCGCAGCGCCTCGCGCTGCCGCTGATCCCGCCGGAGAGCCGGCCGATCGAGGATCTCGACCCGATGTCCGCCGGCGCGCTGCGCCGTTTCGTGCGTACCCACGCCACGGTTCCCGGCCTGCCGGTCGCGCTGGCGCTGCACTCCTTCGCCCGGATCACGCTCGCGGGCGATCCCGAGGCCGCTCGCGGCCTGGTCCGCGCCGCGCTGGCCCAGGCGGTGGCCCTGCACTCGCCCGAGGACCTGCGGGTCTCCGTGTGCACCGGGGCCGAACGGGCGGCCGAGTGGGAGTGGGTCAAGTGGCTGCCGCACGCCTTCCACCCCCAGGAGGAGGACGGGGCGGGCCCGGTCCGGCTGGTCACCAGGGACCTCGCGGAGCTCGACGACCTGCTCGGGTTCGAGCTGAAGGACCGGCCCAGGTTCAGCCGGGGGCTCTCGCAGGACGCGCTGCCGTACCACGTGGTGATCCTGGACGGCGGCCGGGTTCCGCCGGGCAGCCAGCTCGGGACCGACGCCATCGAGGGCGTGACCGTGATCGACCTCAGCGGGTCGGCGGGACAGGCGCCCGCGCAGCTCTCGCTGTACCTCGACGTCACCGCCGACGAGGTGGTCCGGGTCGCCGAGGACGACATGGGCAAGCAGGTCAGGACCGCGCTCGGCCGGCCCGACGTACTCGGCCTGCCCGCGTTCGCCGCGCTGGCCAGGCAGCTCGCGCCGCTGCGGGCAGGTGTCGCGGGCGGGGCGGAGGAGGAGCGCGACGCGCTGTCCACCAACACCACGCTCACCGACCTGCTCCGCATCGGTGACGCCCGCCGGATCTCGGCCGCCGTGACCTGGCAGCCGCGGCCGGTCAGGAACCGGCTGCGGGTGCCGCTCGGCCTGGGCGCCGACGGCCGGCCGGTGGAGCTCGACATCAAGGAGGCGGCGCAGGGTGGCATGGGCCCGCACGGGCTCGTGGTCGGCGCCACCGGCTCCGGCAAGAGCGAGCTGCTGCGCACGCTCGTCCTCGCGCTGGCGATCACCCACTCATCCGAGGTGCTGAACTTCGTCCTGGTCGACTTCAAGGGCGGCGCGACGTTCCTGGGGCTCGACACGCTCCCGCACGTGTCGGCGGTCATCACCAACCTGGAGGACGAGCTGCCGCTGGTCGACCGCATGCACGACGCCCTGCACGGCGAGATGGTCCGCCGCCAGGAACTGCTGCGCTCGGCCGGCAACTACGGCTCGCTGCGCGACTACGAGCAGGCCCGCGAGCAGGGCGCAGCGCTGGCGCCGATGCCGACGCTGTTCATCGTGCTGGACGAGTTCAGCGAGCTGCTGTCGGCCAAGCCGGAGTTCATCGAGCTGTTCGTGATGATCGGGCGGCTCGGCCGCTCGCTCGGCGTGCACCTGCTGCTCGCGTCCCAGCGGCTGGAGTCGGGACGGCTGCGCGGGCTGGACACGCACCTTTCGTACCGAATCGGGCTGCGGACGTTCTCGGCGGCCGAGAGCCGGGCGGTGCTGGGCGTCGCCGACGCCTACTCGCTGCCGCCCGAACCCGGCAACGCCTACCTGATGTTCGAGACGACCGGGATGACCAGGTTCAAGGCGGCCTATGTGTCCGGCCCCTACCAGGCGGCGCAGCGGGAGAACCGGGCGGTCGCCGCGCGCCCCGGCCACCAGGGCAAGATCGTCTGGTACGGCACCGAGCGGGTGCCGCTGCCGCCGCCGCCCGAGGTCGAGCCCGAGCCCGTCGCCGAGGACCGGGAGCAGCAGGACAGCCTGCTCAACATCGTGGTGGACCGCCTGAACGGGCAGGGACCCGCCGCGCACCGGATCTGGCTGCCCCCGCTCAAGGAGCCGGCCTCGCTCGACGGGCTGCTGCCGCCCGTCCTGGCGACCCCGTCGCACGGGCTCACCGCCGCCGGCACCGACCAGGACCGCCCCGGCCGGCTGCACGCCGTGGTGGGCATCGTGGACAGCCCCTTCGACCAGCGGCGCGACCCGTACTGGCTGGATCTGTCGGGCGCGGCGGGCAACGCCGCGATCATCGGGTCGCCGCAGACGGGCAAGAGCACGCTGCTGCGCACGCTGATCGCCTCGCTCGCAGTCACCCACACGCCCAAGGAGGTGCAGTTCTACTGCCTGGACTTCGGCGGCGGCACGCTGTCGGCGCTGGCCGGGCTGCCGCACGTCGGCGGCGTGGCGACCAGGCTGGACGCCAACCGGGTGCGGCGGACGGTGGCGGAGGTGACGGCCCTGCTGGCGCGCAGGGAGCGGCTGTTCGTGGAGCGGGGCATCGACTCGGTCGCCACCTACCGCCGTCTGGTGGCCTCCGGCGCGTACGAGGGCGACGGCTGGGGTGACGTCTTCGTCGTCGTGGACGGCTGGGCCACGATGCGCCAGGAGTTCGAGTCGCTGGAGGCGCCGCTGAGCGAGCTGGTCTCCCGGGGGCTCGGCTTCGGCATCCACGTCGTCGGGACGGCCAACAAGTGGTCGGAGTTCCGGTCCAACGTGCGCGACATGTTCTCCACCCGGCTGGAGCTCAGGCTGGGCGACTCCTTCGAGTCGGAGATCGACAGGAAGGCCGCCGCCAACGTCCCCGAGGGCGCCCCCGGCCGCGGCCTCACCCGCGAGGCGCTGCACTTCCTGGCCGCGCTGCCCCGCGTGGACGGCAAGGCCACGGTGGACGACCTGACCGAAGGGGTCGCCGCGCTGGTGGCGGACGCGGCGAGCGCCTGGCGGCAGCCGCCGGCGCCGCCCGTGCGGCTGCTGCCGGACCTGTTCCCCGTGCACACGCTGCCCGGACCGGACCAGAGCGGGCCGCGCATCCCGATCGGCATCGACGAGGCCGCTCTGGCGCCCGTGTCGCTCGACTTCGACGCCGACGCGCACTTCGTCGTCTTCGGCGACACCGAGAGCGGCAAGACGAACCTGCTGCGCGTCGTCGCCGAGGGCATCGTCGACAGGTTCACGCCGCTGGAGGCGCGGATCGTCATCATCGACTACCGGCGCTCGCTGCTCGACACGGCCGACAACGAGCACCGCATCGGCTACGCCGCCTCCAGCACCGCCGCGGCCACCGTGCTCAAGGGCATCTACGAGGTCATGCAGACCCGGCTACCGCCGCCCGACCTCACCTCCGAGCAGTTGCGTACCAGGAGCTGGTGGACCGGCCAGGACCTGTACGTGATCGTGGACGACTACGACCTGGTGGCCACGTCCGCCAATCCGCTGGCCGTACTCGGGGACCTGCTGCCGCAGGCCCGCGACATCGGCCTGCACCTGATCCTGGGGCGGGCGATGGGCGGCGCGGGGCGCGGCCTGCTCGACCCGGTCGTACGGCGGCTGAAGGAGATGAACACCCCGGCCGTGCTGCTGTCGGGGCCGCGGGACGAGGGGGCGCTGTTCGGCAACGTGCGGCCGCAGCAGTTGCCGCCCGGGCGGGGGGTCTATGTGGACCGGCGCTCGGGCGCGCGGCTCATCCAGACGGCCTACCTGGCCCCGCCGGAAGCGGGCTAGGCGTCGTCGAGGCGGCGCTGGATGCGGGCGAGCTCGGCCATCGCGTTCTCCATGGCCCTGTCGTACGTCTCCTGCGCGTTCCGCAGGCGCAGCTCGGCCGGGTTGTCCTGCTTGGTGAGGTCGAGCGGGGCCTCGCCCCACTTCTCGGCCATGATCGCGTTCGACTTCTCCTGCAGGTCGGCCAGCGACGTGGCGATCAGCTCCAGGATCGTGGTGGCGAGCTTGTCCGAGCCCCAGCGGAGCGCGCGCGGGTTGATGTCCAGCCCGGTGACGCCCTGCGCGGAGCACTCGACCGTCACCAGCTTCTCCGCGTCCTGGGCGAACCCCTGCACGGCCAGGACCTGCTGGTAGAGCTCCTCGAACCCGTCCAGAGGGCGCTGGGTGCCGGCGATCATGCGGTCGATGGATGCTTCGTCGAAAGCCCGCATCATGCCTCCTTCGTCTGCTGGTTGCCCTGCGGGAGGGCCGATCCGCTGAGGTCACCGGCCACGGCCGAGTTGGCGACCATCCCGCCACCGATGGCGGTCGCCCCGCCGAAGAGCAGCTTCTTGGCGGGCGACACCTTGGCGAACCGGCCGGCGATCTTGCCGACCACGCCCTCCGTGCCCCTGAGGAACGTCTGCAGCTTGATGGCGCCCTGCCCGGCCTGCTGATCGGCCCGGCGGCCGAACATCGTCGCCGCCACCTCCGCCGCCGGCCGGAAGTAGGGATTGACCCGCCCGAGCTGGTAGATCGTCCCCGCCAGGAGTATGGCGGCGCCCACGTCGAGCATCAGGTCGCCGGCGAAGTCGAGAACATCGGCCGACGTCCGCATGGAGTCCGCCGTGGACTGCGGCAGAGCGGCCTTGTCGGCCACCTCGTTGGCGTGCGTGTCGACCGTCTGGTGGAACAGCTCGGCGCTCGTCTCCGTCCAGCGAACGTCCTTGACGGACTCCTGAACCTGCTGGGGATGCTCGCGTAGCCCCGCCGACAGTTCCTCCCACTGCTGCGCGGCCCGCCGCAGCTCCGGGGTGTCGGCGACGGTGAGAGCGATGATCAGCCCGGCGTACTTCGCGCGGCCGCCGCCCAGGAGCGCCGCACCCAGCTGGGCCATGCCCGCGCCCGCGATCACGGATTCCGGTTGTGTCGGCATGTGTCCTCGCTCTCAGCCGGCCGTGACGCCGGAGGCCGCCCTGGCGGCCGCGCCGTCGCCCTGAACGGCGGTGTTGGCCGTGTCGAACGCCTTCGACTCCATCTCGGCCAGCTCGTGCCTGGTCGCCGACACGTACTGGTGCGCGGCCAGCTTCACCTGGTCGAGCGCGTCCTCCAGCGAGGAGCCGAAGAAGCCGAACAGGCCGTAGTGGCGGGAGTGCACGTTGAGCCCCGCGACCACGCGGGTCATGTCGTTGAGGTGCTCCATGGGCTTCTTGCCGAGGTTGCGGCCCACCTCGCGGACGGAGTCGGCGTCCAGCTGCATGCGCTTGAGGTCGTTCTCGGAGGCCATGGTCAGTCCACCACCGGCTGGCCGGGGTCGTACGCGGGACGGAACAGGCCCGAGTCGTCGGGGGGCGGCGCGACCGTCCGGTGCGCGGCGGACGCACCCTCGTATCCGGTCGGGCCGCCGCCCATCGGCATGAACGGCATGCCACCGGTGCCGGCGGCCGCCCCTGTGGGGCCGCCGGACGATGCCGTCCTGGTCGCAGGCCAGGTCCCGTCGACGACCGGCACGACACCGGGCCGTACGGACGGGCCCGTCTCGTGAGGCACGCTGCCGAGCGGGGTACGGGCCTGGTCGGAGGTGGGCTTGGTGCCCGGTGGACCCTCGTCCAGGACGGAGCGCGTGGAGTCGGACGACATGTGGTCGGACGGTGTGCGGTCGGACCGCATCGGGTCGGACGGCGTGCGGACGGACTGGCGGGTGCCGGTGCCGGTGGGGGACCGTCTCGGCTCGGCCGTGACCGGCTGGAGCCCGGTCGACGTGGGGCCGGTCGTCGGCGGGTAGCCGGTGGGCTGGTCCACGGACGGCGTCCCGGCGGTGGACGTGATCAGCCCGGGGACCTGGCCCGGCGTCGTCCCCAAGGTCGGGAGAGCGGCGGTGCCGGGGACCGACGAGGCGAGAGGTACCGCCGGGGTGGACGCGTTAGCGGGCGGCGTCACCGAGATCGGTGACGCCGCCCGGTCCACACTGGCCAGCCGGGCGACCGGGCGCGTGGACTCCTGATCGGGGAACTCGATCCCGCCACCCACCGGCGTGCTGTCCCGCACGACCGGCGCCGGCATATACGGCGCGCCGGCGGCCAGGTCGGGGTCCCACGGCAGCCGCGCGGGAAGCGTCCCGTGCGCGTCCGCCAATCGGCCGTTCAGCTCCGCGAGGAAGCGCTGGGCGTCGGCGTCTGGATCGTTCCCCAGCTCCCTGGAGATGTACGACCCGGTGTCCACCGTGTAGTACTGCTCCTGAGTGGCCTGCTCGAACTTCTCCTTCGCCGTGGCCAGTTCGCGACCGGCCTGCTGAACGGATGGCGGGATGTCGCCGATCTGGCTCCGCAGCGTGCCGAGATACGACTGCACCCGCGCCATCCGTCCGAGCATGGCCCGCGCCGACTCGCCGCCCCAGTTTCCATCGGCGACGAGACGTGAGGCATAGGTGGTCAATTCCTTGATCGTCTGGTCCAGCAGCGTGCCCGTGGACCGGTAGGCGTCGGCGACGCCGCCGAACTCCTCCGGCCTGGTGCTCATGACCAGCCGCCGGATCGAGTCGCGCCCGCCGTAGCTCTCGGGCGCGCCCGCCGGCAGCGCGCCCTCCTTGATCGGCTTCGGTTCTCCCACGCGCCCCTCTATCCGGAAGATCTGGTACGGCGAGCAGCCTCGCCCGCCCGCTGGTCGCCGTCCCTGGCGGTGTTGGCGGTGGCGACCAGATCGTCGACGACCCTTCTGACCAGTTCGGTGACGAACTCCATCGTGTCCACCGTGGCCATGCGCGCCCGTTGCATGGTCTCGGCGTACCCCCGTGCCACATCCCAGTCGCCCACGGCGTTGAACGACAGGTCGGGCACCGTGTGCCCGGCCGATTCGAGCCGGGGCAGCAGGTCTCTCGACATGGCCCCCGCGATGTCGAGCAGCGCGTCCGGCCGGCACATCGCCTGGTCACCGGCCGCCGCCGGGTCGATGAGCAGCTCTGGGGGTGTTCCGTTCTCCGCCATCGTTCCGCTCAGGTGCCCCAGCGCCGGACGTTGGCCTGCTCGGCGTCGCGCATGATCTCGGTCGCGTCGTGCAGAGCGGGCCCGAAGCGCTGCATGGTGTCACCCATGGACACGACGGCGTCGTTCCATTCGCGCTTGGCCTCCAGGTAGACGCCCTTCGCGGAGCCGTCCCAGGTCTCCAGGATCTTCAGGTCGTTCTCCAGGTCGGTCAGCTCGCCGACGAGGTTGGCGTACGCGCGGCCGAGCTCGGCCGCGATCTCCTCCATCTCGTCGAAATTGGCGAGGATGATGTCGCCGCCACCTGTCATGGAGACCCTCCTAAGGTCAGAGCTTGCCGCCGTTGAGCGCGGCCATGAGGTTCTGGGTGACGGCCTGCGCGGACGTGCTGGCCTCGTCGTACTCGATCCCGGAGCCCTTGAGGTTCTCGGCGATCAGGTGGAGGGCGTCGATGACCTTCTTGAACTGCGGGTTCCACTCGTTGAGCACCTGCGCGTAGACGGTCGCCGACTCGCCCTTCCACGCGCTGCCGAGCTGGTCGGGGATCTGGAGCAGCCTGTTGTGGATCTGCGTGATGTGCTCGTGCGCGATCAGCGCGCGCGCGGCCGCGTCGTGCTGACTGCCCTGCTGATAGGTGGTCGGCTGCGCCACGGTTCACCTCCCGGAATCGAACATGGGGCAACGCGAGCACCATAAGCGGGCGCACCGGATGAACGGCTGTGACTTCAACATTCCTCGAAATGTTGGATCACCCGGCACGCCAGCCCCGGCGCCTCGCCCGGGGCAGCATGATCGCCGCGAACACCACCAGCCCGGTCACCGCCACCGTGCCTCCCGCGATGCCGACGGCCAGCCCGCGCGTGCGCGGGTCGGGGACGACGGCCTTGGCCACGACGACCGGCGCGACGCCGCCCGCCTTCTCCTCGGTGCCGGGCAGTACGGCGGTCACCGCGAGCAGCGGGTTGACCATGCCCGAGCCGGTTCCGCTGGCGCCGCCGCCCTCGGCCGTCGCCTCCACGCGGCGCTTGACCTGCCAGAGATCGAGCTCCGGATGCCTGGCTCTGACCAGGGCCACCACCCCCGAGACGTACGGGGCGGCGAAGCTGGTGCCGTCGAGATCGGTCCGATAGCCGCCGCCCGTCCACGTGCTGGTGATCGCCGATCCGGGCGCGGTGACGGAGACCCTGGTGGTGCCGTTGGAGAACGCCGATTTCGTGCCGTCGGGGGAGGCCGCGCCGACCGCGATGACGCCGGGGTAGTTCGCCGGGTAGGAGGGCGTCACCTCGCCGTCCTCCCGCTTCACGTTGCCCGCCGCCGCGACGATCACCGCGTCCCTGCTCTGCGCGTAGGCGACGGCCGACTTGAGCTCCGGCTGGTCGTGCGCCTCCACGGATACGTTGATGACCTTCGCGCCCAGCTCGGCGGCCCGTCTGATGCCTCGGGCCAGCAGCGATACCGCGCCGTCGTTCGTCGCGGTCTGCTTGATCGACAGGATCCGCGCGCCCGGTGCGACGCCGAGGAACGGTACGCCACGCGAGGTGAGGTCGCGGCCGGCGATGATGCCCGCCACGGCCGTACCGTGGCCCACGCAGTCCCGCTGGTCCGTGCCGGTCAGGTCCTCGGAGACGGTGACCACTCCGGCGAGCTGCGGGTGCCGCGTGTCCACGCCGCTGTCGACGACCGCGACGGTGACGCCCTCGCCCCGGGTCAGCCGCCACACCCGCTGGAAGCGCAGCCGATCCTGTGGCCAGGGCTTGCCGCTGACGTCCTGGACCCCGGCCTCGGGATTACACGGCGGGGCGGCGGTGCCGGCCGTCGCGGCGCCGGCGGGCGTGACGGCGAGCACCAGGGCGAGGGCGGTGGTACCGGCCCAGGAAATGGCCATGTAATGGGATTTTGCCTGCCTTGGGCGGTAAGCCGGATTCCGTTTCAAATTCTTTGAAGTGAAGCCCCGGTACGGTCGGCGCGGGATACAGAAGGGATGGGCGCGGACCGATATCCGGGGAGAGATTCATGCCGACACCTGACGACGGCAGCGAGCGGGATGACACCAGGGATGGCCTCGGCCTCCCGAGAGACCAGCGCATTGGCGTCGAGTCGGGCGAGGACGGGAGGGTCTACGAGACACAGCTGGACCCCATCAACACCGAGGAAGAGTACACCGACTACCTGCAGGATTACGGGACCGGAACATACCCGCCGACCGCCCGGCCACGGGTCTCCGAGACGACGCGCGATGAGTTGCTGACCCGATACCGCGTCGACCCGGGCACCGCGAAGAAGGAGATGTTCATCAAGATCGGCGACTTCGTGGACCCGGAGACCGGCAAACCGCGTCCTGACTCGCCCGTCGAGAAGCTCCGCGCCGACCTGGACCGGCTCAGGGGACTGGGCGGCACACCGAGCCTGGAGGTGCTCGTCACCCGCTCCACACTGACCGAGCGCGACCTGGGCACCTGGCAGGCCGCCACCGACCTGAAGCTGACCACCGACAGGGCGCAGCACAGCCTCAGCGGCGCCGTCACCCAGCTCTGCTCGGTTTACGAGGCCATCCTGGAAACGCTCGACCAGACCGTGAAGGCGGCCATGGACGCCGACCGGGCCGTGGCCGACGGCCTGCGCAGGACGGCGACATGACCGGCAGCTACACCCTTTACCAGCTCAGGGACGGCACCCGTCCCTTGCCCGACGACATCGCCACGACCAAGGGTGACAGCGAGAACAGCCAGGGCATCGTCGACCTCATCCGCAACAACACCAACCCGCGGAAGATCGAGGACGCCGGCCACAACTACGACGCCCTGGCCGCGAGCTGCGAGGAAGCGATGAAGAACCTGCAGACAGAAGCGGGGCGCATCGCCGCATCCCTGGGCGGGGAACCTCTGGAGGGCGTCTTCAAGAAGATCGGCGAGCTCCAGAAGGACCTGGCCGCGGTGAACTACAGCGCGCAGACCATCGCCAAGCCCCTCATCTGGTACGGGCGTGATGTGCTGCCCTTCTTCCGCGACAACGTTCCCCAGGTCGGGAGCGCGGGCTGGGACGACGATCTCCGTGACAGCGTGTTCGGCACCGACGGCAACGCGCACGCCCTTGCCCGCCACCATCTGCGGCAGCTCAACAGGTTCATGGGCGTGGTCTACGACCGGATCGCCCCCGAGCTGGAGCAGCGCGCGGCTCCGCCACCCGGTGCGGGTGTCACTCCCGCGCACCTGCCCGGCCTCGACGGCCTGGGCGGCAACGGCCGGCTCGGCGGCGTCTCCGACCCGTACTCGGGCCTCGGCAGCCCGTACTCCAGCCTGCCCGGCATGAACGATCCCAGCCTGTCCGGCGTCGGTGACCAACCAGGGCTGACCGACCCGAACCTTCCTGACCCCAACGGCGCCCAGAACCCGAGCCTTTCCGATCCCAGCGGCGCCCAGAATCCGGACCTGAAGAATCCGGGCGACCTCAAGACCCCCGACCTCAAGACCCCCGACCTCCAGACACCCCAGACCCCGGACCTCAAGAACCCCGGCGACCTCAAGACCCCGGCCCTGCCCGACACCAAGGCGAACCTGGCCGGCTTTCCGGACACCATGACGCCCGACCTGGCCAACCGGGTGAACACCGGCGTACCCACGACCGGCCCGCTGAGCCCGTCAGGGATCGGCACCGCCACGACGGCGGCACAGGGCGCGTGCGGGCTGACGGGCGGCGGCGCGGGCGTGCGGGCCGGGACCGGCGGCATGGGGATGGGCATGTATCCGCCGGGCATGGGCGGCGCCAACGGCCAGGAGCAGGATCGCGAGCGGACCCGGTTCCCGATGATCGAGGACGAGGCGTTCGAGACCGATGACCTGGGCGGTCCCGCAGTGATCGCATGACGGTGACGGAGAAGGTCCGCGGCTACCGGCTCCAGGAGCGGGCCGGGCAGGACGGGCCGTGGAGCGCGTACCTCGCGACGGCCGACCGCGACGGCGCCTCGGTGCTGCTGCGGACGCTGGCCTGCCGCCGGGTGGACAAGCGCAGGCTCAAGCCTCTGCTGCGCGGCTTCCGCTTCCCCGAGGCGCTCGCCGTCCACCCGAACGTGATCCCCGTACTCGACCTGGGCACCACCGCCGACGGCCGCCCGTACCTGGTGACCCACCTGCCCGGAGGCTGCACACTGGCCGAACGGCCCGGCCGGAGCCTGCCCGCGCCCCCCGCCGAGGCACTGCGCATCGCCCGCGCCGTGGCGAGCGCGCTCGCCGCCACCCATGCGGCGGGCGGCGTCCACGGCGACATACGGCCGGAGAACGTGGTCCTGCCCGAGCACGGCGAGCCCGCCCTGACCGGGTACGGCATGAGCGGGCTGATGTCGCTGGCCGAACTCCCCGACGGCACGTCCGTCTCCGTCCACACCCCGCCCGAACTGCTCGAAGGCCGCTCGGCCAGTCCCGCGTCGGACGTGTACTCGTTCGGGTCGATGCTGTACGAACTGCTGGCCGGGCGGCCCGCGTTCGCCCTGGACGGTCCGGACACCTCGGCCCGGTTCGTCTTCGGCGTCCTGAGCGAGGAACCGCCGCCCCTGGCGCACCGCAACCTGCCACCCGACCTCGTGACCGCCGTCCACCAGGCGATGTCCAAAACCCCCGACACCCGCCCCACGGCCGCCGACCTCGCCGACCGATTCGCCCAGACGGCCCTACCGGCCGCCCCGCAGTCCCTCCTGCCACCACCGCACCCCGAACCGGGTCTGCCACCCTCGCAGCCCGGATCGGGCCTTTCGTATGTTGGACCGCTGCTCGCGCCGGACGTGCCGCCATCGCAGGACGGACCGGGCTTGCCACCCCCGCAGGCCGTGCCTGGCCCGCCGCCTTCGCTGACCGGATCGGGCCCTTCGTATGTCGGACCGCCGCTCGTGGCCGGCCTGTCACATACCGGGCCCGGGTCCTTGCCGGGCGCCGCTCAAAGCGGGGCGAGCGCCCTGCCGGCCGGACCGGGACCTCTACCGGGCGCTTCGCAGGCTGGGTCGTCGATGCCGGTGGCCGCTGAGGCGTCGGTGCCGCGTGCTCTCGTGTGGACCGTCGACCCCGACCGCTCGGCGTCGCTTCCGGCCCCGCCCCGGCCGCTCTACCCGTCCTCCTACCAGTCCCGGCAGGGTACGGCGGAGCCGCAGGCACCGGCGGAGCCACGGCGCAGGAGCAGGAAGGTCCCCCTGTTCATCGCCGGCACCTCCGGCCTGGCCGTACTGATCGGCGCGGCCAGCGTCGCCGCCGCCATGAACGACCGCCCACAGACCCCACCGCGCATCACCCTGGAGCCCCAGTCCGCCACCACCGGAGGCGCCGCCCCCGCCACGACCGGAGGCACCGCCCCCACGACGACCGCCAACCCACCCGACTCGACCGCCCCGACCCCGCCACCCACCGCCCGGCCCTCCATCGCCCGCCCCACCAAGACCCTGGACGCGGCCGCGATGAGTGCGCAGCGCCCCAAGGACCTCACGCTGGTGACCGACAACGGCTCGTCCGTGGTGCTGTCGTGGAAGCAGCAGCGCAAGAGCGACTTCCCCATGGTCATCCAGCAGTCTCCCGGCGAACGCCTGATGTCGATGCGGAGCGGCAGCAACACGTTCACCGTCGGCGGCCTGGAGGCGGCCACGGGCTACTGCTTCAAGGTCGGCACGGTGGTCAGACTCGGCCAGCCGTCGTCCGTCGCCTGGTCACCGTCCCTGTGCATCCGCGGCGCGGTGGAAACCGACCCAGGCGGCCAGGACGAACAGGTCCAACCGCCCATCGTCCTCCCACTGGCCACCCCACCCACCTGAACGATCGGCTTCAGCTATGTCGTAGAGCTGGTCAGGGCCGCCGCGAACGCGAACTCGACGGGCCGGGAACTGCAGCTGATCACGGAGTGACGGTCGCCTCGCCGCCGACTCGCGCACGCGTGAGGAGTCCGCCGAGGGCGGCGGCGAGGACGGGCAGCCCGACGACCACGGCCGCGATCGTCAGCCACGGAGTTTCGAAGGGAACCCGTGGTGGTGACTCCCATGAGTTCGACGCCGTCAAAGGCCAGATCAGCAGCATCCCGATGGGGCACCCGGCGACCGCGCCCAACACCGTTCCGCAGGCCGCGCTCAGCCCCGCACGGCAGGCGCCGAACCACCGGAAAGTCGCGGCCGTTCCATCACCGGCCCGCCTCAGCACCCGACCCGATCGCGAACTCGTGGCCTTGCCGTCTCCGGCGGTCAATGCACCGTACAGGGCGATGAGAAGCGTCGCCACGGCGACGACCTGCCAACTGGTCGAAGCCTGGAACCCCCGCTCGACATAGGTCTGCGCGACGTCGCCCAGCCGGCTGTCGAGCCGTTCCTGTTCACTCGCCGAGATTCGATGGAGGGAGGGATCGACGATCAGCTCGTCCGGCTCCAGTTGATAGCCGAGGTCCCGGACTACCTTCGCCGGGACGAAGATCGTCTGCATATTGGGGTCGATGGTTCTGGCGCCGATCGCCGGAATGCTCTTGCTCGCCAGCGGGCCGTTGTTCCCGGTCACGTCGTAGCGGATCGCGACCGAGTCGACCTTCACGTCGGCGGTCGTGACCACCACGGCCCTGCCCTCGTCGTACGGCGTCGACTGGTCGCCGGTGATATACCGCAGTAGTGCCTCGTCGCCGATGACTTCGTGCGGGTAGACGGACTCTTCCAGCAGGCCGACGCTCTCGGCGGACGCGCTGAAGTGTCGGTATTCACGCGGACCCTCCCTCTGGGCGATGGGCACTCCGGGTAACTCCTGCTGAATCGCCGCACGTACGGCACCGGCCTGCTCCCCCGAGAAAACCTCACCACGAGGGTGCCGGGCCGGGCGCTGGGGGAGTAGTCGGCCCTGTCCTGCGCCGTCATGCCGACCGCGATGATCGCCAGCGCGATGCCGAAGCTCGTCGCCATCGCGGTCATCGTGATCGCGGGAGCCGTAGCCGCGCGACGTCCGGCCAGGTCGCGGGCCGCCAGGCGAACGGGCAGCGGTAGCCGTTCCGCGTACCGACCGAGGATTTCCAGCAGCCGCGAGGCGAACGGGCCGAAACCGAGAAGGAGCAGACCTCCGCCTATGAGGGTCACCAGCACCAGCCCAATCAAGATGAGGCCGTCGTAGCGCGAATCTTCACGCGCCGACCACGCGCCGAATGCCATCATGCAGACGCCGATGAACGACAGGAACAATCCCCCGATCACATATCGCCGGCGTATGCGCACGTGGCGGTTCTGTGGGGCAGACAGCGCCGCGACTGTCACAGATGCGCAGGCGAACACCGCGGGAATGGCCATGGCCAGGCCGATTCTCAGGAGTATCGAAAGGTCGAAGATCATGGCCGAATAGTAGTGAGCTCCAGCCGACTCCGTACGGGCGAAAAAGTTGAATCAGGGTGACAGAAAAACGTCCCCGGAGCCTGGCGATTAGAGCCGTTCAATTACCCGTCCGATGTCGACAGCAGGCCGACGAACATCGTCCGATGCAGGACGTCGACATGCGCGTGAGCGATCCTGACGGCCTCGACAGGGTCCTGCCGTTCGAGGGCTGTCACCAGGGCGGCGTGCTCCCGGTTCGACTCGCGCAGGTAGTCGAGTGGGTAGGGCAGGTAGTAGCGGTAGAGCTGGTGCAGGACGGGAGCGTAGTGGTCGGCCGCGGAGTCCACGCCGGTGGATGAGGCCAGCGCCAGGTGGAAGCGTTCGTCGTTGGCGTGGAAATCGGCCCAGCTGGTGGCCTGATCCATTGTCTCGACCAGCGTCTTCAGCTCGGCGAGCCGTTCGGCCGTGACAGCGGTGGCGGCCAGGTGGGCGATGCCGCACTCCAGCATCAGCCGGTGGTCGATGAGGCGGTGGACCTCGGCGGTGGCCGCCCGGTAGGCCTCGATCTCGGCCACCTGTCCGACGGTGGGTGCGTCGGCGACCATGGTGCCGCCGGTCCTGCCGCGGCGCCGTACCAGGACACCCTCCTCGCACAGCGCGATGAGCGCGCGGCGCACGGTGATCTCCCCGACGTCCAGAGCACGCGCGACCTCGGCCGTCGGCGGCAGGCGCTCGCCCGGTTTGAGCAGGCGCAGGTCGACGGCCAGCGCGATGCGTGCGCGGACGGTGTCGAGCGCGGTGAGCCGGCGAAGCCCCTCCAGGGCCTGGGAGTTGAGCGCGGTCAGGGCCTCCATGGCACTACCGTACGTTGCTTTAAAAGCTCAATATGAGCTATTTTATCGGCACAGCATGAAAGTGCTGGTCAGAAGGCAGGTTGAACCATGCGACAGCCACTACCCCTCGCGCTCGCGCAGGCCACTCCGGTTCCCGCCGGGGCGCCGGTGTCCCAGTTCGCCGAGCAGGTGGAGGACCTGCTGGCCACCTTCCCCAGCACCCGGCTCGTGGTCTACCCGGAGCTGCACCTGGCCGGCAGCCGGGTACGGCCTGCCGAGCGGGACGCCGAACTGGCCGACGCCGCCGAACCGCTGGACGGACCGCGAGTCGCGGAACTCGCCGCGCTCGCCGGAGACCTGGGTGTCTGGCTGGTGCCCGGCAGCGTCTGCGAGCGCGGCCAGGACGGCGCGCTCTACAACACCGCGCTGGTTCTCTCTCCTGAGGGAAAGCTGGCCGCCTCCTACCGCAAGATCTTTCCGTGGCGGCCGCGCGAGCCGTACCGGCCGGGCGACCGATTCGTCGTGGTCGACCTGCCCGAGCACGGCAGGATCGGCCTGTCCATCTGCTACGACGCGTGGTTCCCCGAGGTGGCCAGACACCTGGCATGGCTGGGCGCCGAGGTGATCGTCAACCCCGTGCTGACCACCACCTCCGACCGAGCCCAGGAGTTGGTGCTCGCCAGGGCGAACGCGATCGTCAACCAGGTCTTCGTGGCCTCCGTCAACGTCGCCGCGCCCACCGGCACGGGACGCAGTCTCGTGGTCGACCCCGAAGGGCGGGTCAGGACGGAGGCCGGCGAGGCGGACACCGTCCTCACCGACGTGCTCGACCTCAGCGAGGTCAGCAGGGTCAGGCGGTACGGCACCGCCGGGCTCAACCGCATGTGGTCGCAGTTCACCGACAGCGACGTCTCACTGGAGCTCCCCCTCTACCAGGGGCGCCTCGACCCTGCCCGATGGACTCCGGACGGCAGCTTCCCACCCCCTGATGTGGAGTGATCGACATGGAACCCACTCTGAAGCGCACGCTGGGCCTGCGCTCCGTCGTCCTGTTCGGGCTGGCGTACCTGACGCCGCTGATCGTCCTGGGCATCTTCGGCGTGGTCGCCGAGACCACGAGGGGCGCCTCGCCGTCCGCCTACCTGATCGCGCTGGTCGCCATGCTGTTCACGGCGTTCAGCTACGGCAAGATGGCCGCCGCCTTCCCCGTCGCGGGCTCGGCCTACACCTACGTGCGGCGCACGGTCGACTCGCGGGTGGGTTTCCTGGTCGGCTGGGCGGTCCTGCTCGACTACTTCTTCCTGCCGATGGTCATCTGGCTCATCGGCGGCTCCTACCTGTCGGCGCAGTTCCCCGGCGTGCCCTCATGGCTGTGGATCGTCGCGTTCGTCGTGCTGACCAGCGGGCTCAACCTGGCGGGGATCAAGGTGGCCGACCGGGCCAACTCGGTGCTCATGCTCTTCCAGGTCCTGGTGCTGGCGTTCTTCGTGCTGCTGTCCGTCGGCCACCTGGTCGGCGGCGCCGGCGTCGGCTCGCTGTTCGACCTGACGCCCTTCACCGGCACCGGCGCCACGCTGTCGACGGTCGCCGCGGGCGCCGCCATCGCCGCCTACTCCTTCCTCGGCTTCGACGCCGTCACCACGCTGACCGAGGAGACGATCGAGCCGCGGCGGACCATCCCGCGGGCGATCCTGCTCGTCGCGCTGATCGGCGGCGGCATCTTCGTGCTGGTCTCCTACGTGACCCAGCTCGTCCACCCCGGCGGCGCGTTCGCCGACTCCTCCTCGGCGGCCGCGGAGATCGCCGAGACCATCGGGGGCAGCCTCTTCGGCGCGGTCTTCCTGGCGGGTCTGGTGGTCGCGCAGTTCACCTCCGGCCTGGCAGCCCAGGCGAGCACCACCCGCCTGCTGTACGCCATGGGCCGCGATTCGGTGCTCCCCCGTCGTGTCTTCGGCTACCTCCACCCGCGCTTCCGCACCCCGGTCTTCTCCATCCTGCTCACCGGCCTGGTCGGGCTGATCGCCGTGCGCATGGACGTGGCCACCTCGACCTCGTTCATCAACTTCGGCGCCTTCACCGCCTTCACCTTCGTGAACCTGGCCGTCATCGCCCTCTACCTGCGCGAGCGCCGTGAGGGCCGCAGGCTCGGGCCGGTGGCGTACGTGGTGGCCCCCGCGATCGGGGCCGTCATCGACCTGTGGCTGCTCACCCAGCTGGACGGGCACGCCATCACGCTCGGCTTGGTCTGGCTCGCCGTCGGCGTCGTCTACCTCGCCTACCTGACCCGGCTGTTCCGCGTCCCGCCACCCGAGATCGACTTCAGCGAGCAGCAGGGCAGCGAGTCCGCCTCCCACGCCTGACCTCTCCCGGCGTCGGACGGGACTTCACACCCGCTGCCCGCCCAGTACGCGGTCCATCACGTTCCAGCGCGCAGCTCCGGATCGGTGACCCCGCCGGGA
Organism: Nonomuraea sp. NPDC049141; assembly: GCF_040648415.1. Taxonomy (NCBI): domain Bacteria; kingdom Bacillati; phylum Actinomycetota; class Actinomycetes; order Streptosporangiales; family Streptosporangiaceae; genus Nonomuraea; species Nonomuraea sp. NPDC049141. The sequence goes on from NZ_JBEZDR010000002.1 coordinate 327,885, forward strand.
CAGGCGAGCCGGGCGACGTCCCAGCCGGCGCGCCGGGCTCCGGCCTGGTAGGCGCTGTCGTAGAAGGCGAGCACGGCGGCACGCGGATCAGCCTCGGACCGGGCGTCGGCGTGGCGCAGTACGGCCAGATGGCCGCCTCGCGGCTCGATCCACCGCGCGGCCGCCGGCTCCAGGGGTTCGTTGTCCAGCCCTTCGGGCTCGGGAGCGGTGTAGGAGTAGAAGGCCGGGTCCGAGAAGGCGTCGTCGCCGAACCAGAAGCCAGCGCTGATCACCTCCCGCGAGTACGCTTCCCGCGTCACCGGATCAGCCCCGGCCGGCTGGTCGATCACGCGGTCGGAGAAGCGGCTGCAGGCGATGTCGAAGGTGTGCCAGAAGTGGTGCACCGGGCTGATCTTGCCCGAGAAGCCCGCGGCGAACTCCTCCAGCAGGAGGTTCACCTGACTGAGGACCTGCCAGTAGCGGGTGACCTCGACCGGATCGTAGTGCGCGTGCTCGGTGTCGTCGGCGAACGGCCGGTCGGAGTCAGGCAGATCGAACGGCCGCGGCACGGGGATGTCCACCCGCACGTCCAGGGCCGCCAGCGCCCGCATGGTGTGCTGGTAGAAGGAAGCCACCGACTGGCCAGGGAGCGCGAACGACACCGCCCGGCCGTCCACCGTGGTGATGAGCAGCTGGTGGCCGACGAAGTCGAAGTCGATCGTGAAGATCTGGTTGCCGTCGGCCTGCCCCATCGGACGGGTGGTGATCCCTCGCCCGGTGACATGGAACGGCGCGTTCCACCAGTGGTTGCGCCGGAACGCCGAGGCGAGCCGGATCTTGCCCACTACCTGGCAGAACCGGTGCAGCGTCGCCTTGGTATCCCGCCACTCGGCCGACGGCACGGCGGTGAACAACTCCATGACGCCATCGTTCCCACACATTCGCGGCGCCACCCATGCGATGGCGGGAGCCCGGCAAGCTTCCATTAGCGGGCGACGACGCTGATAGGCGACCGTCCCGTTGATCATCCGTGCGGGGGAACGGGTTCACCCGTGCGGGGGATCCCTGGCCGAGGTGGCTCGGAGACGCTGGGGACATGGTGAGTGAGCGAACTGAAGTACCTGCCCCGCGTTGGGCCATCCGGGCGGCCTACGCGTCTGCGCTTTCGGCGACAATCGGGTTCATACCGCTGCACGTGGTGTGGGCTCTGGGAGTTCCCCTCTGGGCTGACGAAGGCATGTTCCGGAGCTGGTACGCGCAAGGCGGCAGTCCCTATCTCTTCGTCCTCTGCGCCATGGCGATGTTGGCCGGAAGCCTGGCGCTGAGCCTGGTGCGACCATGGGGCCTGGTCCTACCGCGCCCGTGCCGCAGTGAGCGTCAGCGGATGAGGCGTCGCCAGCAGATGATCGCGGCGGCGAGGGTCATGAACGCCTCGTGGATGTCGTCCCAGATCTCCCAGCGGATGCGCAGGCGGCGGAACCCGAGCAGCAGTGCGGTCGTCTGCTCGATTACCCACCGGTGTACGCCCAGGCCGGAGCCGTGTGGAGTGCCCCGGCGGCGCGCCGATCCACGTCATCATGGACGACCTTTCAGCCAACAAGACCCCGGCACTTTGCTCTCAGGAGGTCGCGGCGGTTGCGACTTCCGGTGAATTGGCGCGATCGCTTAGGGCTGGGCTCCGCCGTACTGGAAGGAAGTCAGGGGTGAGGCCACGCGCCAGCCGAGCCGCTCATAGAGCGCCCGCCCCTGGCTGGTCCCGCCCAGGACGCCGACGCTGACCCCCTGGTCGATGGCCAGATTCTGCAGGGTGCGCATCACCACCGTGCCCAGCCCCCGCCGCTGGTGCGGCTCCTCGGTCAGCACCTTGTCGACGACCACGGTCTCACCCGTGCAACCCATCTGGCCGCGCGCGGCCTGCTCGCCACCGGCGGTCAGGATCCGGACGAAGGTGGCCGCTCCGGAGGTGGTCACCTCGATCTCGTATCCGGCCGGGCAGCGGGGTTCGGTGCGGTCCAGGTCCACGGTCATCATGAAGCCGGGGTCTGTGCGTTCCCAACCTTGGGTGAGGTACGGCGCAGCTTCCTCGGGGGAGACGAAGAGCTTGAGCCAGGCGCCCTGTTCGGTGACGGTGGGCAGCAGCTTCTCCAGCCACTGGAGGTCGGTGACGACGTATCGCCCGATCCCCTCGACCTCGATGCGCCAGCCCCACGGCTCGGCCATCGGCTTTCCAGCCCCCCGTGAGATCGCCCAGCCCTTGGTCCACTCGGATGCAACGTTGATCATGCCTCGGCAGCGTAACGAGTGGCAGAAAACAGAAAAGGTCGGAAGCGAAGGAGAACTACGCCCATGGGAGTAGCCGGGACGCCGCCCCAGGACGGATGTGAGCCGGTCGGCCGCCACCGCATGATGATCGCTGTCGGATCACCAACCGGAAAGGGTCGGCCTCCCCGCATCACCACCCTTCCGGGATCAACTGACGACCTGGAGCAAGTCGTGACCCACAACCGAAGCAGGCCGGCTGGCGCTGCTCCGGCCACAGCTCGCCGAATCTGGCTGATGCTGGTCGTTGCGGCTGTGTTCGGCGCCGTGCTCGTCGGCCCTTATCTCGGGTTCGACGTCGAGGACAGCCGGCTCGACGTGGGCGGAGGGGCGCACTACTACCTGCTCGTCGCGCACGTCCTCACGGCGCTGGTCGCGCTCGTTCTCGGCCCTCTCCAGTTCGTTCCGGCGATCCGGGCACGCAGACGGGTTCACCGGACGATCGGCCGCTGTTATCTCCTTGCGGGGGTGATGCCCTCCGGGTTGACCGCCATACCGGTGGCGCTGCTCTCGGGCCGTCTCATCACTCAGATCGGCCTGGTGATCCCAGCCGCCCTGTGGCTCCTTACCGGCTGGCTGGCCTTCCAGGCCGCCCGTCGCCGTGACTTCGTACGGCATCGGAACTGGATGATGCGCAATTACGCGCTCACCTTCCTCGCCGTCACCTCCCGAGTCCTGGTGCCGCTGTTGCTGCTGGCTCAGGTGCCGTTCAGCGACACGGTGAACGCGGGTTCGATCAGTGCCAACGCTCAGTCCATGATCCCCATCGGGCAGGCTCTCGGGTGGATCGTCAATCTCGTCGTGGTGGAGATCCTGATCAGGAGGCGTGGATCGCGCCAGGCGGCCAGTACTTCTTCCGGCGCGTCGAGGCCCACAGAGTCGACGAGAGCACGAGATTGAGATGCCGGGATGCTGAGGAACTGTGGACGGCACTGCTGGCGGGGCGGAGCTACTGACTGTCGAGCAGCCTTCACGGTCGGCCTCGAACTGCTGACCACCCGCCTGACCGCCAACACGCGTGGCGGGAGGTCAGAGAAGGAAGGTGAACAGCGGCGAGCCAGGTGGGACGCGCTCCACCGTGAGCGGGCTGGCCTTCATGCGGAACAGGAGGCTGTCGAGATCACTGGCCCGTTCGAGTTCGATGCCGACGAGCGCCGGGCCGGTGTCGCGGTTGTTCTTCTTGACGTACTCGAAGGCGATGATGTCCTCGCCCTCACCCAATACCTCGTCCAGGAAGTGCCGCAGGGCGCCGGGGCGCTGCGGGAAGGTCACCAGGAAGTAGTGCCGCAGCCCGATGTGCACGAGAGAGCGCTCCAGCACCTCGCCGTACCGGCTGACGTCGTTGTTGCCGCCCGACACCACGCACACCAGCGGTCCTGCGGAGGAGGAGTACGGCACCAGCTCACGGGCTGCCGCTCCCGCGAGAGCCCCGGCGGGCTCGGCGATGATGCCATCGGTCTGGTAGAGATCCAGCATCTCGGTGCACACCGCACCCTCGTCGACCGCGACGACCTCATCGACCAAGTCCTTGACCAGGGGGAACGTGGCGTTTCCCACTCTCCCGACGGCGGCGCCGTCCACGAAGCTGTCCAACTCGGGCAGGGCGAGGGGCCCGCCGTGGTCGAGGGCGGCGCGCATGCTGGCCGCTCCGGCGGGTTCGGCGCCGACGATGCGGGTGCTGGGTGAGTGCTCGCGGAGCCAGACGGCGATTCCGCTGATCAGCCCGCCTCCACCGACCGGTACGACCACCGTGTGCGGCGCCTCATCGGACTGCGCCATGATCTCCAGGCCGACCGTGCCCTGCCCGGCCATCGTCCTGACGTCGTCGAACGGATGTACGTAGATCGCGCCGGTGTGCTCGCTGTCGGCGTGCGCGGCGGTGCTCGCCTCGTCGTAGGTGCCGCCGACGACCACGACTTCCACCCGGTCGCCGCCGAGCGCCGCGATGCGCTCGCGCTTCTGCCGTGGCGTGGTGGACGGGACGTACACGCGCCCGCTGATCCCGAGACGCGCGCAGGCGAACGCGACTCCCTGCCCGTGGTTGCCCGCGCTCGCGCAGACCACACCGCGCCGCCGCTGCTCCTCCGTGAGCGAGGCGATCAGGTTGAACGCTCCGCGCACCTTGTAGGAGCGACAGACCTGCGCGTCCTCGCGCTTGAGCAGCACCTGACCGCCGAGCAGGTCGGACAGCCGCTGGTTCGGCTCCAGCGCGGTGCGACGCACCACCGGCCGCAACCGTTCGGCCGCCTGGCTGATCATCGCGGTGGTGAGACGGTCGGTCATGCGCACTCCAGGCACAGCGGTTGATCAAGAGATGTTAGCAAGGCGTCGCATGGTAGTGACGACGGCAGCCGAACGGCGGATCATTGGGAACGGTGCCCGTCGCCAAGGCGAGCACATAGGTCACAACGATCCCAACAGGGCGGACGATTCCCGCAGCGCACGTCTTCCCCCAGTCGGACGGCGATCGACCAGGGACTCCATGTCCCGCGAACGATCAAACCCCCACTGACCTCAACAAAACCGGCCGACGGCGCAGGAGCGTCAGTCTCGGGAGTCACAGTTCATCATCAGGGGCGCGATAAACGACGCTTCCGGACTGCGAGATCGCGGGCCAGGTGGGCACGGCGCAAGCCGCGTGAGCGCAGGTGGCGGAGATCCTCAGCGGTGTCGTACATGAGCTGGACGTGGAAGTAATTCACATGCTCCAGCACGGCAAACAGCCCGAACCCCAGGCCTGGCCAGCTTCCAGCCCCCGGGTCGACCACCACCACCCAGACGATGAACAGCAATCCAGCCACCAGCACGGCAACGTTACCCCTGCGGGCGACCACGAAGACTCCGGCTCCTGGGAGAGACCTGTTTCGCGTAGCGATCTGGCGGAGCTTGGCTGACCAATACCCGGCCCCCTCCAGCAAGAGAAGCGCGAACAACGCGAAGCCCACGCTGTTTCCCGCTGTCACCGGAAACCCCACCACGCCAAACCAGACCACCGCCTGCAGCGGGACGTTGAGCAACTCCAGCCAACCCAGCGACCGTAACCGCCGCTGAGCCCAGGCGCGGGAACGATGATCCATCTGACGACTATGACAGCCCCGCCCCCGGCCAGGGGAACCAGAGTGCACGGGGGGCGGTCAGAGCGGCAATGCATCAGGCCAGAGGTAAAAGGCAAGATCAGCTTGTTCTTTATCGTCAAAATCGTTGCCCTGAGTGGCAGGTTGGTCGTTTCGCGGACGGCAAGACGGCCTTGAGTGATCATGTGCGGTGTCGAGTCGCCACTGATCACTACAAGGCCGTAAGGGTGAGTCTGCTGAACGATGCCGCATGCCCCGGAATTGCCCAATGCGCCTTTCTACCGGCCCGCGTCCTGGAGTTGTCCTCCCGAACGTGTTGCCGGTCCCGGCCTGCGTTGATCAGACCGCGCTCGCTGCGGCGGCTGGTGCGCGGCGCGTGGCGCCAAGAAAGGGACCCAACTGCACACCGAGCTTTCGAGGCTCATAAATAGCTGAACTCGAATTCCCAGGTGGGCACCCTGGAACCGCCGGACACAGGGGGGCCGTCCGACGTCACCTCAACGACCGCATCGACGGTGCCGTGCGAGAACTTCTTCGTCAGCTCCGGAATCTGGCCGAACGGATCGAGTTCCTCGAAGGGCTCATCAAATCGCCAGCCTTCCCGGTGCATCACCGCCAGCGCATCCCGCACGTGCTGGACACCCGCCACTGTTACGACCACGCTGGCGCTCGGTGAGGGAGTCAGGTCAGGGTCCGGTTCGAACTGGCAGTTATCCTCATGATCGATGGCTGTGACCGAGTCCGCGGGGAACAACCGGGTCAGCAACGGGGTCACGTCCCGCTCCAGCACAGGACGCTGTTGCGCCACGCGTATCTTGCACATTGTCAGATCCACCGCCGCGTACCCGTAGGCCAGGGTGAAGCACAGCGCCGCGACCGCCAAGAACGCGACCGCTATTTTGATCATGCTCACCGGTTTCAGCATGCCACCCCCGCCCCGGCGTCGCCATCCAGTCAGGTCGAGTGGTGCGACTGCATGCCCAACTATCCGCCCGGGTCCGGCGCGGGTTTCGGAACCTGCGTCCCGCGCTCGCCCAACCGGCCAGCGCACCCAAACCCTCTCGGCCCGGCCCAGGACGTCCACCCGGCATCCCCAACCGCCGGCCCGCCACCTGCGACGACGTCGGCAAGACCGTCAAACGCGGTCGCTGGCCCTGACCGGCCAGATCGAGCAGACCCAGGCGGAGATTGACGCCATGGCCGTGCACCTCGGCGAACTGCACGAAGCGATCGAGCACCTGCGGATCACCCGTAAAACCCTGCTGTGAGAGCTATTCCAAATGTCCCTTCCGGTGGGATGGCATGGCCCGCTCCGTTCTCTAGCCTCCCTGCTGGTCGCGATGATCCGCATCGTGGAGGAACATACCGGCACCGTGATCGCCCTGGTCGTGTCCGCCGCGCTGTTCGGCGCGACGCATCTCGTCAACGTCAACGCCACGCTGTCCGGCCCGGCCGCGCTGACCGGCGGTACGTTCGGCCCCGAGGCCAGCCTGCTCGCGCTGCTGGTCTGCCTGGGGCCCACGACCTTCTGGCTACGGCGGGCCGCCCGCACCGGCCAGATCCGGCACCGCCCGCGCCGGGCCGTGGCTCACGCCGGCTCGGATTCGTCCTCGAAGACGAAGTAGATGCTCAGGACGAACGGTTCCGCTTCACCGGTCTGGTGATCCCACGAGACGTCCACCAGGAATACGTTGTGAGCCCCCACCCACTCCTGGGCCTTGCCGAACGCCTCCGCGGCGGTCCGCGCGGGGAACAGCAACCTGGCCATCGGATGGACTTGCGCGTCGGCATCGGAGTCGTCGAAGTCCGCCGGAACGTCGAGGCGCAAATCGGGCTTCATACCCCGCAGTCTCCCACATTGATCGCAGCGCCCGCCGATGAACGGCCCGAACCCCCGGATCGGCGGGCGGCGGCAACCGAGCCCGGACCGTCACGGTGCTCTCGCCGGCAGTCGTGAGCGGTGTCCTGTTGCCGGCGGCGGTCGCCACGTCGGCCGTCCTGTCGGCGAACGCCTGCGCGGCATCTCCGAGCAGGCGCGGGCATGGCTGACGGAGCTGTGTTCGAGGTCCGGCCGGCCGACCCACTGGGCCGCGCACGCGCTCGTACAGGAACCCGCGCTGGCCGCCCGGGCTGCCGGCGCTCATAACGGTCGCGCGCTGACCTGCGTGCCGTCGGCCTTCTGCGGACGGTGGGTCGCCACACAGGCTCAAGTCGCCGACCAGGACGGCACCGGCGAGGTGATGGTGGTGCTCCAGGCCCCGGCCCCAGCGCGAGGAACTGACCGCAGCCCTCATGGGCTGAGCCATGCACACCGGGACCCTCGCTGTCAATCCCTGACATCAGCAATACCGCGGACCCGCCGCCCAGGGCCACAGTCGGAGCAGACCACGAAGGCACCCACGAACCCCACCACTCCCAGGGATGCCCGGTCGAAGCCGAGGGAGAGCCCATTTCCCTCACAACCAAAGGAGAACCCCAATGAACGGCACAAAGCAACTTCTCACAGCGTCGGCGATCGTCGGGCTGATGTTCGCCGGTCTGCCCGCCGTGACCGCGCAAGCGTCCACCACGCGGTTCGTCGACGGCTTCGAGGTCGATCCCTCGGTGCGCTGGGAACCGCTGACGAGCGGGGACGGCAGGGCCGACTTCGACATCGCCCAAGGCTTTGCGAGGTCCGGTGCCAACGATGGCTGGCTGTACACCGGCCAGGGGTGGGCAGCCGAACGCATCGCAGTGCCGATCGGTACATGGCCGGACCGGTCGAACTGCAGGGCGGAAATCTACGCACAGCCAGTGGGCGGAGGCGCTCAGGTCGCCCTTGAGATCTGGGACCCCAACGGCTGGCGCAAGCTGACCAGCACGGCGCCTTTCCTCCCGGGTTCGGGCTATCAGCCCATCAGGACCAGCGGGATCAACCTGACCCGGATCGACAAGGTCTACGTCCAGGCGATCTTCGGAAAGGACAACGGGGTCAAGCAGTTCGTCCGATTGGACGACATGACCCTGCAGTGCTCCTGACAGATCTCTTCTCTCGACAGACTCGCCGCAGCCGCCTTGATCCCTGCGGAAATCGGCATTCTCGGCAGCAGCAATTGGCCGGGGCGCGCCCCCCGGCCAATTGCCCTCCTGGGTGCTCTACGACGCCGCTCAGCGGAGCAGCGAGCCGGGTGCCAGACGATGGGCCAGTCGGCGCGGTACCGCGACCTTCTTTCTGACCAGCACGTCGACGTCCGCGTAGTGCCGCCACGCCGTGTCCGCCGCCGCCTGATCCACGGGGGCGTCGCCGAATCGGGTGAGGTTCGCCAGGTCGGCCAGTCCCGTCAGCGGCTCGTGCGCATGGGCGCCCAAAGCCGTTACCCCCAGCGTGGCCACCTCCTGAGCCGTCAGGACGCCCGACGAAGCCGGAACCCCGGCGGCGCGCAGCCGTACCACCGTCTGCCGCCACGCGCCCGCCACCCGTGCCCGCGGATCGCCCGCCCGGCGGCGTCGGCGGCGCAGGGGCGGCAGCACGGTCACCGCCAGCAGGTAGCCGCCCAGCAGGCCCCCAAGCACCGCGCCCGCGATCGGCAGCCAGGCAACCCCCGTCTCGTTCCTGTCCCTGAGAGGGGACGGCTTTTGTGTGGGTTTGTGGGGCGTCGGTGTCGGGCCGGGCTTCGTGTTCTCGCTGCTGATCTCCTGTTCGACCTCCTGCCGCTGCTTGGACACGCCCTCGGCGACGTCACCGCTCTCGCCCGCGTGGCTGCGCGCCGGGGTCGGGTAGAACGGCACCCAGCCGATCCCCTTGAACTCCACCTCCGCCCAGGCGAGCACGTCGCCCGCCAGCACCTGCCGTACGCCGCCGCCCTGCGACTTGCCCGGCCCGAAACCGACGACCACCCGGCTGGGCAGGCCGAGCGAGCGGGCGAGCAGCGCGTACGACGCGGCGAACTGCTCAGTCGTGCCTGTCTTCGCCTCGGTGAGGAAGAACTCGATGCTGCGATAGCTGTGCCCCGGCGGGGAGTTGACGTCGTAGCCGGCGTGCTTGCGCAGGTAGGCGGCCAGTCGTACGGCCTGCTGCATGGGGCTCGTGGCACCGGCCGTGGCCTTGCGCGCGATGGTGGCGAGGCGGGCCCGCTGCGGTGCCGTACGGCCGTCGGGGCCGTTGGGCAGCGCCAGGGCGGCCTGGTCGGCGGCGGGGACTGCCTCGCGCAACTCCGCGGCGGAGTAGCGGCGAATGCCCGATGTCACCCGATACGTGGCGCCCTCGCGGGCGGTGGCGGTTGCTGTGCGCGCCAGCATTCCGGTCGCGGGGTCGGCCATCAGGCCGGTCGTGGGGGCGGCTGTCGGCTCGGTGCCGGTCGCGGAGTTGGTCGTCGGCTCGGTGCTGCTCACGGGGTCGGTTGTGGGTGCGGTGCCTTCTGTGGGTGCGGTGTCGTTTGTGCGGTCGGCTGCCGGGCCGGTGAAGCTCACCTGCTGTGGACGGTCCGCCGCAGGCAACCAGGGCCCGGCCAGCTTCTGCAGCGTGAACTGCTGCTCGACGACGTCGCGGGCGCCCGTGTTGCCGTCGCCGGGAACCCGGCCGCCGGTCGGTAGGTAGCCGGCGCTGGAGGTCCACGTGACGCCGTCGAAGCGGTCCAGTACGGCCAGCCGCCAGTTCGCCTCGGCTGTGGATCTGACGGTGAAGAGCTGGCGGTAGGGGTTCTGGAGCCAGGCGGACACCTGGTCGAGCGGGCTCACCCCTCCGAGCGGGCGCGGCGGTGGCTGGGCCACCAACTGCCGCACGTCGTACGGCTTGGCGGCGAACGGCAGCACGGACCCGGCCGCGACGGCGACCAGCACGAGGCAGGCCAGCAGCGGCACCCCCGCCGCGATCGTCCTGACGGACCGGGCCGCCCGGACCAGTGCCAGCACCAGCGCCAGCCCGACGACGATCGCCGCCGACGGCAGTCGCGAGCCGGGACCGGCCACGCCCAGGACGACGGCGGCGGCCAGCACCGGTACGGCCGGTGCGACCGGCAGCACCACCGCCCTGGTCCGCAGGGCCAACTCGGCCCCGGCCACCGCCGCCGCCCACACCAGGAAGTGCGCCAGCACGATCGTCCTGCCGTCCCCCTCGGCCGGCAGGATGGTCGTGAGCAGCGCCTTCCACGAGTCGCGCACACCGAGCAGCGCGGCCCGCGCACTGGCCGGGCTCGGCAGGAACCCGGCCATGGCCTGCGCCCTGAACAGGGTCGCCGACACCGCCGTCAGCCAGGCCAGCAGGTTCACGGCCAGGGACGCCCACAACGGCAGGACCCTGACCAGCGCGTACGCCACCACGCCCGGCACCGCCGCCGCCACGGCCACCACGGGGATCAACGCGCCCAGGGCGAACACCCCGTCGAACCCCAGCCCGGCCGTACCCGCCAGCAGGACCACGACGACGACCGACACCACCCGCCGCCACTCAGGCACCTGCGGCAGCGGCGCGGGCTCGCCCGCCGCAGTCCGGACCTTCGGTGAACCGGACCGCAGCCCCAATGCGGATCGCACGCCTGACGACTCGGGCCGACGCCGGCCCGACGCCGACTGCACGTACGGCGCGGGTCGTGTGGGCGGCATGCCCGGCGGGGCCGGTTGTGCGCTTGGCGGGGTGGGGTGCGTGCCGGAATGTGTGGGTGGCATGCCCGGTGGGGTGGTCAGCGCGGCCATGCCGCCGCCAGTTCGGTCAGGTCGCCGATTTCGATGACCGTCACGCCGGGCACCACCAAAGGCCCGTCGTCGGCGGACGGGGCGCCGACCCACACGCAGACCACCTGGTCGAAGCGGCGGCGCACCGACGCGACCCCCGTCAGCGCCGTTCGCGCGCCGGTGACCAGGACCAGCGCCCCGCCGGAGCCCGCGCGGCGCACCGCGTCCGCTGGCGCGTCCGCGTCGGCGGCGCGCTCGACGAGGGCCAGCCGGTCGAGCACCGTCTCGGCCTCCTCGGCGCCGCCCTTGGCGGACAGGAGCTCGCCGGCGCCGGTCAGCAGGCGTACGGGGAAGCGGCGGCGGGTCGCCGACCAGGCGACCGAGGCGGCCGCGTCCACCGCCAGCTCGAACTCGTCGTCCCCCCCGTACGCCCCGGCACGCGTGTCGAGGATCGTGGTCGTGTACGGCAGGCTGACGTCCTCCAGTTCCTTGACCATGAGGGTTCCGGTGCGCGCCGTGGAGCGCCAGTGGATGTGCCGCAGGTCGTCGCCGATCACATAGTCGCGGACCCCGTTGAAGGTGATCGTGCCGCTCGGCGACCGGGAGGCGGAGCCGTCGAGGTGGCGCTGCCGGCCGGAGTTCAGCGGCTCCAGCGGCACCGTACGCGGCCTGACCAGCAGCAGGTCGGCCTGGCCGTACGAGGTCGTGCGCCGGGCCAGGCCGAACGGGTCGGCCCGGTCGAGCCGAAGCGGGCCCACGGGCGTCTCGCCGCGTCTGCGGGTGGGCAGCCGGTACGACACGGTGCCGGTCGAGTTCCTGGCCAGCGGCGGTACGTCGACCACGATCGCGGTGTCCCGGCAGGTGTCGTGGGCCTCGAGGCCGTTGCGCCGCCAGCGGCCCCGGTTCGTGACGCGCAGCATGGCGATGGCGGCGTCGCCCCTGGCGACCTTGACGGGCGTGACCTCGCGGCGTACCTCCAGCCGGGGCCGTCGCAGCGTCCACAGCAGGCCGGCGCCGACGGCGGCGATCCCGCCGGCCGACAGCGCGCCCGCCTGCTGGTAGCCGAGCGGTGCCGCCACGGCGTACAGCAGCACGGAGGCGGCCATGGTGCCCCAGCCCGCTCTGGTGATCATTCGCACTCCCAGAGGGGGGCGGCGGGGAATCCCCCCTTCGGGGTGTCCATCAGCACGTCATTGAGCCAGCCGCTGCCTCGGCTGGACTCCACCTTGTTCCAGACGTCGCTGCTCATGCCCGTGTCGGTGTCGGTGTAGCCCGCGCCCTTGGTCTGGCAGATCACGGTCATGGTGATGTATTCGCCCTTAGGGATCCGGCCGGACTCCGCCCCCGCGGAGGGCCCGGACCGGATCAGGGTGTCCCGGTTGTCGTTGTGCGCGTTGCGGAACTGCGCGGACGGCGGCTGCAGCCCGGCCTTGGCCTCGGCGCGCTCCTGGCCTTCGCCCGCGTCGTTCTTGGCGCGCAGTGTCCAGGTGTAGTCCTGGCCGTTCTTCAGCCCGGTCACCTCGGCGCTGGTCCCGTCGAGCGTGCCGGGGTGCTGGCCGGGGCCTTCGAGTACGTAGCTGACGCCGCCCTCCTTGGCGTTGTCGGGGGCCGACCAGGTGAGGTCGGCGCCGTGGTTCTTGCCCTTGGCCTCGAAGCTCGCCGGTCTGCCGGGTGCGACGCAGGGCCGTACCGGGATGGTGGGTTCGGAGACGGACTCGCCGCCGTCGTACTGGGCCGCGACCCGGAAGGTGTACTCCTGGTCGCACCGGCCCCCGGTCACCCGGAACTGGAAGGGGCCGTCGGACCTGACCCGGTCCGGGGTCGCGTTCGCGCCGGACGGGGCCCCCTTGAGCGTGTAGCCCGTGGCCTTGCCCTGGCTCGACGGGGTGAAGACGATCTCCATCCAGCCGGGCCCCGAGTTCGCCGTGACCGTGCCCGGCGGGCCGGGGGTCTGCGTCGGTGTTGGGGTCGGGGTGGGAGTCGGCGTCGGGGTCGGGGTCGGGGTCGGGGTGGGCGTGGTGGTGGGAGGCGGGCTGGGGGTCTGCGAGCGCTTGGTCTCGGTGGGCTTCGGCGTACGGGTGACCGTCACCGTGGGCTTCGACGTGGGCTGATTGCTCTGCCTGGTCGGAACGGTCGCCGTCGGCGGCACCACCGTAGGCATGCCGGTGGGTACGGGCAGCGGGGTGGGAGTGTCCTTCTGACCGAGGGCCTCGTCGTACTTGCCGACCCGGTGCGCCCTGCCGTCCTGTTCGATGACCAGCGCCGTCTCGCTGAACTGGTCGTTGACCCAGAGCAGCCCGTCCTTGACGAACACCTCCAGCGGCCCCGCTTTACCCGTGACCACCTTCTCGGGGTCGAACCTCTTGGCCACCGTGTCGTACACGATGAGCCGTCCGGTGCTCTCGTCGGCGATGTAGACGCGGCGGCCGAGTGCCTGCGGCGGCCCGAGCTTGCCGCCCTTCACCGAGACGGTGCTGAGCGCGCCGCTCGCGGTGTCCACGAGCACCAGCGCGCCTTGCTTGGGCGCGAGCATCGGGACGATCGTGGCCTCGGCGACGGCGGGCATCAGCATGCCGCCGCGTCCGGCCTCGGTCACCGTGCTGGGCAGGCTCACCGTGAGCCGGGTGCCTGTCGAGCCGATGACCATCGCCGAGGCGGCAGCGGAGTTGGTGACCAGTGGCACCCCGTCGGCCATGGTCAGCGTGAGCGGGTCGCCGGGTTCGCCCACGGTCACGGCCTTGCCCTGCTGCGCGCCGTTGATCTGGGCGAGCGTGCCTTCTTCCGGGACGGGCACCCAGAGGGTTCCGTTCTTGTCGATGCCGGCCTGGCCGAGCGGGGCCTTGAGCGTGATCGCGGCGCCGATCGTGTCCACGGTCAGCGGGTTCACCTGCTGGACGGTGCCCGCGCGCGGGTCGATCGCGTACGCCTTGCCCGCGCCCATCACGAGCTGCATGCCCCCGGCGCCCAGGCTCTTGCTCTGGGCGACGTCGAGCTGGGTCGGGTCGATGCGGCTGACCTGGCCGGTCGACTCGTCGACGACGAGCACGCTGTTGCCGTCCTGGACCACCTTGAGCTTGTCGCCCTTCGCGGCGGCCAGGTCCACCCGGCCGTCGACCTGGCCGGACAGGCCGTTGGCGTGGACGACCTCACCGTTGAGCGCGCTCGCGAGCCAGGCGCCGATGTCGGCGAGCTTGGGCCGGGCGCTGGACACCCCCGTACCCAGGAAGAATCCGATGCCCGTGAGCACGGCGACGAGCGCGAGCGCGACGAGGCCCGCCACCCGCCGTCGTGCTGCCTTTTGCCACCGAATGGCCACCAAATTCACATCCCGCGACATTCGTGCACATGCATACCAGCGGATACCCTAGAACGGCCGGGTCCGCCGGGGGCATTCTTCAAACAACCTCGAAGTGTCGCTCAGGTCGTGCCCCGGCGCAGTTCGTCGATGGCCTGGAACTGCTCGTCCATCGACGACTCGAAGGACTCCAGGACCTGGCTGAACCGGTCGTCGAGCGCGTCCTGTGACGGCATCGACTCGCCGAGCGTGCCGGCCATGACCTCCCTGACCATCCGGTCGGCCTCGTCCTGCGCCTGCTGGACGGCCCGCAGCAGCTCCCCGGCGAGCCGATGGCTGTCCAGGCGCATCGCGCGGGGGGCTATGACCAGCTCGGTGAGCCGTCCGGTGGCGCCGGCCGCCACCTGGACCTGCCCGTCCGCACCGGTGCCCCGGCCGACGACCGCGTCGATCTCCTTACGGCTCTCTTCGACGCGGAGCAGCATCTCCTCCGCCTGAGCGGTGACCCGTTCGAGGTCTTCGGGGCGGAATTCCGCAGCATCCATGCCAGGGATAATCGCCGACAGTTCACCCAACACGGCGATATTTCGGGAAAAGTCGAAGTGTAAAAGGATTCGTTGATTCGGGTGGTTTGTTGCGGCAAGGTGGCCAGCAGGTTAAAAAGAAGGGACGTTTCCCGATGGGCAAGGGGATCAGGATCGAGCCCGCCGTGCTGATCGCCGGCGGCCAGGCGTGCGACGAGGCCGCGGCTCTCCTGCGACCGGCGGTCGACACGTTCCGCACCTCGGCGGCGCCGACCCCTGACTGCTTCGGCCTGATCGAGCGGGGCTCGGAAGAGCTGGCCGCGTCCTACCAGGCGTTCTACGACGAACTGTGCGGCTTCGCCGACGACCTCACCGCCAAGCTGGGGGAGACCGCCGTCGGCCTGCGTGAGAGCGCGACCCGACTGGGAAGTGGCTGAATGGCAGGACCGTTCGACCCGATCACCGACCTCGTCCGGACCCTGCGGAACGCGATCGCCTCCCTGGGCGGAGAGGAGCAGGAACAACGCCTGCTGCTCATGGCCGACGCCTGCCTGGGATTCCAGACGGCGCTCAAGGAGATCGACCCGAAGCTCGGCCCCATCCCCAAGTCGCTCGACGGCTGGGTGGGCGACGACGCCGCCACCTTCCACGACAAATGGGCCCATCACCTGGACCAGCGGTTCAGGACGGCGGCCATCGACCATCTCGGCACCGCGGCCGAGGTGCTGAAACAGTCGGTCGAGGCGACCCGCAAGACCCGGAAGGCGCTCAACGACCTCATCGAGTCCCTGGTGATCTCGATGGCCGCGGGCGCGGCCGTCTCGGTCGCCGCCGCGGCCCTCAGCGGCTACGCCGCGTGGGCGGCCTCCGCCGGGATCGCGGCCCGCGGCGCCACCGTGGCGACGGGCATCCTGAGCAGGTTCTTCTCGCTGCGCAACGCCGCCACCGCGATCATGCGCACGCTTGAGGCCGTCGGGAAGTCGGGGCTGGTACGCGGTCTCAGCATGTACGGCGGCGGCGGCTTCAAGGCGGTCGCGCTGAAGACCCTCGGGAAGTACGGGCAGATCTACGGCTGGTCCTTCGGCGGCAACCTGCTGGCCGGCGGCGTGGCCAGAGGCGTCTTCGGCCAGAACCCGCTGGACATCTCCATCCTCTCGCTCGCCCAGACCGCCAACGCCTCGACGATCGCCGGCCTCACCGGCCCCCTCGGCGCCACGAACTACTTCACCGGCCTGGCCGCCAGGCGGCCGTTGCTCAACAACGTGACGATGGGCGCGATCGCGGGCGGCGTGCCCGCCTTCTGGAACGCCAGGATCGAGGGCAAGTCCTGGGGGCAGACGTTCAGTGACGTGGCGCTGTTCTCCGGCATCGCGGGCGGCTTCAACGGGGCCGTGGGGCGGGCGTTCAACCCGGCGGCGGGGCAGCGGGGCGTGCCGTCACCCCAGTGGTTCAGGAACCTGCCGCCGATGGCGCAGAGCTCGCTACTGGGCTTCGCGCCCAGCGTGGGCCTCAGGCTCGCGGTCCCCTTCGCCCCCTCGGCCCCGCCCCTGCGCGTTCCCGACCCACCGGATCTACCCGGCGGGAAGTAGCCGGGGATTCACTGAGCGAGGACCTCGCGGAGCCGGGCCGCGTACGCCCTGGGGTGCGAGGTGTTGCCGTTGTGCCCGCCCGGAAAGTGCACGAGGTCGGTGCCGAGCAGCCGCGCCAGCTCCTCCGCGCACCGGTAGTCGAAGACCGTGTGCGGGGTGGTGCGACCGGCGACGGGCACGATCGGGGCGCCCTTCAACGTGGCCGGGTCCAGCCGGTCGGCGATGGCCGCCGTCCAGTCGTGCTCCACGAAATAGTGGAAGTTGGCGGCCCGCTGCTCGGTCATCGGCTGCGGGGTCAGGTCCGGCTCGACGTCCCGGGCGGCGAGGTCGATGCCGAGCGCCCTGCCGATCTCCTTGAGCAGGGCGGGCAGGCCGTCGCGCCGGTAGATCTCCTGACCGTCGGCGAGCTCCCGCTGGTGGCCGAGGCACTCGTCGGCGGGCAGCAGCCACGGCGAGACGGGCTCGTGCGCGATCAGCCTGCTCAACCGGCCGCTCGCGACCAGGTGGAGCCCGATGGTGGCGCCGAAGCTCAGGCCCAGCATCGTCACCGGCTCGCCGGTCAGGTGATCGAGCAGGCGGCGGACGTCGTCGACGTGCTGCTCGACGGTCGCGCCCCCGGCCGGGTCGTCCGGGATGCTGCGCGAGAGCCCGCGCCGGTCGTACGTGATCACTGTGTGGTCGGCGACGAGCTGGTCCACGAGGTCCACGCTGCGTCCGGCGTCACCCTCGCCGCTCTGGGAGATCAGCAGGACAGGACCGGTGCCCCGCACTTCGAAGTAGAGGTTCGCGCCGTCCACCCGCAACATGCCTGAGTTCATGACCACCACCATAACGCATCAAATTTGATGCATCAAGAATGATGTATCTTCTCCCAGGGCATTCCCTCGAAGTAGCCGATCAGGCGGCCCACCGCCCTCTCGTCCACCTTCAGCGTCACGTCGTCGACCCGCCCCACGGGCACGACGCCGCGCGAGTTCGTCAGGAACACCGCAGGGAAGTCCCGCAGGTCCTCCACCCGCAGCACCCGGCTCTCGTACGGCACGCCCGCCCGCGTCAGCCCCGCCTCCATGAGCTGCATCGTGATGCCGTGCAGCATGGGCGCGTCCGGCCAGATCACCCGGTTGCCGTCGTAACACCCCAGATTGGTGATCGAACCCTCGGAGATCACCCCGTCGTCCGTGGTGAGCAGCGCCTCGTCGAAGCCCTCGGCCTCCACCCGCCGCCCGAGGTAGCCCTGCGGGAAGCCGCCCGTGTGCTTGATGTGCGGCAGGAAACGCTGGTAGCGGACCGATCTGAGGCTCTGCGGAGTGGTGGCGATCTCGACGGGAGCCGTGGCGGTCACCAGCACGTGCAACTGGGCCACCTCGCACACGTACACCCGCACGGACGCGTCAGGCCCGGCCCCGAGCCCGCTGTCCAGGCCCAGGGCCGATCTGATGGAGTCGACGACGAGCGCGCGGTCGAGCGGACGGCCGAACAACTCCTCGGTGGCCCGGTCGAGCCGGTCGAGGTGGCGGTCGAGGCCGCGTACCCGGCCCTGCCTGACCTGCATCGCGGTGAAGTGTCCGTATCTCGCCGAGACGGCCAGCGTCACTTCCGGCGCCTCGGCGAGCTTGCCGTCGATCACGGTGCGTTCGATGTCGATCAACTCCCTGTTCCGGCTAGCGGTTGAGCGTCCTGGGGATGAGGCGCCGGGCGAGCTCCTCGAGCAGGGCGACGGTCTCGGCGATGTCCTGCCGGTCGTCGGTGTCGAGGGCCGCGGCCACGGCGTCGTCCACAGGCGCGGCACGTACCTCCGAGACCCGGTCCGAAACCTGCGGCGACTCCCTGATCAGAGAGCGCCGCCGGTCCCGGGGATCGGTCATGGTCTCCAGGGCGCCCACGGTCTTCAGCCGGGCGACGGCGGCGGAGACGGCGCTCTGCGGCAGACCGGTACGGGCCGCGACCTCGCCCACGGAGGTGTCGGGATGCTCCCGGATGTCGCTCACCACGATGAGGACCGTCCGGATGCTGGTGGAATGCTCGCCGATGCCCTCGGTGGGCATGGCCTCCTCGCCGATCTTCATCAGCGTCCGCCCGAGCAGGAACAACTCGACCCCGTTCACCTCAGGCACGATACCGCCGAACCGATCTAGGGCCAGAACTTCACTTCGGGCAAGTCCTTCGACGGCTTGTCCAGCAGCGGCTCCCGCTCCTGGCGCAGGTGCCGGTCGAGGAAGGCGCCGACGTACGTCCGGGTGATCGACACCGAGCGCTCACCGTCGAGCGCCGGGGCGGGCAGCCCCACCTGCGGCCTGATCACCGCGTAGTCGGTGAACGAGCCGTGATCCGTGCCCGCGACCGACAGCCAGCGCTTCCAGCCCTGCACCTTCGGCCACCAGCCGGCCCACGACTGGTCACCGGTCGGCGTGTGGTTCTGCTCGGTGCCCATCATGAGGAGCGGCCCGCGTATCGCCGTTGTCGGCTGCTTCGGGTTGTAGCTCCCGTCGAGGTTCACCCCGGCCCGCACCCGCTTGTCCGCGGCCATGAGCTGCGGGGTCGCGTTGCCGCCCGCCGAGAAGCCGACCATGCCGATCCGCGACCTGTCGACCAGCCGTCCCCACCCGGACTTCGCGGTGAGCCGGTCGAGCACGAACGACAGATCCTTCACCCGGCTCTTGGCGACCGCGATCCCCTTCTCCTCGTTGTTCTCTCCCACGCATGCCGCGCAGGTGGTGGTCCGCCCGTCGGGGAACGTGGTGGCCGCCGACTCGTAGGTGTGCTCGACGGCCGCGACCAGGTACCCCTTGCTGGCCAGGTCCTCCGCCAGCGAGGTCATCGTCGCGCGGGGGAAGGAGAAGCCGGGCGACACGAGCACGAGCGGCAGGCCCTGGCGGCGGGTGAGCGGCTTCGCGTCCAGCGTGGCGTACGTCCGGGTCTTGGCCAGCGCGTCGGCCGGGACGTTCGGATAGTCCTTGACGATCAGCGCCGACTCCTGCGGCGTCACGTAGGGGGCCGCCCGTGTGCCCGCCTTGGCGGCCGGATACCACAGGGAGACCATGAGCTGCCGCGACCCGTCCTGCGGCACCCACGGATCGGGACGATCGGCGTCGACCAGATGCAGGGAGGCCAGCCCTACGGGATACTTCCCGGTGGGCGCGGGCAACGCGGTGCCGGTCGCGGCCCGCGCCTGTACGGACGGCGTCGCCAGCAGGGCGCCGGCCACGCCGAGGGCGACGAAGAGGTGTCGTTTCATGTGGGCCAGCCTGGGCCCGGACCCACCGGCCCGGCTTGACCTGGAAGTCGACCCGCACCCCCTCCTTTCGTAGCGGTCCGGATCGACGATCGACTCGGGTGGCGGCCCGGCGCCGGGCCCTACGCTGAAGAACATGCAGGTGAGCAGACGGATCGAGGGCGGCTTGCCCGTGGTGCTCGGGGTGGGCGTGTTCGTGTCGTCCGCGGTGCCGTTCGACCAGACGGGCGGGATGACGTCCCCGGTGTTCGTCGTGACGGCGGCCGCGGCGGGCGTGGCGGCGTGGTTCGCGCGGCGGGCATGGTGGCCGCTCGCCCTGCTCGGTGCCGTCTTCTACGTGTGGCTGGTGATGTGGCCGCCGCTGATGGTCGCCTCCTATTACGCGGGTACGACGCTGCGCGGCACCCGTGGCGTCACGATCTACCTGGGCGGGACCGCCGTGGCGTTCGCCTCGGCCGTCATCGTCGGCGACCTGATCGGCGGGCGCCGGGAGATGGTCACCGCGACCGGCGCCAACGTGGCGCTGATGGCCATGGCCCTGGTAGGGCTGCCGTTCATGTACGGGCTCTGGACCCGGGCGAAGCGCGACGTGCTGGCCGCCGCCAGAGAGCGGGCCGACCGGCTCGAACGCGAGCAGGTGATGCGGGCCGAGCAGGCCAGGGCCCAGGAGCGGGCGCGCATCGCCAGGGAGATGCACGACGTCGTCGCGCACCGGGTCTCGCTGATGGTGCTGCACGCCGGGGCGCTGGAGGTACGGACCGCCGACGAGCCGACGGCCCGTACGGCGTCCATGATCGGCGGCATCGGCCGGGAGGCGCTGGCCAACCTGCGTGAGCTGCTCGGCGTACTGCGCTCGAACCAGCAGCCCGCCGAGCTGAGCCCGCAGCCCACGCTGGCCGACCTCGACCGGCTCCTCGACCAGTCGCGCGAACTGGGCATCTCGGTGCGCAGGCACGACCACGGCGAACCGCGCGCGCTGGGCCTGACGGTCGAACGGACCGCCTACCGCGTGGTGCAGGAGGCGCTCACCAACGTGCACAAACACGCCCGCGACGCGCACACCGACGTCCATGTCCGCTTCCTGAACGGCACTCTCCAGGTCGAGGTGCTGAACCGCGGAACCGCCGATGCGCCGGGCGCGGAGCAGGCCCTGCCCGGAGCGGGCTGGGGGCTGGCGGGGCTGCGTGAGCGGGTCGAGCTCCTCGGCGGGTCGCTCCAGGCGGGCCCCCGGCAGGAGGGCGGCTACGGCGTCACGGCCGCCATCCCCGTACGGGCCACGGCATGATCCGGGTGCTGGTCGTGGACGACGAGGCCCTGGTCAGGTCCGGGCTGCGGATGATCCTGGAGACGGCCGACGACATCGTGGTGGTGGGCGAGGCCAGGGACGGCGAGGAGGCCGTCGGAGCGGCGGCCCGGCTGAGGCCGCACGTGGTGCTCATGGACGTGCGCATGCCCGGCACCGACGGCCTGACCGCCGCCGCCCGCGTGCTGGCCACCCCGGACCCGCCCAAGCTGGTCATGCTGACCACGTTCGACCTGGACGAGTACGTCCACGAGGCGTTGCGGCTCGGCGCGGTCGGCTTCCTGCTCAAGGACACCCCGCCCAGAGACCTGACCGCCGCCGTCCGTACGGTGGCCGCCGGCCAGGCCATGCTCTCCCCGTCGGTCACCAGGCGGCTGATCGACGCGTTCGTCGACAAGGCGCCCTCGCGATCGGAGTCGGCCCGCAGGCGGCTCGCCTCGCTCACCGGCCGGGAGGAGGACGTGATCAGAGCCCTGGCCCGCGGCCTGTCGAACGCCGAGATCGGCCGCGACCTCCGCCTCTCGGAGGCGACGGTCAAGGCGCACGTCAGCCGGGTGCTGGCCAAGCTCGGCCTGACCAACCGCGTCCAGGCCGCCATCCTCGTCCACGACGCCGATCTCTGACCCGCCCCGATGGGGCCGCCCCGATAAGGTCGTCAGGCGTGACGAACGAGTTGGGACCACTTGCCGAACGGCTGCGGGAGTTCGCGCGGGCGCGCGACTGGGAGCAGTTCCACACGCCGAAGAACCTCGCCATGGCGCTGGCCGGGGAGGCGGGGGAGTTGCTGGCCGAGTTCCAGTGGCTCACCCCCGCCGAATCCGCCGACCTCGACCCCGAGACCCTGGCCAGGGTGCGTTCGGAGCTCGCCGACGTGACGCAATACCTGGTGCGGCTCGCGGACGTGCTCGGCGTCGACCTGGTGGCGGCCGCCTACGCCAAGCTCGACGAGGGCGAGAAGCGCTACGACGCCGACCTCTATCGCGGCTCCGCCAGAAAGGCCCCGCCCCTCGACCTGTAACGCGCCCCGGCTCTTTACCGACTCCATACATACAGGTGCCTAAAGTACTAGAGCACTAGATAAATGGAGTAGCCGGTGATCGAGTTTCATCTGGATACGAAGTCAGGAGTCTCGCCGTACCTGCAGCTCGTCCAGCAGGTACGGCACGCGCTACGGCTCGGCCTGCTGCGCGAAGGCGATCAGCTGCCGACCGTCAAGGAGGCCGTGGCGCAACTGGCGATCAACCCCAACACCGTCCTGAAGGCCTACCGGGAGCTCGAACACGAGGGCCTGGCCGCAGCCAGGCCAGGGGTGGGGACGTTCGTGACGGCGACGCTCACCGACACCTCCCTGGCCGCGCACGGTCCGCTGCGGCTCGAACTACGGCGCTGGCTGGCCAAGGCCCGCCGAGCCGGTCTCGACGACGAGAGCATCGAGGCCCTCTTCATGACCACCTTTCGGACCACCGCTCAGGAGGACATAGCGTGAAGACCGTCCTGGAAGCCCAGGGCCTGGGCAAGAGATACGGCAGGCGCTGGGCGCTGCGCGACTGCACCATCGACATCCCCGCCGGGCACGTCGTGGGATTGGTGGGTCCCAACGGAGCCGGCAAGACCACGCTGCTGAAGCTGGCCAGCGGCCAGCTGGAGCCCACGACGGGCGGCATCAAGGTGCTGGGCGGCCGTCCCGCCGGCGGTCCCGCGCAGTTGGCCAAGGTCGGATTCGTCGCCCAGGACACCCCCGTCTACGCCGGGCTGAGCGTCGCCGACCACCTGCAGTTGGGGGCCCGGCTCAATCTCCGTTGGGACGCCGCGCTGGCACGGGAGCGGATCAGACTGCTCGGTCTCGATCCCAACCAGCGGGCGGGAAAGCTGTCCGGCGGCCAGCGCGCCCAGCTCGCCCTCACCCTGGGCCTGGCCAAACGGCCCGAACTGCTGATCCTGGACGAGCCCGTCGCCTCGCTCGACCCGCTGGCCCGCCGCGAGTTCCTGCAGAGCCTGATGGAGGCGGTCGTCGAGCACGAGTTCAGTGTGGTCCTCTCCTCCCACCTGGTCGCCGACCTGGAACGGGTCTGTGACTTCCTGGTCGTGCTCGTCGACTCGCGCGTCGAGGTGGCGGGAGAGGTCGACAAGCTCCTGGCCACCCATCACCGGCTCACCGGCCCGCGCCGCGATCCCGACCGGCTCCCCGATGACCAGCAGGTCGTCTCCGCGCGCCACACCGACCGGCAGAGCACGTTCGTGATCCGTACCGACGCCCCGATTCACGACCCCGCCTGGACGGTCAGCCAGCTCAGCCTGGAAGACCTCGTCCTGGCCTACATGGAGAAGCACACCGCCGACGACCGGCGAATCGCCCTGGAGGTGCGGTGATGATCTGGCTGACCTGGCGCCAGTTCCGTGGTGCGGCCGTGATGATGGCCGGCCTGCTCGTCATCCTCGCCGTCGTCCTGGCCCTGACCGGCCCGAAACTGGCGGCCGACTATTCCACCGGGATCGCCGGCTGTGTCCAGGACGACTCCTGCGGCCGCTTCTACGACCGCTTCTTCGGTGAGTACGACACGCCCTTCATGGCCCTATCCCTGGTCGTGCTGCTCCTGCCCGCCCTCGCCGGGCTCTTCTGGGGAGCACCGTTGATCACCCGTGAGCTGGAGGCGGGCACGCACCTGCTGGTGTGGAACCAGGGCATCACCCGCGGCCGCTGGCTGGCGGTCAAGCTCGGGCTCACCGGCCTGGTCGCCGCGGCCGCCGCCGGACTGTGCGGCCTCGTGGTGACCTGGTGGTCCGGTCCCCTGGACAAGTCGGCCCCGGGCGACCTGGCCTTGATGGCTCCCCTGGTGTTCGGCGCGCGCGGCATCGCCCCGCTGGGGTACGCGGCCTTCGCCTTCGTCCTGGGCGTGACCGTGGGCATGATGGTGCGCCGCACGGTGCCCGCCATGGCCATCACCCTGGCAGTCTTCGTCGCGATCCAGCTCGCCATGCCGATGCTGGTCCGGCCCCATCTGATGGCCCCGGTCACCTCGACCTTCGAGCTCAGCGAGGCGAACGTGGACGGCCTCGGTATAAACCGGGAGCGAGGCGGATATGTGGAGGTTCGCCTGAATAATTCTGTTCCCGGCGACGCGGGCGCCTGGGTCCTGTCCAGCGGTATCCTCGATCCGTCCGGACGTCCGGTCGCCGGCCCCGAACCCGGAGTCGGGCTCGTCCAGATCTCGACGACGTCGGGACCCTGCTCACCGTCGGGACAGCAGGGCATGGGCGCGTGCCCGGCGGAGATCAACCGGCTCGGCTACCGGCAGCAGGCGACGTACCAGCCCCTTAACCGCTTCTGGCCCTTCCAGTGGATCGAGACCGGGATCTACGCCCTGCTCACCCTCGGCCTCACCTGGTTGTGCTTCTGGTGGATCCGGAAGCGCCTGTCATGACCGTCATCAGGACCGTGGCCGCCGGGCTCGCCCTCCTCTTGGCGGCGGCCTGCACGGCACCGGCGCCACCGCGCGGCGAGGCGAGCACGGCGGGCAGTACGGTCTGCGCGCGGCCACAGCGAGCGCCCGGGGCGGAGACTCCCACCACGATCGACGTGATCGAGCAGGCGTACTTCTGCATCCTCGGCAACTACTACAGCGGCGCCACCCTGGACGCCCGCTCACTGCTGACCGCCGGATTCGTCGCCCTGACCCAGGAGGTCAACCGCGACGGGCGCGATGTACCCGAGGCCGGCATGCCCGCGCTGACCGGCGACCGCAAAGCCGACTGGGCCGCCTTCGAGGGGGTCTATCGGAAGGTCACCGATCAGGTGCCGGACCTGCGTGACAAGCTGGCCGTCGTCACCCTTGAGGCGATGGTGGCCGGCCTCGGCGACAACCACGCCCGCTGGTCGCACGACGCCAAGCGGCCGCCCGACTACTACGACGGTGACGGCTACGGCCTGGGTCTGCAGGCGAACATCAACGGCCCGCAGGTGAACGGCAACCCCGGCGTCGCGGTCCCCCCACTGTTCGTCACCACCGTGCAGGGCGGCGCGGCGCAGGCCGCCGGACTGCGCGCGGGCGACATCATCGAATCGATCAACGGATCGGCGCCCTTCATCGACGCGAAGGCCACCCCCGCGATCGCCGCCCTCTACCCGCAATATCCGGAAGCGCACCCCGTCCGGCTGCGGCTCCTACGGCAGAGCACCAGCCGCCGCTGGAGCGTAACGCTCAAACCCGGCCTCTTTCAGCGGGACCTGGCCGCCCTGCAAGTGGTGCAGTCGAAGCTGCTGGATGACGGCATCGCCTATGTGCGGTTGCGTGGGTTCGCTCCCGACTCCGCGACCAGGGTGTTCAAGGCGATCTCCAGGCTGCGCACCGGCCGGACGCTCACCGGCGTCGTGCTGGACCTGCGCGGCAACGGCGGCGGTAGCCCCACGGAGGCGATCCGGCTGCTGAGCGCGTTCGGCCACGGCAAGGTCACCGCCTACCAGTGCACCGTGGACGGCAAGTGCGAGACTTCGTGGACCGACGACACCGTCGAGCTGCTCGGCCTGCCCCTGATGGTGCTCACCGACCGCAGCTGCGCCTCGGCCTGCGAGCACTTCAGCTCCGCGGTCAAGGACCTGCGCCTGGGCCAGTTGGTCGGCACCAGAACCGCCGGCGTGATCTCCGGGCCGGCGCAGTCGTACCTGCTGCGTAACAACACCGCGCTGGGCTTCCCGGCCAGGCATCACCTGGGGCCCAACCGCGAGGTGATCGACCGGATCGGCGTGCCGCCCGACCACTACGTACCCCTGACCCCGAAGGACGCGGCCGCCGGGCGCGACCCCGCCCTGGCCAAGGCCCTGACCTTGTTGCACAAGTGAACGGACCTCTCCATGAGACTGCTCCTGGCCGTCGCCGCGGGACTGGCCGTCCTCGCCGCGTCCGCCTGCTCCGCACCCGCGCCGCCCCGGGCCGCCGCCAACCCGTCGCCCATCCCGACCGGCCCCGTCACCCTGCCCGCCCCGACCGGCGCCCACCCGGTCGGCACCACCGCCCTGTACCTGAAAGACACCTCCCGCCCCGATCCTTGGAACCTCGACGTGGATGCCAGGGAGCTCAAGGTCACCCTCTGGTATCCGACCGAGCAACGGGACGGACCGCGGGCGCCGTACATGACGCCGAAGGAATCAGAGCTCACCTTGAAGGGCTTGAGGATCGCGGGTGTGCCGTCCGACACGCTGAGCAAGACACGGACGAACGCCATCAAAGACGCCGAACCCGCAGGGAAGACGTTGCCGCTGGTGGTGCTCTCCCCTGGCTTCACCAAGCCGATGAGCACCCTCACGTCCTTGGCCGAGGACCTGGCCAGCCGAGGGTACGTCGTGGCCGGGATCGACCACACCTACGAGAGCTACGCCACGACCTTCCCCGGCGGTCGGGTCGCGGAGTGCCTCGCGTGCGAC
The DNA here is from genome assembly GCF_040648415.1 of Nonomuraea sp. NPDC049141. Classification (NCBI taxonomy): domain Bacteria; kingdom Bacillati; phylum Actinomycetota; class Actinomycetes; order Streptosporangiales; family Streptosporangiaceae; genus Nonomuraea; species Nonomuraea sp. NPDC049141. Next base: position 354,268 of record NZ_JBEZDR010000002.1, read on the forward strand.
AGTGACACGGACCCGGGTTTCGGCACGGGGGTGGCCCAGGGCCGGGCGGCCGACGTCTCCTTCGTGCTCGACCAGTTGCCGAAGAAATGGGATGGTTCTCAGCTGATCGACCGCTCCAGAATCGCGATGGTGGGCCAGTCGATCGGCGGGGCCGCCGCCATGGCGGCCATGGTGAAGGACTCCCGAGTGCGCGCCGGAATCGACATGGACGGCACCACTTACGCCCGGATCCCCAAGAGCGGGTTCACCCGGCCGTTCATGTTCCTGGGTTCGGCGCCGCACGTCTCCGGAGGCTCCGACAATTCGTGGGACCGCGACTGGAAGCTGCTGACCGGGTGGAAGCGCTGGCTCGTGCTGACAGGCGCGGAACACCAGTCCTTCACCGACGGCCCGCTGCTGTCCGGCATCCTCGGCATCAAACCCCTCCCCGACGTCCTGGGCGCGGCGCGCGGCGCCGAGCTCACCCGCACCTACGTGGCGGCCTTCCTCGACCAGCACCTGAAGTCGCAGCGGCAGCCCCTTCTGGACAAGCCGTCTTCGCGCTACCCCGAGGTCAAGTTCTGCCCCGCGACCTGCGCTCAGTCGTGAGGCCCCGTCACTAGTGCCGATGCCTCCCGCGCGGGGCTGTCGTGCCGGCGGAGCACCGCGATCGTGACGGCGGCGAGGACGAGGAAGACGACCGCGCCGACCGCGGCGACCGTGTTCAGCCCGGTGGTGAAGGCGGCCCTGGCGATCTCCAGTACGCCGGGCAGATCCTTCGCGACGGTCACGGCGGCGGTGATGCTCTCGCGGGCACCCTCCACCGGCAGCGTGTCCGGCAACTGGCCGCGGTAGACGGCGGTCCCGAGGCTGCCCAGCACGGCCACGCCCACGGCCACCCCGAACTCGCCCGAGGTCTCGGAGAGCGCCGCCGCCGAACCGGCCCTCTCCACCGGGGTGGCGGCCATGATCACGCTGTTGCCCGCGCCCATCGGCAGCGCGATCCCGCCGGAGGCCAGGATCAGCCCGGCCACGACCATCCAGGTTCCGCCGACGCTGGGCACCTGGGTGTGCAGGAACTGCCCCGCCGCGCTGACCACGAGCCCGGCCGCCATCACATACGCCGTCCCGAACCGGTTGGCGACGGCCGGGGCGAGGGTCAGCGCGGCGATCATCACGAGGTTCTGCGGCACTAGCCAGAGCCCGGCGGCCAGGGGCGACAGCCCGGCGACCGTCTGCAGGTACGTCGTGGACATCAGCGTGGTGCCCGACATCACCACACCACCGAGCGACAGGATCGCCAGCGTGGCGGAGAACGCGCGGTTGCCGAACAGACGCAGGTCGAGCAGCGGACTGACCAGGCGGCGCTGGCGGCGGACGAACACCACGCCCGCGGCCACACCGAACACGACGGCGGCGAGGGCAGTGGGGTTGACACCGTTCCTGGCGACGTCCTTGAGCCCGTAGATGACCGGCAGGATGGCGGACAGCGACAGCGCGACGCTGGACAGGTCGAGCCGCCCGGCGGACGGGTCGCGATACTCCGGCAGCAGCGTCCGCCCGGTGGCCAGCACCAGCACCATGAACGGCACGCCGAGCAGGAACGCCGACCCCCACCGGAAGTGCTCCAGCAGCAGGCCGCCCACCAGGGGGCCGAGAGCCATGCCGACCATGAAGCAGCTGAACCAGATCCCGATCGCGGTCCCCATCTGCTTCGGATCCCGGAACATGTTGCGCAGCAACGCCATCGACGACGGCATCAGCGTGGCCCCCGCGATGCCCAGCAGGGCACGGGTGGCGATGAGCATCTCGGCGCTGACCGAGAAGGCGGCCAGGACCGACGCGACGCCGAAGCAGGCGGCGCCGATCAGCAGGAGCCTGCGGCGGCCGATCCTGTCGCCCAGCGTTCCCATGGTGACCAGGAACCCGGCCAGCATGAACGAGTAGATGTCCAGGATCCACAGCTGCTGCGGCGCGGTCGCGCCCAGGTCGGCGCTCAGGTGCGGCAGCGCCAGGTACAGGACGCTCACGTCGAGCGAGAGAAGCAGCGCGACCGAGGCCAGGACGCCCAGCCCGATCCATTCCCGGCGTCCAGCGAGGGTGTTCATGATGGTCCCCTTTCCGTTGCGTCCACCGTGCTGGAGCGGCCTTCAGATCCACTTCTCGTGCGCTTAAGGTGGCTCCCTTGCGCTTTGGGGTGCTGGGGCCGCCGGTCAACATGGAGTGGGTGACCGCAGGCGACCCGGCCGCGGGCCTGCCGCTTCTGATCTCACGTCTCATGCGGCGGCTGTTTGCCAGAGATCTGCCAGAAAGGATCGCCACGATGCCACCGTTGCTCGCGTCGGCAAGACCACCTCGGGATCAAAGGAGGCTTCAGTGCGTTTCATGGTGCTCGGCCCGCTGGAAATCGTCGATCAGAAAGAGCCGATAAGAATAACCGCTTCCATGCAGCGAATAGTGCTCGCCGTCCTTCTGATCAATGCCGGTCGGCCGGTGAGCGTGACGCGAATGATGGAGGAGTTATGGGGCGATCGGCCGCCGCCGAGCGCGCGCAAGACCGTCCACGGGTACGTCTGGCGCCTGCGTGGCCTGCTCGATCGCTCTCACCACCGGCACATCGAGACCGTGGACCACGGGTACCGCCTGCAGGCGGGTGATGTCGACCTCTCGCAGTTCGAACAACTGATCTGCGCAGGAAGGAAGGCCTCGGCCGCCGGTGACCTGCCGTCGGCGGGGCGGTTGCTGGGTGAGGCACTGGCGCTGTGGCGCGGGCAGGCGTTGACGAACGTACCGGCGACCCCGCAGATCGTCGTTTCGCGCACCAGGCTCGAGGAGTTGCGGCTCAGCGCGTTGGCGGCGCGGTTCGACATAGATTTGGAAATGGGCCGGCATCGGGCGATCACGCCCGAGCTCAGCGTCATGGTGAGCGAATATCCGTTCAATGAGGAATTCCACGCGCAGCTCATGCTCTCGCTTTATCGGAGCCATCGGCAGGCGGAGGCGCTCGAGGTGTTCTACAAACTGCGATCGTATTTGGTGGCGGAGCTCGGCGTGGAACCGAGTCCGTGGCTGCAGCGGCTCCTTCTTCGTATTCTCGACAATGACTGCGAACTGACCGAGGCAAAGCCCATGCGGCCGGAGGTGGTGCTGTGATGTGGGCTGTCTTGTTCGGCGTCGTGATCTCGGCCGGAGTCGCGATCGTCGTGGCACGGGCGGCGCTCGTGGTCGTCACCGTCCGCGGCGGCAGCATGGAGCCGACGCTGCGCGACGGGGACCGAGTGATCGTCGCCCGGTGGCGCCGCCGGCGAATCCAGCGGGACGCCGTCGTGGTGTGCCGGGCGCCCGACGGCCTGGTCCTCCCCGGGATGCCGCCCACCACTGCCGCCAACCCCGCGCTTCTCGTCAAACGTGTCTCCGCTGTCGCCGGTGACCTCCAACCGGATGGGAGAATCGTGCCTGCCGGCCACATTTACCTGCTTGGTGATGCGGGTGCCGACCTGGACTCCAGGGAGTTCGGCCCCGTCCCGATCGTCTCGGTCGTCGGCTCGATGGTCGGGAAGGCTCCCGGTCTCCCGTCCTCGTCTCGATAGCCGGCCGCCTGCATACGGAAGAGCTCGGCGTAGCGACCGCCGGTGCGAAGCAGGTCAGCGTGCGAGCCCGTCTGCGAGACCCTGCCGTCCTCCACCACGACAATGTGATCTGCCATGCGTACGGCGCTGAGCCGATGCGACACCAGCAAGCGGGTCACGCCGGCGCCGTGTTCGTGCACCACCTGATGGACCTGATGCTCGGCCTCGGGATCCAGCCCCGAGCTCGGCTCGTCGAGGATCAGAAGGTCGCGGTCGCTCCTGAGCAGCATCCGTGCCAGCGCCATCCGCTGCCACTGGCCGCCGGACAGTTGAACTCCCGGGCTGTCGTCCTCTTCCCCCATGCTGAAGTGCACGAGGCTGAGCATGGTGTCGTATCCGCGAGGGAGCCGCTCGACGGCGCCGTCGACTCCTGCCAGCCGGGCCGCATCCCTGATCCGTGCCAGATCGAAGCGCGTCTCCAGGTCGCCTACGCCGATGTTCTCCAGCGCGCTCAGGTCGTACGTCATGTAGTCCTGGAACACCATGCCGATCCGCCGGCGCAGCGACGCCGGGTCGAGCCGGCTCACCTCGACGCCGTCCCACAGGATGCGGCCCTTCGTCGGCTGGTACAGCCCGGCCAGGAGCTTGACGATGGTGCTCTTCCCCGCCCCGTTCACGCCGACGAGAGCCACCGACTGGTGCAGGGGGATGCGGAAGCTCACGCCGTTGAGCACCCAGGGTAGATCGTCGCCGTAGCGGAACCACACGTCGTCGAAGACGATCTCCTTTCGGAGCTCGGGTGCGGCGACCCCACCAGCGGTCGGCCGGTGGTTGTCCGTGGCCATGATGTCGAGGTAATGGCCGATGGACAGCAGGGCCTCCGACCCGACGGACAACTGGTGTACCACTGCCGTGGCGGCGCTGGCCGTTACCGGCAGGGCGGTGAGGATGATCGCGATGTCGCCCGGCGTTGCGCGTGCGGCGGACACATCCGCGACGACGATCCAGACCGCGAGCGCCATGGCCGCCACCGTCGCGGCGTCCAGAATCACCTGTACACGCAGGATCCGCAGGTCGAGCCCGCGCTGGGAAACGTGGATGGCCGCGAGCTCGGCCCGCATGCGCTCCTGGAAGAACCCGCCCAGCCCGAACACGCGCAACTCCTTGGCCGCCCGCGGCTCGTACTGCAAGCGGCTGTAGAAGTATTGGCGCCGCTGCACCGGGCTCAGAGCCGCCAGCAGACCGACGCGGTCCTTCGCCAGCCGCCGCTCGGCCGCCAGCCGCGGAATCGCGGCCGCGGCCAGGAGCAGCGCCGCGGTCCTGCTGACTGCCAGCAGGACGCCTACGAACCCGATCAGCTGGATCGTGCCCTGCAGCAGAGAGCGGGCCGAGCAGACCAACTGGTGCGGAGCGCCCTGACCGGCGCGCAGCGCCAGCTGAATCCGGTCATGGAAATTGGGCCGCTCGAACAGTTCCAGCCCGTGCAGGCTGTTGAGCTTGCCGAACAGCCGGTCCTGCACGATCATCTCAAGCCGTCGCGCGTGCTGGTCCTCGAGGTAGCTGACGGCGGCGTTGCCGACATAGCTCACCAGCAACGCGCCACCCAGTCCCACGGCGAGGAGGATCAGGGTGGTCGGAGGGCCCGTGACGCCGGAGCTCAGTTGGTCGATCAGCAGCTTGCCGCAGAGCGCGGCCCCCACCGGGCTCGCACCGAGCGCGAGTGTCGCGCCGAGCACCACGATCGTCGTCACTGGGGCGGCCCGCCAGGCGAGGCCCGCCGCGGTGGCGAACCGTCTGGGGGCTCCGTCGTCGATCATGAACGGAGCTCTGCGGTTCTCCGCAGTTCCACGGTCGGCAGCGCGTCCGCGGCCCCGGGCGTGGCCATGACCGTCCTGTCCGGTCCGACGAGGAAGAAGCTCGGGTACCGCTTGACGCCGAACGCCGTCTGCATCGACCCGCCGAGCGGTTCCTCGACCACGGTGCCGGGACCTTCCACGGCAGCGATGAGCTGGTCGGCCTCCTCGCGCTCGGCCCGTACGTTCACCACGACGATCATCGACTGCGCGCCGCCCGCCACCGCGTCGTCGGCCTTGGAGCGGATCGTTGGCAGTTGCTCCTCGCAGCTGTGGCAACCGGTGGCCACGAAGGACACGACGGTGACCGAGTCGTGCAGGTCGGCGGCGGAGACGGCGGAACCCTCCGTCGCGACGGCGTGAAAGTCCGCCACGGTTTCGCCGACGCCGAGGCCGCCCTCCAACGGGTTCTCCAACGCTGCGAATCGCGTGGTGTGGTCGCGAAGCCGACGGACGACGCCGAAGGTCAGGAACAGATTGGCCACCAGAATCACGGCCAGAACGGCCTCAGGAAGGGTCACGAGAACCCCTTTCTCGTCAGGTCCGGGTCGGATCGGAGAACAGTGCGTGTACGTCGTCGGAGAATGCGGCCAGACACACTCCGAGCGCGGCCGCGATCAGCGTCACCACGACCTCTCCGGGCTGGAGCGCGGTCGCGGGCGCGTACGCCAGGGCCGCCGCGCCCGCGGCCGCGACCGCCCCCAGCGCGACGTTACGCACGACGTGCACCGGTCCCAGCGGGGTCCGCGACGGTCCGAAACAAGGGCACGGGATCCGTCGGCGCTGACGTACGATCATCGCCACGAAGGCGGCGAAGCCCCACATGAGGACGGTGGCTGCGGCAAGTCCGGCCGGTGCCGTACCCGGCGCGATCACGAGGGCCGCCACACCCAGTTCGGCGGCAATGAGGAGCCGGACCAGCCGGCGGCCGACCGGTTGCCGTGCGACCTTCAGCAGCTCGCTGACGGCGGACTCGACGTCCGTCGGCCCGCGCAGCTTCGATACCACGGCCAGCACCAGGACGCCGGCGATCAAGCAGCGGGACAGCAGTGCGAGATAGTGCATGATCCCTCCTGGTCCGCGGGTCACTGACGTGACCGGGCCGATGGACGAGCATCGCGCCGCCGGCCCGGTCCGTCTGGAAGTGAGCGGATCAGCAGTAGTCGTAGATCTCTACTTGGCAGGTGCAGTGAAGACTGCTGTTCATGCAGCAGCTGTACAGGTGGATGCGCGAGGCGGTGGTACCACAGCAGAAGTAGTTGCACCGGTTCGCGACCGACGGGCAGTTGACACAGGCTGCCGCGTTGGCGGTCGCCTTCGGCAGCAGGGCGTTCACCGTGGTGTCGGCGAGTCGTCCGGCGAGCCGCTGGAGTGTTTGGACCATGGTTTCTCCCGAGACAGAGAGCGATCTTCTCCCTGTCCGACTCTGGCACTGCCGGGTGTGCCGCCGGTGTGGTCGCGGTATTGAAGCCCGGGCGCCGACTCGGATCTTGGAAGCACCTTTCTCGCGCGCTTAAGGTGGCCTTTATGCGCTTTGGGGTGCTCGGGCCGCTGGCCGTATGGACCGACCAGGGGGAGCCCGTCACGATCCCCGGGTTGAAGGTCCGCGCGCTGCTCGCCGACCTGCTGGTGGACGAGGGACGGCCGGTGTCGTCCGACAGACTCGTGGACGACCTGTGGGCCGGTGAGCCGCCGGTCAACTCCGCGGGCGCGCTCCAGGTGCGGGTCTCACAGTTGCGGCGCGCGCTGGAGGACGCCGAGCCGGGCGGCAAGAACCTGGTGGTCTCGCGCGCGCCCGGCTACCTGCTGCGAGCCGCTGACGGTACGGTCGACGCCGCGCGGTTCGCCGAGCTGCTGGCCCGGGCCGAGACGGCCGAGAGCCCGCGGACCAGGGCGGAGCTCCTGTCCGACGCGCTCGCGCTGTGGCGCGGCCCGGCGTTCGCCGACTTCGCCGACGAGGAGTACACCAGGTCCGCGATCCTCCGGCTGGAGGAGCAGCGGCTCTCCGCCCTCGAACAGCACGCCGAGGCGCGCCTGGAGCTGGGCGAGCACGGCCTGCTCGTGGGCGAGCTCGGCGACCTGGTGGACCGGCACCCGCTCCGAGAGCGGCTGCGGGCCGTGCACATGCGAGCGCTGTACCGGGCGGGACGGCAGAGCGAGGCGCTCGCGAGCTACGCCGACCTGCGCGAGCGGCTGGCCGACGAGCTCGGCCTCGATCCGGCGCCCGAGCTGGCCGCCCTGCACCAGGCGATCCTCGGACAGGATCCGGCTCTGAGCGGCCCCGCCGCCCGGCCCGCCACGAACCTGCCCGCCTCACTCAGCGACCTGATCGGGCGCGACGGCGCGCTGGCCGAGGTCCGTACGCTCCTGGAGCACAGCAGGCTCGTCACCCTGACCGGCAGCGGCGGCGTCGGCAAGACGCGGCTGGCCCTGGAGACCGCCACCCGGCTCACCGACGCGTACGCCGACGGCGCCTGGCTGGTCGAACTCGCCCCCCTCGACCGGGCAACCCGCTCGCCGGACGCCGACGAACGGGTGGGCGATCGCGCACGGCCGGCCGGCGTCGACGACCGGGCGCCGGATCTCGCTGGGCGAGCGCGGTCGGCCGGCGTCGACGAGCGAGTGCGGTCGGCCGGTGTCGATGGGCGGGTGGTGGCGGAGACCGTCGCGGCGGCGCTCGACATCCGCGAGGACTCCGACGGGAAGCCGCTCGCCGACCGGCTGGCCGGTGCGCTGGGCTCCCGGCAGCTCCTGCTCGTCCTCGACAACTGCGAGCACGTGATCGAGCAGGTCGCCGAGCTGGCCGGCCGGCTGCTGCGGGCCGCACCCGGGCTGCGGGTGCTGGCCACCAGCAGGGAACCGCTGGCGGTGGCCGGCGAGGTGCTGTGGAGCGTGCCGCCGCTGGACGTGCCCGCCGGCACCGACCCCGGCGAGGTGGCGCGGGCCGACGCGGTCCGGCTGTTCGTGACGCGGGCCGCCGCCTCGGCGCCCGGCTTCGCCCTCGACGCGGGCAACGCCGGGGCGGTCGCGCAGCTCTGCCGGCGGCTCGACGGGATCCCGCTGGCCCTGGAGCTGGCGGCGACCCGGGTGCGCGCGCTCGGCGTACAAGGGGTGGTGGCCCGGCTGGACGACCGGTTCCGGCTGCTCGCCTCCGGGCAGCGCGGCGCGCCGCCGCGCCAGCAGACGCTGATGGCGGTGATCGACTGGAGCTGGCAACTGCTGACCGAGCCCGAACGCGCCGTCCTGCGCCGCCTGGCCGTCCACGCCGACGGCTGCACGCTGGAGGCCGCCGAGGAGACCTGCGCGGAGGACGGGCTCGACGTGCTCGACCTGCTCGCGCGGCTGGTCGACCGCTCCCTGGTGGTCGTGGCCGACGGTACGGGGGGCATGCGGTACCGGCTGCTGGAGTCGGTGGCGGAGTATTGCCTGCAGCGGTTGTCGGAGGCGGGCGAGCTGGATCGGGTACGGCAGGCGCACTCGGCCTACTACACGGCGCTGGCCGTACAGGCTGAGCCGTTCCTGTATGGGCACTCCCAGCGGGAGTGGCTGCTGCGGCTGGACGCGGAGGCCGCGAACATGCGGGCGGCGCTCGACACGGCGGCCGGGGCCGGCGACGCGGCCGGTGCGCTGGCGCTGGTGAACGCGCTGGCCTGGTACTGGGTGCTGCGCGGCCGGCTGGCCGAAGGGCGACGGTCGCTGGAGTCGGCGCTGGCCATCGCGGACAGCGCGGCTGTTGAAGGCGGTGCGGTGGCCGCTCGGGCAAGGGCGGGGGCGTGGCGGGCGGGGTTCGCTCTCAAGCTGGGGGAGGACGTCGACTGGCGATCCGCTCTCGATCGGATCGAGGACCCGGGTGGGCGGGCCAGGGCCGAGTGGTTCCTCGGGTGGGCGGTGCCCGACATGCTGACCGGGCAGGAGCTGGTGTCGGGCGCGCTGGCCAGGTTCAGGGCCATGGGCGACCAGTGGGGGATCGCGGCGGCGCTGAGCCGGCGGGCGCGGGACGCCTTCACGCAACGGGACTTCGTCGCCCTGGAACGCGACGGTGAGGAGAGCGCGCGGCTGTTCCGGCAGCTCGGCGACCGGTGGGGAGTGCTCCAGGCCACGGAGTGGCTCGGCGGGCTGGCCGAGATGGGGGGCGACGTGGAGCGGGCCAGGCGGCTGTTCGCCGACGGGCTGCGGATGGCGGAGGACCTCGGGCTCTGGCCGGAGGTGGCTGGGCGCACCGCCTGGCTGGGCTGGATGGCGCTCCACGCGGGGGAGTTCGAGCGGGCCGTGGAGCTGTGCGGGCGGGCCCTGCACATCGCCTCCGGGCAGGGCCATTGGGAGATCTCGATCATGTCCGAGATGGGGCTCGCCTACGCCGAGCGCCGTGGTGGCCACCTCGACCTGGCGGAGGAGCACCTGAACCACCTGCTCGAAGGGATCTCCCGGGGCCCCGGCGTCGAGCCGGCCCTGCACCTGCCGGACACGCTCGCCGAGCTCGGCTACCTGATCGAGCTGCGCGGCGACGCCGCGACCGCCAGGAACCTGCACCTGGAGGCCCTGACGGCCGCGCAACGCATCGGCGACCCGCGCTCGGCGACGTGGGCCGTGGAGGGCTTGGCCTCCGCAGCGGCCGCCGGGGGCGACCACGAGCGGGCGGCCCGGCTGCTGGGGCTGGCGGCGGGAGTCCGCGAGCACAACCAGACGCCCGCCGCTCCGTCGGAGCTGGCCGAGATCGCGCGGGTCACCGGGGCGGCCATGGAGGCGCTGGGTGAGACGGAGTTCGGGGCCGCGTACGAGCGGGGCGGCAGACTGAAGCTCGACGACGCGGCCGACCTGGCCTGACGGCTTCCGCAGCGCTTACCGATGGCTCGCCATAATGATCAAGAGGATGATGACGCCCACGACGGAGAGGAAGATCTCAACCGCGCCCATGCCTTCCCAGGTGTTCTGCCTGTCCCAACTCTTGCGTCTTCTTTCCGAGTCGTCGCTTGACCGCTGGAGCCGCCGGAGATGATCATCCAACCCGCGCTGGCGGCTTCTGTCGAAGTCATCGAAGGGCATTGAAATATCCCCCTGTCCACTAAATGCCACTGTGTGTAATAACAATGGCACTTAACGTCGTCACCTGGGGGTGATACCGCTGTTGTCGACGACCGGCTCGAGGTTAAGGCGAGAGGCGGCGGCTCAGCCAGGCCAGGGCGAGCGGGTAGCGGTATTCGATGGCGCCATGCCCGGCGTCGAACAGCTCGAAATAGATCCGCTCGTCCGGCACCCCCGCCGCCTCCAGCGCCCGCCGGAACGCCGTGGCGCCGAAGTCCAGGTAGTACTCGTCCTTGGTGCCCGCGTCGACCCAGATCGCCCGCATCGACCGCAACGCCGCGGTGTACTCGGGCCGCGCCGCCATCACCACCGGGTCGCGCGCCAGCCAGCGCTCCCACACCTCGGGTATGACGGCGCCTGTGTCGTCGAACGGCAGGCGTACCGTGCCGTCCTCGTCGGCCGAGTACGCCGCCGCGTAGGCGTAGATCTCCAGCAGGTCGAGGTCGTCTTCCCTGGTCCCGGCGATCCTGCTGCGGAAGTCGGCCAGGAACTTGTCGTACGAACCGCCGTACATGTCACGCAACCGCCGCACGATCGGCGGCAGCATGGCACGGACGCTGACGTCGAACAGCGAGTCGCCCGCATGAGTGGCCAGCGCGCCGAACACGTCCGGCCGCAGCATGGCGGTGACCATCGCCCCGCCGCCCCCGCTGGACTTGCCGGTGACCGCGCGGTGGTCGCGGCCGGCCAGCGTGCGGTAACGGGCGTCCACCCACGGCACGACCTCGTCGCACAGGTAGGAGTGGTAGCGGCCGGTCGCGGGCGAGTCGAGGTACTGGCTGCCGGCCAGCGAGGTCCACGCGTCGACGTACACGATGATCGCGGGCGGCACGTCACCGGCCGCGAACACGCCGTCCGCCAGCTCCGGGTACGTCCGGCGGAACGGGGTCCGGTTGAACCACATGGCGACATGACCGGTGTAGCCCTGCAGCACGTAGATGGACGGGTAGCGCCGGTCGGGGTGGTCGTCGTACCCCGGAGGGACGTACACGTACAGGGGCCGCTCGTGCGGATCCCCGAGGGGGTTGCCGCGCAGCAGTTCGCTGTCGATGACGTTGTGGTCGAGGCGGCCGGCGAGCTCGTCGTACCAGGGCAGCATGGTTTTCTCCCGTTCTCGACCCCATATGGGCTCTTGGGATCAGCCTGCCATCTCCGCCTCGGCGGCGTGCGGCCGTCCGGGGCGTCGGGAGTCGCTAGGCTTCCTCCGTGGACAGCGCAGAACTGAAGAATCGGGTACGCGAGCTGCGAGCCGAAGGCAGGTCTCCGAAGGAGATCGCCCGCACGCTGGGCGTGTCGCCGTCGGTGGTGGCCCCGCTCGTACGCGCGGTGGCGGCCGAGGGCAGCGCGGCGGCGGGGGAGCCCGAGGTGGCCGGCTGCTGGATCAACGTCGGCTGGAGCACCGGCCTCACCGTCGACCCCGCCCGCGGCTGGGTCGACGAGAAGCCGTCGGCCGAAGGACTGGACGGCAGGGTGTCCGTGCTGGTGGCCCGGCGCCACACCTGGGACCGGATGACGGTCTGCGGCTACCTGGCCGACGTCTACTGCACCGGCGTCAAGGACCTGATCGGGCCGGATGTCATCGACGACCGGCAGCTCAGCCGGTTCCGCGAATACTTCTTCAGCGACTACGTGGGCTGGCAGGAGGCGCCGATCGAGCTGGCTCAGCATCTCGTGTTCGGCGCGATCGACTATGCCCGCACGATGGACCTGGAGCCGTTCGTGACCTTCGACTCGGCCTCCCACGTCCTGGGCAAGTGGGAGGGCGAGTCGTCGGCGATCACTTTCGGCCGCGACGGGAAGCCGTACTACGTCCCGGGCCCGAACGACGAATCCGGCAAGATCATCAGGATCTTGGAGAGGAAACTCGGCCCGTCAGGCTTCGACACCTCCGTTGGGTGATCCTTTCCACGACGCTCCGGCTATCAGAGTCGACGCGGTTCACCCGTAAAAGCGATACAGGGCGATCCAGAGAACCGCCACGTGGTCTTCGGAGGCGAATGCGATCACCTCGTCGCGGGACAGGTAGTCCTCAGACCAACGGTCCCAACCGGCATGCGCACCGGCAAAATAGCGACTCCGCTCCGGCGGGAACGCGGTGAGAAAGCGGTCTGCCAGCTCTGTTCGGCCGGCTTGTGTCTCGGCAAGCTGGATTCGCTCCTGCTCGGTCCGCGGGGATTCGCTGTAGTCGCCGTCGTTCATCGTCCAGCGCATCCGGCCGATCAGCCAGGCCCGCAGGAGGTCGGGGGCACCGGTCACCTCCTGCCAAGGCTCTCGACGATGCGGGGCATCGTCGTCTGGCTGATCGTCTTCGTCCCCGAACCTGGCTTGGGGCAAGGCAAGATTCCCGTCGGGGATCAGGGTTATCCGCTCGCCGGTGGACCCCAGGGCCCGCACACCCGAACCGTAGGGTCCGGGCCCGGCCGGCAGGGGCCCGGCGTCTTCGTCGTCGTCTTCCCAATGCTCGCGCTCCGCCAGCGGCGCGAACGCCTCCGGCAGTCGCTTTTCAAGAAGGGTGTCGAGCAGCCGGAAAATCTCGCCCGTCGCCGTAATAAGGTCGCCATGGAGGGATTGGTAGGTCACTGGCGCGGTGCTGTCCGCCACGGCCTCCAGAGCCTCTTCCCGCAGGTCGTCCACGCCGCAAACCCTGACGACGCGCCTTTCCTGATACAGGTGCGCAACCTTGAAGTCGGCCAGCTCCGCCGCCAACGATCCCATCTCTCTCGCTTAATCATCTGAAGGTGCAAGGGCAGGAAGCCACGCTTGAAAGCCCCCTCCATCGTGGAGAGGGCTCTGACCGGCATCGGCTATTGAGCCGCCTTGTACTTCTCCACGATGGTCGCGGCGATGCGGCCTCGCTCGCTCACCGGCAAGCCGTGAGCCTTGGCCCAGTTGCGGATCTCGGAGGACTTCTCACGGTTCATGGCCCGGGAGGTGGAGTCGGCCCCGTGGCCGCCACGCCCGGAGCGCTCGGCCCGGACGGGGCGAGCGACGGTGATGTAGGGTGCGAGCGCCTTTTCCAGATCTTCCCTGTTCTTGCCCGACAGGTCGATCTCGTAGCTGGTGCCATCGATGGCGAAGGTGGTGGTCTTCTCCGCTTCGCTTCCGTCGATGTCGTCAATGAAAGACTCAACGATCTGCTTGGCCATGCCGGCGCTCCAATATGTGTTATGAGGTTTCGGGTACTGTATCGCCTTGCAGGGGCGCGTCAACCACATACCCGAAAGATTGCTATTCCCAGAGAAGGAGGCCCAAACGGGACCGCTCCACATTCACCGGGGCCGCGACGTCTCCCCATCTTGCCAGTGTTCCAGCGGTACTTGCGCCGACAGGCGCCCTTTGAGCCCAGCTCGGACATCTTGTGGTAGGGGAAATATCCAGCTTCGGCTATCGGTCTCACAGGGCGAGTGCTGGGTGGCGGAATTCGGTGGCTCTGGATCACTGGGCAAATGTCTTCGGGAGATTGGGAAGACATAATGTGATGTCGTCTATGACGATCCGCGCCACCACCGCCCGGGGCGCTCGCCCAGACGACGGACGACCCGCATGAGGGTCTGCGCGCGCGTTACGGGAACGCCGCCCGCCGAAATTCTCCGGCCGATGACACGACAGGCTCCATGACGGCGTTGCTGAACCGCCTCGCAGGCAGTTCCGCCATGCGGCGTGGAGCGGTCGGCCCGTCCGATGCTCGGTAGAGATGATGACGACGAGTCGGACGTCACGGCAATTTGCCGGCCGGTCGCCTCATCGGGCCCCGAGCTCAGACCTCCCGCGAGAGCAGACCCACCGACGCGGCATGTACTCCCGCCTGGAATCTGCTGACCGAGTCGAGATTGCGCAGCAGCGCCGCGACGTGCCGACGGCAGGCCCGTACCGACATACCGAGCCGACCTGCGACGACCTCGTCAGTGCTGGGGTCAACGGGCCAAGTCGGCGATCAACACGGGTTCCAGAACTGCGGCCATGTTCCAGCTGAGTACCGACTGTACGGGTTATGGTGCGCCGATCCCGCCGGGACGACACCATCCTTCTCCGGTTGGTTCTCCCCGATGAGCCTCCACGTCCGGTGAACTCGTTTTCGAGGGAGAGGTGAAATCAGTTCCAACGAAGGTTCTTTCGGTCATCGCGTTACTTGTCGCAGCAGTGCTGAGATGTCTTGCTGTTCTGGCGCACCGGCCTCAGTCACTATGGCGAGTGCGTGCCGCCATAGTGACTGAGCCTCGATCTCATTTCCCGTTCTCCGATGAATATGGCCTAGAATGATCATCGTTCGGGCCTGGGAGAGTCGCTGACCCGTTTGTCGGCAGATTCGCAGGGCTTCTTCACAGTGATCTCTGCAGGGATTTATGTTGCCTAGCCCGAGATGTGCGGCGGCTGTGGCGCTGTGCGCCTTCCCCAGCGCCAGGGTGAATCCTTTGCCGGCCAGGTGGCGGGCGCGGTCGGCGTGTTCAAGAGCCTCCGCGTGCCGGCCATGGACACGCGCCAGCTCTGATCGTGCAAGCCACAGCTCGACGTGATTCTGCAGGTGACTGACCCGTTCCGCGATGATCGACGCCGCCGTGAGGTGGCCGTCGACTTCTCCGAGATGACCAAGCCGGAGGTTCGCCAGGGCCAAGCAGGTCAGTGCGCGCCCCTCAACCTCAGGGTTCTCGGTGCTCCTGGCCAGGGAGATCGTGTCGGACAGGACCTGGCGTGCGGAGTCATAGCGGCCAGCCTCCAGATGCACCTTTCCGAGGCATTCGAGCGCATTGGTCTCCGCATAAGCGGATCCGATCTCGCGTCCGACAGACCTCGACTTGTTGAGCGTGGCCAGGGCGCTGTCGAGCAGTCCCAGCTCTCGCTGGATCACTCCGAGGTTGGTGAGCATGACGGCTTCGAGCTGGCGCTGGCCATTTTCGCCGGCGGCCGCGAGCACCTGCCGTTGCCGCTCTTCCGCGTCGCGGAGGCGTCCGAGATCGAGATACAGCGCCGCCAGGTTGCCGAGACTGGATGTTTCGGCCACCCGATTGCCGAGATCCCGGTCGATGACCAGGGCCTGCTCGAATCGGTCGATGGCCTGCTCAGATGCCCCGCTCTGTGCTAACACCACACCGCTGGCCCGTAGGACCGCCGATTCACCCGCGCGGAAACCGGCCCGGCGCAGAAAGGGCATGGCCTGATCGTAGGCATCGAGGGCGGCGTCCAGGTCGGCGATCCGCCACCGGGCATAGCCGATGGACAGCAGCATCGCGCCCTGTCCCACGCCGTCCTGATCCGTTCGAGCGGCGTCGAGCCCGAGTTCGGCGATGCGCAGGCACTCGGCGATGGGCCGTCTCCATGTCAGGATGTCCCGCAGGGCATCGGCCAGCCGCCACACCAGAGAGCGAGGGCCGTGCTCCGCCGCTCGGGCGATCAGGACGGCAATGGTGTCCCACTCCCGATCGAGCCAGCTCTGCGCATCGGCCGCACTGCCGAAGGACAGTGGCGTCACGTCTGTCGCTGGTCCCGCAGCCGGTACTGGTTCCACCAGCCGTACGTCGACTACGTGTTCGGCCGCGTTGGTGATCGTCTGCAGGTAGAAATCCATGTACCGGCGGATCGCCGCCTCCCGTTCGCCGGGCAGGTCCTCTGTCTCACTCCGCGCGGCGGCATACGTGACCAGCAGGTCATGACAGGAGTAGCTGTTCGGCCCGGCGCTGACCAAATGAACCCGCGCCAGGTCGTCCAGGAGCTTTGCTATTTCAGACAGGGGATTGCCCGACAGGGCCGCCGCTCCCGCGACGGTGATTCCCGAGTTCGGCACCAGTCCGATCAGCCGAAACAGTCTCCGCCCCGCCGGAGAAAGCGTCTCAACCGATCGGTCGACCGCCCCGCGTACCGCTGTTCGCTGGTCACCGGCGACCTCGAGCTGGCTGAGCAGACCATGATCGCTGAGCTCTTTGACGTACTGGGCGAGCGTTTGGTGGGGACGATCCGCGAGCCGGGCACTCGCGACACGCAGGGCTAGAGGCAGCCGCGCGCAGAGTTCGGCCAGACGAGCGGCAGCATGTGGTTCTCTACGTATTCTGTCCGGCCCCACGAGGTCGGCCAGCAGATCGACGGCTTCGGCTGGATCGAGCACCTCCAGCGTGATCCGTCTGGCCGACTCCAACGCGACAAGCCCACTCAGCCGGTCTCGGCTGGTTGCCAGCAGCAGGCACCCGGGCTCTCCCGGCATAAGGGGACGCAGCTGCTCCGGCGCGGCGACATTGTCCAGCACCACGAGAACTCGCCGTTTCGCAAGGATCGATCGGTACAAACCGATCTGAGCATCCACTTCCACGGGGATGTCCTCGGCGGGTTGGCCAAGCGCTTGCAGCAGGCGCGGTAGAGCCTCGGCTGTGGTCATCGGTGGCGTCTGGTCGAACCCCCGCATGTCGAGGAACAACTGGCCATCGGGAAACCGATCGGCCAGGCGATGTGCCCAGTGGAGGGCGAGCGTGGTCTTGCCCACTCCCGCGGCTCCGACCACCAGAATCGCGTGCCGGCCTCCAGCGGAGAACTCCTCCAGCCGGTCGAGCTCGGCATGCCTTCCGACGAGCCGGCCCACCGCCGGCGGAAGCTGCCGGGGAACGAGACGTCGCACGGCTTTGCGCTCTGGCGAGGCCAGCGATGCGTCGTTCCGGAGAATCGCCAGGTGCAGGTGCTGGAGGTCGGATCCTGGTTCCACGCCCAGCTCGCTCGCGAGCACCGCATGGACTCGGCGGTACGCCTCCAGCGCCTCACCCCGCCTTCCCGATCGATGGAGCGCCAGAATGAGCTGACGCCAGACGCGCTCGTGAAGGGGGTGGCTGTCGGCAAGTGCTCGTAGCTCCCCGATCATTTCCGCGTGCAGCCCCAGCTCAAGGCGAATGTCGCTCCATTCGACTCGTACGGTGTGCGCCAACTCCTCCAGAGCACCGGTTCGGGACGTCACCGAGGAACTGAGCGCCGCGTCCTCGGCCGGGCGGCCCCGCCACAGCGACAGAGCGGAGCGGTACTCGTCGTTGGCGACAGCGAGGTCGCCGGCGTCCGCGTGGCGGCGCGCCTCACGTACCGTGTTCTCGAAGCTGAGCAGGTCGAGCTGGTCCGGTTCGAGGCGCAGGAGATAGCCCTGGTCTCGGGTGATGAGGTCAGGGATGACGGATCGCCGGAGTTGGGTGACGTAGCTTTGGAGATTCGACACCGCGGACGAGGGCGGGTCGTCCCACACACACTCGATCAAGTGCTCGATGGAGACGGTCACATTGGGGTAGAGCAGAAACACGCTGAGTATGGACCGCTGTTTTGGTGAAAGGTGGACGGGACGGCCTGCGCGGAGAGCTTGCACAGGGCCGAGAATGCCGAACACGGCTACGTCGAGCCTTCCTGCATCACGGAGAGATCGTGGCGACGTTGTGGCGCCTTCTTTAGCCCGCAGAATTCATAGACGGCGGAAGGAGGGTGGCTGTGTCGCGGGGAGGAGCGATGGGAAGTCTCGCGCGTTGCATCGAAACGCGCGCGGCGCCCCACTGGCCGTATTCACGTGGCGGACGAACGAGTTCATCGCTGAGACATCCCGGTTGGCAGTGCCTGGGCGGCGGCAGTTCCCGATCATTCTCGAGAACTTTGTACACCCGCCCTGCGAGCCCGCGCAAGAAGTACCAACCATGGGGCTAGAGCGTCGAGCGCTGGCGGGTCCGCTCGATGACGGCGCTGGTCGCCATGAGCAGGCAGATAGGACGTCGGCGGAAAACCCGCTGGTGGGGGGGACATGAACCCACGACCTCTTCGTCCCGAACGAAGCCCGGTGGACCCTCAGACGGCGTCACAACGACCTGAGGTGTCGCGCGCCATCGTGGCCAAAAGGGTCGTTCTGCCCGCCGGCTAGCCGGTGAGTCGAACATTCCGCATCCAGGGAATGAGGTATCCACGCGGGCGTTTCCAGAGTCAGGCGGCGAGGGTCGAACCGCGTACGACAAGTTTGGTGGCGAGTTCGATGTGGTTGAATTCGATTTTCTCGCCCGCGGCCAGGCGCAGCGCTGTGCGCAGGGCGACCGCGCCCATCTCGCGCAGCGGCTGGCGTACGGTGGTCAGCTGCGGCGAGGTCATGGTGGCGATCTCGGTGTCGTCGAAGCCGACGACGCTGAGGTCTTCGGGGATGCGCAGACCGCGGGCCCTGGCGGCCTGAATGGCGCCCATGGCGCTCTCGTCGCCGGCGGCGAAGATGGCCGTCGGGGCGGGGTGCAGGTCGAGCAGGACGGCTCCTTCTTCTATGCCGGAGGGATAGCAGAAGCCCGGAGTGCGGACATATTCGGGGGGTACGGGCACGCCCGCGGCCTCCATGGCGGCGCGGTAGCCATGCATGCGTGCTTGGTTGGTGGTCGAAGTCGCGGGGCCGCCGAGATAGGCGATGCGGCGATGGCCGAGGTCCAGTAAATGCTGGGTGGCGGACAGACCGCCGGCGAAGTTGGTGGAGCCGACGCTGGTCACACCGGTGTCCGGCAGGTTCAGCGGGTCGATGACAACCACCGGGAGATGGGCTTGAGACAGCGCGACGAGCTGGGCCGAAGTCGGCGCGCTCATAAGGGTGATCATCGCCCGACGCCCGGCGGCGACCAGGTCGCGAGCCCAGGAGACGCCCACGCCGGCCATGTCTTTCGTATAGGTGACGATGACCGCGACGCCCAACTCGGCTCCGGCCTCGACCGCGCCCTTGATGACTTCGGTGGAGTAGGCACACAGATCGTCCACGCCCAGCTCGACCGTGGCCGTCAGCTGTGGTTGGTCCCGGCGTGACGAGAGCGGCACGTAGCCCTGTTCCAGCAGGAGGGACTGCACCAGCGAACGAGTGGCCGGTGCGACGTCGGAGCGGCCGTTGAGCACCTTGGACACTGTGGCCACGGACACGCCGGCCGAGGCGGCGACGGTGGCCAGCGTGGTACGCCCGGGATTGCTCGGCATCGATCCCCTCTCTAACGCGCGACACCTACTTTAAGCTGCGACCAGCCGGGACGCCTCTGAATTAGCGATCACTTCCGCCGGCCATTCAGTGGTCGACCGACTTTGGCCACTCACCGAAGTTCCATGGGGACGGCGAGCGAGTGTTCTGGAGAGCCGAGCCAAATATGCTGGCCTTCAGAGCTTCCTGGTTTTCGTGCATGCCGTACACCTCCGGCAGCATTCCCGCGATGGCGACCTCCGCTCCAGTCGTCGACTTTCGGCAGACCTCCTCAAGCCGGGGATGGCTCCAGCGCTGAGACCGGAGCCCCGGCATGGGTTCTCTACTCGGAGCGCTCGACTGCGGCTTTTGGGAGTGCGAGCATCACGAGTGCCGTGATCAGGTAGAGCGCGGCGGAGACGATCAGGACGATGCTGAGCGCGTGACTGTAGTCGGGCAGCACCGGTGCTCCGGTGGCTGAACCGGTGACGGCGGTGAAGAAGATCGTGCCGAGAACGGCGATGCCGACGGCGCCGCCGATCTGGTTGACGGTGGAGAGCACTCCGCCTGCGGCGCCTGCGTTGCGTTCGGGGACGCCTGCGAGGACGACGTTGACGAGAATGGGTGCGGCGAGACCGAGCCCGAGGCCACCGATGAAGAGTGCGAGGGAGAGGAGCCAGTATCCGGGATCGTTGCCGTCCTTGACGATGTACCACAGGACGACCTGAGATGCCGCGATGGTGAGCGAGCCCGTGATCAGGAGCGTTCTGCCCGCTTTGGCGGCGAGAGCGACGCCGAGGCCGGAGGTGATGATCGAGCCGAGCGCGTACGGGAGGATCACCAGGCCGGTCTCCCACGCGGTTCGGCCGGTTCCGTTCTGGAGGTAGACCGAGAGGGTGAGGAAGTACGATCCGATGCCGCCGAAGAAGAGCACCGAAGCGCTCAGGCCGACCGCGAAAGCGCGGATTCTCAGCAGAGCCGGGTCGAAGACAGGTTCGTTTCCGCGTCCGGTGAGGCGGCGCTCGTAGGCGAGGAAGATCGCGAGCACCATGATTCCGGCTACGAGGAGGGCGTAGCTGACCCAGGTCCATCCCCATGTCTCGGTCTGGATGATCGGCAGCAGCAGGAGAAGAAGGCCCGTGGCCGCGAGGAGCGCGCCCGGTAGGTCCAGTCGCGCGGTCGAGGCGGAGCGGGACTCCGGCAGAACCTTCGCGCCGCTGATGAGCGCCAGGATCGCGACGGGCACGTTGATCCAGAAGATCGTGCGCCAGCCCAGGTCGAACAGGTTGGCGTCGACGAGCAGCCCGCCCAGCAGTGGGCCGGCGACCGAGGCGAGGCCCTGGACCGCTCCGTAGGCGCCAAACGCCTTGGCACGCTCGCCCGGAGCGAATGATGCCCGGATGATCCCGAACACCTGCGGGACCATGATGCCGGCGGTCAGTCCCTGCCCGGCCCGCATGCCGATGAGCATCCCCGGATCGACGGCCAGCGCGCACAGTGCCGAGGTGACCATGAACCCGGCCAGCCCGATCATGAACAGCCGTTTGCGGCCGTACTGGTCGCCGAGCCGTCCGCCGGTGATCAGGCCCGCGCCCAGGGCGAGGGTGTAGGCGGTGATCGTCCACTGGATCTGAGCGTCGCCGGCACCCAGGTCCTGGGCTATCGCCGGGGCCGCGACGGTGACGATCGTCGCGTCGAGAAGGTCCATGAAGGAAGCGAAGAGCACCACCAACAGCGCCGTGGTCGCGTCGGCGCTGGCGATGAGTGCCGGGGAAGCCGCAGCTGTGCGGATGCCCTCTCGGGGGCTCGGTGAATCGGTCATGTCGGCCACCATCGCCGGGATAGTTGCCATCGAGTGACCGCTATCGGTGGGAGAGTCGGACAATCATGGCTGCTACCTCCGCGCGGACGCTCAAGCTGTTGTCGATCTTCGGGATCGGTGCGACCCTGACCGCCGAGGAACTCGCCGCCCGGCTCGGAGCGTCGGTGAGAACCGTGCGTCGCGACATCGATACGCTCCGGGACCTCGGGTACGAGATCGAGGCCGTCCGCGGAGCAGGTGGAGGGTATCGGCTCGGTCGCGCTTCCCGTTTGCCGCCGGTCGTCTTCGATGAAGATCAGGCCGTCGCCACGGCCGTCGCGCTCCAGACCGTGCCGACGATCCTCTCCGGCATCCGCGAGAACGCGGCCCGCGCTCTCGCCACGCTGCACCAGGCGATGCCCGCGCGCAGCCGCCTGCACGCCGAAGCGTTCACCGTCTCTTCGGCCCGCAACTACTGGGAGTTCCCCGCGCCACCGATCGACGCCGAGATCGTCCGCGCCGTTGGCAGCGCGATCAACCGGCAGCACCTCGTTCGCGTGGACTACACCGGTGACGGCGAACCCGCCACGCTCACGCTGGAACCGCACCACCTCGTGGTCTGGGCCGCACGCTGGTACCTGGTCGCCTTCGCCCTGGATGCGGACCGATGGCGCGCGATGCGCGTGGACCGCATCAAACCACACATGCCCACGCACACCCCCTTCGACCGACGTGACATTCCGCACGGCGACCCCGTCGCCTTCGTCATGACCGCACACGACCGCGGAGACGCTGCTGCCGAATGGCCATGCCGCGGCTCAGCCATCGTCGCCCTGCCCGCCTCCACCGTCGCCCGGTTCGCCCCCGGCGGATCAACAGTCGGGTACGACACCGCGACCACGTGCCGACTCACACTCGGCGCATGGTCATGGCCAGGACTGGCAGGACTACTCCTCACCTTCGACGCCGACATCACAGACATCGAACCGGCCGAACTCCGGCAAGCCCTGCACTCCTTGCGCACCCGAATCAGCAAGGGGCTCGGGCCCGACCGACCTCACGGGTGACCTGCACAGCCGACGTCCGCGTTCCCCATCAGCCGTCTTCTCGGCATTTCCCTACCGTTCTGAATACCGAGGTAGATCGCGCGCACCTCCCTTGCGAGACGACTCGTGAGGGAGACAGGTGTGAAGGGTCCACGTACGTCAGAGGCCGGTCACTCGCATGGTGATGTTGAGGCGGCCCGAGGTCAGACCAGTGGCGGGGTCCGCGGTGCCTGGGTAGACCTTGGGGACGCCGTGGTAGGCGAAGCGTGAAGGGCCGCCGAAGACGAACAGGTCGCCGCTGCCGAGTCGCACGTCGGTGTACGGCTTGCCGCGTGTCTCCGTGTTGCCGAAACGGAACAGGCAGTCGTCGCCGATGCTCAGCGACACCACCGGGGCGGCAGAACGTTCGTCCTTGTCCTGGTGCATGCCCATTTTGGCCTGGCCGTCGTAGAAGTTGATCAGCGCTGTGTCGGGGGTGTAGTCGTCGGCGGGCTCGCCGTACGCCGCTGTCAGGGCGCGGCGGCCCAGGGCGACCATCCAGGCGGGGAAGTCGGCGACCTGGAGGCCGTTCACGTCGTTCGCGACGCGTGTGTACTTGTACGGCTGCCAGTGCCAGCCGACGCATACGGTCTGCACCGACATGACGCCGCCTCTGGGCAGCACGGTGTGCCGGATCGGGACCGGGCCCGCCGCCCACTCGCGGCACGCGCGTACCAGGTGCTGTTGCTCGTCGAGCGTCAGCCAGCCGGGGGCGTGGACGGCGCCTGGGGCGATCTCTCGCATCGGGAGCGGGATCATGTCGGGTCCCGGTGGATCAGGTTGCGGGTGATTCGCCAGGTGGTGCCGTCGGTGTCCGCTCCGCGCATGCCCTCCAGTGTTCCAGGGGCGGCCAGGGCGACGGCTTGCGCGGTGGAGGCGAAGCCGAACGTACGTCCGGGGTCCCAGTCGGTGCTCTGGTGGAGTCGTTCGCTCATCCGCGCCCAGCCCAGCGGCGCCCCCGCCACCACCCAGGCGTCCGGCGGACCTGCCGCGAACCGCCTGGCCTGGCGGAGCCACGACGCCGCCTCCTCCGGCCAATCGACGATCGCCAGCACGGTGCCTTGCCACATGTCACCGTCCCAAACGCCGCCTTCCCACCGGCCGCCATCCTGCGCGTCTTTCCGCGCGCCGCTCTCCCAGGCGTTCGCGAACGCCTCAGCGGAGGGGCCGGCGTCGCGGCCGTGACCGATCACTACGGTCTCCACGCGCGGCCGGGCTGCGGCCAGCAGGCCGAGCAGTCCGGCCAGTTCGGCCGCCGTATGCCCAGCCACCGCCTGTTCGCTCTTCCAGAGCTGGTACGCCTGTGGCAAACACACCGCGCACGGCCGGTATCCCGCCGCGATGGCCGTCACCTCGTCCGCGAAGAACACCCGCTCCTCCACGTACCCGCCGCGCGAGATCGCCCGCAGCGCCGACGGGCAGTCCAGCCGCCCGTACAGCCGCGCCCGCCGGTGCCCGCCCAGCGTCCCGGGCACCGCGCTGGTGTACGGCCACCCGTCGGCGCCGATCAGCGTGTACATCACGCGGCGTCGTGGAAGACGAGGCCCAGCGTGTGCCGCAGCCCCGAGCGGACCGTGCTCACGCCGTGCCGCACCGGCGACGCCGACCACCCCCGCGACGACTTCACGGGCCGGTCCCGGGTGGTGAAGATCAGTCCCCGGCCCTGCGGCAGCAGGGTCACCGTCCCGCGCGACTGGGCTCGTGGACGCTGCTCCACCAGCAGGAACTCGCCCCCGGTGTAGTCCTCGCCCGGCTGGTCGAGCCCGATGACCACCTGCAGCGGGAACACCAGATCCCCGTACAGGTCGCGGTGCAGGGCGTTCCAGTCGCCCTCCTGGTACCGCAGCAGGATGGGCGTCGGCTTGGTCTGCCCGGCTTCGTGGCACATGTCCAGCCACTCGTCGAAGCTGTCCGGCCAGGGCGCCGGTTGGCCCAGCCGGGCGGCCCAGTCGCGGGCGATCGGCAGCAGGTGCGGGTAGAACGCCGCCCGCAGCTCCGCCACCAGCGGTGGGAAGGGCTCGCGGAAGTAGCGGTACTGCCCGCGGCCGAACCGATAACGCTCCATGTCGATCGTGGAACGGAACCGGCTGGCCTCGCCGTACAGGGCGGCGATCTCCTTGCAGTCGGCCGGTGAGAGGACCGGCGGCGTCAGCGCGCAGCCGTACGCGTTGACCTCCTCGGCCAGGGCCGTCCAGTCGGCCTGCATGATCTCCTCCATCAGTCAGATGAGCTGTGGCTGCAGCGCGCCTTCGAGCGTGAGCAGCGCGTGCTTGCGCTCGACGCCGCCCGCGTACCCGGTCAGCGAGCCGTTCGCGCCGACGACGCGGTGGCAGGGGCGGACGATGAGCAGCGGGTTCGCGCCGAGCGCCGCGCCGACCGCGCGGATGCGGTCGCGTGGCGCGCCGACGCTCGCGGCGAGCTCGCCGTACGTCGTGGTGGTCCCGTACGGTACGGCGGCCACGGCGGCCCAGACCCCCTCCTGGAAGGCCCTGCCGGTGGTCGCGAGATTCAGGTCGAAGGCGGTCCGCTCGCCCGCGAAGTACTCGCGGAACTGGCGCTCGGCCTCGGCGAACGCGCCAGGGTCGCGCCGCCACTCGGGCCGCACGGCACCGCCGAACGCCACGCGGGTCAGCGCGGTGCCGTCGCCTACGAGCAGGATCTCGCCCAGTGGGCTGTCGATCGTCGTGTAGATGCTCATACTCTCTACAACACCGTCGCCACCCGGAAAGTCAGCGGTTTTCGGACCTCTGGGCAGGCCAATTCGGAGAGACCAGGCCCGCGTCGTAGGCCACGATGACCAGTTGCACGCGGTCGCGGGCGCCGAGCTTGGTGAGCAGGCTGGCCACGTGTGCCTTGGCGGTGCCGGGGCTGATGTGCAGGTGGGCCGCGATTTCGGCGTTGGACAGGCCGCGGCCGACGAGGGTGAGGATCTCGTGTTCGCGTCCGGTGACGCCGTTGAGTTCGCGGTGCCGGGCAGCCGGGGTGCGGGTGGTGAACTCCTCGATGAGGCGGCGGGTGACACTGGGCGCGAGCAGGGCATCTCCGGCGGCGACCACGCGGATGGCGGTCAGGATGTCGTCCAGCGCCATGTCCTTGACGAGGAACCCGGAGGCGCCCGCGCGCAGCGCGCCATAGACGTTCTCGTCGTCGTCGAACGTGGTCAGGACCAGAACGCGCGTGGGCAGCAGCTCAGCTGTGATCATCTTGGTGGCCGTGATGCCGTCCATTTCCGGCATACGGATGTCCATCAGCACAACGTCCGGGCGGAGCTGTCTCGCCAGTTGTACAGCCTGCGACCCGGTCCCGGCCTCTTCGACGACCTCCACGTCCGAGGTCCCGTCGATGACCATGCGCAGCCCGGCGCGCACCAGCGGCTGGTCGTCTGCCAGCAGCACGCGGATCGTCATGAGATCGGCAGCCTCGCGGCGACCCTGAACCCGCCCTCGGGTCGCGACCCGGCGGTGAAATGCCCGTTCAGCAGCGCCACCCGCTCGCGCATCCCGGCGAT
Source organism: Nonomuraea sp. NPDC049141 (assembly GCF_040648415.1). Classification (NCBI taxonomy): domain Bacteria; kingdom Bacillati; phylum Actinomycetota; class Actinomycetes; order Streptosporangiales; family Streptosporangiaceae; genus Nonomuraea; species Nonomuraea sp. NPDC049141. The sequence goes on from NZ_JBEZDR010000002.1 coordinate 380,059, forward strand.
GCCGTAGCCGCTGCCCTCGCTCGCGCTGTCTCCGCGACCGTCGTCGACGATCTCGACGCTCAGCTCCTCACCCGCATAGCCGATCGACACCCGGCAACGGGCGGCATCCGCGTGCCGTACCACATTGGTCACCGCCTCCTGGACGATGCGGAACGCGGAGTGGTCGACGGCGGCGGGCAACGGGCAGCGTTCGCCCTGCCAGCGGACGTCGACCTGGACGCCCGCTGCGATGGCCGTCGACGTGACCCGGTCGAGGTCGGCCAGCCCGGTGGGCGGCGGGTCAGGCCGGCGCAGGACGCCGAGCATCTGCCGTAGTCCCTTCAGGGTTTCCCGGCTGGTGATCTCGATGGCGTCCAGCGCGTCGCGGGCCTGCTCGGGGCGGGTGTCGATGACCCTGCGGCCCGCTCCGGCCTGGATGGCGATGCTGCCGATGCTGTGGGCGACCATGTCGTGCACGTCGCGGGCGATGCGCAGCCGCTCAGCCGTGACCGCGTGGACCCGCACGGCCTCGCCGTACTCGCGCCGCTGCCGGATCGCGGTCCCGGCCAGCCAGGCGAGCAGGACGCTGCCGGCCAGCAGCGCCGTCAGCGCCAGGAACCCGGGGACGAGGGCGTGCGGCCACAGGGCGGCCTGCAACACCCCTTCCAGTACGGCGAGCGTGACAAGAGCCGCGCTGAGCCCGGCGCGGACAGAGCGGGAAGCCGCGATGACGCAGACCAGAACGTCCGCGGCCAGGATGAGCGGCCAGAGCTGCTCGGCCGACATCCCCGGTGCTGTGGCGGCGGCCAGCTCCGCCAGCACGACGGCAAGCACCGGCAGCGGCCGGCGCCTTGCCCATGCCAGGGGCAGCGCCATCGCGACCGCGACGCCCGCGAGCGGCGGCACCCGCGGGTCCGCGTCGTCGCTGCCGCTCAGCAGCGCGGCGAACTGCAGCAACGCGAAGGCGGCCACCACACACCACGTGAGCAGCTCCCGCGTGAGCGACGGTAGGCGCTCCAGGAGCGGAGGACGGGGCGGATCGGCGAGCACGCCCCCGATCGTAGCCGCGACCCCATCTGACCAGCATCAGCCTGGAGGCTGACCAGCATCGGCCTGGAGGCGTATGCCCGCAGGCCAGTCTCCTGGCGCGGATTCTGGCCTGCGGACAGATGTCGTGCGCCACGGCCTCCGGCAGCGTTGAGCGGGTGATCGAAGTCAACCAGCTGACCAAACGCTACGGCGGCCTGACGGCCGTGAACGGCCTGACGTTCACCGTACGGCCCGGCCACGTCACCGGGTTCCTCGGCCCGAACGGCGCCGGCAAGAGCACCACGATGCGCATGATTCTCGGCCTGAACCGGCCCACCAGCGGAAGCGCGACCATCGACGGGCGTCCGTTCGCGCGGCAGCGTCACGGGCTGCGGCACGTCGGCGCGCTGCTGGACGCGGGTGACGCGCATCCCGGGCGCAGCGCCGTGGCGCACCTGTGGGCGCTGGCCCGGAGCAACGGCCTGCCGCGCCGCCGGGTGGCGGAGGTCCTGCGGGAGGTGGGGCTCGAAGGTGTGGCCCGCCGGCGGGTGGGCGGGTTCTCCCTGGGCATGCGCCAGCGGCTCGGCATCGCCACCGCGCTGCTGGGTGATCCGCCGGTGCTGCTGTTCGACGAGCCGGTCAACGGTCTGGACCCCGAGGGGGTGCGCTGGGTGCGAGGTCTGTTCCGGCGCCTGGCCGAGCAGGGACGTACCGTCCTGGTCTCCAGCCACCTGATGAGCGAGATGGAGAACACCGCCGACCACCTCATCGTGATCGGCCGCGGCGAGCTGATCGCTGACGAGAGCCTCACCGAGTTCGCGGCCCGGGGCGCCGGCGCCCGCGTCACCGTACGCACGCCCGATCCGGACGAACTCGCCGCCGTGCTCACGTTCGACGGCGCTTCCGTACGGCGCGACGGTGACGGGGCGCTCATGGTGACGGGGGTGAGCGCCGGCCGTATCGGTGAGCTCGCCTTCGAGCGCCGGATCATGCTGCACGAGCTCGCCCCGCGCACCGCCTCGCTGGAAGAGGCGTTCATGGAGTCGACCGCCGGCCACGCCGACCACGTCGTGGGCGGCCGCCGATGAGCCTGCTCGGCGCGGAGTGGATCAAGCTGTGGTCACTGCGGTCCATCCGCTGGGTGATCGTGGTCGGTGTGCTGGTGCTGGTCGCGCTCGCCGTCCAGTCGAGCCTCGACACCTACGCCGAGTGGCCGGCCTACGGGGCGCGGGAGAAGGCCATGTTCAACCCGATGACGGAGGCCTTCAGCGGGTTCAGCGCGATCGTGGTCATGATCGGCGCGGGGAGCGTGGGCGCGCTGACGGTCGCCGGAGAGTACGCCGGCGGCCTGATCCGCACCACCTTCACCGCCGTCCCGGCCCGTGGTCGCGTCATGGCGGCCAAGGTGGCCGTCGTGGCGGGGGTCATGCTCGCCGTCGGCGCGATCGTCGCGCTCACCACGTACGGCGCGAGCCAGGTCGTCCTGTCGGGCCTCGGCACCGGGGGCTCGATCGGCGATCCGGGCGTCGTGCGCGTCCTGGTGGCGAACGCCCTGCTCGCGCCCGTGTCGGCGCTGGTCGGCATGGGCATCGGCGCGCTGCTGCGGCACACCGCCGCCACCGTCGTCGCCGTGTGCGGCGTGCTGGTCATCTTGCCCACCCTCTTCAAGCCGACCGTGCACCAGTGGGCCAACGACCTGTACGCCATGTTCCCCTTCTACGCCTGGCGGACTTGCCTGTCCCTCATCCATCCCCGCGACGAAGCCGCCCTGCCCACGATCACCGGGTCGTGGATCGCCTTCGCGCTCTGGCCGCTCGTCGCGGCGGCCGTGACCCTCATCGTCGTGCGCCGGCGCGACGTGTAACGCCTGAAAGAGGAAACCCTGTGAAGCAGCACTACCTCCGTGCCCGCCTGCCGTTCCTGGCGCTCGCCCTGCCGCTCCTGGTGACGTCCTGCGCGACCACAAGCGCCGCCAGCACGTCGAGCCCCACGACGACCGCCGCCGTCAAGCTGGAACTGCCTCGCCCCACCGGCCCGTACCCGGTCGGCCGCGACATTCTGCACCTGGTGGACAAGAGCCGCACGGACCCCTGGGTGCCCAAGGACGGCCCCCGGCAGCTGATGGTGTCGATGTATTACCCGGCCCGATCCGCGACCGGTGCGAGCGCCCCGTACATGACCGTCGAGGAGGCCCGGTCGCTGCTGGAGCGCAAGGCTCCGGGCGCCACCCTCGCGGCCGAGGCCATCGCCGCCACCCGCACCTACGCCCACACCGGCGCCGATCCGAAGAAGGGCCGATATCCGCTGGTGGTGCTCTCACCCGGCCTCGGCCTGCACCGGGCCAGCCTCACCTCCCTGGCCGAGGACCTGGGCAGTCGCGGGTACGTCGTCGCGCTGGTCGACCACGCCTACGAGTCGTCCGGCACGGCCTTCCCCGACGGCAGTGTCCGCACCTGCGCGCCCCTCTGCGACCAGCCCAAACCGCCGGAAGGCGGGCAGGCGACCATCACCAAGAGCCGGACCAAGGACATCTCCTTCGTCATCGACCAGCTGACCGACCGGCACCCGGCCTGGAAGCAGGCCCGCATGATCGCCACCAAGCAGATCGGCATGGCCGGACACTCCCTCGGCGGCGATGCCGCCGCCGCGACCATGGGGGTCGACAAGCGGGTACAGGCCGGTGTGAACCTGGACGGCACCTTCCATCCCGCCATCCCCGCCGGCAATCTCGGTAAGCGCCCCTTCCTCCTGATGGGCAGTCAGGCCGACCATGTCCCCGGCAAGGACGACACCTGGGACGGCAGCTGGCCGAACATCAGCGGCTGGAAGCGCTGGCTCACCGTCGCCGGCACCAGCCACAGCAGCTTCACCGACCTGTCCATCCTGGAGAAGGCGGCGGGCATGTCCACCCCCGGCGGCCTCTCCCCACAGCGCTCCCTGCAGATCACCCGCGCCTATGTCGGCGCCTTCTTCGACCAGCACCTGAAGCACAAGAAGGAACCGCTGCTCGACGGCCCGACCTCGGCCAACCCCGAAGTCGCCTTCCACAACCCCTGACAGGGAACGGTACGTTACGGGCATGTCTTCCACGCCCCGCCCGGACGACCGCGTCTCGTCCGCCTTCCGGTTCGCCACTGAGCTGGTCGCCTGGGTCGCGACTCCGTGGGCTCTGGCCGCCCATTCCGTGCTGTTGGCCGTGCTGTCGGTGGTGGTGCTGATCGGGTTGCCGACGCTGTTCTCGACCCCGGGCGACAAGCGGAACGTGATCGTCGCGGTGCCGGGGTGGGTGACGATCGCGCTGGTGCTCCTACAGGTCGTGGCCGCCGTGGTGGCGGCGTGGGTCGCCTGGCAGGTGCTCGTCGCCGTGCTGGTGTCCGTGCTGGCCGTGGTCACCGTGGTGCTGGAGCTGCCGCGCTGGCGGTGGCTGGCCTCCCGATGAAGTAGACGTGATATGTCGGTGTTGTATAGCCTTTCTGGAGGTTCTCCCGGGACTCAAGGGGCCTATGAACAGGCTGGCTGACGAGGACTTGGCGCTGCTGTTGCTGATCCGGTCCTTCGAACGGAAGCTGCTCGCGCTCTTCGAGCGGGGCGAGCTCAACGGCACCACCCACACCTGCCTCGGGCAGGAGTACGTCCCCGTGTCCCTGCGGCCGCTGCTGCGGCACGGTGACTGGGTGTTCAGCAACCATCGCGGTCACGGTCACTACCTGGCCAGGTTCGAGGACCCCGAAGGGCTGCTCGCCGAGATCATGGGCCGGAAGGGCGCCGTGTGCGACGGGGTGGGGGGCAGCCAGCACCTGCGCCGCGACCGCTACCTGTCGACCGGGGTGCAGGGGCAGAGCCTGCCGGTGGCCACCGGGGTCGCTCTGCACCTGAAGCGGCACGAGCCCGGCGGGCTCGCCTGCGTGTACATCGGTGACGGCACGTGGGGCGAGGGGGCGGTGTACGAGGCGTTGAACCTGGCACAGCTCTGGCGCCTGCCGCTGCTCGTCGTTGTGGAGCACAACGGCATCGCCCAGTCCACGCCGACGGAGCTCCAGATGGCGGGCACCATCGCGGGGCGGGCGGCCGCCTTCGGGATCGGGCACACGCGGGTGTCGAGCTTGGACGTCTCCGAAATAAGACGACAACTCGCGCCTTTGGTGGGGACCGTCAGGGGCGGTGCGCCGTTGGTGGTGGAATTCGCCACGCACCGCCTCGGCCCGCACAGCAAGGGCGACGACACCCGCCCACCGGACGTCTTACGCACCGACTGGTACGCCTCCTACCAGGCCGAACACCCCGACCAGTCGGCCCGCCTCGAAGCGGAGGCCCGCTCCCGCATGGACGAGCTCGCCGAAGAGGTGGCCGCCCGGCCCCTGGCCACCTGGACCACCGCGTGACGGCAAGGGTCGGCGAAGACCTCAACCAGGCCCTGCATGGCCTGCTCGGCGACGACCCCAGCGTGTACGTGCTCGGCGAGGACCTCCTCGACCCCTACGGCGGCGCCTTCAAGATCACCCGTGGCCTGTCCACCCGCTTTCCCGACCGGGTCCTGACCACGCCGCTCAGCGAGGGCACGATCGTCGGCGCCGCCTCCGGCCTCGCGCTGGCGGGGGAGAAGGCCATCGTCGAGATCATGTTCGGCGACTTCGCCGCCCTCGCCTTCGACCAGCTCGTGAACTTCGCCAGCAAATCCGTCTCCATGTACGGCCGGCGCGTCCCGATGCCACTGATCATCCGCTGCCCCTCGGGCGGCAACCGCGGCTACGGCCCCACCCACAGCCAGAACCTCCAGAAGCACTTCATCGGCGTGCCCGGCCTCTCGCTGTTCGAGATGTCGCCGTTCCACGACAACCGTGCCGTCCTCGACCGCATGCTCGCGCTGGCGGAGCCGTGCCTGCTCTTCGAGGACAAGGTCCTCTACACCCGCCGGATGTACGACGTGGACGAGCTGTTCACCTGGGACCTCGTCGAGGACGTGGCCGTGGTGCGGTTCGACGGCGACCTCGACTACGCGGTGATCGCCCCCGGCGGCGTGGCGCACCGGGCCATCGCCGCCATGCGCACGCTGCTGCTCTCCCACGACCTCGCCGGGGCCGTGCTCGTCCCGTCGCGCCTGTACCCCTTCGACCCTGCCGCGCTGCTGCCGCTGCTCGGCCAGGTGGGGCTGGTCTGCGTGGCGGAGGACGGCAGCGCGGGCGGCACCTGGGGCAGCCACCTCGCCGCCGACCTGCACACCCGGCTGTGGGGCTCGCTCCGGCGGCCGATCCGCCTGGTCAGCTCGGCCGACAGCGTGATCCCCACGGCCGCGCACCTGGAGCGTGCCGTGGTGCTGCAGGACAGCACGATCAGCAGGGCCGTACTGGAGGCGCTCGATGGGTGAGATCCGGGTCCCGAAACTGAACAACAACGACTCGGAGTACACACTGCTGGAGTGGCTGGCGGCGGACGGCGCGCAGGTGGGGCGCGACGACCCGCTGGCGACGCTGGAGACGTCCAAAGCGGTGGAGGAGCTGGTCAGCGAGCAGGACGGGGTGCTCACCCACCTGGTACGGGCCGGCGCGTCATGCGCCCCCGGCCAGCTGATCGCCCGGATCGGCCCGGCTCCGGCCGGTCGGCCGGAGCGGGTGCCGACCTCTCTCGATTCGGCGGGCACTCCGCCGCCGTCGGAGCCGGTCGCCGTCGCCGATGGCGGGCCGATCATCACGGCGCCGGCGCGTGCGCTGCTGGACGAACTCGGCCTCGGTCCCGCGCTGGTGGCCGGGCTGGACGTCAAGGTGGTACGCCGGACCGACGTGGAACGGCTCGCGGCGGCCACCGGCGGCAGCGAGCCCTCCGAGAAGGGCGGCGCACATCACGACGGCGGACAGACCCGCCCGCTGTCCAACCACCAGCGCGCGGTCGGCAGGACTGTGACCCTGTCGCACCAGTCCATCCCCGCCGGCTACACCGCGATAAAGGTCGACGTAACCCCCGCCCTGACGACCGCCCGAGCCCTGACCAGACGCCTCCGCAAGCTGGTCGGCCTCCCCGACCTGCTCATCGCCGCCGTCGCCCGGCTGCACGCCGACTTCCCGATGTTCTTCGCCGAGCTCATCGACGACAGAACCGCCCGCATCCCCGACCAACCACGCATAGGCTTGACGATCGACATGGGAACCGGCCTCTACGTGCCGGTGATCCGCGACCGCCTGACCGTACCGGACATCGCCGAACGCCTGGCCGAATTCCGCGGGCTCGCCCAGCACGGCGGTTTCACCGAGGCGCACCTCACGGGCGGGAACATCGTCGTCACCCTTCACCACGACGCCGACATCATCATGGCCATCCCGATCGTCTTCCCCGGTCAGGCCTGCGCCATCGCCCTCACCTCACCGCAGCCGGAAGGTGAGCGGACGGTGGCGGCGATCGGCCTGGCCTACGACCACCGGCTGGTCAATGGCCGGGATGTCGTCCTGTTCCTTCAGGCGTTGAAGGAGGTCCTGGAGACCTCGCCCGAGGACCTGTAGCCCGACCAGGTCGTCCGGGGTCGCGTCGGCGCTCTGGCCGAGCAGGCTCGGTAGCCGTGACCGCAGTGCCGCCGCCGCGAGCATCGCGCTCGACCCTGAGCATCGCATGGCCGGGCCACTGAAGTACGGGCAGGCCACTGCGTCGTTGGTGGTGGGCGAGGGGTCGGCCGCCTCCCGGCAGAACACTCTGGCGGCGGCGTTGAAGGAGTGGGGCATGCTGCGTCGTACGCTGTGAACGTCACGGTGCGTTCGGTCCTGGCAGTGCCGGGGATGAGGTCGGCCGTGCGCGGCTGATGCAGGTCGACCACGGAACCTCCAAAGATCGACACATCTGCGGTACTACCGGTTGGGCGGAGCCGACGACATAACCGTGGCGGCGCGGCCGTCCAGGTGCTGTCAGAGAAGCAGCCGGGGTCTCAACCCGGCCGCCACGATGGGTCGTAGCAGGGCATGTTTGATTCCGCCGCCGGCTTTGGTGGCCAGCACGTACGGATACTGTCCTGCCCCCACCAGCAGCACCAGCGCGACCGTTGCACAGCAGGTGGCGGCGAAGGCGCGAATGCGGCGCCCCCGCGACAGCGACCACCAGGCGGTCACCAGCGCCGTCACCAGCAGCCCGGTCAGGAGCGCCGAGGTGAGCGGGTTGGTCATCGAAGCGCCCACGCCCAGCAGCGTCAACACCAGCGCCAAGACGGCGGCGGCACCTCACCGGCCCCGATGTGGAAGCTGCCGTCGGAGAGGCGCGGCACCCCATGCAGCAACAACCCCACCACCAGTCCCCAGCACACGGCCGGCAACGCGCCGCCCGCCACGATGAGCGCCTGCCACCACCGGCGGCCGAGGCGGGTGCGGCGGCGCAGCTGGACCGCGGTGTTGCCTACCACCAGCCCGACCAAGATCGCCACCACCAGCGGGTACAGCCCGGACAGCAGGCTGCCCTCCAGGTGCGGGAAGGCGCCGAACAGGACGCCGGTGAAGGCCACCAGCCACACCTCGTTGCCCAGGAAGAACGGTGCCATCGCACCTAGAGCCGCATGAAGCCGTTGGCGACGAGGATCCAGTAGCCGGAGGCGTAGGCGGTCAGAGCAACCAGCCAGATCAGCGTGACGTGCACGCCGCGGAGCAGCCGCCCCCATCCGAAGATCCACATGCCGAGGAAGGTGGATTCGGCGAAGAAGGCGATGAGGGTTTCCAGTGCCAGCGGGGCGCCGAACACGTTGCCGGCGAACTTGCTCAGCCCGCTCCAGCTGAGCCCGAACTGGAACTCCATGACGATGCCGGTGGCGATGCCGACGGCGTAGTTGATGAGGTAGAGCTGGCCCCAGAAGCGCGTCATGCGCTCACGTACGGCGGCTTTGGCGGGATTGGAGTCGGGCAGCTCGCCGCCCCGCATTGAGCTCGCTCAAAAGGGCGTTCGGCACAGCTCCATGCCGCCCAGAGCATAACGCCATAGCAATATTAATCTTAGACAAGATAACTCCTGAGCCATAGCGTCGGAGCTGTGAGAAGCCAAGATTCCACTGCAAAGGGAAGGGTTGGGGTAGCGATGCCCACGCAACGCGAGGTAGATGAAGCCAAGATCCGCCAGCTGGTCGACAAGATCGTCGAAGGGCTTCAAGGCAAGGATCTCGAGGGTCTGAAGCGGCTTTACGCAACGGACATCGTGTCCTTCGACGTCGAGCCGCCGCTCCAGCATGTGGGGATCGAGGCGAAGCTCAAGAACTGGGCGCCCGTGTTCACGTTCTTCGAGAGTGTGACATATAAGGTTCGCGACCTGACGCTCACCGTGGGCGATGATGTGGCGTTCGGGCACGCGTTCGCTCGTCTCAGCGGCACGCTGAAGGACGGGACGGCGACGAGCGGTATGTGGGTCAGGGTCACGTACTGCCTCCAGAAGATCGACGGCACATGGTTGATCGTGCACGACCAGGTCTCGGTGCCGCTCGACATCTCCACCGGCAAAGGCGTTGTCGACCTCGAGCCCTGATCCCGCCACGCCACCCCCGCCTGCGCCGCGTCGCCGCGGCACCCCATCCATGGAGGAAGCCATGACCCCCGTCCCCGCGACCGTCGAGATCCCGGGCTATCTGGCCGGCACCTGGAAAGCCGACCCGGTGCACTCCGAGATCGCCTTCACTGTCCGTCATCTCATGATCAGCAAGACCCGTGGCCGGTTCACCACCTACGACGTCACGATCGTCACGAGCGAGGATCTGCTGGGCTCGTCGGTGACCGCGACGATCGACCTCGCGTCCATCGACACCGGCAACGACATACGTGACAACCACCTTCGCACCGCCGACTACCTCGAGATCGACAAGTACCCGACGATGAGCTACCGCTCGACCGGCATCCGCCAGACCCGCGACGGTTGGGCCATCGACGGTGAGCTGACGTTGCACGGCGTCACACGGCAGCTACCGCTGGCCGTCGAGGTGAACGGGTTCGGCCCGGACCAGTGGGGTGCACAGCGGGCCGGCTTCTCCGCGACCGCGGAGATCAACCGGCGCGACTTCGGCATTGACATCAGTACCCCGATGGAGGCCGGTGGCGTCGTAGTCGGCGACAAGGTGTCGATCAGCCTCGAGATCCAGGCCGTTCTCCAGAAGTGACTCGACTGGACGGGCAGCCCGCAAGGCCCCCATCCACCGATCGGGTGGTGTCCCGATTCCGCGGTTCGACCGAGCGGGATCGGGACACCGCCGCTCTGGTCCAGGGCCTCGTCGAGCTAGGAGGATTGCCATGAGCGCCGATGCCGGCATCGTCATCATCGGAGCGAGCCTGGCCGGCGCGAAGGCCGCCCAGGCCCTGCGCCTCGACCACGGCTACGACGGTCCGATCACCCTCATCGGCGACGAACCCCATCTGGCGTACCAGCGCCCTGCCCTGTCCAAGGGCTACCTCCTGGGCACCACCGGGCCCGGCGACCTCGACGTCCTGAAGCCGCAGTTCTACGCCGACCAGGACGTCACGCTGGCACTCGGCGCGCCCGCCACCGCCCTCGACCTGGACGCCCGGCGGGTATGGCTGGCCGACGGCACCGAGTTCCCCTTCGCTCGGGTGCTGATCGCCACCGGCGCCCGCCCGCGCCGCCTCCAGGTGCCGGGCGCCGATCTCGACGGCGTCTGCTACCTGCGCAACCGCGACGACAGCGAACACCTGGCCGCGGCCCTGCGTGCGGCCGGCCATGTCGTCGTCATCGGCGCCGGCTGGCTCGGCTCCGAACTCGCGGCCGCCAGTCGTACTTTCGGCAACCACACCACCGTCATCGACCCCCTGCCCACCCCGCTCTACTACGTGCTGGGCGACCAGATCGGTGGCCTCATCGCCCGCCGCCACCGCGACCACGGTGTGAACCTGCTCCTCGGCGACGGCGTCGAGGCCATCCTCGGCACGCGCTCGGTCGAAGCCGTCCAGACCATCACCGGACGGACGATCCCCGCCGACCTCGTCATCGTCGGCGTCGGCGCCGCCCCCAACACCGAACTCGCCCAGGCAGCGGGACTGCACGTCGACGGTGGCATCATCACCGATGAGCACCTGCGCACCTCGCACCCGGCCGCCGTGGCCGCCGGCGACGTCGCCCGCCACCAGCACCCGCGCTACCTGAACCCGGTACGGATCGAACACTGGGACAACGCCGCGATCCACGGCACCGCCGCCGCGGCCACCCTGCTCGGCGAACCCACCACCATCGACCACGTCCCCTACCTCTTCTCCACCCAGTACGGCTCCACCCTCGAATACGTCGGACTCCCCACCACCTGGGACCGCATCATCACCCGCGGCGGGCACGCCACTTACGGATTCACCGCGTTCTGGCTCGACCGCCGCATCCCCGTGGCCGCCCTGACCATCGACCAGTGGGGCGCCGCCGATCACCTGCGCACCCTCATCGCCACCGGGCACCCCGCCGACCCGCAACAACTCGCCGACCCCGACAGGCCCTTGCTGAACCTCCTGCCGAACGCGCCGAGTCCCCACCGGAGTCTCCAACCTCAGCAACGCCGGTGAGGAGGACACCCGACAATGTGACGATCATGAAGCGCGTCCTCAGCGCTTCTCCTGTGGTTCGCCGGTGATCCAGTTCCAGTTGGCGATCGTGGTGCGCATCAGGCGGGCGGCGGTGGATAGGTGGCTGCCGGCGCCCCAGTACAGGGTGACCGCGCGTCGGCAGTCAGGGCTGCCGACAGGGACCCAGGCGGCGGGGACCCGCGTGGAGCCGGTCCGGGCGAAGGCGGGGACGAGACCGATGCCAAGCCCCGCGCTGATCAGGGCCGCGATGGCACTGGGCTCGTCGACCTCGCAGACGATCTTCGGGGTATGGTCTCGTGCGGCGAAAAGCCGGTCCAGGAGCCGGCGTTGCCAGTGCCCTTTGCGGGCGCTGACGAAGGGCTGGCCGGTGAGCTCGTCGATGCTCACCGACGTACGGCTCGCCAGCGGATGGTCGAGCGGCATGGCTACACCGACCGCCTCATCGAGCAGTTGGACCGCCTCCAGGCCCTCAGCGGGGATCGGCTGGGAGGCGACGCACAGGTCAACGTCCTGGGCCCGCAGGTGACGGCCCATGTCCTCGGCCGCCATCCAACGGAGTTCGACCTCGATGGTCGGGTGAGCTCGTTTGAAGGCCGCCAGCGGCCCGGTGAGCGTGAGGAAGGTCTCAGACGCAAGTCGTACGGTGCCCACACCCTCGCTGACGGCCTCGGCGACGGCTCGCCGCCCCGCATCCAGCTCACCCAGGGAGCGTTCGACGTAATCGCGGAAGAGCTTGCCCGCGTCATTCAGCCGCAGCCGGCCGCTCCGGTCGAACAGCGGTGTGCGCAGCTCGCTCTCCAGCCGGGCGATGGTACGGCTCAGCGACGGCTGGGCGACGCGAAGCTCCTCGGCCGCGCCGCTGAGGTGTTCCAGCCGCGCCACCACCAGGAACTGCCTGAGCGAGTTCAACTCCATCGCGCCTCCAGATATATAGCACTCCGGTGATATTAACCATAATCAAGATAGCCTGTAAGCCATGGTTTCTGGATCTGTTCGCACATCGAGTGGGGAGGATCCCTCATGGGACAACGGTTTTTCCCCGGTGAAGAGCACAAGCGGTGCTGGTGGACCTGTTCGGTTGAGCCCTTGACCCTAGAGACTTCGCCCGAGAGCCTGTAGCCCGACCAGGTCGTCCGGAGTCGCGTCGGCGCTCCCGTCGAGCAGTCCCGGCAGCCGCGAGCGCAGCGCCACCGCGGCGAGCACCGCCATCGCCACGGCGAACAGCACGTACATCAGCCCCACCCCGCGCCCGGCGCCGGTCCCGATGAGGGCTCCGACGGTCGGGGCGAGCGGGCCGTCGGGGGCGAGCAGTGGGTCGAAGACCGCCGCGCCGTACGGCGCCACGAGGCCGAAGCCGAGCGGCAGTGTGGACCAGGCGATCAGCGTGTTCAGCGCGAACACCCGCCCGTGGAACCGCTGCGGCACCTTGACCTGCACGATCGTGGCGTAGATGCCGTTCAGCAGCGTCACCCAGAGCGACATCCCGAACGCCCCGATCCCGATCGTCACCAGATCCGCCCGGAGCCCCGTCACCAGGCAGAACCCCGCCAGCGCCAGCGTGCACCACAGCACCGCCCGCATCCGCCCCCGGCCCGGTCCGCCCCAGGCCGTCATGGTCAGACCGCCGAGGAAGACCCCCAGCCCGGACACGAAGGAGATCCGGCCCACGTCGTCCAGCGTGCCGAAGGAGAGCACCAGCGGCGAGATCAGCAGGAACAGGGGCGACAGGAAGACGTTCAGCAGCGCGAAGTAGAGGAGCATCTGCCGGAACCCCAGGTTCCCCCAGGAGTAGCGGAACCCGGCCGCCATCTCCGTCAGGACCGGCTCCTTGCGGCGCCAGGCCATCGCGGCGGGGAAGCGCACGAGCGACGTCACCCCGATCGCGAACACGTAGCTGGCCACGTCGAGCGCCAGTATCCCCTCCAGCCCGATCACCGCCATCAGCCCGACGGCCGCGAGGGGCACGAGCAACTGCGTCATGCCACCGGCCATCTGCACGATGCCGTTGGCGTGCCCGAGATACCGCTTGGGGACGAGCTGCGGCACGGCCGAGGTGTACGCCAGCCGCTGGAACGTGAGCGCCACGGACAGCAGCGCGAGGAGGGGGTAGATCTGCCAGGTCTGCAGGTTCCCGGTCCAGAGCAGCGCCCCGAAGACGAGTTGGGTGCCGACGGCGGCGGCGTCACCGCCGAGCATGACGGCCCGCCGGTTCCCCCGGTCGACGATCGCACCCGCCAGCGGCGCCACCACCATCCCCGGGACCAGCCCGACCACGGACAGCAGGGCGAACTGCGCCAGCGAGCCCGTGGCCAGATAGATCCAGAGGGGAATGGCGAACCCGGTCAGCGCCGACCCCAGGATGGACACCAACTGACCACTGGCGACGGCCATGAACCGCTTCATACTCGGCTGCGGCCCGGTCGCGACAGCCCGTTCCCGGTCCCGCGACACCTCCCGCACCCGCCAGCTTTCACCGCTAGGAGGATCCTCAAGGGCGACGTGGGTACGGGTGACGATCTCGGCGAGCTCAGCAGCCCGATATTTCAGGAAAAAGTGTCCGGCCTCGTCCAGCTCCACCACGGCGGCCGTGGGCGCGAGGAAGTGCCACTCGCGATACCGCTCCTCGAAGAACTCGGTCGCCGGATCGTGCTCGCCCGCCACGCTGATGATCGGCGCCCGCAGCCGCTCCACCGAGCCCTCGAACAGCCCGGTGAAATACTCCTCCGCGGCCTCGCTGTCGCGCCGCATGTTCCTGATGATGTGCCGGGCCTGCCCCGGCTCCAGGTCGCCCATGTCCAGGCCCATGGACGTCAGCCAGTTGACATAGCTCCGGTCGCTGCGCAGGAACTCGCGCCTGGCCAGCTTGGACAGCAGCGCCATCGGCCCGTTACCCGGGCGGGCGAAGGGGAAGATCGCCCCGATGTACACCGCTTCGAGCTCGCGCCCCTCCGCCTCCAGCCGCCGCGCGATCTCGACGATCAGGGCGGACCCCACGCCGCAGTGCCCGTACAGCGCCACGGGCCCGCGTACCTTCTCCTGGATCTCGCTCACGCACCGGGCGGCCACCTCGTCCAGCGGCAGCCGCTCCTCGTCCAGCCCGACGTCATGCCCGGGGATGGCCAGCGACCACAGGGCGTACGCGCCGGGCAGGGCGTCGGCGAGCGGCTGATAGACCACCGCCGCACCGCCGCCGTACGGGACGCAGACGTACGTGAGCTCAGGGGGAGAGGTCCGGCGCGGCGTCAGTTCGTGCAGCAGCCCGCGCGACGCGGTGGTGGTGCCGTCGACGAGCGCGGCCAGTTCGCGGATGGTCGGGTGCTTGAACAGGTCCACCACGGCGATGGGCGCCGCACCGGGCGGCAGCACTCGCCGCAGCCTGGCCACCACCTTGATCCCCAGCAGGGAGTGGCCGCCGACGTCGAAGAAATCATCATCGACCCCGAGGGCCGCGCCGGAGTCGAGCACTTCGGCCCAGACCGCCGCGACCAGGCGCTCCGCCTCCGTGGTCGGCGGGGTGTGCGCACCCCCGCCCTCCGCAGGTGACGTCGGGGCGGGAAGGCGGCGCCGGTCCACCTTGCCGTTGGCGGTCAGGGGCAGGTGGGGGAGGGGGACGAAACGAGTGGGGATCATGTACGCCGGCAGCGTCTCGGCGAGATGGCCGCGCAGGCGTACCGGATCCACCTGGCCCACCACGTACGCCACCAGCTGGGCCTGGGTGCCCGAGCCATAGGTGGTGACCACGCACTCGGACACGTCCGGGTGGCGGGAGAGGTGGGTTTCGATCTCGCCCAGTTCGATGCGGTAACCGCGGATCTTCACCTGCGCGTCGGCGCGGCCGAGGAACTCGATCGTGCCGTCCGGGCTGTAGCGGCCCAGATCCCCCGTCCGGTAGAGGCGCTCGCCGGAGCGGGGGTGGACGATGAAGGCGGCGGCCGTTCGTTCCGGGTCGCGCCAGTAGCCGGTGGCCACGCCCACGCCGCCGATGTACAGGTCGCCGGGCACGCCGATGGGCACGTCGCACAGGCCGCGGTCCAGGATGTGGAAGGACTGGTTGGCCAGCGGACGGCCGTACGGGATCGACGACCAGCCCGGCTCGATCTCGCCGATCGGGTGGAAGATGGACCAGATCGAGCCTTCGGTGGCGCCGCCCAGGCTGATGATCTCGGCCTCGGGGGCCAGGGCGCGGATCCGGTCGGGGAGGGTCAGCGGGATCCAGTCGCCGGACATCAGCACCAGGCGCAGCGAGCTGAGGTCGGTGCCCTCGTGCTCGGCGTGGTCGACCAGGAGCTCCATGAGGGCGGGGACGGAGTTCCAGACGGTGACGCGGTGCTCGGTGACCAGGCGGGCCCAGGCGGCGGGGTCCTTGTCGGCCGACGGCTCGCCCATGACGAGGGTGGCGCCGGTGGCCAGGGCGCCGTAGACGTCGTACACGGAGAGGTCGAAGCTGAGGGCCGACAGGGCGAGGATGCGGTCGTCCGGGCCGAGGTGGAAGCGGTGGTTGAGGTCGCGGATGGTGTTCAGGGCGGCTTGGTGCTCGATCATCACGCCCTTGGGGGTGCCGGTCGAGCCCGAGGTGAAGATCACGTACGCGAGGTCGTGGGGTGCCGCCGGGCACTCGGAGGTGGCGGCCATGGGAGCGTCCGACGGAGTCACCGGGACGCGGGTCACGTCGGCGGGCCAGGTCAGGTCCAGCCACGGCTGGGTCACCGCGACCCGGCACTCACCGCGGGCGATCAGCTCGAAGCGCCGCTGCTCCGGTAGGTCCGCGTCGACCGGCAGATAGGCCGCTCCGGCCTTGTTGACGGCCAGCACCGCGACGACCTGCTCCCACCCCCGCTCCATCACGACCGCGACCAGCTCGCCGCGCCCCACGCCCGCCGACGTCAGCTCGGCGGCCAGCAGCGCGGCCCGCCGCTCCAGCTCCGCGTACGTGATCGCGCCGCCGGGGTGGGCCACCGCGACGGCATCGGGCGCGTACGGCACCCGCTCTTCGAACGGACGGTGCAACAGGCCGGGTTCGCCGAGATCGAGCCCGGTGTCGTTCCACCGCTCCCGTTCCTCGCGTTCGGGACCGGTGAGCAGTTCGATCGTGGAGAAGGGGGCGGACGGATCAGCCGCGATCCCCTCAAGCAGGGTGCTGAGATGCCCGGCCATGCGCGTGATCCGCTCAGCGGTGAACAACGCGACGTTGTACACGAACAGGAAGGAACCATCGCCTCCGGTGTACAGCTCCAGATCGAACCGGGTGGCCCACACCCCCGGCGAGAATCCCTCGACGGTCAGCTCACCGGAAGCCTCGTCGCCACCTCCGTAGTTCTGCATCGCGAACAGGACCTGGAACAGCGGCGACCGCGACACCTCCCGCGGCACGTTCAGCTCCGACACCAGCCGCTCGAACGGGAGCTCCTGATGCTCGTAGGCGTCCATGCCCAGGTCTCGCACCCGGCGGAGCAACTCCAGGAACGACGGATCGCCCGACAGATCCACCCGCATCGCGAGCATGTTGATGAAGCACCCGACCAGCCCGTCCAGCTCCGGCAGCGACCGCCCGGCCACGGGCGAACCGACCGCCACGTCCTCCTGCCCGGCGTACCGGCCGAGCAGCGCCGCGAAGGCCGCCAGCAGCACCATGTATGGGGTGGCGCCGTGCTCGCGCCCGAGTCGGTCCAGCCGCGCGACCAGATCGGGGTCGATCGCGAAAGGGTGGGCCGCGCCGAGATAGGTCAGCTCCGGCGGCCGGGGGAAGTCCGTCGGCAGCTCAAGCGGCGGCAGGCCGGCCAGCCTTTCCCGCCAGTAGGCGACGTCGTCCGCGCCGCCGGGCCGCGCGCGCTGCCAGGCGGCGAAGTCGCCGTAGGTGACGGGCAGTTCGGGCAGGGGATCCCGGTCGTAGCAGGTCAGGATCTCGCGGAGCAGGACGTTCGCGGACCGGCCGTCGGCCGCGATGTGGTGGACGGCGATGGCCAGCACGTGGTCATCGGCTGCCAGCCGTACCAGCAGAGCTCTGATCACCGGGCCGGTCACCAGGTCGAACGGCTCGGCGAGGAAGCCGTCGACCAGAACCCGCGCCTCGGCGGCGTCGTCGGCGGAGGAGATGGTGAGCGGGACCGTGCTGTCGGCCGAGACCGTCACCCTGGGCTGCCCGTCGTCGCCGACCGGGAACCGGGTCCGCAACGGCTGGTGCCGTGCGGCGATCCGGTTCAGCGCGTCGCCCAACAAAGAGGCGAAGAGCGGGCCGCGCAGCCGCCGGACGAACGGGATCGTGTGCGCGGGGTTCCCTGGCGCGTACTGCTCCATGAACCACAGCCGCTCCTGCGCATAGGACAGCGGCGGCGCCTGACCGTCCGGCAGCGCCGGAATCGTCGGCACGCTCCTGCGCCGCCGCAACCGCTGGGTCAGCAGCGCCCGCTGGGCCTCGGTCAGCTCGGTCACGGCGTGCCCTCCGGGTCCAGCATGCTCAACACCTGTTCGTCGGACAGCCCGGCCACCTCCGTCACCAGCGCCTCCTCGACGGCGCGCGCCAGTTCGGCGACGGTACGGCGGGCGAACAGCGTACGGATCGGCAGATCCACCCCCGCGATCGCCCGCAGCCGGGCCGCCACCCTGATGGCGAGCAACGAGTGCCCGCCGAGCGCGAAGAAGTCGTCGAACGCGCCGACCTTGTCCGCGCCGAGCACCTCGGCCCAGACGTCGGCGACCAGCTCCTCCGCGTCCGAACGCGGCGGCGTGGCGTCCGTCCCGGTGGCGCGGCCAGGCTCCGGCAGCGCGCCACGGTCGAGTTTGCCGTTCGCGGTCAGCGGCAGCGCGTCGAGCACCACCCAATGAGCGGGGACCAGGTACGGCGGGAGCCGCCCGGCCACGTGTTCGGACAGCTCGGCCGCCTCGCCCACGACATAGGCGACCAGCTCGCCGTCCCTGGCGACCACCGCGGCCTGCCGCACATCCGGATGCGCGAGCAGGCAGTGCTCGACCTCGCCCGGCTCGATGCGGAAGCCCCGCACCTTGACCTGCTCGTCGAGGCGTCCGAGGAACTCCAGCAGCCCGTCGGGGCGCAGCCGCACCCGGTCGCCGGTACGGAAGTAGCGGCCGCCGTCAGGGAGCCGCGCTTGGTCGCTGGCGCGGGAGTACCGGTCGCCGTCCGGGAGCCGGACGAAGCGCTGGGCCGTCAGCTCCGGCAGGCCGAGGTAACCACGGGCGACGCCGGGGCCGCCGATGTACAGCTCGCCGGGGGCGCCGGGCGGCGTGGGCGCGCCGTGGGGGTCGAGGACGCGGACCGTGGTGGCGTGGATGGGGCGGCCGATGGGCGGGTGCGGGTCCGGTTCGCCCGTCAGGTCGGCGGCGGTGGCGACGATCGTGGTCTCTGTGGGGCCGTACGTGTTGACCAGGCGTACCCGATCCCCGAAACGTCGCCGCCAGCGGGTCAGGGAGGTGGCGTGGACCTGTTCGCCGCCGATGACGACCAGACGGAGGGCCGGCGGCCAGGCGATCTCGTCGATCAGGTCCACGAGGTGGTGGAAGTAGGCCGTCGGGAGGTCGAGCACGGTGATGTCGGGACGTCCGGCGAGCAGGTCGGGCAGGGTGGCGCCGCCGTCGGGCACCAGCACGACCGTGGCGCCGGTGGTCAGGGCGGGGTAGAGCTCCTCGGCGTGGGTGTCGAAGCTGAGGGAGGCGAGCTGGACGACCCGGTCGCCGGGCCGCAGGCCGTACTCGTGGCGCATCCACCGGACCCGGGCGGCCAGGCCGGCGTGCTCGACCGCCACCCCCTTGGGGGCGCCGGTGGAGCCGGAGGTGTAGATGACATAGGCGAGGCCGGGGTCTCCGGTGCGCGGGCTGTCCGTGGTGGTCAGGTCGTCCGAGAGGATCAGGCGGGCGCCGCTCGTGGTGATCATGTGCTGGAGGCGGGCGGCGGGGTAGGCGGGGTCGAGCGGCAGGTACGCGGCTCCGGTGCGCCAGATCGCCAGCATCGCCACCACCGCGTCGATCGACCGGCCGAGGTGGAGGCCGACGATGTCGCCGGGGCCCGCGCCGCGCCCGGCCAGCTCGGCGGCCAGCCGGGACACCCGCTCGGCCAGCTCGCCGTAGGTCACGCTCTCGGACCCGCAGACGACGGCCGTCTCCTCGGGATGGGCGGCGACGGCCTCCGCGATCATCTCCGGCACACCGATGGCCGACGCGTCGACATCCGGGGTGCTCGACTCGGTGTTCTCGTCGCCGCTCGCCGAAGCGATCAGTGCGGCGTCGGCGGTGGTGAGCATCGGCAGGGCGGACAGGCGGGCGTGCCGGTTGTCCGGGTCGGCGATCCCGCGCAACAGCACCGCGAACCGTTCCGCCAGCCCCGCCACCGTCCCCGCGTCGAACAGCCTCGCGTCGTACCCGAACGCCATCCGCAGCCGCCCCGGCGCCCGCCAAGCCTCCACCACCAGGTCGAACTTGGCCTGCCGATAACCGTCGTCAAAGTACGACATTTCCAGATCGTCGCCGAGCCGATCCCGCTCCCCGTCGGCCGTCTGGCTGTTCAACGTGAGCATCGTCTGGAACATCGGCTTCCTACTGATGTCCCGCTCGATATCCAGATCCGCCAGCAGCCGCTCGAACGGCACGTCCTGATGCGCCATCGCGTCCAGCACGGTCCGCCGCGTCCTGGCCAGCAGTTCCTCCAGCGTCGGATCCCCGGACAGGTCGCCGCGCAGCACCAGCGTGGTGCTGAGATACCCGACGATCGGCTCCAGCTCCACCCGGCCCCGCCCGGCGGTGGGCGAGCCGACCAGGATGTCCGTCTGTCCGGTGTGCCGCGCCAGCAGCACCTGATACGCCGTCAGCAGCACCATGAACAACGTGCTGCGCTGCCTCCGCGCCGTCGCGTCCAGCGCCCTGGCCAGCTCGTCGGGGATGTCCAGCAGATGGAAGTCACCCCGCGCGGGCCCCGGCGTGTGCGGCCGGTCGGTGTGCAGCGCCAGCGTGGGCGGATCGGCCAGCCGTTCCCGCCAGTACTCCAGCGCCGCGCTCCCGTCCTGCTCCCGCTGCCAACGCGCGACATCCCCATGCTGTACGACCAGCGGCGCCAAGCCCTCTGACTCGGCGTACAACGCGGCGAGGTCGTTCAGAAGGACGGTGATCGACCAGCCGTCGGCGACGATGTGGTGGAGCACCAGGCACAGCACATGGTCGTCCCCGCCCAGACGGATCAGCGTGATCCGCAGTGGCGGCGCCGTACCGAGATCAAGTGGGGCATTGGTGCGGGCGGCCACCAGCGCGCGGGCCTCCGCCTCGTCCCGCGCGTCGAGCCGCTCGACGGCGGCGGGCGCGGCGCGCCCGACGACGGCGACCGGCCGCCCGTCCACCTCGGGAAAGCGCGTGCGCAGCGACTCGTGCCTGGCGAGCAGCGCGGTCAGCGCCCGTCCCAGCGCCTCCGGGTCGAGGGGGCCGCGGAGCCTGCGCACGATGTACATGTTGTACGAGGCATCGCCGGGATCCAGCCGGTGGAGGAACCACAGCCGTTCCTGAGCGGCCGAAAGCGGAGGCAGCGAGCCGGGCGGTCGCGGTGCGAGCGGGCGGCCCGGTTCGTCGGGCAGGTCCTCCAGCGTCGCCGCGAACCCGGCCACCGTCGGCTGCCCGAACAGCGTCCGCAACGGCACCGTCGTCCCCGCCGCCTCCAGCCGGGCGATCACCTGCGTGGCCAGCAGCGAGTGCCCGCCCAAGGCGAAGAAGTCGTCGTCCGCGCCGAGGTCACCGATCCGGAGGACGTCGCCGAAGATCCTGGCCACCTGCCGCTCCCGGGCGGTACGCGGCTTGCCACCCCGTCCCGCCACGGGCCCCGCCGGCTCGGGCAGCGCCAGCCGGTCGACCTTGCCGTTGGCCGTCATCGGCAACGCGTCAAGCGTCACCACGACCCCGGGCACCATGTAGGCGGGCAACCACCCGGCCGCGTGCTCAAGCAGGTCGGACGAGTCGGCCGCGCGGTCCATCGGCCCAGCGGTTCGGTTGGTCACCACATAGGCGACCAGTTCCTCTCTGTGGACGACGACAGCCGCCTGCCGGACGTCCGGATGCGACTCCAGCACGGTCTCGATCTCGCCCAGCTCGATCCGGTGCCCGCGCAGCTTCACCTGGCCGTCGCCCCGGCCGAGGAACTCCAGGGTGCCGTCGCGCAGCCATCTGACCCGGTCGCCGGTCCGGTAGAGGCCGTTCGCGAAGCGCTCGGCGGTCAGGTCCGGCCTGCCCAGGTAGCCGAGCGCGAGCCCGGCCCCGCCGATCGCCAGCTCACCGGGCACCCCGATCGGCACCGGCGCGCCGGAGCCGTCGAGCACGTGGACGTGGGTGTTGGCGATCGGCCGCCCGATGCTCACCCGGCCGGGCTCGGCGGGGACCTCCCAGGCGGTGGACCAGATCGTGGTCTCCGTCGGCCCGTACATGTTGAACAGCCGCGCCACCCGTCGCCGCAGCCGCCTGGCCAGCGCGAGCGGCAGTGCCTCGCCACCCGCCAGCGCCACCAGCCCGGAGGCGTCGAGCCCGGCGGAGAGCAGCATGTTCCAGCCCGACGGGGTGGCCTGCACGTGCGTGACGCCCGCTGTGGAGATCAGCCCGGCCAGCGCGGCACCGTCACGCACGGTCTCGTCATCGGCCAGCACCAGCCGCCCACCGGTCACCAGCGGCAGGTACAGCTCCAGCCCCGCGATGTCGAAGGAGAGCGAGGTACTGCCCAGCCAGACGTCCGCCGGCCGGGCGCCGAGCAGCCGCTCCATCCCGGCCAGCAGGTTGACCAGCGCCGAGTGCGGCACGGCCACCCCCTTCGGGCGACCGGTCGAGCCGGAGGTGTAGAGCACGTAGGCGGCCGACCCGCAGTCGGGCCCAGGGCCGACGGACTCAGGGGCGACAACAGAGGGGTCGTCCAGTGTGAACCGGGCTCCCGAATCCGCCAGCACGTACGCCACCCGGTCAGCCGGAAGCGCGGGGTCGATCGGCAGATAGGCGGCGCCCGACAGCATCACGCCGAGCAGGATCCCGGGCAGCTCCACCGACCGCCGCCGGCGGACGGCCACCACGGATCCGGGCCCAGCCCCCCGTGCCCGCAGCTCACCCGCGACCCGCAGCGCCTGCGCGGCGAGGGCCGCGTAGGTGAGGTGGTTCTCGCCGCACGAGACCGCGACCGCGTCCGGCCGCAGCCCGGCCTGCCGCATGACCAGGTCCACGACGGTCCCAGCAGGCACTTCGAGGGCGGTGCTGTTCCAGGTCCGGTCGAGCAGCTCGCGTTCGGCGGCGGGCAGCAGCTGCAGCTCCGACAGCCGAGCCCCGGGGGCGGCGAGGATCGAGGCGAGCAACGTCTGGAAGCGGGCCGCGAGCCGCGTCACCGTCTCCCGGTCGAACAGCTCGGTGCTGTAGAAGAGCGCACCGTGCCACCCCCCGCCCGACGGCCAGAGATCCATCCGCAGGTCCACCATGGCCGGCGGCGCCCCGTGGGCGAACGGCAGGCTCTCCATCCCGGCGAACGACTCCGCCTCCGCGTACCCCACTGCGGAGTTGTGCAGCGCCAGCATCGCCTGGAACAGCGGCGTCCGCGACAGATCGCGCTCGATGTCGAGCGCCGACAGCACCCGCTCGATCGGCACCTCGCGATGTGCCATCGCCTCCAGCACGGTACGGCGGGTACGGCGCAGCAACTCGGCGAACGGCGGATCCCCGGACAGATCCCCCCGCAGCACCAGCGTGGAGGCGAACAGCCCGACCATCGGCTCCAGCTCCGGCCGGTCGCGACCGGCGGTAGGTGAGCCGACCACGATGTCGTCCTGCCCGGCATGCCTGGCCAGCAGCACCTGGTACGCGGCCAGCAACACCATGAACACCGTCGAGCGCTCGGCCCTGGCCAGCCGGGACAGCGCCCCGGCGACCTCGGGCGACAGGTCGAATCCCACCTCGTCGCCCGCGCTGCTCCGCTGGGCGGGACGCGGCCGGTCCGTGGGCAGCTCCAGCGGCCGCGCCCCGGCGAGCCTGCCCGTCCAGTACTCGACGTCGGCGTCGGAGACCCGCTGCTCGTCGGCGTAGTCGGCGTAGCGGACGGGCAACTCGGGCAGCGAGAGCGGTACGCCCTCCGTGCGGGCGAGGTAGAAGGCGGCCAGGTCGTCCATCAACACGTTCAGGGACCAGCCGTCGCCGATGATGTGGTGCAGCACCACGCACAGCACGTGATCGTCGTCCGCCAACCGGACCAGCGTGATCCGCAGGGGCGGCGCGGCGGCGAGGTCGAACGGCGTGTTGGCCCGCTCTTCGAGCAGCCGCATGACCTCGTCGAGCACCGGTCGCTCAAAGGTCACGAGCTCCACCGGCACCGCGCCCGGTGGGTCGATCACCGCGACCGGCAGGCCGTCCTGGTCGGGGAACCTCGTCCGCAACGACTCATGCCGCCCCACCACATCCCCGAACGCCCCCGTCAGCGCCTCGACGTCGAGCGCCCCCCGCAACCGCCGCACCACCGCCACCCGATAGGCCGCGTCCAGCGGATCGAGCCGCTGCAGGAACCAGAGCCGCTCCTGGCCCAGAGAGATCATGACCGCAGCCCGCCGATGGCCGCCGCCACCCCGGTGATCGTCGGATCGTCGAGGAACACGTCGAACGGCACCTCCACCCCGAGCCGTTTCCTGATCCGCGCACTGATCTGGGTGATGGTCAGCGAATGCCCGCCGAGGTCGTAGAGGTCCTCGTCCGGCGCGATGTGGTCCATCCGCAGGACCTCCATCCAGATCAGCCGCACCTGCTCGACCAACTCCGCCTCGGCCTCGCCGGCCACCGGGGCGGCATCCGGCACGGTCAGGGGAGTGGCCGCGGTGGTGACCTGGGCGGCGACCGGGAGTGGCAGATCGGCGACCCGTACGTCCGGGTCCTCGGCGACCGCCCGCAGCACCTTCCTGAGGTGCTCCCCGGCCAGCTCGACGTCCTGCCGGGCGATGACCTCCGGGCTGTAGTGCAGCGTCAGCCGCAGCCCGTCGTCGCCGTCCACCGCCTGGAGGTGGAGGACGTTCCTGACCATGTGGTTGGACATCTTCCACTCCACCGACAGCTCCAGCCCGGGAAAGACCTGTTCGGGCGCGCGTCGCCGGAAGCTGATGGACACCGGGGCCAGCGCCACCCGGGGCTTGATCCCGCCCACCGCCCTGGCCAGGGGCACCTCGCGGAAGGCGTTCAGCTCGCGTAACTCGCTCCTGAGGCCCAGGGCCAGTTCGCGGAAGGAGCCCCCGGACCTGGACGAGAACACGGGCAGCTCGGTGGCGAACAGGCCGATGTGGTCCCGGGTCTCAGCGGTCCTGGTCGACATGGCCACCGCCACGGACGGGTCGGCGTTGCCGTACCGGTGAAGCAGCGCGTGCACCGCGGCGAGGAAGACCTCGAATCTCGTCACACCGGATAAATCCGGCATGTCGTGGGTCAGGTCGAGCAGCACGGTCTCGCCGCGCTCGGCCAGCCGTGGCGTCCTGGCCACCCCGTTGATCACCACCTGTGGCACCTCGTGCCAGCGGGCCCGCCAGTACGCCTCCGCCTCCGGCGACGGCTTCTCCGCCGCCCCGTACGGCATGGGCAGCGGCGGAGCGGACGCCCCGGAGTAGGCGGCGGCGAGATCCCGTACGAGCAGGTCCTTCGACATGCCGTCGAAGACGAGGTGATGCCCCACGAACAGCAGCAGGTGCCGCGACGCCGAGACCTCCGCCAGCGTGAACCGGGCCAGCGGCCCGGCGGACAGCGAGAAGGGCCGCGCGATCTCCCGCTCGATCAGCGCTGCCGGGTCCGGCTCCACGACGAACGCGACCGGCGGCTCGGCCTCGGCGGGCACCAGGTGCAGCGAGCCGTCGCGCTCCTCGAAGGCGCGGCTCAGCACCGGGTGCCGCGCGAGCACCGCTCGGCACGCCGCCAGCATCGCCTCCCGGTCCAGCGGCCCGTCGAACCACATGGCGAACGGCATGTGGTAGGCCGTGCCGGTGCCGTGCATCACCTCGGTGATCCACATCCCGTGCTGTGCCTGCGATGCCAGGACCATGCTCACTCCTCTGCCATACCGCGCAGTTCTCGCTTGATCACTTTTCCGGCGGCGTTCCTGGGCAGCGCGTCCACGCACAGCAGCCGGGTGGGCAGTTCGTGCTGGGCGAGCCGCTCGGCCAGGAAGGCCCGGATGCCGGCCAGCGTCACCGGCTCGCGGGACACGACCGCCGCCGCGACCGCCATGCCCATGACCGGGTGCGGCACCCCGAACACCGACGCCTCGGACACGGCCGGATGCTCGTGCAGCGCGGCCTCGACCTGGATCGTCGAGACCTTGAAGGCGCCCGACTTGATCACGTCGCTCTCCCGGTCGACGAGGTGCAGGTAGCCGTCGTCGTCGAGGTAGCCGAGGTCGCCCATGCGTACCCAGCCGTCCTGGAAGGTGTCGTGCCGCTGCTCGCCGTAGTAGGCGCGGGAGTGCGCGGCGGCGCGCAGCCATACCTCACCGGTCTCGCCCGGCGCGGCCGGGTCGCCGTCGGCGTCCGCGATCTTCAGGCTGCCGGCCGCGTGCCCGAGCGCGCCCGGCCGGTCGGGGTCGTAGATCATGATGGTCTGGGCGGGTGCGGCCTCGGTCGAGGTGTAGTAGTTCGCGACCGTCGCGTTCGGGAACGCCTCGGTCAGCTCGGCCGCGACCTTCGGCGGCAGCGCGGCGGCGGCCGAGCCGAGCAGCAGCACGCTCGACAGGTCGTGGTGGTCCTGGACGCGGGCGCCGAGCAGTTCGATGGCCATCGCGGGCACCACGAACACGGTCCCGGCCGCGTACGACTCCACGAGCGCCGCGAAGCGGGCCGGCGTGAACAGCGGCGGCGTGACCACGGTGGGCGCGGCGGTCAGCGCGTGGAGCAGCATGACCTGGCCGGCGTTCGTGCCGATGGGGAAGGCGTGCACGAGATGCCGGGAGTGAGCGAACGGGCGGCGTCTGGGGTGGACGGGCGGGGAGGTGAGGTTCGCGTGGCTCGCCGCCACGCCCTTGGGCTGCCCGGTGGTGCCGGAGGTGTAGAGGATCTGGGCGAGATCGAGCGGATCGACCTCGACGGGGACGGGTGCGGACGGGCCTCTGAGTTCTTCGCCGCTTCGGATGGTCGTGGTCGCGCCGCAGTGCCCGATCAGGTGGGCGAGCTCCGGGGCGGCCAGGCGGTCCGACAGCGGCACCGCGACGGCGCCCGCCTTCAGCACCGCCATCCAGTTCACCGCGTAGTCGAGCCAGTCACGGCCGCCGAACACCAGCGCTACCCGGTCACCTCGCTGTACGCCCTGGTCGAGCAGGTCGTGGGCGGCGGCGTTGGAGCGCTCGTCCCACTCGCCGAGTGTCAGGCCGCCCGTTCCGGCGACGATGAGGGCCTCGTGGTCGGGGTCGGTGGCGGCTCGTGAGCTCAGCAGAGCAGGAACAGTCTGAGCCGACTGAACCACCCCCCAAAATTATTATCGGGCTGCCGCAAGACGCTAGAAAAAATGCACAAATGCGTCAACCCCTTACCGGCAGACGCTTGCCGCCGTCTGGCCCCGCGTGACACACTCGCCCCGGATTTCCCTGAAAACGGGAGGGCTTTGCCAGGTGCAGACGGACGGGGAACTACGCGGACGGCTCGCCGACATGGTCGCCAAGGCCACCGACGGCGCGGTCGAGGCCGAAGAGGTGCTGGCCGGAGAGGCCAGGCTGGCCGATCTCGGCGTCACCTCACTCGGCTATCTCAGGCTGATCGACGCGGTGGAGGCGGAGTTCGGCGTCGAGCTGGACCTGACCTCGGCCGACAGCCTGGACGAGCTGGTGGACTACTTACGGCTCCATGCTTGAGTCGCCGCTCACCTGGGGGCAGCAGGACATCTGGCGGGCCGTCGTGGCGGCGCGGCCACAGGAGCACTATCTCAACATCGGCCGGATCTTCGCCGCGCCGAAGCGGCCCGTCACCGTCGAGCGCGCCATCAAGGCCCTGGACGAGCTCGTGGCCAGGCACGAGGCGCTGCGCACCCGGCTCAGCGGCCCCCGCGACTGCCCCCGGCAGCGGATCTCACCCATCGCCCGGCCGTACGTCGAGGTGACGGACGAATCCGCTCAGGTGGTGTGCGACCGGCTGTCGGCCGAGCCGTTCGACTACTGGGAGGAGTGGCCGCTGCGGGTGGCGTTCCTCGTGACTGGCGACTATGTCCGGCATGTCGTGCTGGTGGTCTGTCACCTGGCCGCCGACGGGCACGCGGCCGAGCTCCTGGTGAAGGACTTCCGGCTGCTCCTGCTGCGCGACTCGCTGCCACCGGTGGAGAGCGCCACGCCGCGCGAGCTCGCCGAGTGGCAGCGCTCGGCCGAGGGCAAGCGTACGTCCGACGATGCCCTGGCCTTCTGGCTGTCCGAATACCGGCGCATGGATCCCGTGGCCCTGTCGGACGTCCTGCGGCGCCCGAGGTTCTGGGAGGCCACGATGACCTCCGCGGCCATCGCCGCGGCGGCGCAGGCCGTGGCCGCGCGCGAGCGGGTGAGTTCCTCGACGGTGCTGCTCACGGCCGCGGTCAAGCTCGCCGGGCGGCTCACGGGCCAGCGGTTCTGCGGCATGCGGGTGATCGTCAACAACCGGTTCGCGGCCGAGCGCCGCGACGTGGTCTCGACGATCTCGCAGGAGGGGCTCGTGCTGCTCGACCTCGGTACGCCGGACTTCGGGGAGCTGGTCCGGCAGGGCTGGCAGGTGGCCGTGCGGGCGTACCGGCAGGCCCAGTTCGATCCGTACGCGATGGAGGAGGCGGTGTCGGCCGTGGGGCCGGGGATCAGGTCGTTCGGCTGCTTCAATGACCAGCGGCTGGTGCAGCGCGACGGGGTGACAGGTCTGGACGAACGGGCCGTACGCTCCTCAATGGGCCGGACCGAACTGGTCTGGACGGACACCATGGACCGCAACATCTGCGACTTCCGGCTGCACGTCGGCGGCGAGCCGGGGCGGATGGAGGTGTCGCTGTACGCCGACACCGGGCTGCTCGCGCCGCCGGGGATCGAGCGCTTCCTGTTCGACATGGAGTCGATGCTGGTCGAGGCGGCGTTCGCGTGAGCCTGTACGCGGCGGCCACGTCGTGCGCGCAGGGGGAGACGCTCCGGTTCCACCTGCTCGCGGGCGGGGGCGCGATCCTGGTCGAGGACGTGCCGACGGGGCGGGTCGTGTTCCGGGACACGGCCGAGGGCGACACCTGGACGCTCAAGGTGGGCACGGACTGGCCCAGCTCGCTCTATCGCGCCGTCCTGGGCGATTCGTCCGCATATTTCGTCGTACGTGGTCAGGTTCCTGCTTCGCCGGTGATGGTGGCGATTCCCTTTCCCACCTGGGAGGCGTACAACCGGCCCGGCGTGCCCGGTGAGGGGCTCTACCAGTCCGAGCAGCCCGATCGCGCGGTCAAGGTCAGCTTCGACCGGCCGGGCGCCGGGCCGCAGGTCGAGGAGTGGGAGCTCGGGCTGCTGCGCTGGCTCGGGCCGTCGGGGTACGCCGTCGACTACTGCTCGGGGCTGGACCTGCACGATGGTCTCGACCTGCTGAGCCGTTACCGGCTGCTGGTGATCAACGGGCACGACGAGTACTGGTCGTGGGAGATGCGGGACGCGGTGGAGGCGTTCGCGCGGGCCGGTGGAAATATCGCCATATTCTCCGGAAACACCTGCTGGTGGCAGGTCCGCTTCGAGGACGACCTCCGGACGATGGTCTGCTACCGCGACGCCGTCGCCGACCCCCTCTCGCGCACCGACCCCGGCCGCACCACGGTCGAGTGGCCCAGCGACCCCGTCAACCGCCCCGAGAACACCCTCACCGGCCTGACCTTCCGCAACGGCGCCGGCTGCTGGGTCGACTCGCGCGTGATGTCCCAGGAGTCCTACACGGCGCGCTTCACCGACCACTGGGTCTACGCGGGCACCGGCCTGCGAGACGGCGACACGTTCGGCAGGGGCGCGCTCGGCTACGAGACGGACGCCGCCGACCTGGAGTGGCTGGACGGCGTCCCCCGGGCCACGGGCCACGACGGCACCCCGCCGTCGTTCGTCGTCCTCGCCACGGCGGACCTGTCGCACTGGCGCAGGTACGGCAGGGGTGGCGCGGCCACCATGGGGGTGCACCGGCTGGGCGCCGGGACGATCTTCAACGCGGGCACCATCAACTGGGGCAACACCCTGGCCACCGACCCGATCCTGTCCCACATCACCCGCAACGTCCTGAACCACCTCTCCCGCCCCCCGGGCCCACCCCTGTGGGAGGACATCGGCCCAGTCGGCCCCGCGCACCCGGCCTCGGCCACCCCGCTGCTCCCAGCCCCGGAATCCCGGCCCGCGACGGCCGGGCCTCCCATGGCCCCTCCTGTGGAAGTCCAGTCGCAGCCGGTCGCGCTCGTCGTGTGTGAGAACCGGCTGTTCGCGGCCGGGGCCGGCGGGGTGCTGAGCGCGCGTGACCTGTCCGGCCAGAACCTGCCCTGGCGCCCGATCGACACCACCGACGCCCTGGCGCTCGCCGCCCCCCGCGAGGCCCACGGCGGCCCACCGGCGGGCCTGTACGGCCTGGCCCCCGACGGCGCCATCCGCTACCGCGACCCCGTCCTCACCTCCGCCCCGTGGGCGGACGTCAGCCGAGCCCCGGAGCACGCCACGGGCCTGGCCGGCGCCGACGAGGCCCTGTTCGCCGTCACCTCGGACGACGAACTCTGGCACCTCCCCATCCGCCGCCTCACGGACGCCACCTGGACCCGAATGGGCACCGGGGGAGGAGCCACGAGCCTGACGGCGATGAACGGCCGCCTGTACGCCATCGCGGCCGACCGCGTGCTGACGAGACCGGTCGACCGCCACAACACCGACTGGACCGACCTCGGCCCAGCCCCGGTCCTTTCAGCGCTGGCCGCCGCCTCAGGACGGCTCGTCATCGCGGCCCCCGACGGACGGCTCTACTGGCGGTCGCTCTCGTAGGCCAGCCACTGCGCACACGTGTGCAGTCCGTAGTCGAGCTCCACCTCCGGCCGCCACCCCAGCTCACCGAAGGCCCGCTCGACGCTCACCACCGCTCCCGCCGCCGCCACACCCCAGGCGCCCTCGATCGGCACGGGCCGGACCGCCTTGGCCACCGCCTTCGCCAACTCCCACCCGCTCACCGGCTCCGGGCCGGCGATGTCGAACACCCCGGCCCCACGGGCCAGAGCGGCGATGACGGCAGCGGCGACATCCCGTACATGCACCAGTCGCAGGACCCCGTCACCGGCCCGCAGCGGCCGGTTCAGCGACGACCGCAGCACTGAGTCCGCCACGATCCCGCCCTGCGGCATCCCCGGCCCGTACGGCTCGCCGAGACGCAACACCACCGCGTCCTCGACCTCCATCCCGCGCGAGCCGACCAAGACCTTCCGCCCGCCGAAGCCCGAGAAGGCCGCGCGCGCCAGCCGTACCTCCTCATCAGGATCGCCGTCCAGCGCGCAGACGTGCACCACCGCGTCGGGATCATCGGCACCCAGGTACCCCCGGTCGGCGAGCGCCCACGTGACCTGCTCGCGCAGCCACGTGTCAGCCCCGGTCACGGCCACCGTCGGCCGTTCCACAGCCTGCGGAGACGCCGCGCGCCCCGCCGCGAGCCCGGCCCGCGAAACGCCGAGCAGTTCGTCCGACAGCCGGGCCAGCTCGCGCGACCCGAGCTCATGACAGAGCCCCCCGGGCCCCATGGTCTCCAGCGCCCGATCCACCACCCGAGGATCCCCGGAGCCTTCCCCCACCACGCCCATCGTGAAGGCCGTCAGCCAGAGCTGCCACCAAGGGCCCTCGTACCGCGCGCGCAGAGCATCGACGTCGAAGCCGCGCCCGTCCAGGTAGTCCTCGCACCGGATGTCCCGCCATCCCGAAGCGCCGGGCACCGCGCACTGCGCCACCCCTCGCTTGAAGAACGGGATCGCGGCCAAGGACCCGAGCAGCCGATCCTCACGGGAGAGCGGATCGTCGGCGAAGAAGCAGGGCGAGCGCCGCAGGCCCTGGAAGTCGTTCTCCACCAGGCTCGCCAGGTCCTCGTGCTCGGCCAGGCTGGGCACCGCGACGTACACCGGCACGCCGGCCTGCCGGAGATAGCGGCCCATCAGCACGTCGTCCGGCCACGTGTCGCCCCGATCGCGGGCCCACTCCACGTACCCCTCGGCGACCCGGCGGGGGAGCAGCAGCGCCGCGACGGGCGTGTACTCCCCGGCCCCGCGCACCCAGCGTGCCCCGGCGAGCGCGCCCAGCCGTACGGCGGCGCCGTTGCGCGAGTTCCAGAACGCGAACAGCGCCAGCGCCGCGTCCGGCATGGCCTGGGCGGCCATCGTCGCCCGCTCGAAGAACGTGCCGGACAGCACCATGTCGTCGTGCAGCAGTACGTGGTGCGTGGCGCCTTCGGGGATGCTCGACCAGGCCAGCAGTGACGTCCGGAACGCCGACGGCCGCCCGCTCGGATCCGGGTCGGTGACCACGTCCAGGACACCGCCCGCCAGCCTGATGGCCGCCTCCCTGCGCTTGGGATGCGCCATCACCGCCCCGGTGAGCGTTACGTCCCCAGGCATGTGCCGGCCGCGAGTTCGCCCGCCTCCAGGAGGGCCAGCGCGTCACGCCGTCCGGTCCCCTCCCACTGCGCCTCGCGGACGACGAGCAGCCCGGAGCCGCACGCCACCAGGACTCCGGCGCTGCCGGTCGACCAGACCGGCGCCAGCAGGGTGCCCGGCGGCTCCCGGTGGTCGCCCCACTCGATGAGGTCGGCGCTGTGCACGAACAGCTTGCGTCCGCCGACGAAGGTGAAGGCTCCCGGGTACGGCGCGGCCAGCGCGCGTACCCAGTCGTAGACCTCGCTCGCGGACTTGGTCCAGTCGATCAGGCCGTCCTCCGGCCGCCGCCGTTCCCACACGGAGCCGCCCGGCGGCTGCGGGCGGGCCACCACCTGGCCGGCGAGCAGCAGTGGGACGTACTTGGCGAGCAGTTCGATGTTGATCTCGGTCACCTTGCGGTAGACCTCGGTGACGTCGTCGCGACGGCTCACCGCGAACTCGCGCTGGGCGATCAGCTCGCCCTCGTCGGCGCCTTCGTTCAGGAAGAACACGCTGACCGCGCTCGACCGGATGCCCTTGATGATCGTCCAGGGCAGCGGCGCCCGTCCCCGGCCCTCGGGCAGCCGGGTGGGGTGCAGCCCGACGGAGCCGAGCGGGCACGCCGACAGCAGCGGTTCGCGGACCAGCTGCGACCAGCCGGCCACCACGAACAGGTCGATGCCCAGGCTGGTGACCAGCTCGTGCGCCCGGCCGTCGTTGATGTCGGCGGTCTCCAGCAGCGGGATGTCGTACTTCTCCGCCGCCTCCCGCAGCGGCGCGTAGCCCGAGCGGTGCTGTAACTCGGGCGGATAGCCGATGAGCAGCGCCGGGGGAGTGCCCTGAGCAGCCAGCACGTCCACGGCCGGGGCCGCGAATTCCATGCCGGTGCAGAAGGCGAACTTCTTCACAGGACCTCCCTAAGTACGCCGAACGCTTCGGCGTGAGTGACTCCGATCTCCGCCCCGCGCAGCGTCGCCAGTGCCGTCACCGACTCCTCGCTCCTGATGTGCGGCGAGGGCCGGTGCTGGCTCTGGTAGCCGCGCAGCGCCTCCAGCTTGCGTGCCATATGGGAGCTGATGTCGCAGAACGCCGTGGAACGTGGCATCGGCTCGGCCGCCCACTGAATCTTCGACATCTCGTACAGCAGCACGGTCGGCACCAGCCACTTGCCGAACTGCTGGGCGATGGGCCGGGCCGCCGCGAACCCGGCGCCGAACACCGCCAGGTGATCCTGGTCGTAGTCGGCGAAGCTCGGCAGCAGCAGCAGGTCGGGCCGCCGCTCGTTCAGCGCCCGCTCGAACAGGTCGACCAGCTCCCGGCGCGGCAGCGTGTCCAGCCGCTCGGTCAGGTCCAGGTCGCCGTACGCGATGTCGTACGTGAAGCCCAGCGTGGACCGGACGGCCTCGATCTCGTCCAGCCGCTGCCGATAGCTGGTGGCACCGTCGAGGCCGTAGTGCCGCATCCCGTCGACCGCCAGATACAGGACGTGGACCTCGGCCCCCGCCTCGACCTGGGCGGCGATCAGGCCGCCGCAGCCGAGTACCTCGTCGTCGGCGTGGGGAGAGATCACCAGCACCCGGTCAAAGCGGCGCATTCACTGCCCTCCGATCCTCGCGGGCGCGGTAGTACTCGGCGGTGCTCAGGATCAGCTCGTCGAGCGCGATCCGCGGCTGCCAGCCGAGCCCCGTCGCCGCCCGCAGCGCCGGGATCTTGTGGAACGACTCGGCCTCGGCGTAGTGCGGCCCGTGGACGCTCCTGCCGTCGACGCTGACGATGGGCGACGGGCTGCCGAGCAGGTCCTTCACCCGGTGGGCCAGCTCCATGATGGTGATCGCGTTCGCCGGGTTGCCGACGTTGATGATGATGTCGTCGCTGTCCAGCGCCGCGTCCATGTAGCCGATGAGAAACCTGGTCAGGTCGCTCGCCGCGATGAACGCCCTGACCTGCTCGCCGCCCGCGAACACGGTGATCGGCTTCTCGGCCAGCGCCTGCTGGACGAACGTCGGCATGACGAACCCGCCCGCCCGCGACTGCCGCGCCCCCGCCACGTTGAACGGGCGGATGACGACCCCGCGCAGCCCGTGCTGACGGCTGTTGGAGACCATCGCCTCGGCCAGCGTCTTGGCGATCGCGTACTCGATGCGGGTGTTGTACTGCGTCGGTACGAGGATGTCGTCCTTCTCGTCGAGCACGCCGCTGCGGCCGTACACCTCGGCCGAGCTGAACAGGCACAGCGGCGCACCGGCGCCGATGCAGGCGTCGATGACCGGCGCGGTGCTGCCGATGATGTCGTGCCCGAGCCGGCCGGCTCTGGACAGGATGCTCGCGGGGCCGACGTACGAGGCGGCGTGGATGACGCGGTCGGCACCGGTGAAGTCGCCGCCCGCCGCCAGGTAGTCCTCCACCCGCTGCCGGACGACCGTGCAGCGGGGGTCGGCGTCGTAGTCCTCGCCGTCGATGACCGCGCCCGCGTTGGAGTCGATGATCATTACTCGGTGGCCCGCGGTAAGATACGCGTCCACCAGATGTGAGCCGATGAATCCGAGACCGCCCGTGACGATGACTTCGCCACTTGGAGCTCCCACGGGCCTGCCTTTCCCCACGAAGCCGTGATTTCGAGGAAAAACGGTCACACGGGGCCTGTGCCGCCCCGGTGGCACCTAGCGTGGGATTAAAACAGTTTTCGCCACACTTGTCACGCATGGCAGTAATTTTTCACCCCTTGTCCGGATGCTGGACCGCTGGGCCGGGCGGGGCGTACGCTCGCCGCATTCCGACGCACGGAGTGACATGGCCAGTTCGAGGGAACGCACGTTCACCGGCACGCGCGCCACGATCGTGGTGCGGGAATGGCCGCACGACGAGCCGCGCTACATCGCCGTCCTGGTCCACGGGTACGGCGAGCACATCGGCCGTTATGAGTACGTGGCCGACACCCTGGTACGGCACGGCGCCGCGGTCTACGGACTCGACCACGTCGGCCACGGCAAGTCGGCGGGCGACCGGGCACTCGTCGTCGACTTCGAGGACGTGGTGTCCGACGTACATGCCGTGGAGGAACAGGCCAGGGCCGACCATCCGCGCGTACCGGTGGTGCTGATCGGCCACTCGATGGGCGGCATGATCGCGGCCCGCTACGCCCAGCGCTACGGCGACGGGCTGGCCGCGCTCGTCCTGTCGGGCCCGGTGATCGGCGAATGGGAGGTGATCCCCGTCCTGCTGTCCCTCGAAGAGCTCCCCGACATCCCCATCGACCCGGCCACCCTCTCGCGTGACCCGGCCGTCGGCGTCGCCTACGCCGAGGATCCGCTGGTCTGGCACGGACCGTTCAAACGACCCACGCTGGAGGCGTTCGCCACGACGATCGCCTCGATCGCGAAGGGCGGAACACTCGGCAGCCTGCCCACGCTCTGGATCCACGGCGCCGACGACCAGCTCGTCCCGCTGACCTCCAGCCGTACCGGCATCGAGACGATCCGCGGCGACGACCTGACCGAACGGATCTATCCGGATGCCCGGCACGAGGTGTTCAACGAGACGAACCGGGACGAAGTCCTGACAGACGTCACCACCTTCATCGACCGAGTCCTCGGCCACTGACTCCTTCCACCGGCTCATTTCACCGGAAGCCAGAGGTGGCCGGATCCGCGGGTCCGCGTCAGGTCCACCCGGTAGCACCCGGCCTTGGGGAACACGAACCCCGTGCCCCACTCCTCCCCCGGTCGGTGCCACGAAGAGCCGCCGTGCTGGTCGGGCCCGAACGTGGGCTTGGCCCGCGTGCCGTCAGGCAGTGCGGCCGTGACCTTCAGCGACCCCTCGCCGGTCATCCGCCACACGATCTTGACCTCCTTGCCCCGCTTGAACGGAACCGGAGCGAACAGCAACCCCCACACCTCGGCATCCCGCGAGACCCCCCGCACCTCGGGAAACCCGCCGCCCTGGGTGATCATCGACGTCCCATGACACGCCACCTTGGTGGTGGCGGGCGTCGGCGTCTCCACCGCCATCGTCTGCGACACGGCCGGCGTTTCCGACAGAGCCGGCGCCTGCGACCCGGCTGATTTGCCTGTCCCGGCCGGTGTCCGCGACCCCGCCTCGCCGGTGGCGGCGGGCGCTGTGGCCGCCGATCTCGGCTGCGCCACTTGGCCGCTGGTGGTGCAGCCGACAGCCACTATGAGCACCGCTCCGATTGCCATTCGCCTCATCGAACCTCCCCTGCTCTCACGTGACGTACGCCGCCGAGCGGCGAGAGGTTCCCAGGCCTGGACGGAGGGTTATATCCAACGGCGAATGGCGTCGACCGTCGTCTCAGGTGTGGTGTTGAAGCAGAACCGGATTCCGGGTGTCGTCGTCACCAGTACGTTGATCAGCCGTTCGAA
Organism: Nonomuraea sp. NPDC049141; assembly: GCF_040648415.1. Taxonomy (NCBI): domain Bacteria; kingdom Bacillati; phylum Actinomycetota; class Actinomycetes; order Streptosporangiales; family Streptosporangiaceae; genus Nonomuraea; species Nonomuraea sp. NPDC049141. Next base: position 416,543 of record NZ_JBEZDR010000002.1, read on the forward strand.
CAGGAGGGTGTGCTCGGGTGCCATGCGCAGACCACCTCCGATCATGGCCAGGCCGACGGGGCCCTTGGACAACCGTTCACGGATGGTCTTCTCTGCTTCGTCCGGGTCGGTACCGATCAGGCACGACACCGCGTCGAAGCCCGCCGCTCGCAGGGCCGCATTGCCCTGCTCGATCCGTGTGGTGAGTGTCACCTCATCGAGGCCCGGATGCTTGGTGTAGTCGATCGAGCTCGGATGCAGCCCGATGGTCAGAATCGTGGTCATCTTCGCTCCTACCAGGGGACGGGACCGTTGGCGTCGAAGAAGCCTCCGGTCGGCCCGTCAGCGTCCAAGGTGGCCAACTTGATGATCGCAGTGGCCCCCTCGGCGACGGTATGGATACCCGTGTGATGGTTCATGTCGGTGGCGGGGTTGCCCGGATCCGCAGAGTTGACCTTGAACCCGGGCAGCGCTCGGGCGTATTGGGACACGATCATGTTGAGCGCCGCCTTCGATGAGGCATAGTCGAGGCTCAGGAAGCCGGACTCGGGGCGGGCGGGGTCGCCGGCGTGTGTCAGTGAGGCGAGAGCGCTGGACACCATGACGATGCGGGGCTGTTCCGACCTCCGAAGCAACGGCAGGAACGCGTGGGTAACCCGCACCTGTCCGAACACGTTGACCTCGAACAGCTCCCGTAGCGTGTCGGCGTCCATGTCGGCCGGATCCAGCAACGGACCACCGACGCCGGCGTTGTTGACCAGCACATCCAGGTGATCCACGCGCTCGGCGACGGCCTTCACGGCCGCCGCCACGGATTCGTCCGAGGTCACGTCGAGCTCGACGAACTCGACGTCGAGCCCCTCACCCGTCAGCGTGTCCGCGGCGTGCCTGCCCCGTTCCCGGTCCCGAGCGGCCAGGAGGACCAGCCATTGTCTTTCGGCCAGGCGGCGTACGGTCTCCCGGCCCAGCCCTTTGTTCGCTCCGGTGACCAGTGCCACCGTCTTCACGTCTGTCATGGAGTCGATCATCAGTGCCCGCGTCTTGGCTCGCCAGGACCGCTGAGGCATGGGACCTGCGGTACCACCCGGCCGACGCCCTCGCTGCGGCATCATCGAGGAGTGAACCGCCCTGAACTCGCCGAAGTACTCCGTACAGCCCGGGCCCGGATACGACCGCAGGACGTCGGGCTGCCGATGGGGATGCGCCGCCAGGTGCCGGGTCTGCGCCGGGAGGAAGTGGCCATGCTCGCGGGTCTGAGCGTCGATTACGTGGTCCGGCTCGAGCAGGGGCGCGGGCCACGGCCCTCGAGCCAGGTCATCGCCGCGTTGGCCCAGGCCCTGCGGCTCGACGACGATGACCGTGACCTGATATTCCGGCTCGCCGACCACGAGCCGCCTCAGGCCGGACGCATCGCGATGGTCGTACGGCCGAGCGTGTTCCGGCTGCTGGACCGCATGGCGGATCTGCCCGTGCTGGTGCTGTCGGCCAAGGGCGACGTGCTGGCCTGGAATCCCCTCGCGGCGGCACTTCAAGGCGACATGTCCGCATGGCCGCGGCGGCAACGCAACCTCATCTGGCAGCGCTTTCTCGGTAGCAGCCGCTGCCAGGTCGCCGCGGGCCCGGACGAGGACGACGCGGCTGCCCGCGCCTCGGTCGGCACCCTACGTGCCGCCCATGCCCGCTACCCCAACGACCCCGACCTGGCCCAACTGATCAGGGAACTCCGCCGTGGCAGCCCGCGATTCGACGAGCTCTGGCGGGAGGGCCGATCCTCCCCATGGCGTACCGCGTCCAAGAGCATCGGCCATCCCAGCCTGGGAACGATCACGCTCGACTGCGACACCCTCCTGCTCCCGGACAGCAGCCAGACCATGCTCGTCTACTCGGCCGAGCCGGGATCCCCCGAGGCCACGGCACTCGACCTGCTCCGGGTGACCGGGCTGCAGCATTTCTGAGTCGTCACGGACGCGCGCCCGTGAAATACCGTCGGCGCCCTGGTTCCCGAAGGGCATTATGATCGTAAAAAGAAATACCAGATCACGCCCAGAGCAATCAGCCAGATAATCGCGCCGATGCCGCAGACCACCAGGCAGCCTGCGATTACTGTGCGTTTTCTACCTCGATCGCCCCATTCGTGACGACCGCGATCCGGATCCATCTTCCGAGGCTACGACGTCCCTCCCGCCGCCGCTAATTGACCATGTTCGCGATAAGTGGCATTTGTTCCTTTTATCTATTTCCTAGGAGCAGAAGGATCAATGCCGACGGATATTCCGGGCCATGGAAGATTTCGAACGAGGTGCGCCGCGTCCGCACGGCCCCGGCCGCCGGCTCGCCGGTCCCGTGGTTACGCGCGAACCTCGGGAACGCGCCCCCCGCCATCTGGACCCGCAGCCGGTGCCCCCTGCGGAAGCGGTACCCGGTCGGGTGCAGCTCGACCTCGGCCCGGGTCACGCCCTGCGAGCCTGGGGGCAGGCGAACGATGCCGTCGGTGACGTTCCGGGAGACGCCTGAGGGGTCGACGTCGCAGAGCCGTACGAACAGGTCGGCATGCCCCGTGTCAGTCCGGACGTGCACGACGGCCGAGACCGGTCCGACCAGGTCGAGATCCCGGGTGAGCGGCGGGGCGGTGTGGACGAGCACGTCGGAACGGCGCTCCACCTCCCGGTTGTCGCGCTGGCCGAGCTCCTTGGCCGACAGCATCGGGCCGCCCGGCGATCGGGTGGGGCGCGCGGGATCGTAGACGAACGTGCCCGAATCGTTCTTGCCCGGCGCCTCCCAGCCGAGCCCCCGGCCGTCGCGCAGGTACAGCGGCGTCGGAATGGACTCCGCGGGCGGCCACCGGTCGAAGTCCATCCAGCGGTTGGCCTTCTGCAGGTAGAGGCGTACCGGTGCCTGATGCAGTTGGGCGGTGTCGCCGAGCAGGTGCGCGGACAGCCACGACACCTGGTCGATCATCATGGCGCGTATCGCGCCCAGGTCGTGCCCCCACGGGCCGATCGTGATCCGGCTGCGCCGCCCCGCCGCCCGCAGCGCGGCGAAGTCACGTAGCTGCGCGGGCAGGAACAGGTCCCACCAGCCGGTCACCATGCTGGTCGGCGTGGTCATCTCGGCCGCGGCCGCGCTGTGGTCGGTGGCCGCCCAGAAGTCGTCGCCCGGCTCCGCGTGGGTCGCCACCTCGCGCAGGAACGGTTCCGGCCTGCCGATCGCCGCCACGTCGGACGTGCCGATGGGGACGTGCGCCATGGCCCGCCGTACGCGTCGCTCCTTGCGGGGGTCGGGCAGCAGCCCGCCCAGCAGCGCCTCCTCCTGGGTGCCGATCAGCGACGACCAGGTCAGCAGGTTGTGCAGGCCCAGAACGCCGCCCGGATAGAACGTGCTGACGAACTCGCTGGCCGTGACCCCCAGCCCCATCGCCTCCAGCGGCGGATCGAGGTAGGGCCCCACCGCCCACTGCGTGTACCCGAGATAACTGCTCCCCGCCATGGCCAGCCGCCCGTCACACCACGGCCGCGCCCGCAGCCACGCCGCCGTGGCCAGGCCGTCGTCCTTCTCCTGATGAAAGGGGTGGAAGCGGCCGCCGGAGCCGAAGACGCCCCGGGTGTTCTGGACGACGACCTGCATCCCGTGCCTGGCCAGCGCGCCCGCGAACGCCGTCGAGTCGATCCGGTGCTTGCCGTACGGCGTGCGCATCAACACCACCGGCAGCGGTCCGGCGCCACGAGGCCGATAGCGATCGGCGAGCAGCACCGCGCCGTCGGGCATCGTGACCCGCAGATCACGCGCGACCGCGACCTCACCGGCCACCGCCTCCGGCAACCCGAGGAACCTGTCGAACAGCCTGCCGAGCACGCTCATGCGGAATCCTCTCGCTCGCCGCCCAGCGTAGAGCTCCAAGGCCGAGCCACGCGGAGTTTGACGAGCCGCCTTCCCCAAGGTCTAAAGTGCTATATGAATAGCTAAATGGAGGAAGGCGTGATCGAGTTCCATCTGGACGGCCGGTCCGGCGTCTCGCCGTACTTGCAGGTGGTCCAGCAGGTACGGCAGGCGCTGAGGCTGGGTCTGCTGCGAGAGGGTGACCAGCTTCCGACGGTCAAGGACGTGGTGGCGCGGTTGGCGATCAACCCCAACACCGTGCTCAAGGCATACCGCGAACTCGAACACGACGGGCTCGTAGCCGCCCGCCCGGGTGTCGGCACGTTCGTGACCCGGACGCTGGCCGACGCCTCGCTGGCCGCGCACGGCCCGCTGCGGCAGGACCTGCGGCGCTGGCTGGCCAAGGCCCGTCTGGCCGGGCTTGACGACGAGAGCATCGAGGCCCTGTTCATGACCACCTTTCGGACCGCCGCTCAGGAGGACATAGCGTGACCGAGCGCAGCGAGGGCATCGATATGGGGGCTCTGGAGGAGACCTCATGACCGCGGTCCTGCGGGCCCGAGCACTGGGCAAGAAGTACCGACGACGCTGGGCGCTGACCGACTGCACTCTGGAGATCCCGGCCGGGCACGTGACCGGCCTGGTCGGCCCCAACGGCGCAGGGAAGTCGACGCTGCTGAACCTCGCCGCCGGGATGCTGACGCCGACGGCGGGCACCATCGAGGTGTGCGGCGGCCGCCCCGGCAGCGGCCCGGCGCAACTGGCGAAGGTCGGCTTCGTCGCCCAGGACACCCCCACCTATGCCGGGCTGACCGTCTCCGACCACCTGCGCCTCGGAGCCCAGCTCAACCCGGGCTGGGACGACGCCCTCGCACGCCGGCGGATCGAGCGGCTCGGCCTGGACCCGAACCAGCGGGCCGGGAAGCTGTCGGGCGGTCAGCGCGCCCAGCTCGCCCTGACCCTGGGCCTCGCCAAACGGCCCGAGTTACTGATCCTCGACGAGCCGGTGGCCGCCCTCGACCCGCTCGCCCGGCGGGAGGTCCTGCAGGACCTCATGGAGGCCGTCGCCGAACACGGACTCAGCGTCGTGCTCTCCTCCCACCTGGTCGCCGACCTGGAACGCGTCTGTGACCACCTCATCGTGCTGGTCGCCTCCCAGGTCGCGATCACCGGCGAGATCGACGAACTCCTGGCCACCCACCACCGGCTGGTCGGACCCCGCCGCGACCTCGCCACCCTCCCCGCGGACCAGCACGTCATCTACGCCAGCCACACCGACCGGCAGACCACGCTCATCATCCACACCGAGGCGCCGATCCTCGACCCCGCCTGGACCGTCAGCACGATCGGTTTGGAAGACCTCGTCCTGGCCTACATGGGCCGGACCGCCGGCGTCGGCTCCGGCCGCCGCCGCGCCCTGGAGGTACTTCGATGATCTGGCTGACCTGGCGGCAGTTCCGCGCACAGGCCATGGCGGTGTACGGACTCCTCGCCGCTCTCGCCATCCTCCTCGTGATCATCGGCCCGCCACTGGCCGGCTCCGGCGTCGCGCGGCTCACCTCGGCCGAGGACCAGGTGTACGACCTCGGCATCATGCTGGTGTACGGGCTGCCCGCCATCATCGGCATCTTCTGGGGCGCCCCGCTGGTCACCCGGGAACTGGAGACCGGCACCTACCGCCTGGTGTGGAACCAGACCGTCACCCGCACCCGCTGGCTGGCCACCAAACTCGTCATCACCGGCCTGGCCGCCGCGATCGCGACCGGGCTGCTCAGCCTCGCGGTCACCTGGTGGGCCGGTTCCATCGACGCCGGCAGCCAGCCTTCCACCGCCTTCGGCGTGATCGGGGACGAGTCCTTCGCTCCGCGCGTTTCGCCGCTGGTGTTCGGCGCACGCGGGATCGTGCCCGTCGGCTATGCCGTCTTCGCCTTCGTCCTTGGTGTCGCCGCCGGGATTCTGCTGCGCCGCACCGTGCTCGCCATGGCCGTCACCCTCGCCGTGTTCGTCGCCGTCCAGGTCGCCGTGCTTTTCGCGGTGCGCCCGTACGTGATCCCCGCGGTGCGGGACACCGTCCCGATCACTGCGGCGAACGTCGCGAAGCTGGGCGTGACCGGCTCCGGCGGGCTGGCGGACCTGGCCGTGGCCGGACCGCGGGGCGCCTGGGTCCTGGCCACCGAGACCGTCGACGCCGCCGGGCAGGTAGTCACGGCGCCGCCCTGGGCGGCCACCTGCATGGCCCCGCCGCGGCAGATGTCCGACGCCCATCCTGTGGCCGGCCAGGAGTGCTTCGCGAAGCTCACCGCCCTCGGCTACCGGCAACTCGTGACCTACCAGCCCGCCGGCCGCTTCTGGGCCTTGCAAGGGATCGAGACGGCGATCTTCCTCGCCCTCTCCGCCCTGTTGACCTGGCTCTGCGTCCGATGGACCCGCACCCGCCTACCCTGACCGACCTCCCGCCCGGCCCCTCCGGCGAGGAGCGGCCTTAGCCGCCCGCCATTCCGCCACGTCCGGCGACCGACCTCCTACCCCGGCCAGTCCGGAGAGGAGCGGCCTCAGCCGACCGCCTCTCCGCCACGCCCGGCCTTGTACCTCCCCCGCAACGGCGCACCCACCGCCTGACGCAGGTTCCGGGGGCACTCGACCCTGCCCGAAATCAGGCCGCCACGGCGCGGCAGTAGTCCCATCGAAAGGACAGACACCTTCATGCGTCATGCCATCGAACCGCGAAACGCGCCCACACCGTACGGCAGCACCGGCCCGGCTCCGCCGCTGCTTGCGAGGCGTCCGCATCTGTCGCGTCCGCCACGACGCGCCCGCCGCCTGGGGATCCCCCGCTCCCGCCCACGAGCCCGCGGCGGGTCCGGGTCGCGGTACCGGTGAATTTCCACCCGCCGCCTTGTCTGCACAGCGAGAGAGGGAGGCAAAAATGCGAAAGTCCCCACCCACGACCAACGCCGACACCACCGCTGATCCCTGGATGGGCGGGGTCGCTCTGCTGGGGCAGGCCATCGACTACGCGCTGGGCTGCCTGAGCCTGGTCACGCCCGGCGACCTGGACCGTCCCACCCCATGCGACGGCTGGGACCTGCGGGCATTGCTGGCACACGCGAACGACTCGTTCACGGCACTGGCGGAAGCCGCGACCTTCGGCCACGTCGCCCTCGTCCCGCCGATCAGCGACGGCCACAACAAGCCCAACACCACCAATGCCACCACCCATGGCCCGCCGGTGCCAGGCGGCCCGGCCTCGGGAGGTCCGGCCTCGGGAGGTCCGGCGCTGGGAGGTCCGGCCTCGGGAGGTCCGGCGTTGGGAGGTCCGGCCGCGGTAGGTCCGGTGGTGGTCGGCGGCGAGGTCGATCCTGTGGTCGCGTTGCGGGACCGCGCCACCAGCCTGCTCCACGCCTGGGCGAACGCCCGGGCAGCCATCGTCTCCATCGGCGGCTGCCCGTTGACGGCCGCGACCGTGTGCGGCGTCGGTGCCGTCGAGGTGACCGTGCACGCCTGGGACGTGGCCCGATCCTGCGGTCACCCCAGTCCCATCCCGGCGCCCATGGCGACAGAGCTCCTGCCACTGGCCCGCCTCTTCGCCACCGACGCCGACCGCCCGGCCCGGTTCGCCTTACCGTTGGACGCCGCCCCCCAAGCCCTCGCGCAGGACCGGTTGCTCGCCTACCTGGGCCGCGACCCCCACTGGACTGACAACAGCAGATAGCTTGACAGCATTAATTGTCGGTGTCAGCGTGGAGCCATGTACGAAGTCGCGGTGATTGAGGACCCGGCCGCCGCCGAGGTGTCGCTGGATCCGGTACGCGCCCGGCTGCTGGCCGAGCTCGCCGAGCCGGGCTCGGCCACGATGCTGGCCGCCAAGGTCGGTCTGGCCAGGCAGAAGGTCAACTACCACCTCAGAGCCCTGGAACGCCACGGCCTCGTGGAGCTCGTCGAAGAGCGGCGCAAGGGCAACTGCACCGAACGCGTCATGCAGGCATCGGCCGCCTCTTACGTCATCTCGCCGACAGCCCTGTCGGCGGTCGAACCCGACCCGTCCCGAGCCCCCGACCAGCTCTCGGCCCGCTGGCTGCTGGCCGTGGCCGCTCGCCTGGTGCGTGACGTGGGCGCCCTCATCACCGCCGCCGCGAAGGCCAGGAAGCGGGTCGCCACGTTCGCGATCGACGGCGAGGTCCGCTTCGCTTCGGCCGCCGACCGGGCGGCCTTCGCCGAAGAGCTGTCCGGAGTGGTGGCTTCGCTGGTCAGCAAGTATCACGACGAGCAGGCCGACGACGGACGACCCCACCGGCTGATCATCGCTATCCACCCTTCCGTGGGGAAACAGCCCACAGATAGGTGATCTGGTGCGCGACAAGCAGCCCAGTATGTCCACCGCTGCCGTCCTGCGATCCAGTGGTTCGGGCTGAGCCGGGAGACTCCTCTGCTGCCCTGGTGCCGGTCGGAGCAGTTCGTAGGCGTCGAGGCGTGGCTACCACCCCGAGGGCGTCTACACCGAAGGGCGATTCTCAAGGCTCCTCGGTCGGTGCGGTCAGAGACCGGTTGCCTGGAATCGGAGGTCGATCACTGACCCGAGGGGGGAGGAGACCGAGGGTGGAGCTGGCCGGCAGGTTGGCGGAGGCCGACTGGGAGTCGCATCGCCCCGCGGTCTTCGGGGCGGCCTACCGGATTCTCGGCACCGTCGCCGAGGCTGAGGACGTGACGCAGGAGGTCTGGTTGCGCGCCGCCGCCGCCGACCTGTCCGAGGTGCGGAATCTGCGGGCCTGGCTGGTGACTCTGGCCGCCCGGACGTCCTACAACGTGCTGAAGTCGGCGCGCGTCCGGCGCGAGTCCTATGTCGGCCCCTGGCTGCCCGAACCGCTGCTGACCGGGCCCGACGCCGCCACTCCGGTGCTCATGGGCGAGTCGGTGAGCACCGCGATGCTGGTGGTCATGGAGCGGCTAACCCCCGCCGAACGGGTCGCGCTGGTGCTGCACGACGTCTTCGACTTCCCGTTCGGCCGGATCGCCGAGGTGCTCGGCGGCACCCCCTCCGCCAGCCGCAAGCTCGCCTCCCGCGCGCGGGCCCGGGTCGCCGAGGTCGAGGAGCGGCCCCGGGCGTCCAGGGCCGAGGCCGAACGCGTGCTCAAGGCCTTCAAAGCGGCGGCCGACGCGGGGAACATCGCCGCGCTCGTCGAGCTGCTGCACCCCGAGGCCGTCTACGTCGCCGACGGTGGCGGCAAGGTGACCGCAGCGCGCAGGCCGGTCCAGGGCGCCGAGACGATCGCCCTGCTGGCGGTCAGGCAGATCGAGATCAGGCGCCCCGACGCGTTCCAGATCATCGAGGTGAACGGGCACCCGGCCCTGGCGACCTACCGCGGCGGCGAGCTGGTCTGGCTCGACACCATGGAGATCGCCGACGGGCGGATCACGGCGTTCAGGAGACTGGCCAATCCCGAAAAGCTCGCCCACATCGGTCACATCTGAGCCGGCCATCTTGACTCCCTGCCGAACCCCCCGATCCCCCCGGGGGCGAGGCTGAGAGAGGACGACACGATGGCACACGTTGTGATCATCGGAGGCGGTTTCGCGGGTGTGTGGAGCGCGGCGGGAGCGGCGCTGGCACGCGGAGAGGCGGACCTGCGCATCACCCTCATCGCGCCCAACGAGTACCTGGTACTGCGGCCACGCCTGTACGAGCCGGAGCCGGACCTGGCCAAGGTGGAGCTCAGCAGGATCCTTGAGCCGATCGGCGTCGAGCACCTGCGGGCCTGGGTGAGCACGATCGACACCGACCGACGCGTGGTGGTGGCCGACGGCGAGGAGGTCGGCTATGACCGCCTGGTGCTGGCGGCGGGCAGCAAGCTCGTCCGGCCCCAGGGCCTGCCCGGCGCTGAACGGCTCTTCGACATCGACACCCTGGACGGGGCCCGCCGGCTCACCGATCTTCTGCGCGACCGGGAGGACTACTCCGCCGTGGTCGTCGGCGCCGGGTTCACCGGCCTGGAGGCCGCGACAGCCCTGGCCGCCCGGGGCCGGGTGCTGCTGGTGGACCGGTCGGAGATGGTCGGACGGCAACTCGGCCCGGGCCCGCGCGAGGAGATCGAGGCGGCGCTGGACGAGCTGGGCGTCGAACGCCGCCTCGGGACAACAGTGACAGAGGTCGGCGACGGATACGCCGTCCTCTCCGACGGCACCAGGGCCGTAGCGGACGCGGTGGTCTGGTCCGTAGGGATCAGGGCCAGCGACCTCACCCGGCAGCTCTCCGACGAGCTCGACCACCTCGGCCGGGTGCCGGTGGACCAGCGGCTGCGCGCCCTTCCCGAGGCGTTCGTCGCCGGGGACACGGCTGCGGCGGCCTTCGACACCGAGCACACGGTCATGCAGGCCTGCCAGCACGCCACCCCGCTCGGCAAGGTCGCCGGCTACAACGCGGCGGCCGACCTGCTTGACCTGCCGCTGCGCGACTTCACCCCCGGCCCGTACGTCACCTGCCTGGACCTGGGCGGCGCCGGTGGGCTCTTCACCCGAGGCTGGGACCGCAGGGTGATGGCCTCGGGCGCCGACGGCGCGGCCATCAAGAAGCGGATCAACCAGCAGATCCACCCGCCGGTCGACGACGCCGCGAAGATCCTCGCCGCCGCCGACCGCGTCTACATCGACCTCCCCTTCTTCCCCCGCGACGAGGAGACGGCCGCCCCCGCCGCGAGCACCCTATAGCGCTCAAAGTCATAGATCTGGTTGTTAATCGGGGCGCTGGCGACGGGTGATCCGCCCGAGATGCGGGTACGGATAGCGGCGCATGAGTGCGAGGGCGGCCCCGTACCCCGGGCCGTACCAGACGATGCGTGCATGTGCGGCCCTGTCGGCGCGGTGGTGAACCCCAACGCCGAGCCCAGGGCGAGCAACGTGGTGGCGACGGCCGATCTTCGTGCGGCCGTCGCCCCCACTAACACCCCACCTCAGGACGCGAGCGTCTCCAGGACCTGGTCGCCGTACTTGGCCAGTTTGTTCTCGCCCACCCCGCTGACCGTCCCGAGCTCGGCCAGCGTGGACGGCGACAGCGTCGCGATCTCCCGCAGCGTCGCATCGTGGAAGATCACGTAAGCGGGGACCCCCTGCTCCTTGGCCGTAGCCGCCCGCCACGCCCGCAGCCGTTCGAAGACGGGCTCGGCCGCCGCCGGCAGCTCCACCACGGGACGGTCCTTGGCGGCGGTCTTCGCCCGGGCGACCCGCGGGGCGTCGCGGCGCAGGCGTACCTCGCGCTGCCCCCGCAGCACGTCGGCGCTGGCGTCGGTGAGGACCAGCGCGCCGTAGTCGGACTCGACGGCCAGCAGCCCCTGGGCCAGCAACTGGCGCACCACCCCGTGCCATTCGGTGTTGCCGAGGTCGGCGCCCACCCCGAACACGCTCAGCGAGTCGTGGCCGTGCTGCAGCACCTTGGCCGTCTTCTTGCCGAGCAGGATGTCGGCGATCTGCCCGACGCCGAACTTCTGCCCCCGCTCGCGGCGCAGCCGCAGCACCGTGGACAGGACCTTCTGGGCCGGGACCGTGCCGTCCCACGACTCGGGCGGCGCCTGGCAGGTGTCGCAGTTGCCGCACGGCTTGGAGTCCTGCTGCCCGAAGTAGTCGAGCAGCATCACCCGGCGGCACTCGACCGTCTCGCACAGCGCCAGCATCGCGTCGAGGTGGAGCACCTGGCGGCGGCGGTGGGCGTCGTCGCCCTCCATGGCCAGGCGCCGGTGCTGGACCACGTCGTGCAGGCCGTAGGCCATCCAGGCGGTCGCGGGCAGCCCGTCGCGCCCGGCTCGGCCGGTCTCCTGGTAGTAGCCCTCGACGGACTTCGGCAGGTCGAGGTGGGCGACGAAGCGTACGTCGGGTTTGTCGATGCCCATGCCGAACGCGATCGTCGCCACCACGATCAGCCCGTCCTCGCGCAGGAAGCGCGACTGGTGCGCGGCGCGGGTGCGGTTGTCGAGGCCCGCGTGGTAGGGCACGGCGGCGATGCCGTTGTCGACGAGGAAGGCCGCGATCTTCTCGACCGAGGAGCGCGACAGGCAGTAGACGATGCCCGCCTCGCCCGGGTGCTCCGCGCGCAGGAAGTCGAGGAGCTGGCGCTTCGGCTCGTTCTTGGTGGTGATGCGGTAGTGGATGTTGGGCCGGTCGAAGCTGGCCACGAAGTGCCGGGCCTTCTCCAGCCGCAGCCGGGAGGCGATCTCGGCATGGGTGGCCGGGGTGGCGGTCGCGGTCAGCGCGATGCGCGGCACCTCCGGCCAGCGCTCGTGCAGCTCGGACAGCGCCAGGTAGTCGGGGCGGAAGTCGTGCCCCCACTGCGACACGCAGTGCGCCTCGTCGATGGCGAACAGCGAGATCTCGCCCTTGGCCAGCAGTCGCAGCGTTGTCTCGACCCGCAGCCGCTCCGGCGCGAGGTAGAGCAGGTCGAGCTCGCCCGCCAGGAAGGCGGCCTCGACCCGTTGTCGTTCGTCGAAGTCCTGGGTGGAGTTGAGGAACCCCGCGCGCACGCCGAGCGCGGTCAGCGCGTCGACCTGGTCCTGCATCAGCGCGATCAGCGGCGAGACGACCACCCCGACGCCCGGACGGACCAGCGCGGGGATCTGGTAGCACAGAGACTTGCCGCCGCCGGTCGGCATGAGCACCAGCGCGTCGCCGCCCTCGACGACGTGATCGATGATCTCCTGCTGCCCGGCCCGGAACGAGTCGTAGCCGAACACGCGGTGGAGAGCCTCGGTGGGGGTATCCATGCGGCTACCTTACGTGTTCGCCGGAGGTCGCTCGCTCTGTTCGCCCACGGCGATCGTAGGCCACCAGGGACAGGGCGCCGAGCCCGCAGGCCGCCGCCACCGCGATCATCACCGAGGGGTATCCGGCCAGCTGCGCCACACCGGCCGCGAGCAGGGGCGCGACGGCCTTGGCCACGGTGATCGGCAGGGCCACTGCCCCGCTCAGCGTCGCGTAGGCGGCGGTGCCGTACCGGTCCGCGAGCAGCGCGGGACGGGCGATGGTGCTCACCCCGAACCCCAGCCCGAACAGCACCACGGCGCAGATCGCGCCCGCCACGCTCCGCCCGGCCACCGGTAGCAGCAGCGCGGCCGCGCCCTGCAGCGCGAACACGGCCGCGGTGATCAGCGCCACCGGCCACCGCCCCTGCAGGCCGGTGGTCACCAGCCGGCCGGTCACCGACAGCACGCCGAGCAGCCCCGCCACGGTCGCCGCGAAGATGGGGGAGTGGCCGAGCGTGATCAGGTACGTCACGAGCAGCACGCCCATGACCGCCACGGCGCCCGTCTGCGTCAGGAACGCCGCCGCCAGCAGCCAGAACGGCCGTTCCCGCAACGCCGCCCCGACGACACTCCGGTCCGTTTCCGCGGAGAAGGGACGGCTCCGCACGGCCAGGAAGTGCAGGGGTACGGCCGTCACCGCGTATCCGGCGGCCAGGATGACCAGCGCCTGCCGCCACCCGTATCGATCGACGAGGAAGCCCGTCAGGGGCAGGAAGATGCTGGAGGCGAAGCCGGCGACGACGGTCACGGCGAGCAGGGCCCGCGCCCGCCGCGCCGCGTCGAACCGGGCGACGATGACCGCGAACGCGGCCTCGTACAGCACCATCGCGGAGGCGACGCCGAGCACCGCGCACACCAGGTAGAGCTGGACCAAAGTGTGCACCTGCGACCAGGCGAGCACGGCCGCCGCGCCGAGCGCCGAGCCCACCGTCATCAGGCCGTGCCCGCCATGCCGGTCGAGCCAGCGGCCGATGGGCGGCGCCACGACCGCCGAGACGAGTACGGCCAGCGTTATCGCACCGGTGAGTTCGGCGACCCCCGCGTGCATATCGCGGGCCATCGGGGTGATGAAGACGGAGAAAGCGTAGTAAAGGATGCCGTATCCGGCGGTCTGCGTGATCGCCAGTGCACCGATCAGGCGAGCAGGCGAGGCGATCACGAATGGTTTCGTTCCCCTTCATCCCACTATGGACACTGTGACATGACTCCCACCTACGTCGTCACCGGTGGAGGCAGGGGTATCGGCCGGGCCGTGGTGGAGCGGCTCCTCAAGGACGGAGGCACCGTGGTCGCCGTCGAACGCGACGCCGCGGCACTGGACTGGGCGGGCCCCCGGGTCGTCCCGGTCGTCGGCGACGCGGCGGACGAGAGCGTCACCGAGCACGCCGCCGACCTCGCGCAGGCCGAGGGCGGGCTGTCCGGCTGGGTGAACAACGCCGCCGTCTTCAGGGACGCGTCCGTGCACACCGCCACGACCGCCGAGATCCGCGCCCTGATCGCCGCCAACCTGGATCTCGCCGTCGTCGGCTGCGCCACCGCCGTACGGCGTTTCCTCAAGGCCGGTACGCCCGGCGCCATCGTCAACATCACCTCCCACCAGGCGCGCAGGGCGGTGCCCGGCAGCCTGCCGTACTCCACCGCGAAGGCCGCCATCGAGGGCCTGACCAGGGCATTGGCCGTCGAATACGGCAGGCGCGGCATCCGGGTCAACGCGGTCGCCCCCGGCTCGGTGGCGACGGAGCGGTACGCCGAGTTCCTGGCCGCCCAGCCGGCCGAGGTGGCGGCGGGAATCGAGGCGGAGATGGCCAGGTTGCACCCTCTCGGCAGGGTCGCGGGAGCGGACGAGGTGGCCGCCGCGGTGGTCTATCTCCTCTCGGACGGCGCCGCCTTCGTCACGGGCGCGACCGTCCCCGTGGACGGCGGCCGGGCGGCACTCGGACTCGACCCCGAATCCAGGGAATGAAAACCATTGTCGTACGGTTGCAGGGGGCATGAGAAAGAACCTGCACCCCTCGTACCAGCCCGTCGTCTTCCGCGACCCGAGCGTCGGGTTCGCCTTCCTCACCCGCTCGACCCTGACGAGTGACAGGACCGTCGAGTGGGCGGACGGCCACACCTACCCGGTCGTCGACGTCGACGTCTCCTCGGCGAGTCACCCCTTCTACACCGGCCGCGGGCGGGTCCTCGACACCGCCGGTCGCGTGGAGCGCTTCAAGCAGCGCTACGGCAAGGTCTGATCGCCACTTCCGCCCGGTGGAAGCGGTATGTGCCGGTTACTTCCGGGTACATGGCTTTCACCGGCGCGGAGTGATGGTGGTCACAATGAGTCTATCTGGAAGGGAACGCCGCATCCTCGGGGAAATCGAGCAGGCACTTGAGCTGGAGGACCCCGACCTGGCGCGGCGTGTAGCCGCAATCAACAAGATCGAGACAGGATCCGACGCGGGATATTACCGCGAGCGGATGCAGTCGTGGGCCACGGCGCACATCTGGCTGATCGCCCTGCTCGGCGTGGTCGTCGTGCTGTTGCTCCTGCTGGCGGTCATCACCGCCTGAGCTGACCGAGCCGCCTGAGCTGACCGAGCCGCCTGAGCTCAGGCCAGGCACCTCAGAGCCGAGGCGACCCGCGGGTCGACATCGTCGTCGGGCGTCAGACGCCCCACCGTCGCCTCGACGAACACCGGGAACGACAGCGTCGTGGTCAACCCGGCCGTGTTCACCCGGATCTGCTCGGCCGTCTGCTCCACCTGGACCTGGGCCCCCTGCTCCGACAGGGCGAACCGGCCCACCGCCACCCGCCAAAGCGTCCGGGCGTCGGCCTCCTCCTTCGGCACCGGGGCGCCGACGTCGTCGGCGTGCGTGGCGTACTCGGAGTCGTAGTGGAAGGCCTGCATCCCCACCGGGTACGGGCCGGCCATGGTGTCGAGCGACGCGTCCCGCCCGAGCTCCCGCATGCGGCGCCGGGTGTCGGCGTTCTCGGTCCGCCACTCCTGGAGCACCTGCTCCACGGGCATGTTCCGGCGCTGGCGTACACACCACTCGTTGAAGTCGTGGAAGCCCTCGACTCCTTCCCTGGCGAGGCGGGCCAGCAGGTCCTGCACGTTGCCGTCGAGACAGGCGTGGTTGTAGAGCTCCTCGCCCGCCAGATGGCCCAGGACGTCGCGGACCGACCACCCCTCGCAGCGCGACGGCCGCGCCCATCCGGCGTCGTCCAGCCCGGCGAAGAAACGGTCCAGCCGGCCCGCCTCGGCATCGAAGACGTCGAACGGATCGAACTCTTTCAGCAGGTCCTCAGCCATACTTCGACGCTACCCCTCGGCCCGTGTCTTTCACGGACGGCGCGGCGAAGGGCTGTCGGGCTCAGGACAAAACAGCGGCCCGGCCCCCCGTACGGGGACCGGGCCGCTGCCTTAGATGTGACTAGCGGTTGTGACTAGCGGTACCAGCGCGGGACGACCCGCACGTAGTCGTTGCCGCTCGTCGCGGCCTCGAGCTCGTCGTCACCCGCGTACACGGCCTTGAACAGGCCGCTCTTGTACGCACGGGTGTCGGCCTCGAACCGGCCGTTCCAGCCGGTACGGTCGGAGGCGACCCACTTCCAGCCGCTGGAGCCGTTGGCCTTGTAGAAGATGCTGACCCGCTCGCCGCGGACGCCCTTCCAGCGGTCGTCGTCGTTGACCTGGAGACGACCGGAGAACTCGATGATCCTGCCCTTGCGGACCTTCGACGGGTCGGCGCTGAAGCGCGAGATGCGCGTCTGCGCCTTGCCCTTCTGGATCTCTACGGCGAAGAACGCGGTGTCGGTGTCGACGACCTTGCCGTCCTTGTCGTAGGCCTGGGCGGTGGCCTTCCACTTGCCGTCCTGGTCGTTCTCGTTGAACGGGACGGAGAAGCGCCAGCTCTCGACCTTGTTGACGTCCTTGGCCCGCAGGGTGCGGTAGCGCGGGTCGACCGGCTCCACACTGAGCTGGACCTTCTCGACGTCCGAGCTGGCGTCGACCTTGAAGAAGGCCTCCGTCTCGCTACCGGCCTTGACCACGACCGGGTTCGGTGAGATGTCCCTGATGTCGACGGTCGGAGCCTTCGTCGTGGCCGACGCGGCACCGGCGCCTGAAATCAGGAGAGTCCCGCCCACAAGGGCTGAGACGATTCCTACAGCGATGTTCTTCATGAGGGTGCTGATTCCTCTCATTCCCCGTTTTCGCTGAGGCCGGCTCGGGATCGCCAACCTCCTCTACTACTTTGATGCACAAGATGGGGACAATGTTCGTTAAAGTTACAGAAAATATTTGATCACGGGCCTGACCAGGACCGTTACCGAAAAATCCGATTTGTGATCCCATGACCGGCTACAGTCTGCGGCATGACCGACGTCTACACGCTCGGCGAGGCGCTGGGGGTCGTGTCCAGTGGCCGGGTACGTCATGAGACCGAAGCCCGGTTGGACGTCACCGGCCCGGAGTTCAACCTCGCCATCGCCCTGTCCCGGCTCGGACACCGGGCTGCCTACCTGGGCAAGGTCGGCAACGACGAGCTGGGCGCCAGGGTCCTCACCGTGCTGAAGGGCGAGGGCGTCGACGCGGCCGACGTCCGGGTCATCGAGGGCGCGCACACCGGGCTGCTGCTCAGGGAGTCACGCGTGGGCCGCGAGCAGCGCCTCACGCACTACCGCAGCGGATCGGCCGGTACGAGCCTGACGCCGGGCAACGTGCCCATCGACCGGATCGGGTCCTCGAAGATGCTGCACGTCACCGGCCTGACGGCGGGGCTCGGCAGGAACGCCCTGGAGGCGGTCCGTACGGCGGTGAGCGCGGCCAAGACCGCCGAGCTGGTCATCTCCTTCGCCGTCGAGTACGTACCCGAGCTCTGGCCGTCGGTGCGCGAGGCCGAGGAGGTGCTGGGCGAGCTGGCCTGCGCCTCCCACCTGCTCTTTCTCAGCCAGGACGAGCTCGACCTGGTCAAGCCCGCGCTCACGCCCGAGCGCGAGGTCGTGGTGAACCGCGGCGTCAAGGGTGCGAGCGTGCGGGCGGACCGCATGCGGTACGACGCGCCCGCCCTGCAGGTGCCGATCGTCGACACCGCAGGGTCGGGCGACGCGTTCGTGGCCGGTTACATCAGCGCCGCCCTGGACGGGCTGACCCCGCCGGAGCGCCTGCACCGCGGGACGCTGTTGAGCGCCGCCGCGGTGACCAGCGCGAGCGACTGGCAGGGCCTGCCCACCAGGGCTGATATCTAGGGATTTACCGTGATCGTAAAGGTCGACGTCGTGTTCTTGATGTTCTGAGCGTTGTTGCTGAACCTCAGGTTGTTGAACGTGACGGAGCCGACGGCCGGGCCCTGATTGTCCTCCGGCAGCTCGTTGGCCCAGAGGCCGAAGCCGGACTTGGCGTCGAGGGCGTCACCGCTCTTCTGGGCGCCGCTGATCGACACGTTCGTGAAGATCGTGTCCTTGATCGGGTTCTGCGGCTGCTGGCCCACGTAGTTCGTCTGGAACATGATGCCGTGGTAGGTCGGATCGACGATGTCCAGGTTGCTGACCCTGATCCCCTGGAACACCTTGGAAGCGGAGAACAACCACATCGCCGGGAAGGTCTGCTGGCCCCAGAAGTGACCGCCGGTCCTGACCAGCGAGATGTTCTCGAAGCTCGTGGGCGGACTGGCCCCGAAGCCGAGCATCGGGATGCCGAAGTCCAGCGAGCTGATCGTGACGCCCGAGTAGACCAGCGTGTCGGCGACGTAGATGTTCCGGAAGGTGTTGGCGTACCCGCCGTAGACCGCGACGCCCGCGGCCCGCCAGGTGAGCAGCGACGTCAGGTTCTCGAAGACGTTGTCCCGCTGCTCGCCGTTGTTGATGTCGATGGCGGAGAACAGCGCGAAGCTGTCGTCGCCGGTCGAGCGGGCCTCGATGTTCGTGACCAGGTTGCCGGTGCTGCCGTTGGTCATGTTGATGCCGTCCGCGAACGTGTCGCGGATGCGCGAGTTCTTGATCGTCATGTTGTCGGTGTTGGAGCCCCAGAGCAGGCACATCTGGTGCTCCACCCAGAGGTTGTCGATCACCATGTTCGCCACGCCGGCCAGGTCGAACACCTTGCCGGGGCCGTCGTTGCGCGAGGTGTAGTTGCCGAAGGAGGCGAAGTTCGCGAACGTCGAGCCGTTGGCCGTGGCGTCCGCGCGGAAGCCGGTGTCGGTGTTCTCCTGGCCCGACGGTGAGATGAACCTGGTGAACCATGGCCCTGCCCCGACGACCTTGACCGCCTTGCCGTACACCTGGAACTTACTGGCGGTCTGGTAGTCGCCCGCGGGCAGGTAGACGCCGACGAGCGTGCTGTCCTGGCGCGCCTTGTCGAGCGCGTTCTGCACGTCCTGATGGGTGAAACCGGCTGGTACGGCATAGTGCGCCGGGTCCGGGTTGGGGATCTGCGCCACCTGCTCCAGGTCCACGAAGTCGATCGTGTACGTCGAGCCGTTGGCCGCGTCCTTCTGCAGCTTGATCTTGTGGCCCGCCTGGACCGTGGTGCCGAGCAGCAGGTTGGCCTCGTCGTAGATGTGCCTCGGGGTCCCGGAGCCGGGGGAGTTGCCGGGGCCCGCCTCGGCGCCGTAGAGCCAGGCGTAGCGGGAGGTCAGGTCGATCGCCTTGAGGAAGGTGCCGTCGACGTAGACGTTCAGCGTCGAGCTGTTCCCGCCGCCGCCCGCCGCGTCCGGCATGGAGAACCTGGTGACCAGCGTGTTGGTGGACGCCCTGGTGGTGAACTCGACGTACGAGCCGTTCGTGCCCAGCGTCACCGCCCGGCGTCCGGACGCCTCGCCGGCGAGGTCGCCGACGGTCCGGTTCGGGCCGATCCGGGTGGCGCCGCCGCCGATGGCCGCGTCCTCCGCCTCATAGGTGTCGTACGGCATGTGCGCGCCGCGCCCCACGAACAACTGCTGCGTGCTGGTGTTGTTGGCCCGCTTGACCGGCAGTTCGTTGGCGTCGTCGGCCAGCACCACCTTGACCGTGTACCTGCCGTTGGCGGCGGTCCAGGTGCCGAGCCCGGCCGGTCCGGCGGTGGCGCCGGGGGCGATCGCGCCGCTGGTGGCGCCGGTCAGCGTCTTGACGACCGTGCCGGACTCGTCGGCGATGGTCAGGGTGATGCCGTGGGAGCCGCCGCTGGAGGCGATGGTGCCCTGGTTCTTGATCCCCACCGAGAACGTCACGGTGTCGCCCTGGGCGGGATTGCCCGGCGTCCAGGCCACGGGCGCGGCGATCAGGTCGGCGGTGTCGACGGGCTTCACGGTCAGCGACGCGGTGGCCGTGTTGTTGCCCTCGTTCAGCTCGGTGACCTTGTCGTCCTCGTCGACCTTGGCGCTCACCTGGTAGGTGCCCGCGTCACGCGTGCCGATGCCGCTCGACACGGTGGCCGAGGCCCCGGCGGCCAGCGCGCCCACGTTGGCGCTGCCCGCCTTGACGGTGCCCAGGTAGAAGTTGACGGAGGTCGCGGCGGAGGGCGCGGTGCCGGAGTTCTTCACGGTGGCCGACAGCGTGACCGCGTCGGTCTCGATCGGAGCCGCCGGCGACGCGGTCAGCCCGCTGACCGTGAGGTCGGGATTGGCCGACGGGGTGCCGAAGATCTGGAACTCGGCGACCTGCCCCCCGGGCGCCCCCGAGTTGGCGGTGAACTTGAGCTGCACGTCCGCGACCCTGGCCGTCACCGGGATCGTCACCGAGTTCCCGGTGGCCGGGTTGAAGGTGTAGACGGCCTGCGTCACCAGGTTGGACAGGCCGGTGGCGCTCTGCTCGCGGCCGAGCACCTGGATGGTCTGCGTACGCGTGGCCCAGGCGGGGTCGGGGTTGAGCTTGAGCACGATGGAGGTCAGGTCGGCGTTCGCGCCGAGCTGCACGGTCAGCGTGCCGGGGTAGGCGGCGCCTTCCCAGTACGTCTGGACGTTGCCGTCGTTGGCGTTCGCCGCCACGTAGGTGTGGGTGTGCGATGACTCGGTGATCGGTTTGCCGGTCGCCAGGTTCGTCCCGTCACCTGGATTTCCGGGGTCCGCCTGGCCGTACACCTCGAACTCGGAGAGCTGGCCGGCCGGCCAGGCGCTGTTCGCGGTGATCTGGAGCCGGACATAGCGCGTGCCGGACGCGCTGACGGCGATCGTCGCCGTGGGGTTGAAGGTGTAGGTGGCGGCGTCCTTGATCGTGCTGAAGCTCGTCCCGTTCGCGCTGCCCAGTACGGTCAGCGTCTGCGTACGGCTGGGCCAGCCGCTGGGGAGCTTGAGCGTGAGCTGGTTCACGGTGGCGGTCGAGCCGAGGTCCACCTGTACCCACTGCGGGAAGGCGTTGTTGGCCGACTCCCAGTAGGTCGCCTGGTTGCCGTCGGTGACGTTGGGCGCGGGGTAGACGTCGGTGTAGCTGCTGGCGGTGGCGGTCTTGCCCGCGGCGAGATTGGTGTCGGCCGCCCACGCGGGGGTGGCCAGGAATCCGATGACTAACGCAAGGGCGGCTAGGACAGCTCTCATGGGGGGTGGCCCTTCGAGGAAGACGTTGGGCGAACCATAAGATGCCGAGCAGATGTCAGCAATATTTCGACGAGATTTCGCAAACAATTGACTGACAAGTGACGGCTCACGAGCGTCTCCCTGGCTGGTCAGACGGGTCAAGTGCGCTGAATATCCGCGAGAACCACCCGCAAGGGGGCGACGTCGGATCCCTGTAAGCGGTTGCAAGTATTTGCGCTGTCGGCCTTATAGTTTGCGCATGACACGACGACTCGCAGAGGTGGCCAAGAAGGTCGGAGTGAGCGAGGCGACCGTGAGCCGCGTGCTCAACGGCAAGCCCGGGGTGTCGGAGGCGACCCGCGAGGCCGTGCTCACCGCGCTCGACGTCCTCGGCTACGAGCGCCCCACCCAGCTCCGCGGCGACCGGGCCCGGCTGGTCGGCCTGGTGCTGCCCGAGCTGCAGAACCCGATCTTCCCCGCGTTCGCCGAGGTGGTCGGTGGCGCGCTCGCCCAGCAGGGCTTCACCTCGGTGCTCTGCACCAGGACGGTCGGCGGCGTCTCCGAGGCCGACTACGTCGATCTGCTGCTCCAGCAGCAGGTCAGCGGCGTGGTCTTCGCCGGGGGCCACTACGCGCAGGCCGACGCCTCGCACGCCCACTACGCGCTGCTGCACGAGCGCAAGCTGCCCACGGTCCTGGTCAACGCGGCCGTCGCCCACCTCGACTTCCCGCAGGTGTCGTGCGACGACATCGTGGCCGCCGAGATGGCCCTGGCCCACCTGCGGGCGCTCGGTCACGAGCAGGTCGGCATGGTGCTCGGCCCCAAGGACCACATGCCGTCGCGGCGCAAGCTGGAGTCGTTCCTGGCCGGTGGTGGCGACCCCGGGCTGGTCGAGCACACGATGTTCTCGCTGGAAGGCGGGCACGCGGCCGCCGCGCGGCTGGTCAAGCGGGGGGTGAGCGGCGTCATCTGCGCCAGCGACCTGCTCGCGCTCGGCACGGTCAGGGCGGCCCGGCGCGCGGGGCTGTCCGTGCCGGCCGACGTGTCGGTCATCGGCTTCGACGACTCGGCGCTGATGAACTGCACCGAGCCGCCGCTGACCACGGTCCGCCAGCCGATAGACGCGATGGGCCGGGCGGCCGTGGACCTGCTGGTCGCCCAGATCGACAAGGCCGTGGTCCCCGCCGACGAGCTGCTGTTCGAGCCGGAACTGGTCGTACGCGCTTCTACAGCGAGGAAGACGTAGGCGCAAACTCCGCAGCCTGCAGTGGGTCGCTGAACGCGACCCACTGTGACGTAGTCGTTATCTTGCAATCCGCCGTCGTAATATTGCGGACATCGGTCGGCGAACCTATGGTGTGGGCACCTCGCATTTAGAAGGGTCAGCCCATGCAGAGATCCACAGGACTGTTAGTCGTCACTGTTCTCGGCCTGTCCGCCACGGCCTGTGGTTCGGGCGAGCCCGCCAAGTCCACGGCGGGCGGAGCCGCCCCGGTGTCGATCACGGTGGCCTGCCAGCCGGCGAAGTCCGCGCCCAAGGAGCGGCAGGCTTGGGACGGCGACGTGGCCACGTTCATGAAGGCGCACCCCGGCGTGACGGTGAAGAGCACGGACCAGCAGCCGTGCTACGACCCCAAGACGTTCGGCCCCAAGCTGGCGGGTGGCCAGATGGAGACCGTCTTCGTGGTGCCCGTGACCAACTACAACGACGTGATCGGCCAGGGCCAGGCGCTCGACATCACCCCGTACACCAGCGAGATCAAGAACTGGAACGACCTGCGCTCCGACGTCAGGGAGCTGGTCACCAAGGACGGCAAGGTGTACGGCGTGCCCAACGTGCACTACGGCGTGGGCCTGGTCTACAACCGCGCGCTGTTCACCAAGGCCGGGCTCGACCCCAACACCCCGCCCAAGACGTGGGCCGAGGTCCGCGAGGCGGCCAAGAAGATCGCCGGACTCGGCGCCGGCTATGTCGGCTACGGCGAGTACTCCGGCGGCAACACCGGCGGCTGGCACTTCACCCAGGCCATCTACGGCCGCGGCGGCAGCATGGTGACCGACGACGGCAAGAAGGCCGCGTTCAACTCGCCCGAGGGCAAGGCCGTGCTGCAGAACCTGCACGACATGCGCTGGGTCGACAACAGCATGGGCAACAAGCTCCTGGTCGGCTGGGAGTCACTGATGATGGCGATGGGCAGCGGCAAGGTCGGCATGATGCTCGGCGCTCCCGACGTCGTCACCGACGTCGTCAACAAGTTCAAGGGCAGCGTCGCCGACTACGGCATCACCGGCTTCCCCGAGGCCAAGGCGTCGCTGAGCGGCGGCGAGGCGTTCATGGTCAACCCGAAGGCCACGCCCGCCGAGGCCAAGGCGGCACTGGAGTGGATCGACTTCCGCTTCGACACCGCAGGCAAGGGCCGCTTCGACTTCGCCCGCGGCAAGACGCTCGGCAACCCCGTCGGCGTGCCCGACAACGACGTCTTCGGCGACTCGGCCACCGGCAAGGCGATCCAGCAGGACCGCACGGCGAACGCCACGCTGCCGGTCGCGAACTACCAGCCGTACGTGGACGCCGCGGCCACGGTCCCGCCGAAGGCCGAGCCGGTGCACGCCCAGGAGCTCTACGCCATCCTCGACGTGGCCATGTCGGGTGTGCTGAGCCGCCAGGACGCCAACATCGACAGCCTGCTCTCCGACGCCGAGACCAAGGCCAACTCGATGCTGGCGACCAAGGGCTGACCTGCATGCGTGTCCTCAGGCGCAATCTGACGGCCTACGGGTTCCTGTGCGCGGCGCTTGCGTGCTTCGCGGTGTTCGCGTGGTATCCGATGATCAGGGAGTTCGTCCTCAGCTTTCAGAAGACGACCCTGGTCAACCCGCCCACCTGGGTGGGGCTGGACAACTTCCTGACCGTCGTCCAGAACCCGTCGTTCGGCAAGGCGTGGCTGAACACCGTGGAGTTCACGGCACTCGCCCTGCTCTGCGGCTACGCCGTGCCGTTCGTCATGGCACTGGTGCTCAACGAGTTGCGCCACGCCCGGGCCTACCTGCGGTTCGTGGTCTACCTGCCGGTCATGCTGCCGCCGATCGTCGCGGTGCTGCTGTTCAGGTGGTTCTTCGATCCCGGGCCCGGGCTGTTCAACCAGTTGCTCGACCTCTTCCACCTGCCCGCGCTGGCCTGGCTGGACTCCTCGTCGACCGCGCTGATCTCCCTGGTCATCGTGGCCACCTGGATGAACATGGGCAGCGCGACGCTGATCTACCTGGCCGCGCTGCAGAACATCCCGCCCGAGCTGTACGAGGCGGCCGAGCTCGACGGGGCCGGCATCTTCAAGCGGATCAGGCACGTCACCATCCCGCAGACCCGGCTGATCCTGCTGCTCATGCTGATGCTGCAGGTCGTGGCCACCATGCAGGTGTTCATCGAGCCGTACATGCTCACCGGCGGCGGCCCGGAGGACGCCACGATGACCGTCGCCTTCCAGATGTACCAGTTCGCGTTCACGCTCCAGGACTACGGCGCGGGCGGCGCGCTCGGCATGATGCTCATGATCGTGCTGCTCGCCTTCGCCGCCGTCCAACTGCGGTTGACCCGGGAGGACAAAGCATGATCTCCGTCGGTGCTCGTGCAGCTACCGGGCGAAGACGGGAGAAGCGGGCGCCCAAGCGGATCGAGGTGCAGTTCCGTACCATCGTCTCGCCGCACCAGCTCAACAGCAGGTGGGGACGGCGCATCTACTGGACCGTGCTGATCGCGGTCGTCACCGGCTCCACCCTGGTCTTCGTCTTCCCGCTCTACTGGATGATCACCGGCGCCATGAAGACGGGCGAGGAGATCGCCCAGATGCCGCCGACCCTCTTCCCGGCCCATCCCACGTTCGACGCCTTCATCGAGGCGTGGGACCTGTTCGACATCGGCGTGCTGCTGAAGAACACCGCGTTCTACGCGCTGGGCGCCTGGGTGTTCTCCATGGCCGTGGACGTCGCGGCGGCGTACGCGCTGTCGAAGCTCCGGCCGATGTTCGGGAACGTGGTGCTCGGCGCGATGCTGGCCACGCTGATGATCCCGCCGATGGTGGTGATCATCCCGCTGTACGTCACGATCGTCGACCTGCACCTGCTGAACAACGCCTGGGGGCTGTGGTTCCCCGCGGCGGCGAACGGCTTCAACATCTTCCTGCTCAAGCGCTTCTTCGACTCCATCCCACGGGAACTGGTCGAGGCGGCCCAGATCGACGGCGCCGGACCGCTGCGGGTGCTGTGGTCGGTGATCCTGCCGATCTCCAGGCCGATCCTCGGCGTCGTCTCCATCTTCACCATCGTCACGGCCTTCAAGGACTTCCTGCTCCCGCTGCTGGTCATGACCGACAGCGAGAACATGACGGTCAGCGTGGGCCTGTCGCAGACCGCCGGCGCGGTGTCCCAGAACCAGATCATGGGTGGTCTGGTCATCTCCAGCATCCCGATGATCATCGTTTTCTTCATCTTCCAACGGCACATCATGGCGGGCCTCACCGCCGGGAGCATTAAGGGATAGCGCATGTCGCAAACGTGGTGGCGGGGGGCCGCGATCTATCAGGTCTACCTGCGCAGCTTCGCCGACGGCAACGGTGACGGCATCGGCGATCTCGCCGGGCTGCGCTCGCGCCTGCCGTACCTGAAGGATCTCGGCATCGACGCCATCTGGCTGAACCCGTGGTACCCGTCGCCGATGGCCGACGGCGGCTACGACGTGGCCGACTACCGGGGCATCGAGCCGGTGTTCGGCACGCTGGCCGAGGCGGAGCGGTTCATCGAGGAGGCGCACGAGCTCGACATCAAGGTCATCATCGACGTGGTGCCCAACCACAGCTCCACGGAGAACGCCTGGTTCCAGCAGGCGCTGACCGACCGGGGGGCCAGGGACCGGTTCTGGTTCCGCGACGAGCCGAACGACTGGCAGTCGATCTTCGGCGGGCCCGCCTGGACGCAGGTCTCCGACGGGCAGTGGTATCTGCACCTGTTCGCCCCCGAGCAGCCGGACTTCAACTGGGACAACCCGGAGGTCCATCGTGAGTTCGAGGACGTGCTGCGCTTCTGGTTCGAGCGGGGGGTCGACGGGTTCCGGATCGACTCGGCGGCGCTGCTGTTCAAGTCGGAGACCTCGTACGAGGATCTCGACGAGGTGCACGGGGTCTACCGGCGCTGGCGCGAGATCGCCGACGAGTACGGCGATCGGGTGCTGATCGGCGAGGTGTGGCTGCCCGACCAGGAACGCTTCACCCGCTACCTGCGCCCCGACGAGCTGCACACCGCCTTCAACTTCGACTTCCTGTCCTGCCCTTGGGAGCCCGCCGAGCTGCGCCGGGTCATCGACCTCACGCTGACCACGCACGCGCCGGTAGGCGCCCCGCCGACCTGGGTCCTGTCCAACCACGACGTCACCCGCCCGGTGACCAGGTACGGCAGGACGGACACGACGTTCGCGCACGGCGGGCGTCTGCACGGCGTGCCCTCCGACCCGGAGCTCGGCCACCGCCGGGCCAGGGCGGCGGCCCTGCTGGCGATGGCGCTGCCCGGCAGCGTCTACGTCTACCAGGGCGAGGAGCTCGGCCTGCCGGAGGTCGAGGACCTGCCCGACGACCAGCGCCAGGACCCCATGTACCGCCGCTCCGGTGGCACCAACCGGGGCAGGGACGGCTGCCGCGTGCCGCTCCCGTGGGCGGGCGACGAGCCGCCGTTCGGCTTCGGCGGGACCCGCACCTGGTTGCCGCAGCCCGAGAGCTGGCGCAAGGTCACGGCCGAGGCCCAGGCGGCCGACCTCGGCTCGATGCTCAACCTCTACCGCACCGCGCTCGCCCATCGCCGCGACCTGCTCGGCGACGGCACGCTCACGTGGCTGGCGATGGGTCCCGACGTCCTGGCCTTCACCCGGGAGTCCGGCCTGACCTGCGTGTCCAACCTCGGCGCCGCTCCCGTACGGCTGCCGGCGGGCCGGGTACTCCTGACCAGCGGCCCCCTGGATGACGGCGCCCTGCCGTCCGACACGACCGTCTGGCTAACATCGCTGCAATGAAGCGCCTGCCATCCACGCCCCCTGCCCACCTCGACGCCGACGCCAGGGCCCTCTACGAGAAGATCACCGCGGGCCCGCGCGGCACCTCGATGCTCGACGACGAGGGCGGGCTGGTGGGCCCGTTCAACGCCATGCTGCTCAGCCCGCCGGTGGGCGACGCGCTGCAGGAGCTCGGGGCGGCGATCCGATACCGCTCCGGGCTGAGCGCCCGGGCCAGGGAGATCGCGATCCTGGTCGTGGCCGGTCACTGGGACAGCGCCTTCGAGCTGCGGGTACACGAGGAGATCGGGCGCGGCCTCGGGCTGACCGAGGACGAGCTCGCGGCCCTGCGTACCGGGGCTCCGCTGGAGCTGGCCGATCCGGGGGAGGACGCGGTGCTCCGCGTCACCAGGGCGCTGGTGACGCGGGCCGACCTCGACGACCCGGAGTACGCGGAGCTGGGGGAGAGCGTGGTGTTCGAGCTGACCACGCTGGTCGGCTACTACGCCACGCTCGCGCTCCAGCTACGCGTCTTCCGCGTTTAGCCAGCACTGTCCCTTCTCTTGAAGTGTCGTTCGGGAGCCCTCTCGAACGACACTCCTAGACTTCGTCGCAGGGTCTGGTCGTACGGAGAGAGAACAAGAAAGGGACAAAATGCATCGGATGGCCACAACCTGCCTGGCAGTCGCCTTCGCCGCCGTGTCCGTCGCCGCGGTTCCGGCTTCGGCTTCGGCCTCGAAGGCGCCGGACTTCAAGGCATGCTTCGACGGGACCTGCAAGATCACCATCACTACTCCGGTTAAATTCCGCGTCTCCCGCCAGTTCGGCTTCACCTGGCTGTCGATCACCCGAGTCGATTCCAGCGCGGTGAGGGTGCAGGGGACGGGACTCGGTGCCTCCTCGGCCACGACGCTCGGCGTGGGCGGCACCGGGTCGGTCAACTCCCTGTCCGTGAAGGTGCCCTCGATCACCGAGACGTCGGCGACCATCCACCTCGCACCACTCTGACGCCAGGAGCGGCCGTTCCCGCCTGGAACGCTTCGGGTTGACACCAAGTTTCGGGCAGGGACGGGGAGTCCACCGGACAGGTCGGCATCCTTCCAAGAGGCTCGGCACGTGCCTCAACCATGCCCACGCCAGATCGGGGGCGCCATCGCCCTGACACTGGCCGCCTCCGGCAGCGCGGCAGTGATCATGCCGGTGCTCCCCGCCACGGCCACCCGGGTGGACGCCACCTGCGCCAACACCGTCGGCGACGCCAGGATCATCCAGGCCGCCATCGACTCCTCCAAGGAGGGCGGTGAGGTCGTCTTCAAAGGCCCGTGCCTGATCAACAAGACCATCACCCTGCGCGGCCGCCGGACGTACCGGGGCGATGCCAAGGCCGGGACGGTGATCAAGCAGGCCGACGGCGCGAACCTGCCCGCCATGCTGGCCTCCGAGTCCTGGGTCACCAACCAGCCGTACAGCTCAGACCCCGTACGCATCGAGCGGCTGACCCTCGACGGCAACCGCGACCACAACACCGGCACCGTGGGCCTGATGCTGCGTTCGTGGGACACCCGCGTCTATGACGTGGACATCCTCGGCGCGCCCGCCGACGGCATCCGCATCAGCAACCCGTCCAAGAACGGCACCACGCTCCGCAACACCATGGTCAACAGCGTGATCAGCGACGTCTACATCGAGCGGTCGGGTGGTTCCGGGCTCAAGGTGGTCGATCCCGGCAACGCCGTGAGCGACTGGACGTTCCAGCGCTCCTGGATCGGCTTCAGCGGTGCGAGCGCCATCGAAACGGACAACGCGGCCGGATGGACGTTCAGCGACCTGCACCTGTACGCGACGCCGAAGAACGCGATCGACGCCCACCGCTGCTTCGGCACCTCCATCCGGAACAACTACATCGAGGACTTCGGTACGAAGGCCACCGCGAAGCAGACCTATTACGGCATCCGCTGCGACCTTCAGGGCGAGGCCGGCACCACGATCTCCAACAACCGGATCCACAAGTTCGGCGCCGACACGCTGACCCAGTCCAAGAAGCCCGGCCAGCAGCCGGACATCCGCTTCGTCTACCTCGCCCTGGACGCGGTGAACTACGGCGCCGGCCACGCCACCGTGACGGGCAACACCATCCTCGGCCACGGCACCAGGCAGGAGACCGGCCTGCTGTTCAGGAGGGGCAAGGGCGACCGGATGTCCATCGTCTCGACCGGCAACCTGGTCGATGACGTCGGCACCCCACGTACGACCGGCCCCGGCGTACGACTCACCAGCGGCTATTGACGCGTCAACGCCAGGTTGACGTAGCTTCTATCGTCAACCTATGGTTGACGCATGACGACGCGCCCGGCGTTATGCCTCGCCCTCGCAACCCTGATCCTGGTCGCCGTGGTGATCGGAGCACTGTGACCTTTCCAGGCATTTCGAAGTGGGCCTATCGCGCACCACGTCTGGATAGCGTCCTTCTCGCTTGATCATCCATACCTATGGGGGAGAAAAATGAGAAGGACGTTGGGATATGTCGGTGCGGTGGCGCTGGCGGGCGCGCTGGCCACGGCCTCTGTCTCGTCGGCGGCCTGGGCGGAGGTGAAGCACTCGACGGTGGTGGTGAGCGCAGACCGTACCGTGTGGCTGAACCCGGGTCAGACGCTGAAGGCCGGCGACTCCGTACGCTCGACCAACGGTGCCTATGCCCTGCACCAGCAGGAGGACGGCAACCTGGTGCTGTACCGGGGGAGCACGCCGCTATGGAGCAGCCAGACCGGCGACAGCCCCGGCGCGTTCGCCGCCATGCAGAGCGACGGCAACCTGGTCGTCTACCGGGGGAGTACGCCTCTGTGGGCCTCCAACACCGGCGACAGCCCAGGCGCCCGCCTCGCGGTGCAGGACGACGGCAACCTGGTGATCTACGACGGCAAGTCGCCGGTGTGGAACCGCCATGCCACGATCAGCGTGCTCGCCCCCGGCTACGCGCTCAAGCCCAACCAGTACGTCCGCTCCCGCAACGGCGACTACCAGCTGGTCCAGCAGGAGGACGGCAACCTGGTGCTCTACCGCGCCCGCCGGGCCCTGTGGAGTTCCAAGACCGGCGGCCACCCCGGCGCCGTCACCCAGATGCAGAAGGACGGCAACCTGGTCGTCTACCTGGGTACGACGCCGCTGTGGAACTCCAAGACCGGCAAGAACCCGGGAGCCCGGCTCGAGATGCAGGACGACGGCAACGTCGTCATCTACGACGGCCGCCGCCCGCTCTGGTCCACGGAGACGGGCTCGTAACCAGGTCCTGGACGGTCAGTTCCGGAAGGCGTCGGCGTGGTCGGTGACCCACTCGGCGTAGGTGCGCGGGGGGCGGCCGAGGATCCGTTCCACCTCGCCGGTGATCGGGGCGGGCTTCCCGACGCTGTCCGCGAAGTAGCGCAGCATGGAGTCGAACTGCTCGCCGCGCACCCCCGGGTTCTGCGCCATCATCGCCTGCTTCGCCAGGTCCGCGCTGATCTCCTCGTACCGCAGCGACCGGCCCAGCACCGAGCCGATGATCTCCACCTGCTCGGCGAAGGTCAGCCCCTGCGGCCCGGTCAGCGCGGGCGCCTGCCCGAGCAGTTCGTCCCCGAGCAGCGCCCGCACGCCGACGGCGGCGATGTCCGCCTCGTGGATCGGCGACGTGCGGGCCTGGGCGTACGGTCCGCGAACCACGTCTCCGGCCCGGAGCTGGGGGACCCAGCGCAAGGAGTTCGCGGCGAAGGCACCGGGGCGCAGATGCGTCCATTCCGGGACGGCTGCCTCCACCGCCTCCTCCAGCGCCCGGTGGACCGCGGCGTTGCCGCCCTCCTCCGGGTCCGCCTCCTCGGCGACGACCAGTGCCGAGACGGTGACGACCCGCCGCACCCCCGCCGCCCTGGCCGCCTCCAGCAGGGCGACAGAGCCGCCCGTGCTGTTCAGCACAAGGGCGGACACGCCGTCGAAGTCGGGACGGCCGCTGTCACACGCCTCGACCCCTTCGGGGAAACGGGCGTTGCCGGGGGTACGAGTCAGCGCGCGTACCTTCACACCCTTGGCGGCCAGCTCGGCGATGAGCGGCCGGCCGATGTTGCCGGTTGCTCCGGATACCAGAATCATGCGATGCCTCTTTCCAAGTGAGAGAGTTTGTCGGGGTTGGTCACGGCATAGATGCCGCATACCTGATCGCCGTCGGGAACGAGATCGAGAACGATGACCGCGAACGGCGTGTCACCGGACAGCAGCAGCGCCGACGGATCGCCGTTGACGGTCCGGAAACGGATGTTGAGATCGGAGACGGGCCGCCGGGTCGCGTTGCCGACGATGACACGGGCGATCTTGTCCCGTCCGTGGACCGGCCGCAGACCGGCCGCCCGCGCCTTGCCCCCGCCATCGGCCCACATGATCACGTCCGGCGCCAGCACCCGCATGAGCGCGTCGATGTCCCCACCGGCGACGGCCGCGATGAACCGCTCGGTCACCTCCTGCCGAACCCGCGGATCGGCCTGGTAACGCGGACGCCGGGCGTGCACGTGCTCGCGGGCGCGATGAGCGAGCTGCCGGATCGCCGACGGACTGCGGTCCAGGATGCCGGCGATCTCGGTGTGGGCGTACCCGAAGACCTCGTTCAGTACGAACACCGCCCGCTCCAGCGGCGTGAGCGTCTCCAGCACCACCAGCAGCGCCATCGACAGCGATTCGGTGCGCACCGCGGGATCCACGGCGTCGGGCGGCTCGGTGATGAGCGGCTCGGGCAGCCAGGGACCGACGTAGTCCTCGCGGCGGCGGCTGATGCTCTCCTGCCGGGCCAGCGCCCGGTTGACCGCGATCCGCACCAGGTACGCGCGCGGGTTGGCGATCTCCTCACCCGCCGCGCTCCTGGGCGCCCAGGCCAGCCAGGTCTCCTGCAGGACGTCCTCGGTGTCGGCGACGCTGCCCAGCATGTTGTAGACGATCGAGAACAGCAGCTCCCGATAACCGGTGAAAACGCTCGTCGCCTGCTCGCTCATCGCGTGCCCCTCCTTCCAGGGTCACTATCTGAGAGCGGCACCGCACCCCGGAGTGTGACCTGATCCCGGCAAATGTGACCCGCATCTCACACTCACCGATGTACAGAAGGAGAAGACGGCTCCGACTCTTCCGTGAGCGGCGCGAGACGAGCGCCGGAACGTGGGAGGCAGTGAGATGAGCAAGGTCACCTGTGACATCGCGACGTCCGTCGACGGCTTCGTGGCGGGACCGAACCAGAGCCTGGAGAACCCGATCGGCGAGGGCGCGGAGGAGCGCCTGCACCGCTGGATGTTCGACGAGCCCGAGGCGCATGCGGCGATCATCGAGGACATCACCGCGGCCGGGGCCTTCATCATGGGGCGCAACATGTTCGGCCCCGGCCGGGACGCCTGGGACCTGGACTGGAACGGCTGGTGGGGCGACGAGCCGCCGTACCACGCGCCGGTCTTCGTCCTCACCCACCACCCGCGCGAGCCGCTGCCGATGAAGGGCGGCACGACCTTCACCTTCGTCACTGAGGGGATCGAGGCAGCCCTGGCCCAGGCGCGCGAGGCCGCCGGTGGCCGCGACGTCGCCATCGCGGGCGGCGCGCAGACGGTGAACCAGTACCTGGCGGCGGGGCTGATCGACGAGCTGCGCCTGCACGTCGCACCGGTGATCCTGGGCAGGGGCGAGCGGCTGTTCGACGGCGTAGGTGACACCACCCTCGAACCCGTCGGCGACGTGTCAGGCACCGGCCTGGTCACGCACCTGAGGTACCGCGTTATCCGGTAGCGCGGTGACCTCATGAATACCTCGCCGATTGAAGGTCTATCGCGGTAGGAGTCGGGATTCCCGTGAAAAGTTTACATCGAATGTTCAACGATACCGTTGAAGGCATGGACATCAAGGACACGGCCTGGCCGTTCGATGGCGCGGGCATCTCGGCATTCCTCCGGTCGCTTCCCGCCAAGCCCCTCCTGCTCGGCCTGGGCGAAGCCCGGCACTTCGTGGGGGAGCTGGGCGAGTTGCGCAACGAGCTCTTCCGGCATCTGGTCGAGCACGAGGGATACCGGTCGTTCGCCATCGAGAGCGACTGCCTCATGGGCCTCATGGTCGACGACTACATCGCGACGGGCGTGGGCACGCTCGATGACATCATGGAACGCGGCTTCAGCCACAACTTCGGCACGTCACCGGCCAACCGCGAGCTCGTACGCTGGATGCGGGAGTACAACAAGGAGCACAACGAAAAGCTCCGGTTCTTCGGCTTCGACGGCCCCCTGGAGTATTGGGCGGCGAGCCCGCGTCAGGCGCTGACCGCCCTCTACGCTCTCCTCGACGGCCCGCTCCCGTGCACGATGGAGACCCTCGACACGCTGCTGGGCCCCGACGAGCGGTGGTCGAACGAGGCCACGGCCATGGATCCGTCCGTGTCGATCGGCCAGTCCGCCGAAGCGCAGCGGCTGCGAGTGATCGCCGACGACCTGGTGGCCCTGCTCGACACGCAGGCGCCACGGCTGAGCGCGGAGGACAGGGAGCGGGCGCAACTGTACGGGCGCACCGCCGTCGGCCTGCTCCGCTATCACCACTGGATGGCCGACGCGTCCCCAGAACGGTGGGCCCGGCTGTCGGCCCTGCGGGACGCGATGATGGCCGCCAACCTGCGTGCCGTCGCCGAGCGCGGCCCGGCCCTGGTTTTCGCCAGCAACCTTCACCTGCAGCGGAACAAGAGCCTCATGTCGTTCGGCGACCAGACGCTGGAGTGGTGGAGCGCGGGGGCGATCGCCGGGACGCACCTGGGCGACCAGTACGCCTTCCTGGCCTCGGCCCTCGGCACGGCCGGCGACAACACCCCACCCCCGGACACCATCGAGGGCATCCTGTCCACGCTCCCGTGGGACCACTCACTCGTCGACGCCCGCCGCCTGGCCAAGGCCATCACGAAACCCGCCCCGCGCATCTCCCACGATTTCGCCTATTTCCCGCTGGACCCGGCCCAGCTCGACCTGATCGACGGCGTCGTCTTCCTCAAGCAGGTTGTCAGGCTGAAAAAGCTGGGCTGACAGGCGCGTGCGTGTCAGGCTCTGCCTGGCACGCACGCGCATCAAGCACACCATTCGCGCTCGTCCCCTCACCGAAGGCGGCGTCCGGGATCGCCAGTCGATTGCTGTCGTGCGGGTTGGTCACCAGCCCGCACGGCTTCAGGCGGCGCTCGCGGCGTAGCACGGTTTGACATCTACCGGTTCAGCAGGCCACGATGCCGAGCTCGACCAGCAGCCTCCAGACATCCGTCGAAGGAACACGGTCAAGCACCTTGCAGTCGTCCGCATGTCCCTTCTTGGCCGTGCAGGCCAAGCTCGGACAGTTGGTGATCAGATTTTTCGCCCGGCTGACGGCGTCTTTCTCCTTCCCATCCAGTGCCTGCCGACAGGTGGCACTGAGGTGCTTTTCGAAGTCACGAAAGGCGCGGTGAGTAGCTCTCAACTGGTTCTGTACGTTCTTGGACGTATGCGCTCCCGCCGCCCCTGACCCGAAGTGAAGCAGCAACCAGAGTTCGAAGCACGGGTGAGAGAACGCGACCTTCACCCCCATCGCCTCGGCTCGCGCGTGGGACCGCTCGACGTGGCTGTGGTCGTCCCGGTCGAAGAACGCCCACACCTGCTCGCGCCCAGGATCATCCAACTCGCCGAGCTTTTCGAGCGCCCAATCCACTACTTCATGGGGCTTCAACCCCTTGCGTTTCCAGAGGACATGGATCTCGAAGGTCCGTGGATCACCGCAGAACCGCTCCTCCAGATAGCCGAGATAATCCCGCTCGGTGCTTTCCCCTTCCACCACGGCATAGATCACTTCGCGCTTTCGGCCTTCGGTCACCGTGCGCGGCACTCGTGCGGCACCTGTCGGTGGGCCCTTCTTCCTGACTCTGCTCACGTGTCCGCCTCGGCGGCCCACTGCTCGACTTCTACGGCCATGCCACCAAGGCCGATACGTGGCACCCCGCCATATCTGCCGCGCAAGTATCCGCGCTCCAGACTCTCGTCCGCACGCACGCCCACCGAGGTGAGCGGGTAGAGCTCAGACTCGCCGGTCTTTCGCTTCTCCGTGATCCACACCTGCTCCCGGTTCAGCGGACGCTCAACGTGGGCCCTGCTCAGCAACGTGGCATCGTGCCCGTTGAACACGAGTTGCGCGCCCAGAGGGTTGGCGACAGGATCCTCGAACAGCCGGACGACCTCGGCGACCAGCACCGGATGCAAGCTGGAATCGAGCTCGTCAACCAGCAGCACCGCTCCATCATCGAGTGCTTTGAGCAGCGGTCCCAAGAGGGCGAACCAGGCGAGCGTGCCGAAGGACTCCTGGTGGAGGAAGTCGAACGGCACCGGACCGTCCTTGCCGTGATGGACGAGGGAGACCTCGGGCATTTCCTCGCCCCGGTCTTCGACCTCGACTCCGGTCACTCCCAGGTCCGCGACGGTTATCAGCCCTGTGACACGGTCGCGGAATTCGGGGTTCAGGAGCTTTGAGCGGGTGTAGACGTCGCGCTCATGTGGATCGTCACCCGGGCCGACCAGCCACAGATTGTCCTTGAACCAGTCGTGCAGCGGCATCAGTTGCTTCATCTGAAGCGATCCGGCAGCCGTGAGAAACAGCGCGTTGGGCCGCGTGTACTCGACCACTGGCTTCTTGGCGCCCTTCAGCCGGTCACTGGGAAACCGGTATTCATCCCCGTCCCGGTCGGCGTCCCGGTCGAACCAGACCTGCCGACGGCGGCTGCCTTGCGGGAAGACGTGCAACCATTCCGTTTCGACTCGCTCGTCGGACGCCTCGAATCCGTAGACGTATCTGTCCCCTCCGATGAGCACGTCGACCTCGAACAATGAGGCTTCGTTCATCGCCTCGCGATCCAGGACGAACGGTCGCCGTGGCACGCCTTTGAGACGCGCCCAGTCAGCCACCGAATCGAGAACGGCGTGGCGCATCCACCGCATGGCATCGAGCACATTCGTCTTACCGGAGGCATTGGCGCCGAAGATGGCGGCTACCGGGGAGATCCGGAGGCTGTGGACGGTGCGTGCTACGCGGTCGCCCCCATCTGGAGCCAGTAGTGACAGCTCGAACTCTCCGCGAAACGACAGCACGTTCGCTGCTCGGAACCCTGCCAGCATGCCCGAGCCTCCTAGATCGATGAGGTGTTCATCATCATTCTAAGCCGTTCTGCGTTAGAAACCCACGACAGAGGACTTAGAATCCGGCTCATGTCCTGATCGGAGCCATGAAGCCCATAGGTGATCAAGATTCCCCATGGAAATGGTTCAGGCCGGGGGCACGGGGGCCGGCAGGCCCCCGCCGGATGGCGGAGCCCCAAGGAAGACAGCCCGAGCGAAGAGCGAGGACCATGCTGGTAAATGGGGGGCGTAAGCGCCCGGCAACACAGCCCGACCCTTGAGGGAGGTCCTCGCTTTCAGGCGGATTCGCGGATGACCAGCTCGGTGGGCAGGATGATGGGCTCCGCGGAGCCGCCCGTGAAGAGGCCCAGCAGCAGTTGCACCATGGCCGCCGCCTGCTCGGCGACCGGGTGTCGCACGGTGGTCAGCGGTGGTTCGGTGTACTTGGCGGCTTCTATGTCGTCGAAGCCCACCACCGCCACGTCGTCCGGTACCCGCCGTCCGGCCAGGCGGAGTGACTGCAACGCGCCCACTGCCATCAGGTCGTTCGCCACGAAGACGGCGTCCAGCCCGGGGTCGTCGCCCAGGAGTTGGCGCATGGCCACCGCGCCGGACTCGCGGGTGAAGTCGCCTATCGCGACGATGGAGCGGCGGTCGGAGTCGCGCAGGATGTTGCGGTAGCCCGTGAGGCGGTCCTGGCCGCCGATCATGTCCTGGGGGCCGGCGATCGTGGCGATGCGGCGTCTGCCCGACTCGACCAGGTGACGGACCGCTGACTCGGCGCCGCCGACGTTGTCGTTGTCGACGTACGGGATGTCGATGGGTACGGCGGGTCTGCCGTACGAGACGACCGGGACACGCAGGCGGGACAGTGCGGTGGGGAGTGGGTCGGCGCCGTGCATGGAGATGAGCATGACGCCGTCCACGTGGCCGCCCGCGATGTAGCGCTCCACGCGCGCGTGGCTCTTGGCGGAGGAGGCCAGCATGAGGACGACCTGCTTGTCGGCCGCCTCCAGCTCGACGCTCGCCGAGCGGATGGCCGTGGCGAACATCGGGTCCTCGGAGAACACCCTGGTCGGCGGTTCGGAGACGACCAGGGCGATCGAGTCGGTGCGCTGGGTGACCAGGCTGCGCGCCGCCGGGTTGGGCAGGTAGCCCAGCTCGTCGATGGCGCGTAGCACGGCGTCACGGATGTCCGGCGCCACCGTCGGCTGTCCGTTGACGACCCGGGACGCGGTGGCGCGCGAGACCCCCGCGCGGGCGGCGACCGCCTCCAGCGTCGGCCGCCTCATGGCCGCGCCGCTTCAGGGCGGGCGGTCGCATGGTCTTGCGCCATGTGGGAGAGCACGGAAGGAATCTACAGGCCGTTCCTGCCGATCACGTCCCGATACCACAGCGCACTGTCCTTGGGCAGCCGAGCGAGCGTCTCGTAATCCACGTGCACGATCCCGAACCTGCGCCGATACCCCTCCGCCCACTCGAAGTTGTCCAGCAGCGACCACACCAGATAACCCCGCAGATCGGCCCCCGCCGCGATCGCCCGGTGCACCTCGCGCAGGTGTCCCTCCAGGTAGGCGACCCGGTCGGTGTCGTGCACCCGGCCGTCCGCCACGACGTCGTCGAAGGCCGCGCCGTTCTCGGTGACCATCAGGCCGACTCCCGGATAGTCCCCCGAGAGCCGTACCAGCAACCGGGACAGGCCGTCCGGCACGATGGGCCAGCCCATCGCGGTGGTGGGCGCGTCGGCGGTACGGAAGCGCACGTCCTCCGAGCCCGGCCACGCGGGGTCGGCAGGGGTGCCGGGGCCCGCCTCCACGACGCAGGGGTTGTAGTAGTTGATCCCGATCTGGTCGATCGGGGCGTTGATGATCTCCAGGTCGCCGTCGAGGATGTGGCCGGTGCCGCCGTTGCGCGCGGCCGCCTCCAACACCTCGGCCGGGTAGCTGCCGTGGCGGACGGGGTCGAGGAACTGCCTGGTCAGCAACGTGTGGATGCGGTGCACGGCGACCGCGTCGGCCGCGTCGGGGGTCGCCTGCGGGTCGTTGACCTGGGCGGGGGTGAGGACGGGGGCCGAGTTGACGACGAGCATGATGTTCTCGGCGCCCAGCGAGCGCAGCCGCCTGGCCGCCAGGCCGTGGCCCAGGAGCAGGTGGTGCGCCGAGCGCATGGCGTCCGCGGCCCGCCTGCGGCCGGGCGCGTGCACGCCGTTGCCGTAGCCGAGGTAGGCGGCGACCCACGGCTCGTTCAGTGTGGTCCAGTGGGCGACGCGGTCACCCAGCTTCTCGTGTACGGCCTGCGCATATTCGGCGAAATAATACGCCGTATCCCGATTTGTCCAACCGCCCTCATCCTCAAGCGCCTGCGGCAAATCCCAGTGATAAAGCGTGACATAAGGCGAAATGTCGGCGGCCAGCAGCGAATCCACCAGCCGGGAGTAGAACCCGAGCCCCTGAGGATTGATCTTCCCGCGACCGTCCGGCTGGATCCGCGGCCACGCGATCGAGAACCGGTAGGCCGCCAGCCCCAGCTCCCTCATCAGCGAGACGTCATCGCGATACCGATGGTAATGGTCACAGGCCACATCCCCGGTGTCGCCGTCTGCCACGTTCCCGGGGCTGTGGGAGAAGGTGTCCCAGATGGACTGGCCGCGCCCGTCCTCCTTGACCGCCCCCTCGATCTGGTAGGAGGCGGTGGCGGCCCCCCAGACGAAGTTCTCCGGGAAAATCATCCCTTAACAGCTCCTTGCATGATTCCGCCGATGATCTGCTTGCCGAACAGGGCGAAGACCAGCACCAGCGGCAGGGTTCCCACCGCCGTGCCGGCCAGCCCCAGGACGTAGTCGTTGACGTATCCGCTGGCCAGTGTCGACAGGGCGACCTGCACCGTCGGGTTGTCCGGGTTCAGGACGACCAGCGGCCAGAAGTAGTCGTTCCAGGCCGACATGAACGTCAGCATGCCGAGCACCGCCGCCGCGGGCCGCGCGACGGGCAGCACGACGTGCCAGAACAGCCCCCACGTCGTGCACCCGTCCACCCGGCCCGCCTCCAGGAGTTCGGTCGGCAGGGCCCTGGACAGGTACTGCGTCATGAAGAACACGCCGAAGGCGTTGACCAGGGCCGGCACGATCAGCGCGTAGTTCGTCCCGGTCCATTCGAGTTTCACCATGAGCAGGTAGAGCGGGATGATGCCAAGCTGCGTCGGCACCATCATGGTCGCGACCGTGACCAGCAGCATGATGTTCTTGCCCCTGAAGCGCAGCTTGGCGAAGGCGAACCCGGCCAGCGTCGAGAAGAACATCACCGCGAGAGAGATCGACCCCGCCACGATGACCGAGTTCGCCAGCGCGAGCCCGAAGGGCACGGTGTCGAAGACCCGGGCCACGTTGGCGAAGAAGTTCCCGCCGGGCAGCAGCGGCGGCGGCACCTCGGCCAGCGCCGAGTTGTGCCGGGAGGCCACGACCACGCTGTAGTAGAGCGGGAACGCGGAGAAGAAGGCCACCCCGGTCAGCGTCAGGTAACGCAGCCTCATACCAGCCCGCCCTTCACCCGCCGAGTCAGCAGGTAGTTCACGCCCGCCACGGCCACCACGGCCAGGAACATCAGCCAGGAGGCCGCCGAGGCGTAACCGAAGTCGAACTTGGTGAACCCCTGCTCGTACACGAACAGCGCCAGCGTCTGGAACTGCCGGTCGGGCCCGCCGCTGACGGCGCCGCCCCCGGCGCCGCTGCTCGCCCCGAACAGCAGCGGCTCGGCGATGATCTGCATCGCGCCGATCGTGGAGACGATGACGACGAAGATGATCGTGGGCCGGATCATCGGGATGGTGATCCGGCGGAGCTGGGTGAAGCTGGACGCCCCGTCGAGGGTGGCGGCCTCGTACAGGTCACGCGGTACGGCCTGCATCGCGGCGAGGAAGATCAGCGCGTTGTAGCCGGTCCAGCGCCACATGATCATCGTGGACAGTGCGACGTGCGAGGTCGCCGTGCCCGCCGCCCAGTCGACGCTGCCGACGCCGAACCAGGACAGCACCCAGTTGATCATCCCGAAGTCCCGGCCGAACAGCTGGCTGAAGATCACCACGACGGCCACCACGCTGGTGACGTTGGGCAGCAGCAACGAGATCCTGAACAGCGTCTGCATCCGCAGCCGCCGGTTCAGCAGGTGCGCCAGCCAGATGGCCAGCAGCAGTTGCGGCACGGTCGACAGCACCCCGATGGACAGCGTGTTGAACGTCGCGTTCCAGAAGTAGCCGTCGCCGAGCAGCGTGCCGAAGTTCTTCAGCCCGACGAACGTGTGCTCCTCGGACAGCAGCGTCCAGTCGTGCAGGCTCACCCAGGCCGTGTAGGCGAGGGGGAACAGCCCGAAAGCGCAGAACAGCAGGAAGAAGGGGGCGACGTAGGCGTACGGCGACACCCTCACGTCGAGGGTGTGCCGCACGCTTCGCCCGCGCCGCCTGGCGACGGTGAGCGGAAGGGAGCTCATTTGATCTTCTTGACGTCCTCGAGTACCTGGGCCCACGCCTGGTCGGGAGTCTGCTTGCCCTGCTCGACCCGGCCGAGCCCGTCCCCGATCACCGTGCGGACGTCGGCCTCCTTCGGGCCGAGATGCTGCGGCTTGAGCGACTTGGCGGCCTCGGAGTAGATCTTGCCGATCGGCGCGTCACCGAAGAACGGCTTGGTGAAGTTCTGGATCGACGGGTCGTCGTACAGCGCTGGGATCGACGGGAACGTGCCCTCCTCCTTGAACACCTTGGCCTGGTTGTCCTTGGAGGTGAGGAAGTCGATCAGCTCGGCCGCCTCCTTGGGGTGCTTGCTCTGCTTGGGGATCATCAGATGTGAGCCGCCGCTGTTGCCCGAACCACCGGGTACGGGAGCGATGTCCCACTTGCCGGACGCGTCCTTGGCCTGTTCCTGGATGAACCCGGTCATCCACGCCGGGCAGATGATCGTGGCGAACGATCCCTTGGCGAAGCCGGTGTTCCACGGCGGCGAGAAGGCCGCGAGCTTGGCGGTGAGCCCGTTCTGAGTGAGCTGGT
The DNA here is from genome assembly GCF_040648415.1 of Nonomuraea sp. NPDC049141. Classification (NCBI taxonomy): domain Bacteria; kingdom Bacillati; phylum Actinomycetota; class Actinomycetes; order Streptosporangiales; family Streptosporangiaceae; genus Nonomuraea; species Nonomuraea sp. NPDC049141. Next base: position 457,882 of record NZ_JBEZDR010000002.1, read on the forward strand.
TGGACAGGTCCCACGCCTTCTTCACGTCGGGGTTCGTGGCCACGATGATCTGGTCCTGGGCGTCATAGAGCCCGATCGGCGCCTGGTTCACCATGGCGCGGAAGATCTCACCGGGGGCGTCCACGAACTTGGTGCCCGACACGCCGGACGCCGCGAACTTCTTACCGGTCTCGATGTACTGCTCCCAGGTCGGCCAGAGCCCGCCCACCTCGGTACGGTCGGTCGGCAGCCCGGCCTTCTTGAACAGGTCCTTGCGGTAGCACATGGCCAGGCCGCCCACGTCGGTGCCGAGGCCCAGCACCTGCTGCCCGTCCTTGCTCAGGCCCTGCTGCCACTTCCAGTCGAGGTAGTCGCCCTGCCGCTTGTCGAGCCCGTACTGCTTGAGGTCGACGAACTTGCCGGGCTGGGCGGTGAACGTGCTGATGTAGCCCACCTCGACGGCCTCGACGTCACCCGCCCCGGCGTTCGTGGCCAGCCGCTTGACCAGGTTGTTGTGGTGATCGTTGAACTGGGTGACGTTCTCGACGATCTCGATGTTCGGGTGGGTCTTCTTGTACTCCTCGTAGAGCGGCTTGAAGCCGAAGTCGCCGAAGAGGCCGACGGTCAGCTTGACCTTCTCTCCGGGTGCGGCCGCCGTGCCGGCGGTGTTGTTCGCGCCGCCGCCGCCTCCGCACGCCGAGGCCAGGGCTAGGAGGGAGGCGGTGAGCAGGGGTACGGCGAGCTGCCGGAAGCGGGGGGTCATGGAGCCCTCCATGGGTTTCGGGGAGACTGAGAGAGCGCTCTCTCAACAGATTTGTGGCGATAACATGGGCCTGTCAACGAGTGTTAGATAACGATCCGAGCTACCGAGAGAGCGCGTTCACAAGAAACTCCGGCATGTGGCGGAAATGTGGCGATTTTGTGGTGGCGTCAAGGAGATTGATCACTAGAACCCCGAGAGGAGGATTCCATGAAGATCGAGGTCCGCAAGGTCGAGCCCATCAAGGCCACCATCAACGGCACTGTCTGACGGCTCTTCCCGGGTGGGGGCGCGCCGCCGCCCTCACCCACCCCCCGAACACGGAGGAGACGCGGTGCGGGTTGCACTGAAGGAATGCGCGTGGGAGCCGCTCGGCGAGGACGTGCTCGTCCTCGTCGACCCGCGCGAGGTGATCACGCTCGGCGATGAGGAAGGCCAGGTGGCGGCGCTCTTTGCGGCGCTCGACCGCGGCCCCTGCACGGTGGCCGAGCTCCGCGGCAGGCTCGCGGACACGGGAGTGGATCTAGACGAGGCCGACGTGCGCGCCGCGATCGAGGCGCTCGACTCGCTCGGTCTGGTCGAGTGCGAGAGCGACCGCACGCTCGGCGACCCCGACCTGGACGCCAGGCACTTCTCCAACCTCGCCTTCTTCGGCGGGTTCGCCGGGCTCGACAAGCCGAGGGCGGACTTCGTCAGCAAGCTCAGGCGCTCGCACGTGCTCGTGCTCGGCGTCGGCGGTGGTGGCTCCTCCCTGGTGCAGTGCCTGGCCGGGCTCGGTGTGGGCAAGCTGACGCTGGTCGACAGAGACGACGTGGAGCTCCGCAACTTCGCCAGGCAGTTCCTCTACCACCACGCCGACATCGGCAGGTCCAAGGTGGAGTGCGCGGCCGAGTGGGTGCGCGCCTACGACCCGAGCATCGAGGTGCGGGCCGTGGACCGCTGGATCTCCGGCCCCGAGGACCTGAAGGACCTGCTCGACGGCGTGGACCTGGTGGCGGGCGGCCTCGACGGCCACCCCGAGGCCCACCTGTGGGTGAACGAGGCCGCGGTACGCGCCGGAGTGCCGCTGGTGATGGGCGGGATGACCCGTTCGCAGGTCACTTACTACTCGGTCGACCCGGGCCGCAGCGCGTGCGCCCAGTGCGACTGGAGCGACCGGCCGGCACCCGACGAGCCGAGCGCGGGCGGCTTCGTGGAGCGCAACAGGGCCAAGCTGATCCAGCAGAACACGCTGATCGCCCCGATCGCCATGCAGATCGGCTCGCTGCTCGCCTACGAGGCCCTGCGCTACCTGACGGGCTTCGAGCAGCCGCAGGCCGCCGGCGCGTTCATCAAGGTGGACCTGCGCAACGGCCTGACCCCGGAACGCCAGCCCTTCACCGCCGACCCCCATTGCCGGGTGTGCGCGCGATGACCACCCAGACGGTACGGCTGCGCCGCCTCAGTCTGGTGGACGAGGGCGAGGAGGTGCTGGTCGGAGACCCGGAGGCGGGCACGTTCATCTCGATCCCCGCCGTCGGCGGCGTGGTGATCGCCGCGCTCATGAACGGCGCGACCGTCGAGGAGACGGCCAGGCGGGCCGAGGAGTACGCGGGCGAGCCCGTGGACGTGCCCGCGTTCGTGGAGACCCTGCGCGAGCTGGGCTTCCTCGACGAGGATGACGACGAGAACGGCTCCGGCGGCGAGCGGACGCCCGTCGCCACCGCGCCCATCCAGGGCCGCCGCTGGCTGGGCGGCCTGCGCCCGGAGCTGGCCAGACCGCTGTTCGGCCGCGTCGCCTGGTTCGGGTACGGCGCCGCCGCCCTGTTCAGCCTGGCCGCGCTGGTGCTCGTGCCCGCGCTCAGACCCGATCCCTCCATTGACGCCTTCGCCGTGTCCGACATCGGGCTCGGCGCGTTGCTGGTCTACCCGATCACGCTGGTGCTGGCCGCGGTGCACGAGGGCTGGCACTGGCTGGCGGCCCGCGCGCTGGACCTCCCGGCGCGGTTCGGCATCGACAGGAGGATGGCCTTCCTGGTCTTCGAGACCGATCTGTCGCTGCTCTGGTCGGTGCCCAGGAAACGACGTTACGGACCATTGCTGGCCGGGCTGGCCATCGACTCCGTGCTGCTGGCCGTGGTGCTCGGCTGGCGGTTGGTCGCGGACAACACCCTGCTGGGTGCCGTGGCGTACATCCTGGTCTTCCAGATGGCCTGGCAGTGCATGGTCTTCCTGCGCACCGACCTGTACGCGGTGCTGATCACCTGGCTGCGCTGCAAGGACCTGTGGCGGGTCAAGACGCTCCTGCTCCGCCGGGCCTTCGGCCGGCTCCGTGAGGGCGAGGCGGCGGAACTGGTCGCCGCCGACCCGCGTGACCTGCGGGCCGGGCGCTGGTTCCGGTGGCTCTGGCTGGCGGGGCTGTTCGTGGTGGCCGCCTGGCTGGCCTTCTTCGCCCTGCCCGTGCTGGTGAGCCTGCTGCGGTGGACGGCCGCCGAGGTGGCGGCCGGGCCCGCCGCCTGGCGGTTCTGGTACGCGCTGGCGTGTACGGCCCTGATGCTCGGGCCGTGGCTCGCCGTGGCCGGGCTGGCGGCCAAGAGCCGCCTCACTCGCGAGCGGTGAATGCGGTCAGGAGCCGCTTCACCCGCGAGCGGTGAACGCGGTCATGAGCCACCTCATCCGCGAGCGGTGAGCCTCGGGCTAGCCGCTGAGAACGCGGCCGACCATCCGGGCGTACATCCGGCCCGGGCTCGGCGACCTGGTCAGGAAGCCGGGCAGCATCGGCAGGCCGACCGCGAACGGCTCCAGCCGCTCGTACAGCGTGTCGGCGTCGGCGGGTCGGTCGCCCGGCTTCTTCTCCAGCAGCCCGGCCAGGAGCGCGCCCAGCGCCTCCGGCAGGCCCGGGATCGCGGGCGGACGCTCCTTGACCTGCTTCTCGAAGACCACGTAGTCGGTCGGCCCGGTGAACAGCTGACGGCCCGTCAGCATCTCGTGCAGCACGCAGCCCAGCGCGTAGAGATCGCTGCGCGGCTCGGCGATCCCGTGCTGGATCTGCTCGGGAGCCATGTACGCGGGCGTGCCGAGGATCTGGCCGATCCGGGTGAACGTCGTGACATCGGCGTCACGCAGCAGGGCCAGGCCGAAGTCGAGCACCTTCACGCTGCCGTCGGGGCAGAGCATCAGGTTGGTCGGCTTGAGGTCGCGATGGCAGATCGACAGGGCGTGGGCGGCCGACAGGACCGCGCACGCCTGGGCGGCGATCGCGGCGGCCCACGGCACGGGCAGCGGGCCGTGTTCGCTGACCACGTCGGCCACCGTGACGCCCTCGATGAACTGCATCACCTGGTAGAGGCGCTGCTCGTGAGTGCCGAAGTCGTAGAGCACCGGGGCGCCCGGATGCTCCAGCCTGGCCAGGATGCGCGCTTCGCGGATGAAGCGGCGCTCCAGCTCCTCATCGGGGCCGCTCGGCAGGTGGAGCAGCTTCACCGCCACCCGGCGGTCGAGGTGGCGGTCGTGGCCCGCGTAGACGGCCCCCATGCCGCCCTGGCCGAGCGGGAGGTGATCGAGCACATATCGATCACCGATGACCATTTGCCCCTCCCCGCCGCCACATTTCGGGAAAAAACTACACCGTCAAGACTGCGGGTGCAGGTGGCCGTCACTCAGGCCGTCGAGGCCGAGCCGGATGAGCGCCTGGCCGAGCGCCGAGGTCTCGCGCAATGCGTCTTCGAGCACCGCGAGCTGTCTGAAGGCTTCGCCGTAGGACTTCTGGTCCTTGAGCGGGAGGCGGGGCAGGCGGGTGCGGCGCACGTCGAAGCGGCTGGAGCCGGTGGTCGCGCGCCCGCCGGCGGCCCGCAGGTGGCCGGCCAGGAAGTCGGGGTCGAGCCGGCGCGCGTCGACCCGGTAGAGCGTCAGATGCGGGCCGAGCACGCAGCCGCCCTCGGCCATCACCCGCACGCTGGAGTAGGAGGCCACCACGTCGCCCGGCTGGACCAGGACGAGCCCCTGTTGCGCCGGAGCCCGGCCGGAGGCCGCGGCGCCGCTGGTCACGTCGTCGGCGGTGAGCATCGACACGTCGCCGCCGCCGGTCGCCATCTTGGGCGGCGCCTGCAGCGTGGTCAGCAGGCCCTCCTTGATCAGGTCGCCGACCGTGGTGACGGGCTGGTCGAGCGGCTCGTCGAGCACCTTGAGGTCGGGCGGGGTGGCCGCCGCGGCCAGAAACCGGTCGCGTGCCTCGGTGAACGCCCGCCCGAGGTCGTCGCGCCGCTGGTGCCGGGCCGGAGTCATGTCGACCTCGTCGGCCAGCAGGTCGATGATGCGTACGGTCTGGTCGGAGCGGTCGTCGAGATAGGCCCGCCACGCCGGTCCGACGACGGAGTGGTCGGCCGTGGCGTCGACGATCAGCACGTCGGACGGCGGGCGCTCGCCCGCGGCCGGGCGGCGCAGCAGCCACAGGTCGGAGCCCACCAGCGCGACCACGGCACGCAGGGCGCCGGCGCGCAGCAGGTTGGCCCGGATCCGCCGGCCCGCCTTGCGGCTGGCCGCGGCCGGAGGCATCAGCATGGCCACCATGCCGCCCGGCCTGACGTGGGTGAGGCAGTGCTGGACCCAGGCCAGCTCGGGCTCGCCGCGCGGCGGCAGGCCGTACTCCCAGCGGGGGTCGCCGGTCAGCTCCTCGTAGCCCCAGGCCCGCTCGTTGAACGGCGGGTCGCAGACGACCGCGTCGGCCTTCACCCCGGCGAAGCCGTCGTGGCGCATCGAGTCGCCGGGTACCACCTCCGCCTCGGCGCCGCGCAGGCGCAGCCGCGCGGCGGTGATGAGCGCCGAGGTCTCGCTGAGATCCTGGCCGAGCACCTTGGCGGCCCCGGAGTTGAGCAGGAGGGTGCCGACGCCGCAGGCGGGGTCGAGGATCGTCGCGCCGTCGGTGTGGACGAGCCCGACCATCAGCTCGGCCACGTCGTCACGCGTGACGGAGAGCTGCCGGGAGTGTGCCTCCAGGTAGCGCTCGCAGAGGAATTCGTAGGCGGTGAGCGGATCGTGCTGCTCGGCCAGCTCGGACAGCAATCCGGCCAGCTCGGGCTCCAGCTTGCTCTCGCCGGTGGTCAGCAGGAGGCCGGCCTGCGCCACCAACTCGCCCAGCCGCAAATCGCCGGCGGCTTTCAGGCGTTGCCACACACGATCTCCCAGTGAGACCTGGTAGGACTTCCCATAGCGCCGCAACCATGATTCGACTTGGCGCAGCGAGAACAACGGCTGATTGGCGGTGCCGCCGATGGGCAGAGGGAAGTCGTCGTGGCGGCGGCGCCAGTTGCTCACCGCGGCCCGCCCGACACCGGCGAGCCGGGCTATGTCCCCGGCGTTCACGGTCGGGTCGTGGGTCATGGAGCCCACAGTAGTTCACAAGAGTCTTCAGTGCATCTGCTTGTGAAGTCTTTCAACCAATGATTTACTGCTGGGTATGAAGCACAACATCCGCTATGCCGCCGGATCAGACGTGGGCCGCCGCAGGGAGCAGAACGAGGACTCCGGCTATGCGAGTGGCCGCTTGCTCGTGGTGGCCGACGGGATGGGCGGACACGCGGCTGGCGAGCTGGCGAGTTCGGCTGCGATCGCCGTCATGCGCGAGCTGGATGCCACGCTTCCCGAAACGGGCTCGGATCTGGAGGCCGCCCTGGAGGGCGCCGTGCACGAGGCGGCCCGCAGGCTGGTGGAGCTGGCGGACATCGACCCCGCGCGCAGGGGGATGGGGACCACGGTGACCGCCTTGCTGTGGGACGGTTACCGGTTCGCCCTTGCTCATCTCGGTGACTCCCGCGGATACCTGCTGCGCGATGGTGCTCTCTACCAGATGACCAAGGATCACACACTTGTGCAGTCCATGGTGGACGAAGGACGGATAACAGAGGATCAGGCCGCGGTGCACCCGCGCCGCTCGATGGTGCTGCGCGTGCTGGGCAGCGAGGGCCGGGCGGAGCCGGACATGGCGCTGCGCGAGGCCGAGCCGGATGATCGCTATCTCCTCTGTTCTGACGGGCTCACCACCGTGCTCGGGCCCGAGGTCCTGCACGAGGTGCTGACCACGGTGACAGACCCGGCGGCGGCCGTCCAGAGGCTGATCGACCTGGCCAACGAGGGCGGCTCGCCGGACAACGTGACCGTGATCGTCGCCGACGTGGTGGCGCCGGGCGCGGGCGACGAGCAGATCTTCCGGGTGGGTGCGGGGGCCTGAGTACGGTCCTGCGTAGTAGCCAGTCCCACCAGCCTCACCAGTCACATAACCGAAATTTCGCCTCATAGGTTGACACTTTCCTAGTGTTCGGCGCGCGAGCGCGATGTCGCTACTACAGTCCATCGTGATCTGCCGGTTTTTCTGGAGGAGTGGATCCTGGACTCGATCGCGGCAAGTCTGCTGAAAGAGGTGCGTGGGGAAGTCGGCTACCGCGAGAAGGGCGGCCAGCTCACCAAGTTCGGACAGTGGTACGCGGATCGCGTCAAGGACCCGCAATACCGGGACGCGCCATGGTGCGACATGTTCATCGCCTGGGCGGCCGACAAGGCCGGGGTCGGTGACTACGTCGGCCAGTTCGCCTGGACCCCCTCGCACGCGGCCTGGTTCATCAAGCAGGGCGCCTGGTCCCAGCAGCCCGAACCCGGAGCCCTGGTCTTCTACGACTGGGGAGGCGGCAAGAGCTACAAGGGCATCGACCACGTCGGCATCGTCGAACGGGTCGACGGCAAGAAGATCCACACGATCGAGGCCAACGTCGACCGCGTCTGGCTCAAGCGCAAGTCTCGCGACATGCACAAGGACGTCGTCGGATACGGCCTGCCGCGCGTGGTGCAGGCCAACGCCACACTGAACGACATCCGCTCCACCGAGCACCCGCTGGCCCGCCAGCCGCAGCCGGCGCCGCGGGAGTCGCCGTTGGACGTCCTGGGCTCCCCGCTGGCCCTGCTCACCGTGATGGTGCTGACCACCGTCGTGGTCTCCTTACGCCTCGCGGGCCGCCGCCGCGGCACCCACCGCCGCTTCACCTGGCCATGGAATGCCTCCGGCAAGTCCGAGCCCTCGCCCGCGAAGCTCCAACCCGGCAACACCAGGCAGCAACCCGGAAACGCGAAGCCCCAATCCGGCAACGCCAAGCCGCGCCGGGCCACCGAAAGGCTGGGCCCGGCCACCGAAGAGTCGGCGCAGTCCGCCTCTGCCAAGTCCGCCTCCGCCAAGCGGGGCTCGGCCAAGGCCGGGTCGGCGAAGGCGGCGTCGCGTTCCGCCGCCGCCAAGTCGGCGGGGCGGGCCGGTGCGAAGGACACGAGATCCGCCAGCTACGCCGAGGCGCCTCCCGAGCCGGTCCGGGTGGGTGGCCCGCCCACTCCGGCCAGGGCTCTCGTGCCCGCGCAGACCCCCCACCACTCCACCACCCGCCGCAAGCCGTACGAACCGCGTTCCTGACGGGACCACGGGAGCGCACGCGGTCCGGCCGCCACGGGGTGGCTGACCCGGGGGTGGCCGTCACAGGTCGATGACGACCTTGACGTCGCCGGTGCCCGGCTGGAACGCCTCTGACGCCCGCTCCAGCGGCAGCCGCCGGGTGATCAGCCGCTCCAGCCACCTGAGCTCCGCCGCGGCCAGCGCGTCGGCGGCGAGCCGGAAGTGGCGCTGATTGCCGTTGACCGAGCCGAAGACCACGCTGTTGGTGAGCACGAGGTCGCGGTTGATCCCTTCCACGTCCACCGGCAGCGTCGCGCCGGACGGGGAGACGCCGGTGAGGCAGACGATGCCGGCGGCGGCGGTACGGGTCATCGCGTCGATGATCAGCTGCCCGGTGCCCGTGGCCTCGATGATGACGTCGGGCCGGAGGTCGCCGACCGCGTTGAGCGCCGAGCCGCTGTGGTAGGTGCCGCCGAGCGCGGTCACCAGCTCCGGCTTGAGCCCGCCTTCGACCTGGTCGAGCACGTGCACCTCCAGCCCGCGCTGCCTGCCGAGCAGAGCCGCGAGCAGGCCGATCGGCCCGGCGCCCGTGACGAGTACCGAGCGTGGCTCGAACCTGGCGCGCGAGCCGATGCGCTCGATGTGCTCCCAAGCCTTGGCGACCACCGAAGCCGGCTCGATCAGCACGCCGACCGGCTCCAGCGCCGGATCCAGCGCCACCGCGTAGCCGGTCTCGACGGTCCAGCGCTCGCTGCCGTACCCGTCGAGCTCCTTGATGCCGCGCTCGGTGTAACGGCCGTTGCGGCACATGTCGAACTCGTCCCCGGCGCACGCCGGGCACGGCTCGGGATCAGGGCGGCGTACCACGCCGACCACGAGGTCGCCGGGGGAGAAGCCGGAGCCGGCGGGCGCCTCGATCACCCGCCCGAGCGACTCGTGGCCGAGGATCATGCGCCGGTCCGACGGCCAGCCGAAGTCGGCCGCGGCCAGCTCCCTGTCGGTCCCGCAGACACCCAGGGCCAGCCCCCGCACCAGGAGTTCGTCCCGCTTCGGCGCTGGATCGTCAACCTCCTCCACCGCGAGAGATCCCTGTTCACCCGGCTGCCACGTCAGTGCTCGCATGCCCGGATTACTACCCCGCCTGGAAACGTTGGGAATTAGTAGGACGTCCTAGTATCTTGTTGGGAGAGCCCCCACAAAGGAGTGATCTGGCGTGCACGTACCGGTGAACCCTGTCCGTTTCGTGACCGCCGCGGCGCTGTTCGACGGCCACGACGCGGCGATCAACATCATGCGGCGGATCCTCCAGTCGCAGGGGGCGGAGGTCATCCATCTCGGGCACAACCGTTCCGTGGACGAGATCGTCACCGCCGCCGTCCAGGAGGACGTCCAGGGCGTGGCGATCAGCTCCTACCAGGGCGGCCACGTGGAGTTCTTCAGCTACCTGGTGGACCTGCTGCGCGAGCGCGGCGCCGGGCACGTGAAGGTGTACGGCGGTGGCGGCGGCGTCATCGTCCAGGACGAGATCGACCTGCTGCACTCCCGTGGCGTCACCCGCATCTTCTCGCCGGAGGACGGCCAGCGGTACGGCCTGCCCGGCATGATCAACAAGCTGATCGAGGAGTGCGACGTCGAGCTGGACGACGTCCCCTCGGTCGAGGCCGTCGGCTCCGGCGACCAGACGGCCCTGGCCAGGGCGATCACCCTGATCGAGTCAGGCCGCGCCCCTGCCGCACTCCTGGACGGTCTGCGCGCCGCCGGCGACACTCGCGCTCCTGTGCTCGGCATCACCGGCACCGGCGGGTCCGGGAAGTCGTCGCTCACCGACGAGCTCGTCCACCGCCTCCGCGTGGACAACGACGACAAGCTGCGCATCGCCATCATCGCGATCGACCCGACCCGCAGGCGCGGCGGGGGAGCGCTGCTCGGCGACCGCATCCGGATGAACAGCCTCGGCCCGCAGACCTACTTCCGCTCGCTGGCCACCAGGGGCGCCGCCAACGAGGTCCCCGTCTGCCTCGACGACGTGATCACCGCCTGCCGGGCCGCCGGCTACGACCTGGTCATCGTCGAGACCCCGGGCATCGGGCAGGGCGACGCCGGGATCGTGCCGCACGTGGACGTGCCTATCTACGTCATGACCCCGGAGTTCGGCGCGGCGTCCCAGCTGGAGAAGATCGACATGCTCGACTTCGCCGAGGCCGTCGTGATCAACAAGTACGAGCGGCGCGGTGCGGAAGACGCCCTGCGCGACGTCCGCCGTCAGCTGGTCCGTAACCGTGAGGCGTTCGGGGTCGCGCCCGACGACATGCCGGTGTTCGGTACGATCGCCGCCCGCTACAACGACGCCGGAGTCACCGCGCTCTACCACCACCTCAAGGAACTCCTGGTGGACAAGGGCATGCGGACCGAGCCGGGCTTGCTGGCGCCGGTGCGCGGCCGTACGTCCCAGGTCGCTGCCGCGATCGTCCCCCCGGCGCGTGTCCGCTACCTCGCCGAGATCGCCGAGACCGTCCGCGACTACCACGCGGAGACGCTCGCCCAGGCGGAGGTGGCCCGCCGCCGCCAGCAGCTCACGGCCGTCCAGGCCCTGCTGACGGAAGGCGCGGCGGCCACAACAGGCGAGGACGCGGCGGCCGCAACGGGCGAGGGCGGGGCGGCCGGAGCGGGCGGGAGCCGGACTGACGGCAGGCTGGCCGAGCTCGCGGCCGCGGCCGAGGGGGAGCTGAGCGACGAGAGCCGCACGCTCCTGGACGGCTGGCCCGCCCTCAAGGAGCAGTACACCGCCGACGAGCTGGTCGTGAAGGTACGCGATCGGGAGATCCACACCCCCCTCTGGCGCGAGACCCTCTCGGGCAACCGCATCCCCCGCGTGGCCCTGCCCCGCTACACCGACCACGCCGAGCTGCTCAGGTTCCTGCGCAGCGAGAACCTGCCGGGCCGGTTCCCGTTCACCGCCGGGGTGTTCGCGTTCAAGCGGGACGACGAGGACCCCACCAGGATGTTCGCCGGAGAGGGCGACCCGTTCCGCACCAACAGGCGCTTCAAGCTGCTGTCCGGAGGCCAGTCCTCGACGCGGCTGTCCACCGCGTTCGACTCGGTGACGCTGTACGGGCACGACCCCGACCTGCGGCCCGACATCTACGGAAAGGTGGGCACATCCGGCGTGTCCATCGCGACGCTCGACGACATGAAGGTGCTCTACGACGGGTTCGAGCTGACCAGCCCCAGCACCTCGGTGTCGATGACGATCAACGGCCCGGCCCCGACGATCCTCGCCTTCTTCCTCAACGCCGCGATCGACCAGACCCTCGAACGGTTCGAGGCCGAGCACGGGCGCCGGCCGTACGAGGAGGAGGAGCGCGAGTTGCGCGCGCGGACCCTCGCCACCGTCAGGGGGACCGTCCAGGCCGACATCCTCAAGGAGGACCAGGGCCAGAACACCTGCATCTTCTCCACGGAGTTCTCGCTGCGGATGATGGCCGACATCCAGGAGTGGTTCATCCGCAACGGCGTCCGCAACTTCTACTCGGTGTCGATCTCCGGCTACCACATCGCCGAAGCCGGGGCCAATCCGATCAGCCAGCTCGCCTTCACCCTGGCCAACGGCTTCACCTACGTCGAGGCGTACCTGGCGAGGGGGATGCGGATCGACGACTTCGCGCCGAACCTGTCGTTCTTCTTCTCCAACGGCATGGACCCCGAGTACAGCGTGCTCGGGCGGGTGGCCCGCCGCGTCTGGGCGGTCGCGATGCGGGAGAAGTACGGCGCGGCGGAGCGGTCGCAGAAGCTCAAGTACCACGTCCAGACCTCGGGCCGGTCCCTGCACGCCCAGGAGATGGACTTCAACGACATCCGCACCACGCTGCAGGCGCTGATCGCCATCTACGACAACTGCAACAGCCTGCACACCAACGCCTTCGACGAGGCCGTGACCACGCCGTCGGCCGACTCGGTGCGCAGGGCGATGGCGATCCAGCTCATCATCAACCGCGAGTGGGGCCTGGCCCGCAACGAGAACCCGCTCCAGGGCTCGTTCATCATCGACGAGCTCACCGACCTGGTGGAGGAGGCGGTGCTGCGGGAGTTCGAGCGGCTGTCGGAGCGGGGCGGCGTGCTGGGCGCCATGGAGACCGGCTACCAGCGAGGCAGGATCCAGGACGAGTCGATGCTGTACGAGTCGCGCAAGCACGACGGCTCGCTGCCCATCATCGGCGTCAACACCTTCCGCAACCCGCGCGGCGACGAGCCCCACCAGAAGAAGGTGGAGCTCGCCAGGGGGACCGAGGACGAGAAGCGATCCCAGCTCGACCGCCTGCACGGCTTCCACGACCGCAACCGGGCCGAGGCCCCCGCGGCGCTGGCCCGGTTGCGGGACGTCGCCATGTCGGATGGCAACGCGTTCGAGGTGTTGATGGAGGCGGCCCGCGTCTGCTCGCTCGGCCAGATCACGGAGGCGCTGTTCGAGGCCGGAGGACAGTACCGCCGCAACGTCTGAAGTCAGCAGTACTTCGCGCCGTCGAACGTGCGGACGCCCCTGGGCACCTTGCTCCAGATGGTCCCCTTCGGGGCCACGGACTGGCAGGCGCCATCGGAGCCGTGCGCCCAGACGATCTTCATGTTCATCCAGCGGCCGCACCCGTTGTAGGCGTAGCCGGTCTTGTAGACGGTGCCCTTCTTCTGCCAGAGGCTCACGCAGGACGGGACCTTGCCCAGCGTGCTGGCCTGGGCGGGGGCGGCGGCCACCAGGCCGGCGGACGCGGCTCCGGCGATGGCCAGAGCGGCGAACGACTTGCGGAGGGTGATGTTCATTGTCGTGTTCCTCTCGATGTGCTCGATGTGCTCGATGAGAGGAAGGTAGGTCCGCGGGTGTTGAGGATCTGTTGAGGTTCTGTGCGGCCCCATGAGCGTCGATAGGATTGCAGGTCGGGGCACTATCGCTAACTGGAGGTATTCATGTCCGACGTCACGTTCAAGGGCAACCCGATCACCGTGGGCGGCACGTTTCTGAAGCCCGGCGACCAGGCGCCCGCGTTCCAGCTGGTGGGCGGGGACCTGAGCGACACCACGCTGGCCGGTTTCGGCTCCGCGACCAAGGTGCTCAACATCTTCCCGAGCGTCGACACAGGCGTCTGCGCCGCCTCGGTGCGCCGGTTCAACCAGGTGGCCGCCGACCACCCCGGCGTCGCGGTGCTGTGCGTCTCGGCCGACCTGCCCTTCGCGCAGAAGCGGTTCTGCGGCAGCGAGGGCCTCGACAACGTGACCATGCTGTCGCTCATGCGGGGGCGCGAGTTCCTGCGCGACTACGGCGTGGCGCAGGAGACCGGGCCGCTGGCCGGCCTGGCCGCGCGCGCGGTGATCGTGCTCGACGGCGACAACCGGGTCATCTACGCCGAGCTGGTGCCCGAGATCACCCAGGAGCCCGATTACGAGAGCGCGCTGGGCGCGCTCAAGTAAGCCGTAGTCCGGACCACCCCGGGTCTCAGCTCTTCCTGCCCACCCCGCAGAGGACGAGCGAGGACTCGGGGTGCTCCGCGAAGTCGATCAGGTCGGCCTGGTCCGGGCGCCACCGCGGCAGCCAGGTCAGGCCCGGCTCGACCAGCTCCCACCCCGCCAGCAGCTCCTCGATCCGGTGGCGGGTACGCAGGGTCAGGGGAGCGCCGGCCCGGCGGTAGACCTCGGTGGCCTTGCTGACGGCGGCTGAGCGGGCGTCGCTGGTGCCGTGGGACATGACGAGATAGCTGCCGGGGGCCAGGGATTCGCGGATGGCGGTCATGATGCGCAGGGGATCGTCGGCCTCGCCGATGAAGTGCATGATCGCGACGAGCAGGACGCCCACCGGCTGATCGAAGTCCAGCGCCCCCACCACATCCGGATTTTTCATGATGTCGTGGGGATCGCGGAGGTCGCCCTCCACCACAGTGGTCTGGCCGCTCCCCGCCAGCAGCGCCCGGGCATGGACCAGCACGACCGGGTCGCGGTCGACGTAGACCACCTTCGACTCTGGCGCGACCGCGCCGGCCACCTCGTGCACGCTGTCCCGCGTCGGCAGGCCCGTACCGATGTCGAGGAACTGGGTGACGCCGCGGCCGGCGAGGAAGCGTACGGCACGACCGAGGAAGGCCCGGTTGGCGCGGGCGGCGGCCCGCACTTCTGGAGCCACCCGCAGAATCCGCTCAGCGGCCCGCCGATCAGCAGGGAAATGGTCTTTCCCGCCGAGAAAGTAGTCGTACAGCCGGGCGACGTTGGGCGTGTTCGGGTCGAAGCCCAGCGATTCTCGCTCCAACCAGCGATCCCCCGATCGATAGTTAACGATCTTTTCTCGGATTCTACGGATTTGTGACCATACTTGGGGCGATATTCCCGCACGCTGGGCGTTACTTGCCTTTAGTCCCTTTTGTCGCACGGGTGGCGGTCTAAAGTGCGAGTGTGAGCCTCGACGACACCGGTGCGCCCGTCCATGTGCCCTCGAACGTGCGGCGGATCGTGTCGCTGGTGCCGTCGCTCACCGAGTCCGTGGCCGCGACCGTCCCCGAGGCGTTGGTCGGCGCGACCGACTGGTGCTCGCATCCGGCGGACCTGGACGTGGCCAGGGTGCGGGGGACCAAGAACCCCGACCTCGACGCCATCCGGCGGCTCGCCCCTGACGTGGTCCTCGCCAACGCCGAGGAGAACCGGCAGTCGGACATCGACGCGCTGCGGGACACGGGCATCGCGGTGTGGGTCACCAGGATCGAGACCGTGGACGAGGCGTTCCGATCGCTTGACCGGATGTTCCGGGACGCCTGCCGGACCGCGCGGCCCGAATGGCTCGATCGGGCGGAGTCGGTATGGGCCGAGCCGGTGGCGGTGCGCCGGACCGCGATCATCCCGATCTGGCGGCGGCCGTGGATGGTGGTGGGGCGCGACACGTTCACCGGCGACGTGCTCGGCCGGCTCGGTGTGCGCAACCTCTACGCCGGTCACGCCGAGCGGTATCCCAAGATCGCACTGGCCGAGCTGGTGGAGCGGGGCGCCGACCTGGTGGTCCTGCCCGACGAGCCCTACGCGTTCAGTGCCGGCGACGGGCCGGAGTCGTTTCCCGGCCACAGGTGCGTGCTGGTGAGCGGGCGTGATCTGACCTGGTACGGCCCCTCTCTCGTCCATGCGCGTGACCGCCTTCTCCGGGCTCTGGGTTGACAACCGGAGCATCGCTCCGCATATGCTGCGGAGCAGTGCTCCGGATCGTGCCCGCGATCCACCGGCAGAGGGGACGAATGATGATGAAGGCTGTTCGGCTGCATGAGTTCGGCGGCCCGGAGGTGCTGACGTACGAGGAGGTCCCGCCTCCCGAACCCGGGCCCGGCGAGGTGCTGATCCGCGTGCACGCGGCCGGGCTGAACCCGCCCGACTGGTACGCGCGCATCGGCTTCGCGAACATCCCGGAGGCGATGCGACCGAAGCTGCGCCTGCCGTACATCCCGGGTTCGGACGTCTCGGGCGTCGTCGTCGGCCTCGGCCCGGAGGTCACCGGGCTGGCCGAAGGCGACGCCGTGTTCGGGCTGGTCCGCTTTCCCGACGTCGACAACGGCTGCAGGGGCTACGCGGAGTACGTGACCGCGCCCGTGGCCCACCTGGCCCGCAAGCCCGCCGGGCTCGACCACGTCCACGCCGCCGCCGTGCCCATGGCGGGGCTCACCGCGTACCAGATCCTGTTCGACCACCTGCGGCTCGAACCGGACAAGACCGTGCTGGTCAACGGCGCGGCCGGCGGGGTCGGGCACTTCCTCGTGCAGCTGGCCAAGACCAAAGGCGCGTACGTCATCGGCGTCGCCTCGGGACGCCACGAGGCGTTCCTGCGCGAGCTGGGCGTCGACCGGTTCATCGACTACACCACCACCGCGGCCGAGGAGGTCGTCCGCGACGTGGACCACCTCTTCGACACGGTCGGTGGTCCCCACGGCCACCGGTTCCTCCCGATGCTCAGGCGCGGGGGCACGATCAGCCCGGTCTTTCTCGGCGAATACCACCGCGAGCGCGCCGCCGAGCTGGGCATCACGTTCGCGTCGGGACAGGTCCACTCCGACGGCGGGCAGCTGGCCGAGCTGGCCAGGCTGATCGAGGCCGGTCACGTGCGCGCCGGGATCGACAGCGTCTTCCCGCTCGCCGAGGCCGCCAAGGCCCACGAACGAGCCGAACAGGGCCATATTCAGGGCAAGATCGTCCTACGGGTCGCCGAGGATTAGGGCGTCACACCGCTTTCGTGCGCGGCGGGCCCGCGAGGGCGGCGTCGACGGCGGCGGGGGACAGGACGTGCTCGATGACGAGCACGGCCGTCCCCACGATCCCCGCGCGGTCGCCCAGCGAGCTGTTCACGATCTCCAGGTTGCGGGTCGTGTACGGCAGGCTGCGGCGGTACACGCTCTCCCTGATGCCCGTCAGGTAGTGCTCCCCGGTCTCGGCCATGTCGCCCGCCAGCACCAGGACGGCGGGGTTGAGCAGGCTGACCGCGGTGGCGAGGACGACGCCGACCGTGCGGCCCGCCTCCTGGGTGAGGGCGATGGCCGTCGGGTCGCCGGCCTGGACCAGGCGGACGACCTCGCGGCTGGACTCCCTGCCGAGGTTGGCGGCGAGGGCCTGGCCGCTGGCCAGCGACGCGACGCAGCCCCGGGAGCCGCAGGTGCAGACGCGGTCGTCGCTCTCGTGCAGCCGGACGTGGCCGAGGTTGCCGGCGGCGTCCTCGACGCCTCGGTAGATCCGGCCGTCGAGGACGATGCCGGTGCCGATGCCCGTGGAGACCTTGAGCAGGAGCAGCGACCGGCTCCGCCGCCAGAAGGACCACCACTCGCCGTACGCCATCGCGTTGGCGTCGTTCTCGACCAGGACCGGCACGTTGAACGCCTCCCGCAGCGCCGCGCCGATCGGGTGGTCGTCCCAGCCGGGCATCAGGAAGGACCTGATCACCCGGCCGGAGTTGTGGTCCACCGAGCCCGGCAGGTCCATGCCGATGCCGCAGACCTGGGCGGACGTCCGTCCCGAGCGGTCGAGCAGGCGCTGGAAGGCCTGCCGGATCCAGGAGAGTACGTCCTCGGGGCCGCGGTCGATGCGCAGCTCGGCGTGCTCCTCGGCCATCGGCCGGGCCGCGAGGTCGGTCAGCGCCACGCGCGCGTGGCTGGCGCCCAGGTCGGCCACCAGCACCAGGCGGTTGGTCGGGTCGATGTCCAGCACCGAGGGCGGCCGCCCGCCCCCGGAGGCGCCGACACCGGACTCGTGGATGTATCCGGCCTCGATCAGCCGGTCCACCCGTTCGGTGATCGTCGATCGGGACAGGCCGGTGTACGCGATGAGCTCTTTGCGGGTACGGCAGGTTCCATTGCGGATCAGCTGGAGGATCTGCCCTGCCGTCAGCATGGTTATCCCTTCTCCGCTCCGGCCGTGAGTCCCTCGGTCAGGAGCCGCTCACCGGCGAAGAACACGATCACGATGGGCAGTGTCAGAACCACCGATCCTGCCATGAGAACCGTCGTCGGGATCTCGATACTGCCCGCGAGCTGGGAGAGTCCCAGCGAGACCGTCCAGCTCTCCCGTTTCTCGACGAGGAAGAGCAGGGCGAACAGGAACTCGTTCCAGGCGATCATGAACGCGTAGAGGCCGGTGGCCATGAGCGCGGGCTTGGACAGCGGCAGCACCACTCGCCAGATGGTCGACAGGCGGGTGCAGCCGTCGATCGCAGCCGCCTCCTCCACGCTCTGCGGCACGGTCTCGAAGTAATTGCGGAGCATGTATACCGTGACGGGCACCGTCTGTGCGATATAAACCAGGATCAATCCCAGCAAAGACCCCCGAAGTCCGAGCATCGTGAAGAGCACGAACAGCGGGATGGCCAGCACGATCGCCGGAAACAGGTACACGGCCAGGAACACGAAATGCACCTGCCGCCGCCCGAAGAACCGCAGCCTGGCCACCGCGTACGCGCCCGGGATCGAGATCAGCAGCGTGACCGCCACCGACGAGACGGCCACGATCGCGCTGTTGCGCATGAAGCTCAGGAAGCCCTGCTTGGTCAGCACGTTCGTGTAGGTGTCGATGGTGAAGCTGCGCGGCCAGATCGACCCCGGGTCGAGGATCAGCTCCTGGATGTCGCGGAACGACAGCGTCACCATGTAGAAGAACGGGAAGGCGGTGATCACGAACAGAAAGAGGATCACCAGCGGCTTCAGCACCCGGAACAGCGCGCGCTCGAACCTATCCCTGCTCACGCTCACCCCCTGCGAAGAACCTCAGATACAGGACCAGGAACACGACCAGGACGACCGCCAGCACGATCGCCTGGGCGGCCGACGCGCCGATGTCGTCGCGCGCGGTCAGGAAGTTGTAGACGCGCACACTCACCACCTCCGTGCCGGCCCCGCCGCCGGTGAGCAGGTAGACGTCGTCGAACTTGGTGAAGGTGAACACGAACCGCAGCACCGACAGCAGCGCGATGATCCTCCAGAGCTGCGGCAGGATCACGTATCGGAAGCGCTGCGTCGGCGTGGCACCGTCGACCACGGCCGCCTCGTCCAACTCCGCCGGCAGCGCCTGCAGCCGGGCCAGGATGAACAGGAAGGCGAACGGGAAGTACCGCCACGCCTCGAACGCGATCACGGTGAGCAGCGCCACCGGCACCTGGAGGCCGAGGAAGGTGCCCTTGGCCTGGGTGAGGAAGGCGATGGGCTCGCTCAGCCAGGAGTTCACGATGCCGTACTGGGGGTTCAGCATCGTCTCCCACAGGAAGGCCACCGCCACCACCGGCGCCACGTACGGCACCAGGATGGACGCCCTGACCAGCGTGCGGCCCTTGAAGCGGTCGCGCAGCGCCAGCGCGGCCACCAGCCCGATCACGATCGACAGCCCGGTGCCCGCCACGGTGTAGACGAGCGTGTTGACCAGAGCCGTCCAGAACCCCGGCTCGGACACGACGTAGCCGAAGTTCTCCAGCGTGTAGTGCCCGAAAACGCCCACCCGGCGGATGTTGATCAGCCGGGCGTCCTGGAACGCCAGCATGATCGCCCAGAACAGCGGCAGCACCACCACCACGAGGGTGATGACCAGCGTCGGGGAGATCAGCGCCAGTCCCGCCCTGCCCTCCTGCTCCCGAAGTGTCCCGCCACGCCGGTCCGTCACTGCCGGATCCCGCGCTTGATGGTCTCGACGTCCTTCTTGGCCTGCGCCGCCGCGGCCTGCGGGGTGAGCGAGCCGTCCACGATCTGACTCAGCGCCTTGGGCACGGGCAGCTCGCCCATCGTGGCCCCGACCAGCTTGCCCTGCCCCTGGGGGATGCCCCAGCGGGCGAACGTGTCAGGGCTCTTACGCAGCGCGTCGAGCACCTCGGCCGGGTAGACGTCCGCGAGCGGCTTCTTGGTGTCGACTCCGGCGGGCAGCTTGTTCCACTTGTCGGCGAACCCCTTCCGGGTCGGGAACTTGCCCTCCGGCGCCATCCCGATCCACCGCTCGTAGCCCTCGTTCATCATGTACGAGACGAACTGCGCGGCGGGATCCTTGGCGGCGTCGCGGGTGATGGCCCAGGAGACGATCTCCCCGTACTGGGCGGGCGTGCCGTCGGGGCCCTTCAGCGCCGTGACCACCCCGGTGTTCCTGGCCAGCCACTCGGGATCCTGCCGGCACTCGGCGCAACTGGGCAGCGCGTCGTTACGGAGCCCCGCCAGCTCGTCCAGGATGAACGACGACCAGATGGTCATCGCCGCCTTTCCGGCGAAGTAGGTGGCCCTGGTGGAGTCGACGTCCTGCTTGCCCTTGACCGAGTAGTCCTTCGCCAGCTTCGCGTAGTACGCGAAGGCGTTCACGCACTGCGGCGAGTCAAGGGTGACATTTCCGGAATTGTCGACCAGCTGGCAGCCGTTGGCGAGCGCCACGTGCTCGAAGCTCTGCGCCGTGAACGAGTCCTTCGGCGCGATGGCCAGCGTGATGCCCGCGACCCCGCCTGCGTTGGGCCCGGTGTTGAGTTTCGCCGCGGCCCTCTCCAGTGCCTCGTAGGTGTCGGGCCGCTCCAGCCCGGCCTTCTGGAACAGGTCCTTGCGGTAGAGGATCAGTTGCGCCCACGCGTCACTCGGTACGGCCAGCAGCTTTCCGCCCGACGTGTCGAGCTCCAGGGCCCGCGCCGAGAAGCCGCCCTTGCCCAGCTTGTCGACGACCTGGCCCGGTGTCTCCGTGTCGAGCAGGTCGTTGGCCTCCAGCTCCCTGATGGACGCCAGGGGCAGGGCCCCGATGACGTCGGGCAGGTTCCCCGCGGCCGCGGCGGAGGTCACGACCTGGCTGAACTGGTCCTCGGCCACGCCGACCAGCTTGACCTTGATGCCGGTCTTCCGGGTGAAGTCGGCGATGATCTGGTTCTGCACGGTCATGCGGTCCTCAAGGTTCTCCTCGGTCCAGACCGTGATCTCGTTGGCGGCCTTCCCGGCGTCGTCGCCACACGCGGCCAGCGAGGCCGCGGCCAGCAACGCGACGGAGAGGACGGCGGTTACCTTCTTCGGCATGGCACGCTCCTCCGAACGGGGATACGCCAGATACGCCGCACTTACCCTGAACCGACACGACACAACTAGCGGTGCGATACCGAGACCCGTCTGTACCCCGGTCGTGTTCGTTCACGGTCTTTTGTGGCGCGCCGATCAAGGAATGCGACCCCCGGGCGGGTTGTGTCGGTAAGATCGCTTACCGGAAGACACTTGGTAAAAACCCAAATTTCGGTAGTCGGCTCTGGCGGAAGTCGTAGACTTAAGAGTGTTCTGAGCACGACTATGGTGTGCAAACGACTACTAAATCTTAAACTTTTGTCTGATCATAAAGCGTAAGTGTGGGGAATGCGCGTCATCACCTTTGAAGAGCCAGGCCGTGTCCGCGTCGGTCTGGAGTCGCCCGCCGAGCTCGGGCCGGGTTGCGTGCGGGTCCGCACGATCTACTCGGGCGTCTCCGCCGGCACCGAACTCACCGCCTATCGCGGCACCAATCCCTATCTCACCCGGAAGTGGGACGCGGAGCAGCGGCTGTTCCTTGAGGGACAGACGCACGCCTACCCGCTGACCGGCTGGGGCTACCAGGAGGTCGGCGAGGTGGTGGAGGCGGCGCCCGATGTCGCCGACCCACCCGTCGGCCACCTCGTCTGGGGCATCTGGGGCCACCGGGCCGAGGCGGTGGTGCCCGCCGAGAAATTGGTCGGCCACGTGCTACCGCCCGGCGCCGACCCGCTGGGCGGTGTTTTCGCCCGGGTGGGCGCGATCGCGCTCAACGCCGTGCACGCCGCCGACGTGCACCTGGGCGACCAGATCGCGATCTTCGGACAGGGCGTCATCGGCCTGCTGGCCACCCGCCTCGCCGTGCTGAGCGGTGCCCGGGTCGTGGCCGCCGACGCCATTCCGGCCCGCCTCGAGCTCTCCAGGCAGTACGGCGCGGCCGAGACGTTCGACATCTCGTCCGGCTCCGTGGCCGAGTTCATCCGCAAGCGGATCGAGGGCGCCGACACCGCCATCGAGCTGAGCGGCAGCCACCTGGGCCTGCACGAGGCGATCAGGACCGTCCGCAGGGGCGGCAGGGTCGTGGCCGGCGGCTTCTACCAGGGCGACGGCATCGGGCTCCGGCTGGGTGAGGAGTTCCACCACAACCAGGTGCAGCTCGTCTCCTCCCAGATCGGCGGCGTCGCCTCCTGGCTGTCCCAGCGCTGGGACGTCGAGCGGCTGCAGCGCACGTTCATGGAGCTCGTCCACGCGGGTGAGATCGACGTGCTCAGCCTGGTCAGCCACGTCATGCCCGTCGGCGGCGCGTCCAGGGCCTTCGACCTGATCGACAAGCACCCGTCCGAGGTGCTCCAGCTCGTCTTCGAGTTCGAAGATGCACCGATCGAGGATGCACCGAAAGAGGGGTCACTGTGAAGCTCGCCGTACAGGAGCAGCTTCTGCCCGGCCGTTCCCTGCAGGAGAAGTTCGCGTTCGCGACCGACGCCGGGTTCGACGCGATCGAGCTGCGCGGGAAGGGGGACTTCCACTTCGCCAACCGGCTCACCGAGCTCAAGCGGGCACTCGCCGACGGCGTGGTCATGCCGACGGTGTGCGTGGACATGCCGCACTTCATCGGTGACTTCGACCCCGCCAAGCGCATGGACGCGATCCAGCAGCTCAGGTCGCAGCTCACGGTCATCGCCGAGCTCGGCGGCGTCGGGGTGATGACGCCGGCCTCCTGGGGCCAGTTCTCGCGCAGGCTGCCGCCGTTCGAGCCGCCGCGCAGCGCCGCCGAGGACCGTGAGGTGCTCACCGAGGCGCTGGGGATGCTCGGCGAACACGCGCAGCGCAACGGCGTGCTGATCATGCTGGAGCCGCTCAACCGCTACGAGAACCACATGGTCAACACCCTCGCCGAGGCCGTGTCGTACTGCTCGATGGACTCCATCAGGGTCGTCGGTGACACCTATCACATGAACATCGAAGAGGACGATCCCTGCCGCTCGCTGATTGAGGCGGCGCCGTACCTCGCGCACATGCAGATCAGCGAGTCGAACAGGAACGAGCCCGGCACCGGCCACCTCGACTGGGGCGCGCAACTGGCCACGCTCGACGCCCTCGGCTACGAGGGTTATCTCGCGCTCGAATGCCGCCTGCGCGGCGAGGCCGAGATCGTCCTTCCGCAGACGGCGGCCTTCATCAGGAAGTTCCTATGATCCTCCGCGACGCCGTGCGCGTGCTGGTCGCCAACTGGGACGGCAGCTACACGGTGCCCTCCCGCCGCCTCTACCCCCACCAGTGGAGCTGGGACTCCGCCTTCATCGCGATCGGCAACGCCCGCTGGTCCCCGCGCCGGGCCAGGTCGGAGTTGCTCGCCCTGTTCGGCGCCCAGTGGCGCGACGGCAGGGTGCCGCACATCGCGTTCAACCCCAAGGTGCCCGAGGGAGACTACTTCCCCGGCCCCGAGTTCTGGGAGGCACGGGCCCCGTCCGGCTGGAAGACCTCCGGCATCGTGCAGCCGCCCGTGCACGCCCTGGCCGCCTGGCAGGTGCATCTGGCCGAGCCGAACCCGGCCTTCCTGCGCCGGATCTATCCCCGGCTGGTGGCGCAGCAGCAGTACCTGCGCACCGCGCGGCGCTCGCCCGAGGGGCTGATCTCGATCGTCCATCCGTGGGAGTCGGGCATGGACAACAGCCCGGCCTGGGACGTCCCGCTGGCCGCCGTCGAGACCGGGTCCGCCGGCGTCACGCGCAGGGACCTCACCCACGTCAGCGCCGACGAGCGGCCCACCGATCTCGACTACGAGCGCTACACCGCGCTCGCCCGCGCCTACCGCGACACCGGCTACCGCAGGCCCGGCGCGTTCTGCGTCGAGGACCCGCTGTTCAACGCCGCGTACGGCGTGGCGGAGCTGAC
Source organism: Nonomuraea sp. NPDC049141 (assembly GCF_040648415.1). Classification (NCBI taxonomy): domain Bacteria; kingdom Bacillati; phylum Actinomycetota; class Actinomycetes; order Streptosporangiales; family Streptosporangiaceae; genus Nonomuraea; species Nonomuraea sp. NPDC049141. The sequence goes on from NZ_JBEZDR010000002.1 coordinate 481,415, forward strand.
GCTGGCGAAGATCGCGAAGGTGTGCGGCGGCGACCCTGAGCCGCACCAGCGCGAGGCCGCCGCGGTCACCGCGGCCATGGTCGAGCATCTCTACGACGACGGCCTCTTCCACCCCCGCGACGTGCTCACCGGCTGCCCGATCCGCTCCAACAGCGCCGCCGGGCTGGTGCCGCTCATGCTGCCCGACCTGCCGCGCGACATCGTCAACGCGTTGATCGGCACGGCGCTCGACCGGTTCGGGCTGAAGGACGGCGTGCTGCCCAGCTTCGCGCCCGCCGCGCCGGAGTTCGACCCGGCGCGCTACTGGCGCGGGCCGAGCTGGATCAACCTGACCTGGCTGGTCTGGCAGGGCCTGCGGCACCGCCGCCCCGACCTGGCGGCCCCGCTCGCCGACGGCATGATCAGGGCGGTCACGGAGTCCGGCTTCCGCGAGTACTTCGACCCGTTCAGCCTGCAAGGCCACGGCTGCCACGACTTCAGCTGGTCAGCCGCGCTCATCCTCGACGTGGCCGCGGAGCACGGCCTGGACGGAGTGCCTCCTGCGCGCGGCGAGATCGGCCAGGAACTGGGGGGCCTCGGCGAAGCCGACGACATCGGTGATCACGTGCTCGCGTAGCCCGTCGCCCCGCTGCCTGAGCAGCGCGATCGTCTCGTACGACAGCCGCTCCCGATCCCAGGCGTGGGCCAGCCCGCGCGGCACCCGGCCGATCTGGGCGCAGCGCAGCGAGAGGCCGTTGTGGTGGAACTCCTCGCCCAGCCGCACCTCGTCGGCGCCGTCGGTGTAGAAGGCCAGGTCGATCACCGTGCCCTGCGGTCTGATCAGCCTCAGCGCCACAGCGAGGGCGCGGGGCCTGCCGCGACACTGGAAGACCACGTCGGCGCCGCGGTCGTTGGGCGCGTGCCGCCAGCGTCGCTTCAGTTCGACGGCCGGATCCTCCTCGAAGGTCAGGACCTCGGCACCGAGCGCCTCGGCGATGTCCAGCCTGGCCGGGGTCTCGTCCACGACCACGACCTCCGCCGCGCCGTACGCGAGGGCGAAGGACGCCGTCAGCAGCCCGACCACGCCCGCGCCGACGACGGCCACCCGCCGCCCGCGTACGCCGTCACCGAGCTCCCTGACGTTGGGGCCGTGCAGGTCGGTCGCGGCGTGCAGCAGCCCGTTCGCGCAGATCGGCCCCATGTGGGCGACGAAGACGCCGAGTATGGGGTCGAGGTCGCCGGGCAGCTCCACGAACCGGTCGGTCATCGGATCGGCCACGTAGCCGGTGCGGTGCCCATAGGCCATCGCGACCAGCGCGCCTTCGCGCACGGCCCTTGTACGCGTCTCCACTACCCTGCCCACCTGCATGTATCCGATGCCGCGCACCGGATAACCGATCGACGGGGTGCCCTCGGTGAACAGCCCGAGCGCCGGATCCCAGGTCGCCGACAGGTAGGGATTGCTGCCTTTGACATAGGTCAGCTCGGTGCCCGCCGAGATCCCGCTGTACGCGGTGGCCACCTGGAACCCGCCGTCGGGCACGGCTGGAAGCTTCTCCTCGACCAGCGTGATCACGCCAGGCGCCTCGATGCTCAGCACCTCACACATCGGGTGTGCTCACCGGCCTTCCTTCCGCCGCGGACCGCGCGAGGGCGAGCGCCAGCCGGTGGGTCTTCAGCGCCTCCCGGTACGGCACGCGTACATCGGCCTCCTTGCCTTGTACGGCGTCGATGAAGGTCCGGTCCACCCGCACCTTCGCCGCCCCGCCGTCCTGGACGGTGGTCTCGCCGTCCACCAGCAGCCGGTCCTCGCTCAGGTCGAGCGAGACGCCCTCGGCGTGCACCTCCAGCCCCGCCCGGTGCTTTCGCGCGAGCAGGCTGGTCGCGGCGAGCATGCCGGCGGCGCCGCCCGCGAACCGCAGCACCGCCGCCGTGGCCCGATCGACCTCTCCGTCTGTGGCGTTCTCCGCCGGCACGGCGTGCACCATCGTCACCTCACCCACCAGGACCCGGGCCAGGTCGAGGACGTGGACGGCCTGCTCGACCAGCTGGCCGCCCGACATTTCAGGCTTCAGCCACCAGCCGACCGGGGGCACCTTGTCCAGCCAGTGGCCCAGCGCCAGCCGTACCGGACGGTTGGCCAGCACCTCGCGGGCCTGGTCGACGATGTCCAGGTAGCGCCAATGGTGGCCGACCGCTGAGGGCAGGCCCCGGCGGTCGATTTCGGTGGCGATCTTTTCCGCAGTGGACAGGTCAAGCGAAAGCGGCTTTTCTACAAAAAACGGGAGATTGCACGATAGAACATCCCGTTCCGGGTTACCGTGCGCGAAAGGAGGAACGCAGATATAGACCGCGTCCAAACCGCCGGCGTCCAGAAGATCGGTATGGCTACCGTAGGCAGGGCAGCCGTGCCGCTCGGCCAGAGCCCCGGATCTTCGGGGATCTGTGTCGGCGATTCCCACGATCGTCACGTCGGAGAAACCGGACAGCACGTCCGCGTGACGAGCAGCAACATTTCCGGCACCGATGATGCCGATCCGAGTAGTAGTGGGGAACACAGTCCGGCTTATCCCACATTTACGTGGAATGAAACAAAACATGTTCGAAGGTGCATTGACGGGGCAGATGTCGGCGACCTGACCAGAAGAGATCGGGGCTAACCGCATGGAGACAGATCTGCGCGCATTGGCCAAGGTCCAGGAGTGGTACGGGCCGCACTCGAGCGTCGCAGCCGAGTGGCCGGTCGACGCCCTCCTCTTGGCCAAGGGACGGGCCACGGTAAGCGTTATCTTGCCTGCCCGTGACGAAGAGCGGACCGTTGGCGACATCGTCGCCGTGATCCGTCGCGATCTCGTCGAGCGGGCGCCGCTCGTGGACGAGATCATCGTGGTGGATTCGAACTCCACCGACACGACCGCCGCCCGCGCGGCCGCGGCCGGGGCCCGGGTGGTGGCGCAGGACGCCGTGCTCGCGCATCTGCCGCCGCTGACCGGCAAGGGCGAGGCGCTGTGGAAGGGGCTGGCCGCCTCCGGCGGGGAGCTGATCGTGTTCGTGGACGCGGACCTGCGTAATTTCAGCGCGCACTTCGTCTCCGGGCTGCTCGGGCCGCTGCTCGTCGACCAGCGGATCCAGTTCGTCAAGGCCGCCTACGAGCGGCCCTTCACCGGCGCTGACGGGGTGTTGTCGCGCGGCGGGGGCGGACGGGTCACCGAGCTGGTCGCGCGGCCGCTGCTCAACATGTTCTGGCCGGAGCTGGCGGGATTCGTCCAGCCGCTCGGCGGGGAGTACGCCGCCCGCCGCGAAGCGCTGGAAAAGGTGCCGTTCGTCACCGAGTACGGGGTGGAGTTCGGGCTGCTGGTGGACCTGTTGGAGTTGGTCGGGCTGGACGCGATGGCCCAGGTGGACCTGGGCGTCCGGGTGCACGGGCACCAGGCCATGCCCGCGCTGGGCCGGATGGCCGGGCAGATCATGCTCACCGCCTGGTCACGGCTGGAGCGCCAGGGCCGCGTGCTGTCCGCCATTCCCCCCGAACACCGGCTGCTGCAGTTCGGGCTCGACGGGCAGGCCGACCTGGTGGACATGGCCGTGGCGGAGCGCCCGCCACTGGCGTCCCTGGCCATCGAGGACGTGGCATGAACATTTTGGTGAACGCCGGACCGTGGCTGCCGGTGCCGCCTCCGGGCTACGGCGGAATCGAGAACGTGGTGGCCACGCTGGTCCCGGCCCTGCGCGAGCGCGGGGTGCGGGTGGTCCTGGCCTCCGTCGGATCGAGCACGCTCGAGGTGGACGAGCTGATCAGCGTCTTCGACGAAGGCCAGTTCGCCGAGCTGCAGAAGCCGTACAACCAGGTCATGGGCCTCGCCCACGCGCATCAGGCCCGCGTGGCCCTCGAACTCGGCCGCCGCGACGACCTCGACCTCGTCCACGATCACCTGGAGGTCGTCGGCCCGGCCGTGCTGTCGGCGCTCGGCGGGCTGCCCGTCCTGCACACCCTGCACTGGGACCTGCGTAAGCACGCCGCCTTCTACGGAGCGTTCCCGCGGTCGATCGCGGTCAACGGCGTCTCGGACTCCCAGCTCGCCCGCGCACCCGCCGCGCTGCGGGCCGCCTCGCTCGGCGCCATCCACCTGGCCACCCCGCTCGCCGACCGCGACCTGCGTACCGAACGGGGCGAGCACTTCATCGCGATGGGCCGGATCTGCGGGCTCAAGGGCACGCACGTGGCCGCCAGGATCTGCCAGAAGCTCGGGCTCCCGCTGGTCCTCGCGGGCCCGGTGAGCGGCCTGAACACCCCCGCCGAGCTGGAGGCCATCGCCCAGGACCCGGACCATCCGCTGAACGGCCACCCCGACGTCCGCTACCACCTGCACGCGGTCACCCCCTATCTCGACGGCGACCTGGTCAGCTGGGTCGGCTCGGTGGGGGGCGAGACCCGCGACGAGCTCTACGCCTCGGCCCGCGCCGCCCTGTTCCCCATCCAGTGGGACGAGCCCGGCGGCACGGCCGTCGTCGAGGCCCTCGCCCTGGGGGTGCCGCCGATCGGGCTGCGCCGCGGGTGCTTGCCCGAGATCATCGACCACGGCCGGACCGGGTTCCTCGCCGACACCGAGGAGGAACTGGCCGAGTGGATGCTGCGGGTGGACGAGCTCGATCCCGAGGAGTGCCGCCGGGAGGCTCGTCGCCGCTTCTCGCCGGCCGTCATGGCCGACCGCTACCTGGAGTTGTACGGGGAGGTCAGGAGAACCCGCGCGGCAGCACGGTGACGGGACAGGACGAGGCCCGCAGCACCTTCATCGCCAGCTCCCCGAGGAACACCCGGTGCGGCTGCGCGTCCTCACTGGCCGCGCAGATCAGCAACTCGCCGGGCAGCCATTCGAGCGTCTCCAGCGCCGTGGTCACGTCGTGCCCTTCGGCGATCTCCGCCTCCGCCTCGATCCCGGTCGACTCCCAGGCCAGCCGTACGGCCAGCGCCAGGTCGTCCCCGAGCCGGCCCGGATCCTCCGTACGCAGGTCGAGCGTGATCAGCCGGAGCGGCACGCCGAGCCTGAGCGCGGCCTGCGCGACCCGCTCGACGGCCTCGTCGCACTGCGGGCGGTGGACGTAGGCGAGCGTGAGCCGGGAGGGCTCGTCCGGCGGCTGGTAGCCGGCGGGCACCAGCATCACCGCCTCGGTCGACAGGTGGAGCAGGTGGTCGGAGGTCGCCCCGATCGAGATACGGCCGTTCTGGCCGCCGTCCGCCGAGCCGACCACGATCAGATCGGCCCTGATCCGGCTGGCCAGCACCGACAGCCCGCGCCCCGGACCCCTGCTCTCGAACGCCATGTACTCGGCCGGCGCCGCGCCCAGCTCCTCCGCCGCGTGCGCCAGGTTGGCCTGCGCCTCGACCGCCTGCCCCGGGCTGCCCGGCGGGTAGATCGCGGCCACCGTGAGCTCGCCGCCGGTGATCCGCGAGATCGCGGCGCCCAGGGCGAGAGCGTCGCGTCCCCCTGACTCGCCGGTGTAGCCGACGATCACGTGCTCTCCGATCACGACTGCCTCCCTACCCGATCTCACCTGGGAATACGCGGAGCCTGCCCGGTCCTCTCCGTGGACCCTTGGACTTTCGGCCGAGGCGCCGGGCGTTGATCGTTCGTAAGGTTGTGTCCATTACCCGTACATGGATTGGACATGTGTTGTACCGCGACATCGTCGACTTCGCTCTCACCACGCCCGCGTGGCTGCACACTCTCGCCGAGGTGGGCACGGACGCCGGGCTGTTCGTCTTCGCTGCGCTGTTCGCGCTGTGCTGGTGGCGGGCGCGCAACGCGCCGGCACGCGACCTGGCGATCTCGATCGCCGGGCCGGCGGGTGTGGTGTGCGCGTACGTTCTCAGCGAGGTCGTGAAGACGTTCGTCCAGGAGGAGCGGCCGTGCCGGGGCGGGATCGCGACGATCGCCGAGTGCCCGCCGCCGAGCGACTGGTCGTTCCCGAGCAACCACTCCGTCATCGCCGCCGGCGCCGCCGGGGCGCTCATCCTGGCCTGGCGCGCCCTGGCCTGGGTGGTGCTCCCGCTGGCGGCGGTCATGGCGTTCTCGCGGGTGTTCGTCGGCGTGCACTATCCGCATGACGTCGCCGCGGGCCTCCTGATCGGCCTGGTGCTGGCCCCGCTCTGCACGCTGCTGCTGGTGGGGGCCGTCACACCGATGGTACGGCTGGCGCGAAGCCGTCTGTCGCCGCAACGAGCCGGCTGACGATGCCCGGCTCGGTGGCGGCGTGCCCGGCGTCGTCCACCACCTCGAACCGCGCCTCCGGCCACGCCTTGTGCAGGTCCCAGGCGGTGGACATGGGTGTGCACACGTCGTGGCGGCCCTGCACGATGACGCCCGGGATATGGCGGATCCGGTCCACGTTCTTGATCAGCTGCTCGGGCTCGAACCAGCCCAGGTGCGTGAAGTAGTGGTTCTCGATCCGCGCGAACGCCAGCGCCATCTTCGCCTCGCCGAACTCCTCGACCAGCTCGGGATCGGGCCGCAGCGTGACCGTGCGGCCCTCCCACATCGCCCACGCCCTGGCCGCGGCCAGCCGCGCCTCGGGATCGTCCCCCTCCAGCCGGGCACGGAAGGCGGCGATCAGATCACCGCGCTCCTCGACGGGGATCGGCGCGAGGAACGACTCCCATGCGTCCGGGAAGAGGTGGGAAGTGCCCTCCTGGTAGAACCAGTGGAGTTCGCCGGGGCGGAGGGTGAAGATACCGCGCAGTACCAGTTCGGTGGTCCTGTCCGGATGCGTCTGCGCGTACGCCAGGGCCAGGCTGCTGCCCCACGACCCGCCGAACACCTGCCACCTGTCGATGCCCAGGTGCTCGCGCAGCCGTTCCATGTCGGCGACCAGATGCCAGGTGGTGTTGGCCTCCAGCGAGGTGCCCGGATCGCTGGCATGCGGCAGGCTCCGACCGCAGTTGCGCTGGTCGAACAGGACGATGCGATACAGCTCGGGGTTCCACTGGCGGCGATGCCCCGTGCCGCAGCCACCGCCTGGACCGCCGTGGAGCATGACCGCGGGCTTGCCGTCCGGGTTACCGCAGACCTCCCAGTAGATCTGGTTGCCGTCGCCCACGTCGAGCAGGCCCGAGTCGTAGGGCTCGATGGGCGGGTACAGGTCTCTCATTTGGTGCATCTTTCCCCCCTCTGTCATCGATCATGGAGAACGTATGGTGGGCGTATGGAGCTGGTAACGATCGACGATATCCGTGCGGCGGCCGAGCGCATCAAGCCGGTCGTGGTGCGGACCCCGCTGGTGCCCATGGGAGAGGTCTGGGTCAAGCCGGAGAGCCTGCAACGGGTGGGATCGTTCAAGATCCGCGGCGCCTACAACGCCGTCGCCGAGCTGCGGCCCGACGGGGTCGTCACCCATTCGTCCGGCAATCACGGCCAGGCGCTGGCGTACGCGGCCAAGCAGTTCGGCGTGCCGTGCGTCGTCGTGGTGCCCGAGGGGACGCCCGAGGTCAAGGCGGCGGCGATCAGGGGACACGGCGCCGAGCTGGTCGTCGTACCGCCCGATCAGCGGATCGTCGCGGCCCTGAAGCTGGCCGAGGAGCGGGAGCTGACCATGGTTCCGCCGTACGACCATCCGGCGGTGATCGCCGGTCAGGGCACGATCGGCCTGGAGATCGTGACGGATCTGCCCGACGTCGAGGTAGTGGTGGTACCGGTCAGCGGGGGCGGCCTCGCCTCGGGCATCGCCGCGGCCGTCAAGGCGCTGAAGCCGGACGTCACCGTGCTGGGCGTCGAACCGGAGCTCGCGGCCGACGCGGCCGAGAGCCTGGCGGCGGGCCGGCCGGTCAGCTGGGAGCCGGCCAGGACCTTCCGTACGATCGCCGACGGGTTGCGGGCCGATCTGTCCGAGCTGACGTTCGCGCACCTGCGGGAGCACCTCGACGGCATCGTCACCGTGTCGGAGGACGAGATCCGCCACGCCATGCGCCACCTGGCCCGCTCGGCCCGCCTGGTGGCGGAGCCGAGCGGAGCGGTCACGACGGCGGCCTACCTGTCGGGCCGCGTCCCCGAGGGCCGGACGGTGCTGGTGCTGTCGGGCGGCAACGTCAACCCGGACCTGTTCCGCGAGGTCCTCTGATCGGCTAAGCGGTCCAGTCGTGGCGGGCGAGGAACGACCGGTCGCCGGTGGCGTATTCGTGGAAGGCCCGCTGGACCTCCGCCAGTTCGGCCACCATCGTCCGCGCCAGCGCCTCTTCCTTGTACTCCAGCTCGTAGCCGGGGGAGACCTGGATGAAGTGCCGCCCGAAGTTCACCAGTGTGACGAACGGGTTCTGCGGCGACATGGTGGCCAGCACGTCATGCACCAGCCCGAGGTCCGGATCGTGCACGATCATGCCGTCGCCGGTGTGGAGCTGCATGCCCTCATAGACGCCGAGCGGCGTCACATTGTGCACGAGATCGCGCTGCGGGTCGTAGCAGACGAGCCCGTGAGCCCGCGCGACGGTGAACACCTGGGCCGACATCTCGTCCATCGTGTCGAGGTCCATCGTCACCAGCACATGTCCGGGATAGACCGTGACCAGGCCGGGCAGCTCCTTGGCCACCTCCGGCACGTCGCCCACGACGGGTTCGCTCTTCTTGACCGCGAGGTAGGCGGCCCGCGCCTGATCCCTGCTGATCGGCGCGGACTCGGCCCAGACCATCAACTCAACGCTCACCCGTTCATCTTGTCGGATAGCGCCGCACTTGGTGGCACTCACCCCCGGACAAGCGGGAACGCCCATCTTCATGACCGCGTCTAGCGCGGCTTCTCGGACTCCGGAATGAGTTCCACCGTGCACTGGGCGCATCGGCGCGCCTCGATGGGGACCTCACTCAGACATTCCGGGCACTGCCTGGTCGTCGCGGCCTTGCCCTTTTCGAACAGGCTGATCAGCCGGGTCATCGGCATCACGATCAGCCAGTAGACCACCGCCGCGATGATCACGAAGGTGAGGAGGTGGTTGAGGAAGTCGCCGTACTTGAACTGGCTCCCGTTGACGGTGAACGAGTAGTCGGCGAAGTTCGGCTGCCTCCCGCCGGTGATCGCCCCGATCAGCGGTGTGACCAGGTCGGAGACCAGCGCCTGCACCAGGCCGCTGAAGGTCGCGCCGATGATCACCGCGACCGCCAGCTCGACGATGTTGCCACGTAACAGGAAGTTCTTGAATCCGCCCATGGCATCGGTAAGTAGCCGGGCAAGGAACGGTCAAACCTTGTGGCTAGATGATGTCGAAGGTTCCGGCTTTGATGCCGTCTCGGAAGCCTTCCCAGTCTTGCCGGGTCAACGACAGATGCGCTCCCGCGGAGTCTGTGCCGACTCGGAGGAGAACTCTGTCGGCTTGCTTCGCTACCTCCACGCAATTGCCGTTGTTGCACGAGTGCCAGGTCAGATCGCGCGGAGCCTGGGGGGAACTCATGCGGTACCTCGCAGGGGGTCGGCGGCAGGGCATAGTGCTCCGTCATGGTAACCCGGCATCTCGCCCGTACTGGGAGCGATGGGGCGGATGTCACGCAAGGGGCAGGCGGCCTCCGCCTGCCCCCGCACGTCTTCGAGCGCTACTCCTTGATGCTCCCGATGAAGCTGGCCCACTCTTCAGGAGAGAACTGCAGGATGTCGCCCCCAGCCACCTTGGTGTCGCGGACGGCGATTCGACCGTTCGGAAGCTCCGCCACGGCGACACAACTGCCGTTGTTGCAGCGGGAAGAGACCCGCCACTTAGGCTCCAGCTGAGGATGCGAGGTCATTGTCACTCTCCTGCTTGGGAATGGCGGGTCTCCTAGCCGGAGCGCGCCATGCTGGTTACGACGTGGGCCTTCGCATGCGAAGAGGACAGGGCGCGCGTGAAGCTCAGGCCTAGTCCGATATGCTATGCACTTGCCGCTGGCATTTGCGCGCGCTTAGCTAAATCGTTTTCAACCTTTGTGAGCCGCTGGGGGGCTTCTCCAGGAAGAACTTGCCCGGCAAGCGAGACAAGGTGGACAGCGTCGGCCACGCTGGCATTCGTGCTGAACGAAGGATCATGAACGCGCTGCCGGATCCCCCGTGAGCGCCGATGGTGTAGGGCCGACCTGAACGGTGACGTCTGGCAGTGGCTGCGGATCCGTGTGTTCAGGCTGCTGACCCCTCACACGCGCATTGCCCGCGCTGGACCAGGGCGACACCAACCAGTACCGCCACCATCTGCGTGGTCATCATAGGCAGACCGCTCTACGGATATTCATCTGCCGCGACGAAATCTTCGGCTAGTCTGAGCGCGAATACCGAGAAACGGTGCCCCGATCCTCTTGCAAGGTCGAACCGGGGCTCCGCTCTGCCCAGAGGGCTTAGATAGCGGGCGAAGCTATCTGAGCCCTCTCATCTTGAGGAGACAATCCAAGAGGAGTAACAGGAACTGCAGAAGCAGCACCCTCTCCTCCCTGTCCGGCTCCTCTCCGAGGCTGCTCAATTGAGCTCTCCAACCTTGGACCCGGTTCAGGACACCTTGTGGGGTTGATCCTGGTCCAGTCGATCAACCCCTAGGACGTTGACCGGCGCGTGGTAAGAGCGTTGCGCAACCTCTGCCCCGCACGGTAAACCGCGGCTTGCACTTACCGCTGTAATTTCCGCGCGCTTGATGAGGCGTTTTCAACCCCTCTGAGCCGCGAAGACGTCACGCTGCTCCAATATCCGTTTCCGGGAGTCCCCAGGGTCGAGTGCTGTGGCGCGAAGATGGTTCAGCACCTCCTCGAAGCGATCGAGCTGGCTGGGCTTCTCCAGGAAGATCTGGCCGGCGAGGGTGTCGAAGTAGACGGTGTTGGCCACCCCGGCACTGGGGGCGAACCTCAGCAGCATGAACGCGCTGTCGAATCCCATGTGAGCGCCGATGCTGTAGGGGACGACCTGAACGGTGACATGCGGCAGGTGGCTTAGCTCGGCGAGCTGGGTCAGCTGCGCCGCCATGATCGGTCGGCCGCCGACGTGGCGGTGCAGCGCGGATTCGTCGAGCAGGACCCAGTAGCGCGGGGGCGACGGTTTGTGGAGGGTCTCCTGGCGCTTCATGCGGACCGCCACGCGTTCATCGAGTACGTCGGCCGCGATGCGCGGCAGGAAGCCCTGGATCACAGCCCTGGCGTAGTCTTCGGTCTGGAGCAGCCCCGGAATCGTGGTGGTCTCATACTCGGCGATCTCTACGGCCTCGGTCTCCAACCCGATGAGCGGCCGGAAGCCCACGTCCTCCGAATCCTGCCACCAGCTCAGCTGTTGCGCCTCGCGGGCGAGCGTCATCAGCTCGGTCGGGTCGGCGACCTCGTAGAGTCGGCACAGGTCGCGGACGTCGCGCAGGCTGGCCCGTCGCTGGGCCGTCTCGATGCGGCTGACCTTGGCCGGGGAGCAGAGCAGTTGCTCGGCGACCTCGGCGATGCTCAGGCCGGCCTCAGCGCGCATTTCGCGTAGTCGCTTCGCCAGTTGCCGCTGGCGCAGGGTGGGGTTGGCCATCATCCCTCATCCAACTGGGCGGCGCGGTCGGAGATCGCCACGCGCGGAGATTCGATGATCTCGCGGAAGCGGGGCGATTGCCCACCCTCCAGAGGGAAATGGGCTCTCTGTTATCCGGTATCCGGAAATGTCGGATTCGCTGATCATCGCCGATCACCTCTTCGTGACGCCGTGCCGAGATCCTATGCCCAGGTGATTGCCTGTGGCATGTGAGTAAGGCAAACGTCACTGACACGTTCCTATGGCAATTGCCATAGGCATGCGCATTTCGGGTAAACAACCACCGAGAAGAAGAAGGAGGACGTGATGCCCGTAGGAGGACCCACCCGGTCCCGGAGCTCGGCTTCGACCGGCGCAGGGACCAGGACACGAAGCTGGACCGGTGTAGCCGCACCGGCCCAGCTGAAGAACGACCATCCCCCACTGCCAGAGCAGAAGGACGATCCACCATGGATGTTAGCAACATAACCAGAGAATCGACCGTTCGTAATCCCGTCCGTCGCCTTGTGGCCGGCCTGCTCGAAGTCCTCGACGCCTGGGCTTTCGCCGAGCTGGACGCCAGGGCCAGAGAGCGGGGCTGGCAGGTACGCCGGCCGGCCCCGCTCATGAGGGTCTATCGCGCCCCCGAGTTCGACACCTACGTACGCTGTGCCGCCTGCGAGGGCGAAGGCGTCACCAGGCGGGGTCTGTGCCGCGCCTGCCTGGGGTTGGGCAGAGTGCGGCGATGAACCGGCCGCTCCTGGATGAGCTGAACCGTGCCACCACCCCCATATCACGGCCGAATCCCCTGGTCGTGCTCTGGCGGTGGCGGTATGAGGTCGCGACGGTCGTCTGTCTGCCACTCCTCGCCTACCTGATCGTCAGCTCGTTCGGTCCCATCTCCCTGGCGGCGGTCGCTGTGCCCGCCGTGGTTGTCCTCTGGCCGTCCGCGCGGTCAGGGGCGTGGGGGCGGATCCGGTGCGTGGTCACCGCGCACCGGATCCGTGTCGGCCTCGTCGAGGCGTACGTCGTCAACAGGCGGGGCAAGATCCCGGTCATCGTGTGGTGCGCGCCGGCTCCGTTCGGGGAGCGGGTCTGGGTTTGGTGCCGGGCTGGGACCACGCCTTCGGCCATCGAGCAGGGGCGGGAGGTCATCGCGGCCGCCTGCTGGGCGACCGAGGTGGTCGTCCGGCCGCGCGCGGGCAGTCCGCACTGGGTGCTGCTCGACGTCATCCGGCAGGGGCGTTCCGTACGAACCCTGCCTGAGGAGCCTCGGTCCGCCAGAGGCATGCTGTGAACTCGGGCCGCCTCTGATACCGCGCCGTCAGAGGTGGCCCGTCGGCAAAAAGCGTGCAAAGCCGTCTTATGGGAAGGACCTGTTGATCCGCCGGGCCGGGCGGCTCCTTCGAGGCTGGGCTTGTCCGGCGAAGCGAGGGAACGGAACATGGGAAAGACGGCAAGGGAGCCTCGATGATCGAAATCTGGCCGGGAGACCCCTATCCTCTCGGGGCGACCTATGACGGGGCGGGCACCAACTTCTCCCTCTATACGGAGGCCGCCGACAAGGTTGAGCTCTGCCTGTTCTCCGAGGACAACGCGGAGTCCAGGGTTCCGCTCGCCGAGGTGGACGGGTTCATCTGGCACGGCTACCTGCCGGGCATCGGGCCGGGTCAGCGCTACGGCTACCGCGTCCACGGGCCCTACGAGCCGGCGCAGGGGTTGCGGTGCAATCCGGCCAAGCTGCTGCTCGACCCGTACGCGATGGCGATCGAGGGTGGTGTCACCTGGAACGAGGCGGTGTACGGCTACCCTTTCGGGCAGCCCGACGCGCGTAATGATGCCGACTCGGCGCCCTATATGCCGCGCTCGATCGTGATAAATCCGTTCTTCGGGTGGGGGCACGACAGGCCGCCCGCGACGCCGTACCACGACACGGTGATCTACGAGGCGCACGTGCGCGGCCTGACCATCAGTAACCCGAAGATCCCCGAGCACATACGCGGCACCTACGCGGCACTCGGTCACCCGGAGATCATCGATCACCTCACCAAGCTCGGCGTGACGGCGATCGAACTGATGCCCGTCCACCAGTACGTCACCGACGACATCCTGGAGCAGCGCGGGCTGTCCAACTACTGGGGCTACAACTCGATCGGCTTCTTCGCGCCGCACAACCGCTACTCCAGCCAGGGGCAGCGGGGCGGCCAGGTGCTGGAGTTCAAGGCCATGGTGCGGGCGCTGCACGAGGCGGGGATCGAGGTCATCCTCGACGTCGTCTACAACCACACGGCCGAGGGGAACCATCTCGGCCCGACGCTGTCGTTCCGGGGCATCGACAATCCCGACTACTACCGGCTGGTCGACGGCGACAAGCGTTACTACCTGGACACCACGGGCACCGGCAACAGCCTGCTCATGCGTTCGCCCCACGTACTCCAGATGATCATGGATTCGCTCCGCTACTGGGTCATCGAGATGCACGTCGACGGGTTCCGCTTCGACCTGGCCTCGACCCTGGCCAGGGAACTGCACGAGGTCGACCGGCTGAGTTCCTTCTTCGACCTGGTCCAGCAGGACCCGGTGCTGTCGCAGATCAAGCTCATCGCCGAGCCGTGGGACCTGGGGCCGGGCGGTTACCAGGTCGGCAACTTCCCGTCGCGATGGACGGAGTGGAACGGCCGCTACCGTGACACCATCCGCGACCTGTGGCGGGGGCAGCCCGCGACGCTGCCCGAATTCGGCTCCAGGTTCACCGGCTCCAGCGACCTCTACCTGGACGACAGCCGCCGTCCCGCCGCCTCGATCAACTTCGTCACCTGCCACGACGGCTTCACCCTGCAGGACCTGGTCTCGTACGACGGCAAGCACAACGAGGCCAACAAGGAGGGCAACCGCGACGGCACCGACGACAACCGGTCCTGGAACTGCGGTGCGGAGGGTCCGGCGGGCCCGGCCATCGAGTCGCTGCGCGAGCAGCAGAAGCGCAACTTCCTGACCACGCTCTTCCTGTCGCAGGGCGTGCCGATGCTCTCCCATGGCGACGAACTGGGCCGTACCCAGGATGGCAACAACAACGGCTACTGCCAGGACAACGAGCTGACCTGGGTCGACTGGTCCGACGTCAGGGAGAACTGGCTGCTGCTGGAGTTCACGCAGCGCCTGGCCGCACTGCGTAAGAAGCATCCGGTGTTCCGGCGCAGACGCTTCTTCTACGGCAAGCCGGTGCGCGGCCTGAGCGACATCGCGTGGCTCACACCGACGGGGGAGGAAATGACGGACGACGACTGGAATGTCGGATACGCCAAGTCGCTGGCCGTCTTCCTCAACGGCGAGGCGATCACCGAGCCCGACAGGCGCGGCCGGCCGATCAGGGATGACTCGTTCCTGCTGCTGTTCAACGCCCACAACGAGACGATCCAGTTCACGATCCCGAAAGACTATGGCGAGATGTGGCAGACCGAGATCGACACCGCCATGCCGATCTTCCTGGAAGTCCGGATGTGCCGAGCGGGGGAAGGGATCGCGGTGCCTGGTCGCAGCGTACGGGTGCTCCGGCGTGTCTAGGCCGGTGTCGACCTATCGGGTCCAGCTGACGCCCGACTTCGGGTTCGCCCAGGTGGGGGAGATCGCCGGTTATCTGCGGGATCTGGGCGTCAGCCACGTCTACCTGTCGCCGATCCTCCAGGCGACGCCCGGCTCGCTGCATGGCTACGACGTCACGGACCACTCCCGGATCCGGGAGGAGTTCGGCGGCGCCAAGGGGTTCCGCGAGATGGCCGAGCTGCTGGCCGCGCAGGATCTCGGCATCGTCCTCGACATCGTGCCCAACCACATGAACACCACGAACGCCCAGTTCTGGTCCGTGCTGGCCGAAGGCCCGGACTCGCCGTACGCCCGCTGGTTCGACATCGACTGGGACGGCGGGAAGGTGGCGCTGCCGGTGCTCGGCGATGACGTCGAGCCGGTGGTCGACGGCGACGTGCTGCGCTACCACGAGCACGTGTTCCCCCACCCCGGGCACTACCGGCTGGTCGACTGGCGTCAGGGGCCGGGCTACCGGCGCTTCTTCGACGTCTCGTCGCTCATCGGGCTGCGCGTCGAGGACCCGGAGGTGCTCTTCGCCACCCATGAGGTGATCTTCTGGCTGCTCGACGAGGGCCTGGTCGACGGGCTGCGCGTCGACCATCCGGACGGGCTGGCCGATCCGCGCGGCTACCTCGAACGGCTGCGTGCCAGGTCCGGCGGCGCCTGGACGGTCGTGGAGAAGATCCTCATCGGCGAGGAACGGCTGCCCGAGGACTGGGCCTGCGAGGGCACCACCGGCTACGAGGTCCTGAACCGGATCAACGGCCTGTTCGTCGATCCGGCCGGCGAGGCGCCGCTGGTCGAGCTGTTCACCCGGCTGACCGGTCAGCCGGCCGACTTCCGGCCGGTGGTGGCCGAGGCCAAGCGCGAGGTGATCGAGCTGTTCTTCGGCGCCGAGATCCGCCGCCTGGCCCGCGCCGCCGGCTGCGAACCCGCCGCGGTCGCCGAGCTGCTCGCCGCGATGCCGGTGTACCGGGCGTACATGACGCCGGGCGAGCCGCCCCCGCCCGAATCGGTGGAGATCGTCGAACGGGCCGCCGCCGAATGCTCGCCCGCCGTGCAGCCGTTCGTTCAGCAGGTCCTGTATGGCCCGGCCGACGTGATCACCCGGTTCCAGCAGACCTGCGGCCCGGTCATGGCCAAGGGGGTCGAGGACACCGCGCTGTACCGGTGGTTCCCCCTGTCGTGCCTGAACGAGGTCGGCGGCGATCCGGACCTGTTCGGCGTCCCGGTGGCGGAGTTCCACGCGCTCTGCCGTGAGCTGCGGCCGCACACGATGACCACGCTGTCCACCCACGACACCAAGCGGTCGGAGGACGTACGCGCCCGGCTGTCCGTGCTGTCGGAGCTGCCCGGCGAGTGGGCCCAGGCGGTGTCCGAATGGTCGGCGGCCGTGAGCTTCGACCCGCGGCTCGACTACCTGGCCTGGCAGAACCTCATGGCGGCCTGGCCGATCTCCGCCGAGCGGTTCGCGGAATACCTGCTCAAGGCGGCTCGGGAGGCGAAGACCGCCATCTCCTGGGTCAAGCCGGATCAGGGGTACGAGCAGCGGCTGCGCGACTTCGCGGCCGCGGCGGTGAAGCTGCCGGTGGGCGAGTTCACCGAGCGCGTCGACGCCTTCGCCATGGCCAACTCGCTCGGGGCCAAGCTCGTCCAGTTGATGATGCCGGGGGTGCCGGACGTCTACCAGGGCAATGAGCTGACCGATTTCTCCCTGGTCGATCCGGACAACCGGCGCCCCGTGACGTTCGGGCGGTCGCCGATGTCCCGCTGGGACGCGGCCAAGCTCGCCGTGACGACCCAGGCGCTGCGGCTGCGCCGCCGCCTCGACCCCGCCGCGCCGTACACGCCGATCCTGGCCGACGGGGAGGCGGCGGAGCACGCGATCGCCTTCGCCCGCGGCGACGAACCGCCGCAGGCGGTCGCGGTCGCCACGCGGCTCCCCGTCCGGCTGGCCCGCCGAGCGCAAGCCGAGGATGTACGCGTCGGAGAGCGGGAGATGTGCCTCGGCTGGGGCGGCACCACGCTGACCCTGCCCGCCGGCACCTGGCGCGAACTGCTCACCGGCGGCCTCTACACGGGCCGCATCCCCCTTGCTCACCTGCTCGCCCGATACCCTGTCGCGCTGCTGGAGAGACATGATCTTTGAGGTGTGGGCACCGAACGCCGCGACCGTGGAGGTCGACGTCTTCGACGGCCGCCGGGCGATGAGCGCCGGCGAGGGCGGCTGGTGGTCGGCCGACGTGCCCGAGGCCGGGCACGGGACCCTTTACCGGTACGTACTCGACGGCGAAGGCCCCTACCCCGACCCCCGCTCCCGACGCCAGCCCGACGGCGTCTTCGGGCCCAGCGCCGTCTACGACCACGCGCACTACACGTGGGCCGACCACGAGTGGACCGGCCGTGACCTGCGCGGCGCGGTGGTCTACGAGCTGCACATCGGCACGTTCACCCAGACCGGCACCTTCGAGGCGGCCATCGAGAAGCTGCCGCACCTCGTCGAGCTGTCCGTCGACTTCGTGGAGGTCATGCCGGTGGCCCCGGTGCCCGGCGGGCGCAACTGGGGCTACGACGGGGTGGATCTGTACGCGGTCAACGAGACGTACGGTGGCCCTGACGGGCTCAAGTCGTTCGTCGACGCCTGCCACCGCGCCGGCATCGGCGTCATCCTCGACGTCGTCTACAACCACCTGGGACCATCCGGGAACTTCCTGCACCCGTTCGGACCCTATTTCGCCGGGTTCGAGGGCAGCTACTGGGGCGAGGCGGTGAATCTCGACGGGCCGGGGTCCGATGAGGTGCGCCGATACTTCATCGAGAACGCGGTGCAGTGGCTGCGTGACTACCACATCGACGGGCTGCGGCTCGACGCCGTGCACGCGCTGCACGACAGGCGGGCCACGCACCTGCTGGCCGAGCTGTCCGACCAGGTGGACGCGCTGTCCTGCGCGGTGGGCAGGCCGCTGTCGCTCATCGCCGAGTCCGACCTGAACGACCCCCGCATGGTCCGCTCCCGCGACGCGGGCGGGCTGGGCATGACCGCGCAGTGGAACGACGACGTCCACCACGCCTTGCACTGCGCGGTGAGCGGCGAGAGCCACGGCTACTACGCCGACTTCACCAACCTGTCCACCCTGGCCAAGGCGCTGACCTGCGGTGTCGTGCACGACGGCGGCTGGTCGAGCTTCCGCGGCCGCACGCACGGCGCGTCGTTCGCCGGCGTGCCCGGTCACCGGCTGGTCGCCTGCCTGCAGAACCACGACCAGATCGGCAACCGGCCGCTGGGCGACAGGCTGCCGGTCTCCGCGCTCAAACTCGGCGCCGGGCTGCTGCTGACCTCGCCGTTCACTCCGATGCTGTTCATGGGGGAGGAGTGGGGGGCCGGTACGCCGTTCCTGTTCTTCTCCGACCACGTCGATGCGCAGTTGCGGGAGAGTGAGGGCGGGCGTCGGGAGCGGGAGTTCGACGGGTTCGGGTACGCGTGGGACGCGCCTGATCCGTCGCGGGTGGAGACGTTCGTGCGGTCCAAGCTTGATTGGGATGAGGTGAAGCAGGAGGTTCACTGGTCGTTGCTCTGCTGGTATCGGGACCTGATCGCGCTGCGTAAGGCGCTGCCTGAGCTGTCTGATCCGCGGTTCGATGGGGTTCGGGTGGAGTTCGATCCGGTGGGGAAGTGGCTGGTCATGTGGCGGGGGTCGCTGTGCGTCACCGTCAATTTCGGGGAGGACTCTGTGACTTTGCCGGTTTCTGTGGGGGCTGTTCTGTTGGCCTCTGATGAGCCGGTCGCTGCTGGTGAGGATGGTGTCTGGCTGCCGGGGCAGACGTTGGCGATCTTCAGATCGGCGCCCTGACCGGTACCTTTGTCCCCGGTACCTTTGTCCACAGCCCTGAGCCGGCGGCCGAGGGTTATCCCCAGAATGCCGTTCGCCTCCGCGTACCTGCCTTCCGGTCGCCGATCCTGAGTGCCTCACCGCACTCTGGAGGCCTTCGTGAAGATCACTCTCCCCTTGCCTGACCGGCTGACGTCCCACTTCATCGTCCCTGTCGAGCGGGTCCCCTTCGACATCGAGTCGTTCGTGCCATGGCGGGTCGGCAGGCCGTACAGACGGGCGGTGAGCGCGGCCCTGGGCAGTCCGCTCCTCACTGTCACCCATCACCGGACCCCTTGGCGACCGGCCGGCGTGACGCTGGCGGTCGAGGAGCGTCACCTGCTCCGCCGGGCCCAGCAGCACGTCATGATCTCTTCCACAGCGCCCCCGCACGCGCTGCCCACCAGCGTCCAGGTGGCCCGCGCCGCGGCCCGCGCGGTCGCCCAGGAGTGCGGCGGCCTGGTCATCGACCCACTGACCGGCATCACCCTCCTCACCTGCGAGCGAGACACCGATGACCCCACCGCTTCTTCACGGCCACACAGCTCGGGCGGCTTCCATTCGGCCGTCTCGGGATCGCCTTCCGGGCCGGTTGGTCGTCGTCGGCGACGAGAAGCCCCGACCCCATTCGGGGGGTCTGGTGCAGCCAGTTTTCGTGCAGTTGGCGAGCCCGCCGGTTTGCGGACCGCTGACGAGCCAGCCGGCTTCGGGACAGCTGATGAGTCGACTGGCTTGCGGACTGCTGGTGAGCCGCCCGCTGTCCGGACGGCGGGCGAACCGTCCGGATTCCGGACCGCAGGCGGGCCATATGGCTTCCGGACTGGGGGCGAGCCATCCGGCTTCCGGCTGGCCGATGATTGGCTGGGCTGGGACGTGCAAGTGCACGGGGACGCCACCTGCCCGCCGTGGGACCCGGCCGACACCGGCACCTGCGACTGCCTCCGCGTCACGTCCAGGGGGCTGAGTCGCTTCGGCCTGCCCGAGATCACACTCGACGGCGCGGCTTGCGCCCACAGTCTGTGCGCCACGCGCGTGCTCCGCAGAGTGGCCGACCACCTCGTCACCGATCACCTGGCCTTCGTCGCGACCCACCCGGACGCCACTGAGCGCGTGATCGACGACCACCAGCGAATAGAAGCCGCAGCCGGCCATGGCGGCTCACCGTTCACCGTCCACCTCACCCCCTGTGACGCCGACCCGTCCGGCCACGGCCGCATCGGCCGGCTCAAGGTCGGTCCGTCTCCCGGCGCCGGCCAGCTCGCCTACCTCAAAGCCGGTCCACCCCCCGCCATGGACCAGGCCGCCTCTCCCAAAGCCGGTCCACCCCCTGGCACAGCTCCTGTCACTCACCTCAAGGTGGGCCCGCCATCGGATTTCACCGGCTCGCTCAACGACTGGCTGTGCGCCACCCAGCGCACCACCCACGACATGCCGATGGTCGTCGGCTGTAACTTGACGGACCCGTCGCCAGCCCTCGTGGCATAACCGGCCACAGCCTTCCAAGGAGGAACCCACATGCTCACCGTTCGTAGAACCCATGTGGACGCTACGCTTTCGAAGACGTTGACCTTGACCTGCTCTCCGCCCTTAAGGACGGAGGTTCCCGTGCCGCTTTCGCGGCAGCTCATGCCGCTTGCGCGGCCCGTGCTGTGGAACGGGGTGCTTGACGCTTCACGGACCCGGATGGGTCTCCACGCCCTGGGACGACCAGCCCGGCCGCCCGATATCTGGCCAGCGTGTTCTTCGCCCCGACGATGTCGGCGTGCTCGGTGTGCCCGCAGGTGGTGCAGGAGAAGGCCGCTTGGCTCTCGCGGCTCTTGTCATCCACCTTCCCGCAGGCGGGTGCCGGGCACGTTTGTGACGTGTACGGGGCCGGGACCTTCGCGACGACGGTCCCGGTGTAGCGGGCCTTGCTCCGCAGGGCGCTCTCCAGGCCGTTCCAGCCCTTGTCCAGGATCGCCTTGTTCAAGGCGGATTTGGCCGCCGCCCCATTGCGCAGGTATCGGCCCACCTGGTCGGGGTCGGGCCTGGGCCGCACGGCGATGGTCATAGCGCCGATGTTGAGGTTCTCCAGGACCACGACGCCGTAGCGGCGGGTGAGCCGGTGCGCGGTCTGCGCGTTGAAATCCGCGCGACGCCACCGGACGCGGCGCATGATGTCACCCATCGCCGCGACGACCTGTCGACGCCGCCGGGAGCCCTTCTTCGAGCGGGCAAGCCGCCGCTGGAGCCGCAGATAGCGTTCCGCCTCGCCCGGAGCGAGGAACCCGGGATCGGCCTGCCTGTCCTGTTTGCGCTCAGGAGGCGGCACCAGGCTGGACACGCTGCCGGTTCCGGCGTGGCGGCGGTCGAAGAACTCCCCGTCGGAGGTGACCACGGCCGTGACCACACCCCGGTCCACCCCGGCGTGCGCGCCGGGATGGCTGTGGGGTTCCACCTGAGCCAGGCCGTCCTCCACCAGGAACGAGATGAACCAGTGCCGGCCGTCGCGGGAGACGGTCGCGGACTTCACCACCCCACCCAGCGGGCGCGACATCCGGAACCTTACCCACCTGAATTTCGGCAGGAACACCCGGCTCCACCTGCGGTTGATCCGCTCGACGGGGGTGTGGTTCGCGGTGGGGAACCGAAACGACGGCTTCCACTTCGTCCGCGACTTCCAACCGACCTTCCAGGTGCCGTGCTTGCGGCACGCCTGGTCCAGGTCCTTCAGCGTCTGCTGGATGACCTGGGCGGGGGCGTCGGCGAGCCAGTCGCAGTACGGATCTTTCTTCGCCTCGGCGAGCTGCGCGCACTGCTCCTCGTAGGTGAGGTACGCGCCTCGCCGCCGGTATTCGCGGCGCTGTTCGAGGCCGGTGTTCCACACGCTGCGGCAGATCCCGCCCAGCCGCTCGGCGAACACCCGCTGCCCGAAGTCGAACTCCAGCCGGTACTTGCGACCCGCCAACACGATGGAACACCCCTCGTCCACGGGGACGCTCATGCCTCACTGACTCGAACACATTATCATCTGGTCTATGAGCCGCGAAGTGGAATATCGGCGAGGCAGACATGTGGTTTCCGCGTTGCATGTCCATCTGGTCTTTGTCACCAAATATCGCAGAAACGTGTTCGACGACGCGATGCTGCGCCGCTGCGAGGACATCATGGTCGAGGTGTGCGACAGCTTCGAGGCCGAACTACGCGAGTTCAACGGCGAACACGACCACGTCCACCTCCTCGTCCACTACCCCCCGAAGATGGCGGTCTCCAAACTCGTCAACTCGCTGAAGGGCGTCTCATCCCTCTACCTGCGCAAGGAGTTCACCGGCCGGGTCAACCAGGCCATCATGCACGGCCACTTCTGGTCACCCTCCTACTTCGCCGCCTCCTGCGGCGGAGCCCCACTCACCATCATCAAGGCATACATCGAACAACAGCGCCGCCCCACCTGACCGGTTCTGGATCCGCGCAACGCGCCCCAGGCTGTCCCGCCTCCGGCGGCCCATCCCCGACAGGCCGCATTCACGCCCGGCCTGAACTGAACGCCGAGGCTTTCTGCGGACCTTCGGTAATGCCTTCGACCAGCGGTCGACCGGCGAATCGTTCTGTTAGTAGCTCGCAGGGGGCCGACGGTTCGCCCGGGGCGTGTGCGGGATCAGGTAATGGTCTCAGCGACTGTCAGTGCCTCGGTGATGGCGGCCGGGATGTCGAGTACGGGGAAGATGACGTGGCGGATCACGCGGAGGCGGTCCACGACCAGGATCAGGCGCTTGAGCCGCAGGGCTTGGCCGGCGCGGAACGTGGGGAGGCGGAGGGCCGCCGCGAGCCGCAGGTCCATGTCCGAGAGCAGGGGGAACGGGATGCCTTCCGCGGTGGCGAAGGCGGCTTGCTCATCAGGTCGTTGGGTGCTCACTCCGTGGATGGCGATGTCACGGGCGGCGAACTCGGCGTGCCTGTCGCGGAAGATGCGGTTCTCGAGCGTGCAGCCCACTGCCCCCGGGACCTGATTCCAGCCGGGCGGTAGCGGGGCGGGCATGCCCGTCGCCGGATAGCCGAACAGGACCGTCGCCCGCGCCTCCGCCACGACATCGACCAGCGGCGTTCGCTCACCCACCCCCGTTGGTCGGCCGACAGCGATCGGTGGACGGCTGGCGATCTGGCCGGAGGTGGGCGATGCGTGGTTGGTGGTGCGGGTTTGGTCGGTGGTGAGTGGTGGATGGGTGACCGCATCTCGGGGCTCGGCGGCGACGGTGTCGGTCTGGCCGGAGGTGGTCGGTGGGTGGTCGGCGGTGCTGGTCTGGTCGGTGATGGCGGGTAGCTGGTGGGCGGTGCCAGGCCGGTCAGTGGTGGCTCGCGGGCGGCTGATGGTGCCGGGCAGCGACAGAGGCTCTGGGATGCGGGTGCCGACCAGGGCGTGGACGCGGGCGGCTTCCGCGCTTCGTGGTGCCGCCACCCCTGTGAGGGTGCCGTCGCCGAGGAGCCAGCGGTCCGCCCAGTCCTGCATGGTGATCAGCATGGGTGCCAGCGCCCACCCCGCGTCCGTGAGCACGTACTCGTAGCGCACCGGCCCGCTCTGATACGGCTCCCGTACCAGCACCCCGTGCTCCACCAGGTGCTTGAGCCGTTCCGTTAGGACCTTGCGGGAAATGCCTAGTTCGCCCAGCAGGTCGTCGAACCGGCGGTGGCCGCGCGTCACCTCGCGGACGATGAGCAGGCTCCACCAGTCGCCCACCACGGCGGCCGCCTGCGCGATCGAGCACTCGGTGTCCTGCGAGCGCAGCTCTCTAGCCATACCGCGACTTTACCGCCAAGTGAGTCTCTGATAGAAACTCAGTCAGTTCCCAAAGGAGACTCATGAGCGTGGCATGGGCGACCCTGAGACGGTCGTGGTTGGTGACCAGGCGGGCCTACCCCTGGTCGTACTTCATCGGCAACCTGTTGCTGGGTGTCTTCACCATCGGGCTGGCCTATCTGGGGCTGCGGGCCGTGGCGGGT
Organism: Nonomuraea sp. NPDC049141; assembly: GCF_040648415.1. Lineage (NCBI taxonomy): Bacteria > Bacillati > Actinomycetota > Actinomycetes > Streptosporangiales > Streptosporangiaceae > Nonomuraea > Nonomuraea sp. NPDC049141. The sequence continues at coordinate 505,294 of NZ_JBEZDR010000002.1, forward strand.
GGTGAGATCTCCGCGGAGTTCCGCGGGAAGGCGGGCACCGGCGACTATCTCGGATACATCGCTGTGGGCGCCGCCGCGTACATGTTCGTCGTGCACGGCATTCTCTGGACCGGCAAGGCGATGATCCAGGAGCAGCGCGAGGGCACGATGGGCGCGCTGATCGTGGCTCCGGCGCGGCGCCTGCCCTACCTGCTGGGGTTCTCCGCGTTCGCCTTCACCGCGGTGGCGGTCGAGGTGGCGGTGTTGTTCGGGTGCGCGGCATTGTTCGGGGTACGGCCGGCGCCGACGGGAGCGGTGGACGCGGTGCTGGCCGTGGCGGGGCTGGCGCTGGCGGTGTTCGGGATGTCGGCCGTGCTGAGCAACGTGATGATCGTCGCCGGTGAGGCGCACATCACCCAGAACAGTGTGTTCCACGCGATTGCCTTGCTGTCCGGGTTCGCCTTTCCGAGGGAGTACCTCCCTGAGGCGGTCCGATGGCTCGGCGAGGCGGTGCCGGTGACGGCCGCCATGGACGTGATCCGCGGCGTCTTCACCGGCGGCACCGGGCTGGATCCAGGCCGCCTCGCCGTAGCCGTCGCGCTCGGCCTCGCCTACACCGCCGCCGGATTCCTCGCGATGCCCTGGGCGGAGCGCAGGGCCATGGAACGGAGTTATTGATGATCGAGACCGTGAACCTGCGCAAGGAGTTCGGGGCGAAGGTGGCCGTCGACGGCCTGAACCTGTCGATCCCCGGCGGCCGCGTCACCGGGCTGCTCGGGCTGAACGGCGCCGGCAAGACCACCACCATCAAAATCCTGGCCACGCTGCTCCGGCAGACGTCCGGCACCGTCAGCGTGGGCGGCCTCGACCCGGTCAGGCAGCCACATGCCGTACGCAAGAGGATCAACCTGATCGCCGGCGGCGAGCGCATGGTCTACGCGCGCATGACCGGCCGGGAGAATCTCTGGTACTTCGGCCAGCTCTACGACATCCCCACCAAGGTGCTCAAGCCGCGCATCGGCCAATTGCTCGAACTCGTCGGGCTGACACATGCCGCCGGCACGCGGGTCGAACAGTACTCACGCGGCATGACCCAGCGGCTGTCCATCGCCCGCGGCCTGATCAACGACCCCGACTACCTGCTGCTCGACGAGCCCACGCTGGGGCTCGACGCGCCGATCGCCCGTGACCTGCGCAAGGTCGTGGCCGGGCTGGCCGAGCAGGGCAAGGGCGTGCTCCTCACCAGCCACTACCTGGCGGAGGTCGAGCAGCTCTGCGAGCACGTGTACGTGATCGGCGACGGCCGCCACCTCGCGGCGGGCTCGCCGGCCGAGCTGATGGCCCAGACCGGCTGTCATCGCACGGTCCGGATCACGGTCACGAACCTGTCGCCCCAGATCGAGGCCGCCGCGCTGGCCTTCGACAGCCGCGTACGCCTCGCACCGGGCGGGGTGGTCGAGCTGAACCATCCGGACGACCTGACCGGGGCGCTGACCACGACGATCATCGAGTCGGGCGGGACACTCGGCGGGCTGGAGATCGTGGAGCCGTCCCTTGAGGACGCGATCCTCGCGCTGAGCGACCGCTCGCTGGAGGTGGTCGCGTGATCGGGCGGCACGAGGGGACGGGTACGACCTGGTCGCCGTGCCGTACGGGGATGGGCGTGACGTCGACGTGGTGCCGCCTGCGGCTGGGCGTCACCCCGTTGTGGGCCCGGTCGGAGCTGGGTGCCACTCCGTCGTGGGCCCGCGCGGAGGTGGGTGCCACTTCGTCGTGGGCCCACGCGGAAGTGGGCGCTACGCCGTCGTGGTGCCGCACCGAGACCGGCACCGGCTGTACGGCCCGCGCGCTCGGCAACCGCACCAGCCGGTGGCAGGTGATGACGTGAGGCACGCGTTGAAGGTCATGCGGGCCGAGGCGCTCAAGCAGCACCGCCAGATCTTCGGCAGCAAACTGGTCCTGTTCTCGATGCTGGTCTGGCCGTTGCTGAAGCTCGCCGAGACCTACTACACGCTCCGGCCGCTGGCCGCGACGCCGGGCATCGCCGAGCGCTGGCCGCTCGCCGCCGACCCGGAACGGCTGCTGGCCTTCCTGGCCACGGGGGCGCTCGGGTTCACGTTCTTCTTCTCGCTGGTGCAGTCGGCCTGGCACTTCTCCATGGAGCGCCAGACCGGCACGCTGGAACTCCTCTTCCTGTCACCCGCGAACCGGCTTGCCGTGGTCGTCGCCAACGGGTTCGCCGCGCTGGTGCAGAACGCCTGGCTGTTCGCCTGTTTCGCGGTGGCGATGTTCACGCTGCTGGACGTGGTGAACGTGGCGCATCCGGCCATGTACGCGGTGGTCTTCCTGGCCATGCTGGTGCCCGCGGTGGCGTGGGGGGCGTTCCTGAACAGTGTGCTGATCTTCTCCAGGGACGCCGCCTTCCTCTACACGCTGCTGGACGATCCGATGTGGTTCGCCAGCGGGGTACGGCTGCCGGTGTTCGCGCTGCCCGGCTGGATCCGGGCCGTCGGCTCGGTGCTTCCGCTCACCGGCAGCCTGGCGGTCGTGCGCGGCGCGCTGCTCGACGGGCAGGGCATCGGCGACCTGGCCGGGGAGCTGGCCGGGCTGACCGTACTGTCCGGGGTCTTACTGCTCGCGGCGGTCGGGGCGCTCCGGCTGGGAGAGGCCCGAGCTCAGCGAACCGGGCAGTTGCGCCTGTTCTGAGGCGGGTTGCCGGTGCCACTTCGCTAGCGGCTCGCCTCTTCCGGGTGCCGTCAGCGTGCGGAGGCGGGGGTGCGCACGGGTGGTCGCGGCCCTCCTAGCCCCCGTCAGCGGCTGAGCACCTGCCTGAGGACGCGTTCGAGGGTGGTCGCGGGGTCCGGGTCGGTGCTCGGTGAGCGCCAGGCGACGTAGCCGTCGGGGCGGACCAGCACGGCGCCGCCCCTGCCCACGCCGTACCTCTCCGCCCAGCGGCCCTCGACGTCCATCAGCTCTTCGTCCACCAGCACCCGGGTGAGCTGGATGCGCAGCCGCTCCTTGACCAGCCGCCCGGCGTCCATCCAGGACCGCCCATCGGGCCCGGCGATCAGTACGAACCCGAACCCGAACAGATCGATGGTCGAGATCAGCTGGCCGTCCCAGTCGAGCGCCACGTGCGGGGCACGGCTGCCCGGACGCCCAGTCGGTACGCGCGGATCCTCCAGGAGAGCCCCGTCGTCACCGGGCTCCTCCAGGATCGCCGCCGAGCGGTAGCGATATCCGATGATGACGCCCATGGGGTCTTCGAGTGGTTCCGGGTAGTCGGTACGCATCGCGGGGGGCATCCGGACGCCGAGGTTCGCGAGCTGGGCGTCGGCCGTCAGCGTGCCGATGGGACGCCGTTCGGCATCGTAGCTGTCGAGGAAGTCCGGTCCGGCCTGCCCGGTCGCCACCAGCCAGAGCCGCCACGCGATGTCGCAGCCGTCCTGCAGCGCGGTGCTCCCGCCCTGCCCGCCGGTGGGCGGCATCGTGTGCGCCGCGTCGCCGGCCAGGAACACCCGCCTGTCGCGGTAACGGTCGGCCAGAGTGTGCGCCATGGCGAAGGTGGTCTTGTCGAGCACCCGAACGTCGAGGTCGGGCACGCCGGTCGCCACCCGTACCAGCTCGACGCAGCGTTCCTCGGTGAAGTCGGCCTCGCTCTCACCCTTGGCGGGGTCGTAGTTGACGCCCACCACATGCGAGCCCACGCCCGTGCCGGTCACGATGACGCCGGTGAAGACCTCGTTCTGCAGGTACCAGAGCGTGACCTCGCGCTCGCGTACCAGCTCGGTCAGATCGGCGTCGAACATGATCGAGCACATCAACCCCAGCTCACCCTTGCCTGAAGTGGGGAACCCCAGCCGGGTGCGCAACGGGCTGCGGAAGCCGTCGGCGGCCACGACGTAGTCGGCTCGTACGACGCTGTCGACGCCGTCCGCGCGGATGACCGCGGTGACACCCTCGGCGTCCTGCTCCAGAGAGACCAGCTCGGTGGAGAAACGCAGATCCGCCCCCAGTTCCTCGGCCTTGGCCCGCAGCACCCGCTCCACCTCCGCCTGCGGGGCGCCCACCTGCGTGACGGGTGTGACGTCGGCGAGAAAGGCGAACTCCTCCGCCTCGTTTGTCACGATCATGTGCGGGTTCGGGTCGGCCAGGTTGGGCGCGATCGCGATGCGCATGCCGTCACCGATGCCCTGCGAGATTTCCCGCAGCGACTGCTCGACTCCGGGCACCGGCCGTAGTAACTCGAGGGCTCTGGGTCCCACCCCGAAAGCCTTGGGCTGGATCGACGTACTGGGATGCCGTTCGACCAGCATGACGGGCACTTCGCGCCACGCCAGCAGCGCCGCCGCACTCAACCCGGCGTAACCGCCGCCGACGACAAGAACGGGTACTCGCTCGTGCACTGAACCCACCTCCGGGAACGCGTAATATCGCGTCATTGGTCGGAGCAACACGATATGTCGCGTTCAACAGACGGGTCAAGACATATCTCGAAATCGGGTTGAGGTGGAGGATCAATCCACGGGGTGTGCGTGGCGCCGATCCCCGACCCGAGGCACGAGCGCGGAAGAAGATCCTGGCTTGCGGCGAAGGATGGGGGAAAGTGACCACAACCCCGGAAGGCGGGCTTATGCCGGAGATAAGAACTTGATCGCCGACGTGGGCGAACAACTGACCGACGCTGAACTGGTCGTCCGGTTCCGGGGAAACCCTGACCTGTTCACCGCCGTGCACGACCGCTATTACCGCGACATTTACCTATATGTGGCCGGTCGGCTGGACACGCAGATCGCCGAGGACATCACGGCCGAGACGTTCCTGCTGGCCTTCGACCGGCGCGACCGGTTCGACCCGGAACGCGGGAGCCTGCGCCCCTGGCTGTTCGGCTTCGCCACCAACCTGATCGCCAGGCACCGGCGCAAGGAGACCCGCCACTATCGGGCGCTGGCCCGGCTGGGTCCGGACCCTGTCATGGAAGGCCACGAGAACCGGGTCGTCTCCTCTGTCGCCGCTCAGCGCATGCAGCCGTACCTGGCCAAGGCGCTCGCCGTGCTGTCCAGCGGCGAGCGCGACGTCCTGCTGCTGGTGGCCCTGGGCGAGCTCAGTTACGACGAAGTGGCCCAGGCGCTCGGCATCTCCACCGGCACCGTGGGCTCCAGGCTCAGCCGGGCCCGCACGAAGATCCACGCTCTCATCGACAAGGAGACCGTCCATGGATGATCTGGACAACACGCTCGCCACCCTGCTGGCCAAGCCGGAGCCGCCCACAGAGGCGATCAATGACAGCAGGGACCGGCTCCAGGACAGGATGCGGGGCCGGCGCGCGCGGCGGCGGATCGGGTGGCTGATGCCGGGACTCGCTCTGGCCACCGCCGCCGCGGCGGCCGTGACCGTGATCGCCACGAGCGTGACCGCGCCCGCCGGCGCACCGGTCTCGGGCAGGGAGGTCCTGCTCATGGCCGCTGTCAGTGCGGAACGTACGCCCGAAGGTTCCGGCGACTACTGGCACGTCACACGTAAGTGGAGCGACCCGGAAATGCCGCAGGAAGAGAGCTGGACCAGCCGAGACGGCAGACGCTGGTCCAAGGGCGAGCCGGGCGACCCTCCCGACGCCGTCGTCACGGACCCGGCCCCCCTCGCGCTCAAGGGCGTCAAGGTGGCCTTCGAGGACCTCGACCGGCTGCCGACGGATCCGGAGGCGTTGAAAGCGCGGATCGACGAGCTTCCGGTGGATGACAGCGGCCTGGCCGCATCCAAAGAGCGGAATCTCGCGCTGATCGCGCTGATCACGGAGCTGCCGGCGCCGTCGGAGGTCCGTTCCGCGGCGTTCCGAGCCCTGGCCGCGATGCCGGAGGTCAAGAGGACGGGCACGGTCGACGACGGGGAGGAGCTGCTGATCGCTGACCCTGACGGCGAGTCGGAGATCAAACTGGTCGTCGATCCCGACACCGCTCGGGTGACGCGCACCAACTATCTCCTCGGCGACGACGGCAGCATCGCGGGGGACCCTTTCGGATTCATCTCGGTGACCACCGACTGGACGGACCAGCCTCCCCAGTAGACGCCGCCGCTCCCAACCAGCGAATGATCTCGCAGGCCATGGCCTGGCCGGCCACAGGGGCGCCCGCCAGGTCCGGCCGGTGAGAGGACCCGTGACGGTCAGGAGAGGAGTCGTTCGACGGCGGCGACCTTGCTGGTCATGCCGTCCGTGACGCCGGGTCGCAGGTCGGCCTTCAGCACCAGGCTGACCCGGGGCGCCACCTCGGCCACCGCGTCCACAGCCCGCTTGACCACGGACATGACCTCGTCCCACTCACCCTCAATGGTGGTGAACATGGAGTCCGTCTGGTTGGGCAGCCCGCTCTCCCGCACCACCTTGACGGCGCGCGCGACTGGCTCGGCGACCCCCTCGCCGACGCCCAGCGGCGTGATCGAGAATGCGACGATCAAGTGAGTGCCCCCTCAGAACTCTTGGAACGCTCAGAACTCACAGCGCGGGCCACGGTGCCGGACAAGAAGCGCCGCGGCCCGCACTGGACTCAAGCGTGCTCGTGGTCGTCCTCTTCCTCTTCCTCGCTGGGGCCGTCGGACGGCTCGACGCCCAGGACGGCCTCGCGGGGCTCGATCTCGTCGATGTGGTCGACGAGCTGCAGGACGTGGTCGGGCTCGATCAGCCACTGCAGGGCCGAGGCGCCGGTGTCGTCCGACTTGACGAGCTCGGCCTGCTCGACGCGCTCGTCGTCGGTGAGCTCGGCGTCGGGGTGCCGGATCTCGGCCAGCGCGGCGGCCTGTAGCGCATCCACGTCGAGCACCTCGACGGTCAGCTCGACCGTCAGGCGCAGGAATTTCTCGTTATCACTCATGGCGAAGATGCTAGGGCAGCTTCCACTCGACCGGACCGGCGCCTTGCTGGACGAGGAGCTCGTTGGCGCGGCTGAAGGGCCTGGAGCCGAAGAATCCGTTGCGTGCCGACAGCGGCGACGGGTGCGCGGACTCGATGCGCGGGACGCTGCCGAGCATCGGTGCCAGGTTGCGCGCGTCACGGCCCCACAGGATCGCGACCATCGGCTTGTCGCGGGCCACCAGCGCGCGGATGGCCTGCTCGGTGACCTCTTCCCAGCCCTTGCCCCGGTGGGAGGCGGGCTTGCCGGGCATCACGGTGAGGACCCTGTTGAGCAGCAGCACGCCCTGGTCGGCCCAGGGAGTCAGGTCGCCGTTGGCCGGGCGCGGCAGTCCGAGGTCGGTCTCCATCTCCTTGTAGATGTTGAGCAGGCTGCCGGGCAGCGGCCGCACATCGGGGGCGACGGAGAACGACAGCCCGATGGGGTGACCCGGTGTGGGGTAGGGGTCCTGGCCCACGATCAGCACCTTGACGTCGTCGAAGGGCTGATTGAAGGCGCGCAGTACGTTGGCGCCCGCAGGGAGATACTGCCGGCCTTCGGCGATCTCGTTGCGGAGGAACTCACCCATCTGGGAGACACGCTCGGCGACCGGTTCGAGCGCACTGGCCCATCCGGCTTCGACGACTTCGTTCAAGGGACGACTGGCCATGGCCGTTGAGCTTAGTCAGGTCTGGTACGGCTTGCGGCCCGAATCCGGACGACCGCCGTACCAGAATGATCACAGCGTGGGCTTGCCCCGCTGGAACAGCCAGAGGTCGAAGAGCGTGCCGAGATCCTTGCCCGAGACGCGCTGAGTCAGGGAGATGAAGCCGGCCGTGTCGGCGTTGCCGTACTTGTGGTCGTTCACCCAGGTCCTGAGGATGGTGAAGAACGCCGCGTCGCCGACCGTGCTCCGCAGGACGTGCAGTGTCATCGCGCCGCGGTCGTAGACGGGGTCGTCGAAGAGCTTGGCCGGGCCGCCCGGGTCCGCGGTGGGCGTCTGCCAGAACTCGTCTTCCGGGGTACGGCTGTAGGCCTCGTCGAAGGAGTCCTGGAGCTTCTTGGTGCCCAGCTTGTCCTGCCAGAGCCATTCGGCGTAGGTGGCGAAGCCTTCGTTGAGCCAGATGTCCTTCCACCGCGTCGGCGTCACGGCGTCGCCGAACCACTGGTGGGCGAGCTCGTGGGAGAGCAGCGACTCGCTCGGCACTTTGGGGTAGATCGGGCGGGTCTGGGTCTCCAGGGAGTAGCCGACGTCCGGCGCGTGGTCGATGATGCCGCCGGTCGAGGAGAACGGGTAGGGGCCGAAGAGCGAGCCGAAGTAGTCAAGGATGGGTTTGTGGCGCTTGGCGAAGTCTCCGGCTTTCGCAGCGTCCCGTGGGTCCACAGCAGTGATTACACGGAAATTTCCGATCTTGGTGTCGGAAAGCTGGAATTTTCCGATGGTGACGGTGGCGAGGTAGCTGGCCATCGGCTCCCTGGAGTTCCACACGTACGTCGTACGACCGCCTTGGGACGTCCTCGACACCAGGTCGCCGTTGGCCACCGCCACCCGCGTGCTCGGCACGGTCACCGTGAAGCGGTAGGTGGCTTTGTCCGTCATGTGGTGGTTACCGGGGTACCAGGACATCGCGCCCTGCGGCTCGTTGGCGTTGAACACGCCGTCGTCCGTACGGATCCAGCCGTCGCGCGAGCCGTCCGGGTCGACGACGGATGCCGGCTTGCCGTCGTAGCGGACCACGACGGAGAAGGGGCGCCCCGAGGCCAGCGTGCCGGGCGGGGTGACGACGAGCTCGGGGCCGCTGCGCTTGAACGCGGCCGCCGCGCCGTTCACCATGACGGACCGCACGGCCAGGGTGTCGACCAGGTCCAGGTCGAAGCGGCTCAGCTCCTGCGTGGCCCGGGCGGTGATCGTCGCCACGCCGCTCAGCCGGTTGGGGCCCGGGTCGTAGCCCAGCGCGAGGTCGTAGTGCCCGGCGTCATAGCCGCCGTTGCCCTGCTGCGGGAAGTACGGATCCCCCGCTCCCGGCGCGCCGGGAGCGGCGCCGAAGGCGAGGGAAGTGGCGACTGCCAGCGCGAGGAGCTTCATGGCTGATTTTCGCATCCGTGAAAGGGAGCGTTACGGGCGCCCGCCTGCCTCCCTCGGCAGGCGGACGCCCCTGCCCCCGCGTCCGGTGGGCTTCCGCGTCGTCTATTTCACCGAACCGGCCATCATGCCCTGCACGAAGTAGCGCTGGAAGGCGAAGAAGAGGACCAATGGGATGATCAGCGACAGGAAGGCGCCCGAGGAGAGGATGTCCACGTTCGACCCGAACTGCCGCATCTGAGACTGGAGTGCCTTGGTCATCGGCTGGTTCTCCGGGTTGGCGAAGACCAGCGCGATGAGCATGTCATTCCATACCCAGAGGAACTGGAAAATACCGAGCGACGCGATCGCCGGCTTGCCCAGCGGGAACACCACTCGAATGAAGATCGTCACCTCCGACGCCCCGTCCATCCGAGCCGCCTCCAGCAGAGACGACGGGATGCCGACGAAGAAGTTCCGGAGCAGGAAGATCGCGAACGGCAGTCCGAACGCCACGTGGAAAAGCACCACGCCGGGGATCGTGCCGAAGATGCCGATGCCGCCGTAGAAGCTGGCGACCGGGATCAGCGCGATCTGGATCGGCACGATGAGCAGCCCGACCACGATCAGGAACCCCAGGTCGCGGCCCGGGAAGTCCATCCACGCGAACGCGTAGGCGGCCATCGCGGCGATCCCGATCACCAGGATCGTGGTGGGCACCGTGATGAACACGGTGTTCCAGAACGACGCGGTGAAGCCGCTCGCCAGCAGGTTGCTGTAGTTCTGGATGGTCAGCTCGGCGGGCTTGGTGAAGATGGTCCACCAGCCCTCGGCGCTGTTGACCTTCACCGAGCGCAGCGAGACGACCATCAGGCCGAGCGTCGGGACCAGCCAGAACAGGCCGAGCAGCACCATCACGACCTGGACGGCGCCGCCGCCGAGGCGGTCGACGATCCGCGTGATCACGGTTCTGCGGGGAGCGCCCGCATGCACCTCTGCGGGTGCCGCGGCGGTTGCCGTCGTCACGTGTCTTCCCTCCTGAACCGGCGGATATTCATGATCATGAAGGGAAGGACCAGGATGAGCAGGAAGATCGCGAGCGCGCTGCCCAGTCCCTGGTTGTTCCCGCCGCCGAACGAGACCCGCCACATCTCCAGCGCGACCACGTTCGACTGTGGCTGGACCGATGGTGGCGCGATGATGAAGACCAGGTCGAACACCTTCAGCGTGTTGATGATCATCGTCACGAAGACGACGAGCAGCACCGGCGACAGCAGCGGCACGGTGATCCGGCGGAACACCTGCCACTCCGTGGCGCCGTCGATGCGGGCCGCCTCCAGCGAGTCACGCGGGATGGCCGCCAACCCGGCGGCGATCAGCACCATGGCGAACCCGGCCCACACCCAGATGAAGGCGCCGATGATCGCGGGTGTGATGAGCGTCGGGCCGAGCCAGGTCAGGCCGTGGTAGGCGGCCTGGAAGTTCGACTGCGGCAGCCGTACGACATAGGAGCCCGCGGGCAGCCCGTCGAAGCGGAAGGTGCCGTCGTCGGCCGTCGTGGCGGTGCCGGCCACCTTGCCGTCCTTGACCGCTTCCACGGTCATGCCGGGCAGGCCCTTCTCGGTGGCGTCGACCGCGCCGTTCTTGCCGCCGCCGCCCGCCGTGAAGTCGAACCACACGGTCCCGGACAGGTCGGTGCCCGGTGGCGCGGCCTTGGCGGGCTGCGCGTCGCTCGGGATCATCTGCGGCTTGATGCCGACGATCGGGATCAGCACCGGCTGGCCCGCCTGGGCGGGCTGCTTGGTGACGACCGCGCCCTTGTCCGCCGCGACCGCCGACTGGTCGCCTTCGCGCGGGCGCGCCTCGGGGTAGCCCTGCGAGGAGGAGAAGGTGTCGTGAATCGTGGTGAGTACGGCGTTGGCCACGCCCTTGTCCGGGTCCTCGTCGTACACGAGCCGGAAGATCACGCCCGCGGCCATGAGCGAGACCGCCATGGGCATGAACACGATCAGCTTGAACGCGGTCGCCCACTTGATGCGCTCGGTGAGCACCGCGAAGATCAGGCCCAGCGTGGTCACGATGATCGGGGCGACGACCACCCAGATCAGGTTGTTCCTGATCGTGGTGAGCATGCCCGGATCGGTGAAGATCGTCGTGTAGTTGCCCAGGCCGACGAACCCGCTGCCGGTGGCGTCGAAGAGACTGCGGAAGATCGAGTAGACGATCGGGTAGACCACCCAGATCCCCAGCAGCACGGCCGCCGGGAGGAGGAAGGCGAGAGCGACCGTCGGCGAGGGGCCGATGAGGCGTTGCTTTCGGGGGGTTTCATCAGGTCCGGAGGCGGACCCGCCCGAGGTTTCATCCTCGAGCGGGGCCTGCGGGCCGTCCAACCGTTCGGTCACGGCCTTACCTCTTTACTTCCAGGCCTTTTTGGCCTCGTCCTCGAGCTTGGTCTGGGCGCCCTTGATGTCGGTCGGCGTACGCAGGAAGTCCTGCAGCACCTTCCATTCGCCCTTGCCGTCGGTCCCGCCGAAGGCGCTGGGCGACAGGTCGGACATGTCATAGCGGACCGCGTCGCCGGCCGAGATGATCGTCTGCCCGAGCGCCTTGGTCAGCGGGTCCGGGTAGTTGTCGGGGGAGACGTTCTTGTTGGGCGAGAGGTAGCCGGGCAGCTTGGCCCAGATCTCGCCACCCTCCTTGGAGGCCAGGAACTGCAGCAGCGCCATGGCGCCGGGGGAGTCCTTCATCGCGACCGCGACGTCGCCGCCGAGCACGACGGGAGCGGTGTCACCGGCCTTGGGGAACGGGAAGTACTTCGCTTCCTCGCCCACCTTGGCACCGTCCGCCGTGGCCTGGGTGGCCACGAAGTCGGCCTCGATGACCATGGCCGCCTTCTTCTGGCCGAACACCTTGGTCACACAGGTCGGGAAGTCGGTCTGCAGCGCGCCGGAGTTGCCGTCGAGGACGAACTCCTTCTTGCCCACGATCTGCGCGATCTTCTCCAGGGCGGTGGCCACGCTGGGGTCCGTCCACGGGATCTCGTGCTTGGCCAGCTTGTCGTAGTTCTCCGGGCCCGCGCTGGACAGGTAGACGTTCTCGAACAGGTCGGTCAGCGTCCAGCCGGAGGCGCCGCAGAAGGAGAACGGGGCGGTGCCGGAGTCGGCGATCGTCTGAGAGGCCTTGACCAGCTCGTCCCAGTTCGTCGGCACCTGCACGCCCGCGTCGTCGAAGGCCTGCGAGCGGTACCAGATCAGCGACTTGTGCGCGGCCTTGATCAGCACACCGTACGTTTTGCCGTCGGCGGAGCCCAGCTCCTTCCAGTACGGCGTGTAGTTGGTGTCGATCTCCTTGGTCACCTCGGGGGTGAGCGGCTTCAGCGCGTTCTGCTTGGCGTACTGCTGCACCAGGCCCGGCTGCGGCAGGATCGCCACGTCGGGCGGGCTGCCGCCCTGGATGCGCGGGCCGAGGTAGGCGCCCGTGTCTTCACCGGTGGAGGCGTAGGTCACCGTGGCGCCGGTCTTGTCCGAGAAGGCCTTGAGTACCTTCTGGAAGTTCTTCTGCTCGTCGCCGGTCCACTTGGCGGCGACCTCGAGCTTGACGCCCTGGAGCGTCTTGCCCGCCTCGGTTGCCGACGCCGAACTCGACGCCGTGGGCTGCGTGGTCGTCGGTGCGTTTCCGCACGCGGCGACCGCTACCGCGAGCCCCGCCAGAATCGCTGCTGCTCTGGCTTTTTGCATGGCTGCCTCACTGTGTTCTGATGATCTCTTGCAGTTCGGACTTCATTGAGGCCGCGACGTCGTCGGCGGACTCGTTGTATGGCGGGCTGAGCGCCTTGGCGACCGTGCTCGCGATCACCAGGCTGATCTGGTTGTAGTTCGCGCTCACCGGCCGCGGTTTGGCGGCGAGGATGCTCTCCTTGAGCACGGGCAGGTAGGGGAACCGCTTGATCAGGTCCGGGTCGTCGTAGAGCTCGGTCCACACCGGCGGGAACGAACCGTCGGTGAGCACCCGCCGCTCGTTCTCCAGACCGGTGAAGTAGCGGATGAACTCCTGTGCCGTGCGCTGGTGCTCGGAGTAGGCGCTGACGGCGAGATTGACGCCGCCGAGCGTGCTCGATCCCGGGCCGTCCAGGCCGGGCAGCCTGGTCACCGCGAACTTCTTGCCGAGCTTGGCCGTCGCCGGCCCGTACGCGTGGGGCCAGTTGCGGGCGAAGGCGAGGCGCCCCTCCTGGAAGGCCAGGCGGGACTCCTCCTCCTTGTAACTCAGCGACTCCTTGGGGATCCAGCCCTCGCGCAGGCCCTGGAGAAGGAAGTCCAGCGCGATCGTGGCTTTGGCCGGGTCGAGGGTCACCTCCGTGCCGTCGGGGCTGAGTATCTGCCCGCCTGCCGACTGCACGGCCTCGGAGAAGTTCACGGTCAGCCCCTCGTATGCGAGGAACTGCCCGGCATAACCCCCAATATCGTGTTTTTTCGTTACTTCTAGGGCTTGCTGGCGAAGGTCCGCCCAGGTGCGGGGCGGTTTCTTGATCAGGTCTGTTCGGTAGTAGAGCAGGCCGGCATTACTCGTGTACGGCACCGCCCACAGCTTGTTCTTGTAGACCGCCGTGTCCACTACGGGCGGCAGGAGCCTGTCGAGCGGGAAGAACCCGCGCTCCAGGGGGATGATCCAGCCGTTCTCCGCGAACTCGGCAGTCCACACCACATCCAGCCCGAGCACGTCGTAGCGGTTGCTCCGGGCTTGGAGGTTGGCCGCCATCTGAGCGCGTTGCTCGTCGGCGGCCTCGGGTAGTTCGAGGAGCGTCACCTTCTCGGCCGGGTGGGCCTGGTTCCAGCGATCCAGCAGGGGTTGCAGGTACGCCGTGGTGTCGCGTCCGGTGGCGAAGGTGATCGGGCCTGTTCCGCCCGTACCGGTGTCGCCGCCGCCCTCATCGCCCGTCGCCGCGCAGGCGGCCGCCAGAAAGACGGTCAGCACGATCGGCAACGAGCGAAGCACCCTGTTACCTCCCTGTTCAGAATGATTACATTCGTGTTAGGTAGATGCATTCATGTTATGCACACATGTAATGTGGCGGTCAACGGATAGCCGCGTAACGCATACGTAACGCAAGGGGGAGGTGGGGTGTGCGGCCACACCTGCTGGCGCTCCTAGCCAAGGAGCCTGCCCATGGTTACGAGCTCAAACAGGCTCTCGAGCAGACCTTCGGCAGCGCCTATCCCTCGCCCAACATCGGCCAGATCTATGTGACGCTCGGCAGGCTGGAGAAGGACGGCCTGGTCAGGGCCGTGGATGTGGAGCAGTCTAACCGTCCGAACAAGAAGGTTTACTACCTGACCGCCAAGGGTCGCGAGGTGCTCACCACCTGGGTGGACGAGCCGACCGAGGGCCCGCGGGTGCGTGACGAGTTCTTCATGAAGCTCGTCCTGGCGCCGCTCACCGGCATCGCCGACCGGATGGCGCTCATCAACCGGCAGCGGCGGCACTATCTTTCGCTCATGAGCGATCTCAACGACCTCCTCGCCCGCACGCCGGCGGCCGACCGCGTGGCGCTCTTGCTCATCGAGGGCGCCATGCTGCATCTGCAGGCCGACCTCGAGTGGCTGGAACGCTGTCAGGAGGACCTGGCATGAGCGTGATCAAGGCCGTCAACCTGGTGAAGATCTACTCCGGCGGCGCGGTGCCCGTACCTGCCGTGCGCGGTGTGGATCTGCAGGTGGAGCCGGGCGAGTTCGTCGCGATCATGGGGCCGTCGGGGTCGGGCAAGTCGACGCTGGTGCACATGCTCGGCGGGCTCGACTCCCGCACCAGCGGCGAGATCTGGCTCGACGAGAAGCGGGTCGACACGCTGTCGGAGAGCGCGTGGGCGCTGCTGCGGCGCAAGAAGGTCGGCTTCGTCTTCCAGTTCTTCAACCTGGTCGCCAACATGACCGTGTCCGACAACGTGGAGCTGCCCGCGCTGCTCGCCGGAGCCTCGCCCCGCGAGGCCCGCGAACGCCGGCAGCACCTGCTCGGCGCCCTCAACCTCACCGAACGCGCCGACGCCGCGCCCGGCCAGCTGTCCGGCGGTGAGCAGCAGCGGGTCGCGCTGGCCCGCGCGCTGGCCAACCAGCCGAGCGTGCTGCTGGCCGACGAGCCGACCGGCAACCTCGACAGCCGCAACACGCGCGACGTGCTCCGCCTGCTCACCGAGGTGCACAAGGACGGCCAGACCATCATCATGGTCACCCACGACGCCCGCGTGGCCGCGCTCGCGGACCGCCTGGTGTCCCTGTTCGACGGCGCGATCGTCGACGACGGCCGGATCGCCCGCAGGCGTACGGGGACGGCGGGCGAGGTGATCGACCTCAGATGAGCACGGCCAGAGCGGGCGGCCGGTGGGTCAAGGCCGACCTGCGAGCAAGGCGGGGCCAGGCGCTGCTCACCGTCCTGGCCGTGGCCGGGATCGTGGCCGCGCTGATCACCGCCGTCACCCTGCTCGAAGACAGCACCAACCCGTGGCGCAGCCTGTTCGCCCAGACCGACGGTGCCCACGTGTGGTTCTACACCAAGGACAGCCCCCAGGTGGCGCTGGGCGGCATCGACGGCGTCACCCAGATCGCCGGGCCCTACCGGTCCGCGCCCGTCACCGTGGTGCAGAACGGCAAGAAGGAGCCCGCGTCGCTGCACGCGATGCCCGCCACGCCGCCGCGAGTCGCGCATCCGGTCGTGGCCGAGGGCCGCTGGCTGGACCCCGCCCAGTCCGACGGCGTGGTGGTCGAGCACTCCTTCGCCAAGGCACTGCGGTTGAAGCTCGGCGACGCCTTCTCGATCATCGCGCTGAGCGGCGAGCGCCACACCCTGTACGTACGCGGCATCGCCGACTCCGCCGAGCAGGGCTTCTACCCCGAGTGGACGCCCGGCCTGGCCTGGGTGCTGCCGGAGACGCTCGACCGGATCGAGCCCATGCTCGGCCGCAGCGAGTGGGTGACCGGGCTGCGCCTGGCCGACCCCGACGCCACCCAGGTCGTCTCCCAGCGCGTCGTCGTCATGCTGGAGGGCCAGCTGCAGCGCGTCTACAACTGGCGCGAGGTGCGGGCCGCGATGGAGCTCGACAACCGGCTGCTCGGCACGCTGCTGGCGCTGTTCGGCGTGGTCGGGCTGGTGGCCGCCGCCCTGGCGCTGGCCAACGCGGCCGGCGGCCGGGTGCTCGGTCAGCTGCGCGACCTGGCCACGCTCAAGTCGATGGGCTTCACCCGAGGCCAGGTCGCCCTGCTGCTCCTGGTCGAGCACGGCGCGCTCGGCCTGCTGGGCGTCTGCGTCGGCACGCTCGCCGGGTGGGCGGTGACGGTGGCGGTGCTCGGCACCACCTCCGTGGCGCCCGTACCCGTGCTGGCCATCGTGGGCGGCACCGCGCTGACCGTGCTGGCCGCGGTCGGAGTGCCCGCCTGGCGCGGCGGGCGCACGCCGCCCATCCCCGGCGCCCCTGCCGCCCCGCCGCGCGGCCACCTGTCGCGTCTGGCCCGGCTGGCCCTGCTCGTACGGCTGCCACCCGCGCTGATCCTCGGCACCCGGGACGCCTTCACCAGGCGGCTGCCCGCGTTCCTGACCGCGTTCGGCCTGGCCGTGCCGATGATGATGATCACGATCGGGCTCGGCGTCTGGTCCACGCTGGACAACTTCCTCAGCCACCCCGAGCAGGTCGGCCAGCACGCCAGCCTGTACGTCAGGCCGGGCAAGCTCGACGCGGCCGAGGCCCAGCGCATCGCGGAGTCCGACAAGGACGTCCAGACCGTTTACCCGGGCACCGACGTCAACGCCCTGGCGCCCGGAGAGGCCCGCTCGGTCAGGGTGCGGGCCCTCGGCAGTTCGGCCGACCCGTACCCGTTCCCGGTCGTGGAAGGCCGTATGTACGGCCAGCCCGGCGAGGCTGTCGCCGGGCAGGGGCTGCTCGATCTGCTGGGCGCCAGGATCGGCGACCGGATCCGGCTGACCGTCGGCGGCTCGCCGCTGATCGTGCGGATCGTCGGCCGCACCGTGGAGCCGGATCTCGACGGCGAGGTGCTCTCCGTGGGGCTCGACAGCCTGGCGGCCAAGGACTCCGTGCCGCCCGAGTTCTACGCCCTCGCGCTGCGTCAGGGCACGGACCCGGGAGAGGTGCGCGGCAGGCTGCTGGCGGCGTCGGCGGAGGGCCTGGACGTGCAGCGGGTGGTCAACCCGGCCGACCGGCTGTCGGTCATCCGGGTGGTGATCGTGTGGCTGATCGTGGTGCTGGCGCTGATCGGCCTGGCGAACCTGCTCACGGCCAGTGCCCTCGGGCTACGCGACCACGCGTTCGATCTGGCCGTGCTCAAGGCGATGGGCCTGACACCGCGGCAGGTGATGGCCACGCTGGTGACGGGCACCGGGCTGCTGGTCGTGCTCGGCATCGTGGCCGGCACGGCGGCCGGGGCCTCGGTCGTGACCGGGCTGATCGACCTTCAGGGCTACACCAGCGGGGTCGGGGCGGGCATCGGCCGCCCGCCCTCGCCCCTCACTCTTGTCATCGCCGTGCTGGTCGCCGTGGGCGCGGCGCTCGCGGTCGCGCTCATTCCGGCCCGCCGCGCGGCCCGCGCCCAGGTGCCCGTCACCTCACGCTGACGGGATGTTCTTGAGCGCGAACCAGTAGAACCCGTGGCTGGGCAGCGTGAGCAGGTAAGGCAGGTCACCGATCAGCGGGAAGTGCACCCCGCCCCGTGCCTCCACCGGCGTCATGCCCGTGAAGCGCCGCAGGTCGAGCTCCACCGGCTGCGGGTACTTCGACAGGTTGTTCACGCACAGCATGATGTCGTCGCCGTCCTCGCGGACGTAGGTGAGCACGCTGATGTTGGACGACCACATCTCGGTGTAGGCGCCGGTGCCGAAGACCGGGTGCTTGCGGCGGATCTCCAGCATCCGGCGGGTGAAGTGCAGCAGCGAACCCTCGTGGCGCTGTTGCGCCTCGACGTTGACCGCCTGGAACCCGTAGATCGGGTCCATGACCGCGGGCAGGTAGAGACGCCCTGGGTCGGCGGAGGAGAATCCGGCGTTGCGGTCGGGGCTCCACTGCATCGGCGTGCGCACCGCGTCGCGGTCCTCCAGCCAGATGTTGTCGCCCATGCCGATCTCGTCGCCGTAGTACATGACCGGCGAGCCCGGCAGGCTCAGCAGCAGGGCCGTGAACAGCTCGATCCGGTCCCTGTCGTTGTCCAGCAGCGGCGCGAGCCGGCGGCGGATGCCCAGGTAGGCCCGCATACGCGGGTCCTTGGCGTACTCGTTGTGCATGTAGTCGCGCTCTTCCTCGGTCACCGTCTCGAGCGTGAGCTCGTCGTGGTTGCGGAGGAAGATGCCCCACTGGGCGGTGTCGGGCAGCTTGGGGGTGCGCGACATGATCTCCGAGATCGGCTCGCGCGTCTCCTTCTTGACCGCCATGTAGATGCGCGGCATGAGGGGGAAGTGGAAGGCCATGTGGCACTCGTCGCCGCCCACGGTGGGGTCGCCGAAGTACTCGACGACGTCCTCGGGCCAGCCGTTGGCCTCGGCCAGCAGCACCCGGTCAGGGTAGAGCCGGTCGACCTCGGCGCGGACCTTCTTCAGGTACGCGTGCGTCTCGGGCAGCCCCGAGCACGACGTGCCCTCCCGCTCGAACAGGTAGGGCACCGCGTCCAGCCGGAAGCCGTCGATGCCCAGGTCCAGCCAGAACCGCAGCACCTCCAGCATGGCCTCCTGCACGGCCGGGTTGTCATAGTTCAGGTCCGGCTGGTGGTGGAAGAAGCGGTGCCAGTAGTACTGCTTGCGCACCGGGTCGTAGGTCCAGTTGGACTCCTCGGCACCGATGAAGATGATCGGGGCGTCGGGAAAGCCGGTCGGCTCGTCGGACCACACGTAGAAGTCGCCGTACGGCCCTTCCGGGTCGTGCCGCGACGCCTGGAACCAGGGATGACGGTCACTCGTGTGGTTCATCACCAGGTCGGTGATGATCCGCAGGCCGCGCTCGTGCGCCGACTCGATCAGATGTACAAAATCCCCGAGGTCCCCGAAGTCCGGAAGGATCTTCATGTAGTCGGAAATGTCATACCCGCCATCGCGCAGCGGCGACTCGTACAACGGGAGCAGCCAGAGGCAGTCGACGCCCAGCCATTCCAGATAGTCGAGCTTCTCCGTGAGACCACGCAGGTCTCCCGTGCCGTCGCCGTTGGAGTCCTTGAACCCTCGGACAAGAACTTCGTAGAACACCGCCCGCTTGTACCAAGAGGGATCCTCCGAGATGAAAGCCTCGGATATCGGCTCCGGTGTTGGGGATGCGTTGATCATATGTCGCTCACAGAAGGAGATGTGGGCAGGACGGAGTCACCGGTTTCCCCGGCGTTACTAGCTGGTGACCGCGCCGCCTGAGGTCGTCATCCCTGCGAACCTCATGCCCTGAACGGACCGGATTTGTGACCCGGTGCCCGCTTGTGCGGCGCTTACGGGCCGAACACTACCAGCCCGTTGGCTTTCCGGAACCCGCTTGTGCTGTGCTCGTCGTAATACCCGCGAGATCGCTACGTAACCGTGATGTTACCGAGAGTTCATCAGAAAGGGGATGACACATCACTTAGGTCGTTCTCGAAGTCGCTCAGCCAGAGTCCGAAAAGCACCAGCCCGCGGATCCAGAACCGGTCGTTCCACCCGCTGAACCGGGTCAGCGCGTCGGGGCCGCCCGCGATCACCATGTGCAGCTCGTCCGACAGCAGGCCGGGCACCCGCGCGGCCACCGTCTCCAGCATGCGGTGCGCGTACGCCCGCGCGGGCGCGGCCGTGGACCGCAGCGGAACCCGCAGCAGGGGCTGCTTGACCACGTTCGTGGACGGCAGCGCCGCCACCCGCGGGTTGGCGGCGTGCAGCACCTCGCGATAGAAGCGGCCCTTGTCCTTGCGCGCCACCCCCACCGACAGCGCCGCGTCGAAGAAGTCGGGGTGGATGAACGGCGCCGCGAACGACGCCTCGGGCCCGACCAGGTTGACCGCCGAGCGGGCGATGCCCCGCACGGTGCGGGTGTGCAGCACCGACAGCGGCAGCTCGGCCCGGTGCCCGTGCAGCATGGAGGTCGCGGCGGCGAACTGCTCGCGCACGGCCTCGTCCATCCAGGCACCGGCCGCCTCCGACAGGAACGGCTGCGACGGGGCGCCGAGGCTGAGCGACTTCAGCACCGCGGCCGACCGCTCGGCCTGTGAGGTGGCCTCCAGAGCCGCCCCGCTCACCATGAAGTTCTTCAGCAGCGGCCCGCCGGCCAGGCCGTCGACCAGCACCCGGCCCGACCGGTGCACCTCGTTGGCGAAAGGCGCGTACCAGGCGTGATGCGGCGTCAGGTATTCGAGCCGGCGGGCCACCTCAGCCGCGTCGCCCGGGTAGTCGTCGGCGGACTGGGTGATCACCCGGTGGGAGATGCCCAGCTCGCGGGTGATCGAGCGGGCGAAGGCGATGTCGGTGTCGGTGCCGTCGTCGGGGCTGGTCGTCCAGGACTCCACGTCGAAGCCCCGCGCCCGCGCCACGCTCGCCAGCAGCCGCGAGTCGTAGCCGCCGCTGACCGGCACGAGCAGCTTGCGCCCGTCATAGTCCTTGTAGACCTCGTGCAGGAGCTCCACGATCTCGTGGGCGCTCGTCCACGTCTCGTACGGCTCACTGCGCAGCCAGCGTGGCAGCCCCCGCTCCGTGGCCAGCCGCTCGCCGTCGAACACCAGCGCGCTCGACCCCGGCAGCCGCTTGACCCGCTGGTAGGGCGTGGCCTCGCCGAGCGGGAACGTCACCTGGAGGATCGAGGCCCAGGCCGACCAGTCGAGCTCGATCGGGACCAGCGACAGCAACGGCTGGATCAGGGACGAGAAGTAGATCGCATCGCCATGCCGTACGTAATAGACGTCGACCAGCCCGAGCGCCCCCGCGTGCAGCGTGACCCGCGAGCCGTCGCCGATCAGCCCCGGCGTCTCGTACGTCTCGGCGACCGTCATCCAGCCGTCGAGAGCAGAAGGCCGGCGCTCGCCCCAGGAGAACGCGAACGAGCCCCCGGCGCGGTGATAGGGCGGCAGAGGCGCCGAGCTGAACAGCGCCGCCTCGGCCGTCTGGAGCGCGGGCCTGACCCGCGGCCCCGCGGCGGCGAGCTTGCCGAGCACGACGGTGTCGATCCGGCCGAGGCCGCCGCAGACATAGGGCCGCACGTTGAACTGCACCGGATCTCATCCCTTCAAGCCGCTTCCCGCAAAAGAGTATCCTTTGCCGGGCTAGGAATCGGAGGTCTCGGTGAGCACTGAGCTGGAGAGCACTAGGCGAGCGCTACGTGATGCGATCGCCCAGGCCGAGCACGCGGCCGAGCTGGCCAGGCTGCTGGACGCGGCCCAGGCGCGGCTCGTGGAGGCCGAGCACCACGCCGCTGAGGCCAAGGCGCTCACCGAGCGGCTCACCGACGCGGAGGAGCGGCTGGAGAGCGAGCGCGCCGCCGCGGAGAAGCTCCGCAAGGAGCTCGCCGAGCAGCGTTTCCAGGCCGAGGTGGCCAACTGGAAGCTCTCCTCGATCAAGGTGGCCCGCTGGAACAGGCTGGGCGACGCGATCAGGACCGGCAAGAGCAACCCGGTCCGCCTGGCCAGAGGTCTCAAGGGCGCCGCCAAGCCGGTCAAACGGCCCGTCGCCCCCAAGCGCAAGCCCGTCGCCGTCACGGGCAAGGACAAGGACGAGCGGCCCGGCGCGGCCTATCAGGCCACCACCTCCGTCCGCACACTCAACGGCGCCTCCTTCAGGCTCAAGCCGTTCCGCGTGCCCACCGGCCCCAACACCCGCCCGCACCTCACCGCCGCGGTGATCGCCGACCCGCACACCGAGGCGCTGCTGCGCTACGAGTGGCGGCAGACGACCGGCTTCACGCCGCGCGACTTCGCCAGGGTGCTGCCGCAGGAGGTGCCGCACCTGCTCGTGGTCGAGTCGGTCACGCGGGGGCCGTGGGCCGAGGAGATCACCGGCGAGCCGGGCGAGGGGCTCAAGGCCCTGCTGGCCTGGTGCGCCGAGCGGGGGATCCGCACGGTGTTCTGGCACACGCAGGGCGACGCCGCCCCCTACGCGGCCGCCGCGGAGCTGTTCGAGCACCGTTTCACCAACGATCTCACCGTGGGCTGGCCGCGCCTGCACTTCGGGGTGCAGCCGCGGGTGCACAACCCGATCCCGCTCGCGGGCGGCCGGATCGACCGGGTGCTCACGCTCGACCAGCTCCTGCCCGAGCACCTGACCTACCCCGACGTGCTGACCTCCTACCGCTGGCCCGCCGCCGTCACCTGCCCGCCCGGCGCGCCGCAGTGGGTGCTGGCCGAGCTCGCGGCGTGCAACACCTCGATCGGCACCGAGCCCGACGATCGCCGGGCCCACGTCGCGCTGCGCCGCGCGCACGCCACCGGCACGATGTCCGAGCGGACCGACGAGCTGCTGGAGGCCATCGGCCTGCCCGCCGTACGCGCGACCCTCAACACCTCGGTGCTGCTGCCCGTGCCCGACTCGGCGCTGCTGGAGCACGCGCTGGCCCAGGTGGCCCGGCAGTCGGGGGTCACCCAGGTGGTGGTGTTCGCCTGGCGCGGCGCCGAGCAGCGCGTCCGCGAGGTCCTGACCGGCGTCGACGTGGTCTTCCGCGACCTCGACCCGGCCGCGAGCACGGGCGCCATGCTCGACCACGGCCTCGACCTGTGCGAGGGCGACCTGGTCGCGGTGATGGACCCGCGCGACATCTACGGCGCCCACTACCTGGCCGACCTGCGCAGGGCGTTCCTGTTCAGCACGGCCGACATCGTCGGCAAGGCCGCCTTCTACGCCCACCTCCGCAAGCCGCAGGCGACGCTGCTCAAGCAGCCGGACGCCGAATACTCCTACCTGCCGGAGATCGCCGGGGCCACGCTGCTGGCGCGCCGCAACACGCTGCGGGAGCTCGGATTCGCCGACCTCACCGACGGCTGGGACGAGGTGCTGATGCGGCAGTGCCGGGCCGACGGGATCAAGGTCTTCTCGGCCGACCGGTTCGGCTACGTGCGGGTGCGCGAGGAGGACCGGTGGCTGCTGGGGGCCGCGCAACTGGTCGAGTACGGCTCGGCCGAGCCGCACGCGCTCATCTAGCTGTTCTGTTCCATGACGCCGGAGCAGCTCGCTGAGGTGCTGGGGGAGCCGCCGGTGCCGGAGGGCACCTGGGAGCGGGAGGCGGTCTACGTCTCGGCCGCCGCGCTCCGTCGCGGCCTCCCGCCCGCCTCGCTGGCGGCGCGGCTGCGTGGTGCCGCGCAGGTGCTGGACAACGGGTTTCTGCGGATCGTCGTGGAGGTGCCGGGGGTGCTGGTGGACTCGGTGGAGCCGGTCGACGTTCCGGACCTCTGGCCGGATTTCCCTCGTACGTGGGCGAACCCGGGCTTCGTCGTCCGCTACGGGCACGTGCGTGCGGCGGCCGTCCAGCGGTGGGCCCATGACCTGGGCGTCCCTGCCGGGCCCTTCCAGCCGGAGCTGCTCGCCGATCCACGCGACCGCGCCGTGCTGCGGGTGCTGGCCGAGCTGCCGGGGCGGCGACTGAGCAGGGCTCCGGGGTGGGAGACCTATCTGGTACGGCTGGCGACGGCCTACCACGACGCCCATGAGCTGGCGCCCGCCGTACCCGTGGGAGACGATCCGCCCGCACCGCTGCACACGGCGCGCGTGCGGCTGGCGGCGGCGGTGCTCAAGGTGCTGCCGGGACCGGAGCGGCTGTGATTGGCAAAATATCCGGCTAAAGGGCGAAAAATCGTAAAAATATCCCTTCTGGAGCTTGATCGCGTCTCGATACGTGGGCAGCGGGTCCGGGGGGTTCGACGGGTCCGATAGCCTCGATCGGGTGAGTCGATTCGTCCATCCCGCCGGGGACCGGCACGCTGAGATGCTGCCCCATGAGCGCCCTCCGCTGGCGCCTGCCGACCTCAACCGGATCAACCCCTCGATCTGGCCGCGAACGTCGAGCCGGACCGATGGCGCGCTCACGATCGGCGGCGTGGACGTCCGCGATCTGGCCGGCGACCACGGCACGCCCCTCTACGTGCTCGACGAGGACGACGTGCGCTCGCGCATGCGCGACTACGCCACGGCCTTCGCGGGCTCCGAGGTCCACTACGCCGGCAAGGCGTTCCTGTGCAAGGAGATCGTCCGCTGGCTCCAGGACGAGGACCTCGGTCTTGACGTGGCCAGCGGCGGCGAGCTGGCGGTCGCGCTCAGCGTCGGCTTCCCGGCCTCGCGCATCACACTGCACGGCAACAACAAGTCGGCCGCCGAGCTGTCCAGGGCGCTGGAGGCGGGCGTCGGGCACATCGTCGTCGACTCCTATGAGGAGATCGCCCGGCTCGGGTTCCTCGCCGAGAAGTACGGTGTGCGGCCCAAGGTCATGATCCGGGTGACGACCGGGGTCGAGGCGCACACACACGAGTTCATCGCCACCGCGCACGACGACCAGAAGTTCGGGCTGTCGCTCAACAGCGGGGCCGCCGCCGAGGCCGTCCGCCGCATCCTCGCGCTGCCCGCGCTGGAGCTCGTCGGGCTCCACTCGCACATCGGCTCGCAGATCGTCGACACGGCCGGGTTCGAGGTGGCGGCGCGCCGCCTGGCCACGCTGCTCGTGCAGATCAAGGACGAGCACGACGTGGTGCTGCCCGAGCTCGACCTGGGCGGCGGCTACGGCATCGCCTATGTCGAGGGCGACGAGGCCCCCGACATCAAGGAGATCGCCGACGGCCTGCGCGGGATCGTCACCAAGGTCTGCACCGACGCCGGGCTGCCGGTGCCGAAGCTGACCGTGGAGCCCGGCCGCACGATCGTCGGGCCCGGCGGGATCACGCTCTACGAGGTCGGGACCGTCAAGGACGTCGAGGGGCTGCGTACGTACGTCAGCGTCGACGGCGGCATGAGCGACAACGTCCGCACCGCGCTCTACGGCGCCGAATACACCGCCGTGCTGGCCAGCCGCGAGAGTTTCGCCGAGCCCATGCTCAGCCGCATCGTCGGCAAGCACTGCGAGAGCGGCGACATCATCGTGCGCGACTGCTTCCTGCCCGCCGACCTCGCGCCGGGCGACCTGCTCGCCGTCGCGGCCACCGGGGCCTACTGCCGGTCGCTGGCCAGCAACTACAACTACCTGCCCAAGCCCGCCGTGGTGTCCGTCACCAACGGCGAGGCGCGCGTCATCGTGCGGGGCGAGACCGAGGACGACCTGTTGAGGGGGCAGCTGTGAAACCGCTGAAAGTGGCCCTGCTGGGCTGCGGGGTGGTGGGCTCGCAGGTCATCCGGCTGATGCACGAGCAGGGCGACGACCTGGCCGCCCGCATCGGGGCACCGCTGGAACTGGCCGGTGTGGCCGTACGCCGGATGGGCCGCAAACGCGACGTCGACGTGGCTCCCGAGCTGCTGACCACCGACGCCGAGTCACTGGTCACCCGCGACGACGTCGACATCGTGATCGAGGTCATCGGCGGCATCGAGCCCGCCCGATCGCTGATCGTCGCCGCCCTGTCCGGCGGCAAGTCGGTGGTCACCGCCAACAAGGCCCTGCTCGCCGAGGACGGCGCGACCCTGCACGAGGCCGCCCGCACGGGCGGCGCCGACCTCTACTTCGAGGCCAGCGTGGCCGGCGCCATCCCGCTGCTGCGCCCGCTGCGCGAGTCACTCGCCGGCGACCACGTCAAACAGGTCCTCGGCATCGTGAACGGCACCACCAACTACATCCTCGACAAGATGGACTCCACGGGCGCCTCCTTCACCGACGCTCTTGAGGAGGCCCAGACGCTCGGCTACGCCGAGGCCGACCCCACCGCCGACATCGAGGGCTTCGACGCCGCCGCCAAGGCCGCGATCCTGGCCGGCCTGGCCTTCCACAGCCGGGTGACGGCGGCGGAGGTGCACCGCGAGGGCATCACCGAGATCACCGCCACCGACGTCGCCTCGGCCAAGGCCATGGGCTACGTCATCAAACTGCTGGCCATCTGCGCCCGCTCCGACGACGGCCGCTCGATCGGGGTCCGGGTGTACCCGGCGATGATCCCCCGGACACACCCGCTGGCCGGGGTACGCGAGGCGTACAACGCGGTCTTCGTGGAGGCGGCGTCGGCCGGGCAGCTCATGTTCTACGGCAAGGGCGCCGGCGGCGCCCCCACGGCCTCGGCGGTGCTCGGCGACCTGGTGGCCGTGGCCCGCAACCGCCTGGCGGGCACCCGCGCCCCGGCGGAGTCGACGTACGCCGACCTGCCCGTGCATCCCATGGGGGAGACCGTGACGCGGTGCCATGTGGCGCTGGACGTGGCGGACAAGCCGGGCGTGCTGGCCCGGGTGGCCGACCTGTTCGCCAAGCATGACGTGTCGATCCAGACGGTGCGGCAGGAGGGGCACGGTGACGACGCCCAACTCGTCATCGTGACGCACCGGGCCACCGACGCGGCACTTTCGGCGACCATGGAGGAACTCCGGGACCTCGACATCGTACGAGCCGTGGCCAGCGTGATGCGGGTCGAAGGCGACCTCTGACAAGCAAGGTCCTTCGCCGGTTTTGGCGCTTCGCGCTTTGAGGGCTCGGGCAGTGTTTTGTGGGGGGCTCGGCGCCCCCCACACCCCCACAAGGGCATGGTCCTCGCTACGCTCGGGCGTCCTTCCACAGGAGGGCTCCGCCCTCCTGAACGCAGGCGGACCCTTGGCCTGACCGCGTCCACTGGCAGGCCGGGGCAGCGATGGCCGGAAGGATCGTAATCCTCGGGCATCGGAATTCATGCCGAAGTAGCTTGTGCTCACAGGCTCCCGGCAACACGCGTCGCTGTTTCGACGCGCTGTAAATCGCGTGATGCGGGTTGAAGGCGACTCTGACACGCTCTTACATGCATGGGCCTTGCCGTGCTCGGGCGTTCTTCCGCAGGGGGACTTCGCCCTCCTGAACGCAGGCGGACCCTTTACCTGAGTGGGCGATGGATCCTTGACCCGAGCACGTCCAGACCTGGCCGGGGTCCTTCCGGCCTGGTCTGGACGTAAAACGCTCAAACCGGTTTGTCCAGCGCGTTTATTGACGAGTGATTCCGTACAACTTGGTGTGACTGAATATTCTTTTCGCCGCTGTCCACGTGAACTAATGGTGGTAACCGTGATACTGCGCTTCACCGGACGCTCGGAAAGGGAATCGCAATGGATGTTCTCGCTCAGGTCTCTGGCAACGTCACCGCGATCGGTTACGGTCTCGCCGCCATCGGCCCTGGCGTCGGCGTCGGCATCATCTTCGGTCAGGGCGTGCAGGCCATCGCGCGCCAGCCGGAAGCGTACGGCCTGATCCGCCAGAACATGCTCCTCGGCTTCGTCCTCACCGAGGCCCTCGCTCTGCTCGGCCTGGTCGCGCCGTTCATCTTTAAGGTCATCCAGTAAATCGCGCGGTTCTGTGATGAGCGATGAGAATGTCTTTCTATGGCATCGGATCATCGCTGAATGGCGAGCGACCGCAGTGCGAGGTCGGCTCCGACAGGCTGACGACACCGTGACGACTGCGTGTTATGTCACGCTCCTAGAGAAATCGATCCTCGGTGACATCCTCTCTAGGAGGAACTATGCGCATGCAGTCGAAACTCGCGGCCAAAATCGTCCTCTCCGCGCTGCTCGCAGCTCCCTTGACCGTCGGCATGGGCGCGGTGGCCGCGAGTGCGTCGGTGAAGGCGGACACCGTAAAACTTCCGAGCAATGGCGCGATCGCCGGCGGGGATACATACCGTTGCGGATTTTACAAGCAGGATTGCATCGACGTACGGAACGCCATGGCTGACAGCGGATACACGGTCGGTCCCATCATCTACTCTCCCGTCAGCGGCTACTCCTTCGACTATTGGTGGTAACCACCGCACGGCACCCCGGAGAGTGCTCTGGGCGCGGCCCGGCGGAACATCGGCGCACTCCCCTTCACAGGCCTGGAAGAGGCGTGGGTGGCGAGAAAGCGCACCGCTGGGTCGCTATTTCACGCTGATCGTCGTCATCATCCCCATCGAGCGGTGATTATCCACCGGGCACCACAGCTCGTACGTTCCCTTCTTCAGCGCGACAGTGAGCTTCGTCGTCTTTCCGCCTGCAATGATGCTGGAGGTGGAGTTGACGCCGGGCCCCTTGATCGACAGGCCATGCGAGGCGGTCCCCGCATTGTTGATCGTGAATATGTAGGTCCCTGGGCTGAAGGTCTTCGTCGAGAGCGTGAGAGAGAACTCCCGCTCGGTCACCGTGACAGGCGTATCGGTTGCCCAGGCCCGGGGCATTGCCGCGGCAGTCGTGCCCCCGCCGACCGCCAGTGTCAGCGCGGCGGCGATGAGCCCTATCGCCAGACGGGGCGTGCCTATGAAACGAATCGCAGCGGACATGATCGCCATCCCTTCATCGCGGCATCGATGTCAGCCATGGCAGATGCCCTCTCCGTATTCCCGGGCGCGTGTAACGCTAGACCCGCGAGATCTTCAGCACCGTGCCGACTGTTCGCCACAACGGCTTTACGGTTGCGTGGACCTAGGCTGCTTTGGGACGTCTAGGGTGAGTGACCGTGATGACGGAACGATGGGCATTGGGTGGCGACCTGAGCGTCGCGCGGGTCGGGTACGGCGCGATGAAGCTGACCGGTTGGCCGAGAGGCGACGAGCCGCCCAGCCGGGAGACGGCCCTGGCCATCCTGCGCCGGGCCGTGGAGCTCGGCGTGAACCACATCGACACCTCGCACTACTACTCGCGTGACGGGGTGGCGGCCAACGAGCTGATCCGGGAGGCGCTGCATCCCTACCCGGACGACCTGGTGATCGTGACCAAGGTGGGGGCGCTGGTCGAGGGCTCCGACATCGCCCTACCAGCAGCAAAGATGTACGGCCTCACGCCCGATGGCCTGCGCCGTGGCGTCGAGGCGAACCTGCGCTCTCTCGGCGTGGACCGCCTGGATGTGGTGAACCTGCGGATGGGCGACCGCGACCGCAGCCAGACACCACTGACCGCACCCTTGGAGACCTTGCTCGCGCTGCGCGAGGAGGGCCTGATCCACCACATAGGCATCTCCAACGTCACTGCCGAGGAGTTCGCCGAGGCCTGCAAGGTCGCGCCGATCGCCTGCGTCCAGAACCTCTACAACCTGTCCCGGCGCGATGACGACCCGCTCGTCGACGCCTGCGCGGCGGCCGGAATCGCCTACGTCCCCTTCTTCCCGGTCGGCGGTTTCCAGCCGCTCACGGCCGAGCGGCTGGACGCCGTCGCCGCTCGCCACGGCGCGACCGCGCCGCAGGTGGCCCTGGCCTGGCTGCTGGCCCGCTCACCGAACATCCTGCTCATCCCCGGCACCGGCTCACTGGCTCACCTGGAGGAGAACATCGCCGCCGGCGCGCTGAGGTTGAGCACGGAAGACGTCGCCGAGCTCGCCGGGTAAGCCGGGCGATGGTGCCGGGTCAGCCCGCTCGATCGCAATCCTGGCAAGATAGCCGCATGGAACGAGTGCTTGGAATCGGTGGATACTTCATGCGCGCCGCCGACCCGGCGGCCCTGAGCGCGTGGTATCGCGATTGCCTAGGCCTGGACACCGATGAGCACGGCCTGTGGAGTCAGGAAGCCGGGCCGACGGTGTTCGCGGCGTTCGAGTCCGAGGCCGACTACTTCTCCCGCGCCCAGCAGACCATGCTCAACTTCCGGGTCCGCGACCTGGATGCGATGGTCGCGCAACTGCGCGCCAAGGGCGCGGACGTGGCCGAAGAAACGCACGACATGGAGGGTGTCGGTCGATTCGGCTGGGTCACCGATCCTGAAGGCAATCGGATCGAGCTCTGGCAGCCCGTCTGACCGCGTCTTCATGGGCTCGGAATTTTCAGATCGGCCCATACGACGCGATGGCCCGATGATTTGATGAACGTTCCCCAGCTGTTCTCGGACAGCTCCATGACAATCCGAATGCCTCGCCCCGATTCAACTTCCAGTGGCGGATAATCGGGAATGTGAGGTTCGGAGGCGAAAGCTCCGGGATCGGTGACTTCAATGCGAATGAAGTCGGGGCCGAGGCTGAGGCTTACCGCGACCCACTCGCGATCCGCGCCGCCCTCCACGTGTGTGCAGGCGTTCGTGACCAGCTCGCTGACGACCTGTTGCGCGTCCGGCAGCGCGGGAGGACCGGTCGCGAGCCACCACGCGACGGCTGCTCGCGCCTGCTTCGGTGCTTTGTCGCTGCGGCGCAGTCTGGTCGCTCCGATGAGCGTTACATCCTCTGTTCGCATGAGCATGGGGAATCACCGACTTTGTCCGGTCGCTTTGCTTGTCGCCTGCACACAAGATTGTGTGTCCGGTGTAAGAACTGACCTCTCACGCAGATGTCTCTCGGAAGTCACCTCTCACAGTGCCAGCGAACGACTACGTTAAGTGAGAGGTCCGCAGGACAATCGCCGCACAGATTAGGCACGTGTTGTGTGTGTCGGCGTGTGTGGTTCCGTGGCGACAGAACGGCGGAGGTGCTGAATGAGCGTCAAGGATTTGGACCCGGACGCTGGACCACTGGCTCGTTTCGGATGCGAGTTGCGGAAACTCCGTATCGACAAAGGGCTCACCCTCGAACAGCTCGCGGACAGAGTCGGTTTCAGTCCGAGCCTCGTCGGCAGCGTCGAGCGGGCCGCCAGAAACCCGAGCAAGGACTTCACCGAACGTTGCGAGGAGGCGCTGGGCCTATCCGGCGAGCTTCTCGCCCGGTGGCCGAGCATCAGCCGGGAGCGCAGTCCGAAGTGGTTTCGGCCCTGGCTGGAGATCGAGCAGAGCGCCACGGTCTTGCGGACGTGGCAACCGCTCATCGTCCCGGGACTGCTTCAAACCTCCGACTATGCTCGCGCGATTTTCAACGGCAAGCCAGGTACGACAAAGGAGCAGGCGGAGGAGGCGCTGACGGCTCGGATGGAGAGGCAGGCCATCTTCGCCCGCTCGAACCCGCCGATGTTCTGGGCTGTTTTGGATGAAGGAATCCTGTACCGTCCGATTGGAGGCGAGGCCGTGACTCGTCATCAATTCGAACATCTTATCGCGTTGGCCGAAAGCACTCGAATCACCATCCAGGTGCTGTCCTACTCAGCCCTCTCCACTACCGGCCTCCTCGGCGGATTCGTCCTGGCACAAGCCAACGGAATGCCGGACGCTGCCTATCTGGAGTCGGCGGGGCAAGGCCAGGTGCGGGATGCGCCGGATGAGGTTGCCGACCTGAGTGTTAGATACGAGGCGATACGTGCGGAGGCCCTTCCCCAGCACGTATCGCTGAAGCTGATCAAAGAGAGGTTGATGGCGGCATGGAATTGAGTGAGGAACTGAGGACGGCGGCATGGCGTAAGTCGTCGTTCTCGGGCGATAACGGCGGAGACTGCATCGAGGTCGCCCCGTTGAGCGGTGGGCGGGTCGCGATGCGGGACACCGAGCGTCCCGAGATGGAGCCGTGGGTGGTCAGTGGTTCGGTCTGGGCCGCGTTCGGCAAGGGCTGGCGAAACGGCGAATTCGACTTCTAGCGGGCTTCGATCTCGAGTACCGCCTTGCCGTGCAGGCGGCGGCCAAGGAGGGCCGCGGTCGCCTGGGCGGCCTCCTGCCAGGAACCCCGCCACGAGATCTGCGGGTCCAACCGACCGGCGGCGAGGCGGCCGGCCAGCCAGGTCAGGTCAGGCGCCAATCCCTGGCAGCCGAGCAGGAAGAACGTGACGATCGAGCGATCGTGCCGTCCCTGGTCGCCGAAGAAGGCGCCGAAGGGGAAGTTCTCGCCGTTGTTCGCCGAGTGACCGACGGCGACCAGGGTGCCGCCCTCGGCCAGCCGGTCGTATGCGGACACCAGTTGGTCACCGCCCACCAGGTCCACCACACCGTCCACGGGCTTGGTGATCTCGTGCGGCCCGGACACCACCTCGTCCGCGCCGAGCGCTCGCAGGCTTTCGTCGTGCGCGGCCGGGTCGCCGGTGGAGGCCACCACCTGGGCCCCGCCGAGGTAAGCCAGCTGTACGGCGTACCGCCCGACCCCGCCGGTGGCGCCCGTGACCAGCACGCGCCTGCCGAGGATCGGGCCGATCCGGTGGAGTGCACGGAGCGCGCTGGCGCCCGCGACCGGGACGGTGCTGATCGCGCCGAGGTCGGCATCCTGTGGCACGGTGCCGATGAGGTCCGTGTCGACGGCGCGAAGCTCGGCCCAGGCGCCGTCGCCGGCGAGCGTGACCACCCGCGTGCCGGCGGCCGGGCCGGATCCGTCGGCGGCGGCGCGTTCCACGATCCCCGCCGCGTCCCAGCCGAGAACGGTCCCCTCTGGGGCGTTCTGGATGCCGAACGCGACCTCGCCGTAGTTGAGGGAGGCCGCCGTCACCCGTACCAGCGCCTGGTTCTGGGCGGGTACGGGATCGGGCGCTTCACCGAGCCTCAGGCCGCCGGGCGCGGAACGGTCGACGAGCAGAGCGCGCATGGGTTCTCACCTTCACTGAGAGGTTTATGCCACTGAGTGGCACAAGACTATAGGAGGCGTTCGCGCACGAGATACGCTAGGGGTGATGAGCACCGAGATCCTCAGCGGACTGCCGCTACGCGAGCGCAAGAAGCTCCGCACCCGCCTGGCGCTGATCGACACCGCGCTGGAGCAGTTCACCGAGCGGGGTTTCGACGGCACGACGCTCGATGAGCTCTGCACCGCCGTCGAGGTGTCCAAGCGCACCTTCTTCCGCTACTTCGACAGCAAAGAAGACGTCGCGATGGCGCCCACTCAGGATCTGTGGGCCGCCTTTCTGGACGATCTCCAGACCCGGCAGCCGACCGACGGCACGCTCCTGGTGCTGCTGCGGGACACGTTGCTTACGGCGCTGGACCGGATGCCCGCCGAGGGCTGGGCGGAGCGTGTTCAGCTCTCCCGCCGGCTGGCCGCCGAGACGCCGTCGATGAACGCGCACGGGCTGCAGTTCTGCGACCGCACCACCCGTACCGCGATCACGATCCTGCGGGAGCGCTTCGGTCCGGCCGACCCGCACGACCTGCGGCTCCGGCTGGCCCTCGACATGATGATCTCGGCTTTCCACTGTGCGCTGGAGGAGTGGACGTTTCAGTCCGGACCCGCGAGCCGTGACGACCTCTCCGCTCGCCTTCGCGATGCGTTCGCCGCGATCCCGGGCAGTGTCACGATGACGCTCTCCTGAACAAGTCCTAACACCCTTTCCGGAACGGCTGGCCTGGCAGATACCGGGTCCATTCGGCCTCGGTCAGTGCCCGGCCGGCCCGCGCGCACGCCGCCTTCACCAGCGGTTCGATCGCCAGGGGAACCCTGGTCAGCCGCCCCATCCTCCCCATGGCCAGCAGCTCGGCGGAGTCGGCGGAGAAGGCGATCGACCGCGCGCTGTCCCAAAGACGGATCGTGGGTCCGGCCGGCCGGCCTTGCCGTACGTCCCAGACGATCAGCGACTTCTCCTGGGACGCGAACGCGAACAGCCGGTCGTCGGCCGAGAAGGCGGCGGTCCACGACACCCCGCCCACCCGCAGCCAGTCGCCGACCTGCGCGCCCGTGCTGGTGTCCCAGATGCCCACCTTGCCGGCGAAGTTCGCCGCGACCAGCTTCAGATCGGCGCTGAACCAGACCTCCTCCGCGTTGCCGGAGAACGGCAGCCGCGGTCCGAACCGGCGCCCGGTCTCGAGGTCCACCAGGCGTAGCAGGCTCGCGTCCAGGCCGATGAGGCGCCCGTCCGCGGCGACCGTCCAGCCGAGCAGGCGCGGCCTGGTCACCTGCTTGAGCCGCTTGCCGCCGGGGACCTGCCAGAGCGTGAAGGTCTTCTGGTCGGTCGTCCAGAGTCCGGCCGGGGCCGGAAGCGCGCCGTCCGAGTCGGGAGTGGCCGGGACCTTGGCCAGTTCGTGCCAGGTGGCGGTGTCCCGGACGGTGACGTCGTCGCTCCGTCTGATCGCCAGCCGCCTGCCGTCCCGGCTGAAGGAGAGCTCGCTGTCGTAGTCCTGGAGCGTCCCCGCCTCGAACGCCTTGCCGTTCAGCGTGATCTTGGTTGAGCCCAGGGCGTGCGTGGCGAGCAGCCGGCCGTCGGCGCTGAACTCCATCTCGTCCACGGTCTCGTCCGCGGCGACGTACGGCTGGAGCGTGATGACCGTGTCCTCGCTCAGGTAGCGCAGTCCGGTCGGGCCGAAGGCGACCGCGGATACCGGGTCCGCTATGGCGCGTTCGAGCATCAGCGGTTCGTCGGCGTTCAGCCGGTAGAGCCTGATCGTCGAGCCGATCCCCGCGAGGACCTTGCCGTCCGGACTGAACACCGGCGTCGCCATGGGTTCCCAGTCCGCGATCGTGGTGATCTCCTTGCGGGTACGGGCGTCGAAGACGACCAGGCCGCCGTTGTCGGAGATGGCCAGGAGCCGCCCGTCGCGGCTGAACGCCGAGACCGGGCTGCAGTCGCCGCAGATGCCGGGAAAACCGCGTTGTGCCTTGCCCGACGGCAGCGCCCAGCGCTCGCGTCCGGCCACGGCGTAGTCGCCGCCCGGATGGATCGCGGCCTTGACGAGCGTGGGCAGCGCGGTCGTCTTTCCGGTACGCGGGTTGTAGGCGCTTTTGCCCTGTCCGATGTCGACGATGAGCAGGCCGCCGCTGAAGCCGATGTTCAGGTCGAGCATCTCGGTGGCGGGCAGGCGCCGGCCCGTCCGCTTGCCGGTGGCCAGTTCCCAGAGGCCGACACCCTCGCTGTCGGCGACGGCCAGCAGCCGCCCGTCCTCGCTGACCGCGGCCTGGCGCAGGCGCCTGCCGGTCAGGCCGAGCCCGGTGAAGCCGCCCGTCCGCCTGCCGGTCGTCAGGTCCCATACCCTGACCTCGTCGGGACTGACGCTGATCAGCGAGCGGCCGTCGGCGCTGAGCGCGCGCACCACGTCGGGCCCGGTGTCGGGGTCGTGAAAGGCCGCGCCGCCCTGGTCGACGACCGAGGCCAACAGGCTCGACCTGGCCTCGGCCGTGGGGGACAGCCGCGCGGCCGCCGTGCTGAGCAGCATGCCCAGGACGGGGTCCTTGCCTCTCACCGTGTCGGCCACCCCGGCCAGCCGGGCGGACTCGGCCACGTCGCGTTGGTCGGCGAGCATGATGCTCTGCCGTACGGCCAGACCTCCCGCGACCAGGGCCAGCACCAGGAGCACGGCGAGCCCGACGGACAGGAGCCTGGTCCTGCGGGATCGGCGCCTGTTGAGCGCGGCGGCCGCGGACAGGAAGTCCCGCTCGCCGGGGGTGAGTGTGATGTTCCTGCGGTCGGCCGCGGCCCAGCTCAGCGCGTCGTCCAGCGAACTGCCGTGGAACAGGTCGGCGTCCTTCCGCCCGTGCTCCTCCCAGCGCTCCGCCGCCGTCCAGATCTGCCGGTGCACGACCAATCCGTCCCGGTTCGCGGCGATCCAGGCGCGCAGCCGGGGCCAGGCCAGCGGTAGGGCGGGGCGCAGCAGCCGTACCGGATCTCCCTTGGAGACCAGGTACGTGAACGCGTCCAGCACTCGCTCGATACCGTCGGGGAGCTCGGACCTGCGGAGTTCGCGCAGCGCCAGCTCGTCCTCGGCGTTCACCGTGAGCAGCCGCAGGAACAGCTCGGGGACCAGCTCCTTCTCGGCGGGGCCGAGAGCGGAGTAGGCGTCCTCGGCGATGACGCCGAGCGAGGGGTCGTCGGCGGTGATCCCGATCCGCTCGCCGTCGCCGGCGCCCTGCTCGAGCAGCCGCGCGGTGTCGAGCCTTCCGTCGCTGTTGACCAGCCCGAGCAGCAGCTCGCGCGCGGTCGGGCGGCGTGCTGGTTCCTTGGCCAGCGCCGCGCGCACCAGGCGGCGCAGCGGGTCGGGCAGCGCGGCCAGGTCGGGTTCGTGGGAGAGCACGCGGTGCATGACCGCGCCGAGCGCCTCCGCGGTGAACGGATCCTCGCCGGTGGCGGCGTACAGGATGATCGCGCCCCAGGCGAACACGTCCGCGGGCGGCCCGGCCCGCTCGCCCGAGAACACCTCCGGCGCCATGTAACTGGGCGTGCCCGCCACCTCTCCTGTGGCGGTGAGCGACATCTCCAGCGTGCGGGCCACGCCGAAGTCGATCACCCGGGGCCCGTCGGGGCCGAGCAGCACGTTGTCGGGCTTGAGGTCACGGTGCACGACGCCCGCGTCATGGATGGCGGTCAGCGCCGTGGCGATCGCCGTGGCCAGCCGGTGCAGGTCGTCGCCGCGGAACACCCGCCCAGCCGCGCGCAGGCTCGGGCCTTCGACGTACTCGCTGACGATGTACGGCCTGGACCCCTCCAGATGGACGCCGAGCACTCTGGCCGTACAGAACGAGGCCACCCGCTGCGCCGCGACCGCCTCCTTGGCCAGGCGATCGCGCAGCTCGGGCCGGCTGACCGGGTCGCCGCGGAGCACCTTGACCGCGACCCTGGCGCCCGCCGGGTCGTAGGCCTCGTACACGACGCCTTGCCCGCCCGCCCCGATCCGGCCGGCCAGCCAGTATTCCCCGAGCCGCTGCGGGTCGCCGTCGATGAGTGTGCTGCGCATGACGGATTGGACTATCGGCGCGACCAGATGGTTGCGTGGCGTTACTCCGTATCTCGCCCGCTTGACTTAAACCCCTGTTCATGTACGAGCCTGTTCGCGTCCCCAACGGAGGAACGATGACAGAACACAGCGAAGAAGTGCTGGACAGCCCGACGGACTGGGTGGCCGACCACATCCGCCGATACGTGGAGACGGACGGCCAGGACGGCCACCTCTACCAGGAATGGCCGACGTTGCTGCTCAGCACGCGCGGCCGGAAGTCCGGCAAGCTGCGCCGCACGGCCTTGATCTACGGCCAGGACGGTGACCGGTACCTTCTGGTGGCGTCCAACGGCGGGGCCGACAGCCATCCGGCCTGGTACCTCAACCTCGTCGAGCATCCGGAGGTGACGGTGCAGGTTCTGGCGGACGTGTTCAGCGCGCGAGCCCGTACCGCCACCGATGCGGAGAGAGAGCCGCTGTGGCGGAACATGGCGTCGGTCTTTCCTCTCTACGACGAGTACCAGCGCAAAGCCGAGCGGCAGATTCCGTTGGTGATTCTGGAGCGTGTCACTGCTGAGCAGGGACGAAGTTGACCCGCGCCAGGTGCGGCTCGTAGTCGGCGGGACCGGCGACGAGCTTCTCCTTGATCAGATCGAGGTCGGCGACGCCGGAGAAGCCGACGCGCTGGAAAGTAACGGTCTTGCCGCGCACCCGCTTCAAGATGACGTGCTCGTCGTCGTACCACCCGGCGAAGGCCTGGATGTCCCGGCCGCCGACCCGGTGAAGGATCTTCCCGGTCGACGCCTCGACGATGCCGATGTCACGCGCGTTGTCGTCCTTACGCACCAAGGTGGCGAAGAAGCGTCCCGAAGGTGAGGAGACCGTCCCGGCGCTCCATTCATCGAAGACGCCGACGCCCGTGTAGAACCTGCGCCGCTTTCCGTCCAGCCCATAGACGGCGATGCGGCTCTTGGCCGATGGGGGCTCGGCCGCCTCGTGCGTGGCCAGCACCCCGTCGGCCCGGCCGGCGAAGTAGAAGCGGAAGGCGCGCCCGATGGCCCAGTCGGTGACGCGATGGCGGGGTCCCGTTCTGACCAGGTGGGGAACGCGGTCGGTGACGTTCAGGGTGATGAAGCCGATGATGGTCAGGCGACCAGCGCCTCCTGGTAGGGCGTCTTGCCGAAGGTGTCGCCCGTGCGCAGGTAGCCGTAGTAGCCCTGGCCGGCGTCGAAGATGAGGGAGTACGAGGCCAGACGGACCGCTTCCCGCTGCTCGTTGAGCTCGCCCGACGTCCCGGCGAGCTTGATCCATTGTCGCGATGCGATGGACTGCGCGGAGTTTGGTTCGGCGCCGCGAGCGGCTGGCGGGTCAGGTGTCCGGGAAGGCCAGGTTGCGGACGCGGCGGACGGCGCGTTTGAGTACCGTGCGGTCCTGGTCGCGGGACAGGCGGACGGCCTCGCGGCGCCACGACTCGGCCTTCTCGCGCCACCGTTCCGAGTCCCTGCGGCCCTTGCCCGCCTCCCTGCGCAGCTGGGCGAGTTCGGCCTGCATCAGGGCGGTGCGCTTGCGGAGACGGGTGACCTCCTTCTCGTACTGGGCGGTGATCCGGTCCAGCTCGGGGACCGGGCGGCGGCGAGGCGGGTAGATCGGGGGGCGGCGGGTGAAGCCCCAGGTGTCGCCGTCCAGCCATTCCAGGCCGAAGACCTCGTCCAGGACGGTGTCCAGGTGCTCGCCGGGGCGGGACACCAGGGCCGCGCGGGACAGGGCGGCGGTGCGTTCGAGTCTGGCCACGGTGACGCCCTGGTCGGTCTCGTCGAGGGCGACGCACAGGGCGCCGCCGTCGTGCTCCTCCAGGTGGTTGACGAGGCGTTGCAGGGTGTCGCGCGCGGGAACCCAGCCAGGAGGCACGAGGAGACGGAACGGCGGCACGACCCCGGGGGATCCCGAGGTGTCGGCCAGCCGTACCCGGGGATCGTGTTCGAAGGTGGCGTGGATGAGGCGGAGGTCCAGGTCGGGGTCGCGGAGCGGGGAGCGGCGGCTGTTCCCCAGCGCGGACCAGGGGCCGGTGATGGTGATCGCGACGTCCGGCAGCGAGCTCGCCAGCAGGCCGTCGACCGTCGCGCGGACGTCCTCGTAGCCCGCCGCGGGGACGGTCGCGTCCACGTACGGGACGAGCCACTGCCGGCCCGGGTCCGTGCGCAGGTAGCGCCGGTACGGCACGCGGTCCGCCACGTAAGGGTCGTTGTACCGCTTCAACGAGAGAAAGTCGCGCATGGCGGTCGGCAGCCCGATGTGCCACGCGCGCGCGTCGGGGTCCGGTACGTACACGGCGCCCGCCTGGGTGAGCCGGTAGCCGAGTTCGGTGTCCTCCGCCAGCACCAGGGAGGTGTCGAGGCCGCCGATCGAGCGCAGCAGCGAGGCGGGGTAGGAGGCGGTGGCGCCCACGTGGATGCGGGTGGCCAGGGAGTTCGGGGCGGTACGCAGGCCCTCGTGGTCGAGGATGATCTTCTCGGCCCAGTCGTGGCGGTGCGGGGAGAGGGGGAACAGCTTGTCCTCGTGGCCGTCCTTAAGCGCCTGGCGCACCTCACGGGGGGTGGGCAGCACCTCGCCGGCGGTGAAGTCGATCCAGCCCAGCACGACCAGGTATGGAGCCAGGTGGTGCCAGCGGAGCTGGGCCTCGACGTGGCGGTGATGGGGGACCATGTCCGCGTCCAGCACGAAGATGATCTCACCGGTGGCGGCGTCGATGCCGGCCTGTACGGCCCAGGCACGGCCCCAGCCGCCGGGCGGGCTGGTGATGAGGCGGGTACGGGCCGGGGTGAGTTCGGGCAGGCGTACCGGCACCGCGCTGCCGTCGTCCACGACGATCACGTCGAGCAGCTCGGCCGGGTAGCTCTGCGCGGACAGGGCGGCCAGCGTGAGGTCCAGCGTCTCCTGGCGGTCGTGGGCCGGGACGACGACGGTGACGGTCAGCTCGGGCGTCCACTGGCCGAGGAGGGGCGGGGTGAGCACGCCGTAGTCGTTGCGGCGGATACGAGAGGTCACGGCTGCGCGCTCCCTTCGAGCTCCATGAGGAAACTGGGGCGGAAGCCGCGCCACTGGTTCCTGTTGCGCTGCAGGAACGTGCCGATCGGCTCCTGCCAGGTGTGGTTGGCGGCGGGGCCGCGGCGCAGGATGTACCCGAGGCCGTGCGTACGGTAGATCTGCCCGCCGGCCGCCTGCAGCGCCTCCTGGAACTGGGTGTCGACCGACCGGCGCAGCGGCCGGAAACCGCCCACCGCCTGGAACGCCGAGCGCTCCACGAGGATCGTGCCGCCCGCGACGAAGCTGGTGATCTGCTCGGTGATCTGCTTGCGGTGCACGGTGACGTCGATCGACGACAGGTAGACGAACTCCGGCACGGTGCCCACCACCTGGGCCCCCGAATAGGAATGCGCGAGCAGCAGGTCGGCCAGGAAGTCGGGGCCGTACCAGTCGTCGTCGTCCATCTTCAGCAGGAACGACCCCGAGGCCCGCGTCGCCGCCTCGTTGAGCACCTCACCGAACACCGCCCGGTGGTCGGCCTCCAGAACGGTCAGCGGGCCGTCGAAGGCGGCGATGGCCGCGGCCACGTCCGGATGGCCCGGGGGTACGCCGTGCAGGGCGAGGATCACTTCGAGCTGGACACCGCGCTGCCGGCCGACCTGGTCGAGCGCGAACCCGACCATGTCGGCCCGCCGCGTCGCCAGCAGGACCGAGGTCAGCGGGGGAGCGGGGGCGGGGGCGCCGAGCTGCTCCCAGCGGGCGGCGACGCCATGGGTGCGGAGCGCCTCGCGGCGTAGCCGGATGCTGTGCTCCTCGCGGCGGAGCTCGTCGGAGAGGTCAGGATCGCGGAGCAGCAGGCCGGCGAGCTCGTGGCCGAGGGCGCCGGCCCAGCGCGGCACCGTGTGCGCGGTCAGCGGTACGCCGGCCGCGGCCAGGCCCGTCAGCACGCGGACGGCGGCGAGCGGGCCGCTGTGGGCGTGGTGCCAGTCGATCTCCACGCCGCGGATCTGCCGGAGCCGGCCCACGTCGGCGTCCGTCACGCCGCCCGACTCGGCGAACGCCGTCACCGCCTTCCCGTCGAGTACGACCGACCAGCGGCCGTCGCGCTCCACCAGGGACGCCAGGCCGCGTGACGGGGTGGTGACGAAGCCCTGCGGGTTGACCAGCCGCTCGTCGACCGGCGGGATCATCGACGGCTCGCCGAGCACGTCGGGATCGACCAGCGACAGCCCGGCGCCGCCGGGCCGGCCGAGCCGCTCCCAGCTCGCGGACCGCGAGGTGGGCCGCTCGATCGGCGTCTGCGACCCGGACCAGTCGGCCGGGTCGTCAACGCCCTCCTCGCGGCCACTTTCAGCGGCGTCGAGCGTGCGGAGCACGACGTCGCTGCCCGGGGCGCCGACCCGTTCCGGCACCGGACCGGTCACCTCGGCGGGCGTCGCGTTCGGGTCGCCTGGACGCCAGGCCGCCGCGCCGACGCCGGCGATCGCCGCCGCGGGCGCCGTGATCACGTCGAGCCGGTGCCCGGCGAACGCCCGAGCCGTGGCGGTCACCGTACGGCCGGCCGGGGTGGGCGCCGAGAACCGCGCGTCCACCACCCACACCCGGTCCTTCGGCTGGTAGACCCGCAGATCCGTGAGCGAGCGCCAGCGGTGCGCGGGCGTCGGGGTGGGCACGGGCGCCGGATGGGAGGCGGGCGTGTCGAGCACGGCCACGACCACCCGCCGGGCGTCCGGCAGCAGCTTGTGCAGCGTGGCGGCCCGGCGCAGGTCGGCAGGGGTACGGGCGAGGATGAGCACCTCGTGCACCTTTTCCGGCTCCGTGAACGGTTCCAGCAGGTCCCGGTCCAGGTCCACGGCCTCGACGTCGTGCTCGACCCCGGCCAGGAAGATGCGGGCCTTGGGCAGCTCGGCCAGCAGTTCGCGGATCATCCGGCGCTCCGCAGGTGCCTGATGAGCGAGGTCAGCGGCCCGGCCGCGGCGTCGGGGACGGGATCGGCGGACAGCCGGTCCACCTCGGCCGTCAGCCGCGCGATCTCCGCCTTCAGCTCCTTCACCTCGTCCTGCCGCTTGCCCGCCAGCGCCCGCCACTTGGCCGGGTCTCCGGCCAGCGGCTCGGCCTGGTCCTCCGGGGCGAAGCCGTACTCGGCCCCGCTCACCCAGAGCGATCCGAACATCTCGTCCACCAGGTCGTCGGTCCCGCCGTGGAACAGGGCCGCGCGGGAGAAGGCCGCGGTGCGCTCCAGCCTGGCGGCCACGACTCCGGCCTCGCCCTCGTCGAGCACGGCGCAGACGAGTCCCAGCGTGTCCTGGTCGGCCAGTCGTACGAGCCGGGAGAGCGTGTCGGCGCCCAGCACCCAGCCGGACGGGAGCGTGAGCAGGAACGGGGCGGGGGCCGCGGAGTCGGGCGCGGACGTCACGAACGTGACGCGCGGTTCGTTCCGGTAGAGGTTGTGGATGAGGCGCAGGTCGAGCAGCGGGTCGTCGAGGCTGTCGCGGCGCTCGTCCGTCAGCTTGTCCCAGGGGCCGACGATCGCCACGGCCGTGTCGGTGATCGTCCCGGCGAGCGCGGAGTCGGCACTGGCGCGCGTCCGCTCGTAGCCGGTCGCCTCCACGACAACCTGGACGTACGGCACCAGCCAGCGGCGTCGCGGATGGCCGCGCAGCCAGCGCAGCTCGGGGAGCAGATCGCCGAGGAAGGACCAGTTGTGCCGGTGCACGTCCTTCTCGCGGCGCATGACGGTGGACTCACCGACATGCCAGGCGCGAGCCTGCTCGTCGGGGATGAACACCGCCCCGGCCTGCGCCAGCCGGTAGCCGAGCTCGGTGTCCTCGGCCATGTTCAGGCTGGTGTCGACGCCGCCCGCCTCGCGCAGCAGGTCGGCGCGCAGCGAGGTGGAGGCACCGGTATGCAGCAGGTACGCGCTCGAACCCGCGTCCTTGAGC
This sequence comes from Nonomuraea sp. NPDC049141, assembly GCF_040648415.1. Taxonomy (NCBI): domain Bacteria; kingdom Bacillati; phylum Actinomycetota; class Actinomycetes; order Streptosporangiales; family Streptosporangiaceae; genus Nonomuraea; species Nonomuraea sp. NPDC049141. Next base: position 547,686 of record NZ_JBEZDR010000002.1, read on the forward strand.
ATCCTGGTGGACTCCAGGGTCATGCGCGTGTACTCGGTCCGGGTGCCCTCCTCGCCCAGGGCCGCCACGAACCGGGTGTCGCTGATCACGACGGCGTGGTCGATGAGGTGGTGCCAGCGCATGTGCGCTTCCAGGTGATCCGGGGCCAGGACCATGTCCGAGTCGAGCCAATGGATCACGTCGCCGGTCGCGGCGAGCCGGCCGGTCTCCCTGGCCGCGCCGCGTCCCCAGCCCTCGCGTACCCGGACCACCCGGACGCCGGGCAGGTCGATGGGCGGTTCGCTGCCGTCGTCGGCGACGACGACCTCGACCAGCGCGGCGGGATAGGTCTGCTCCGCCAGCGCGGCCACGGTCCGGGCGAGCGCCGGTGCGCAGTTGTAGGCGGGAATCACCACGGAAACGGTCAGCGCGGGCTGCCAGGCGCCGATGGCCGGCGGCTTGAGCGTTCCCCAGTCGTTGTGCCTGACCCGCGTCATGCCGGGTCCTTGGCCAGCGCGCGGATCTCCTCGCGCAGCTCCTCCACCTCTCGCGCCCGCGTCATCGCGTTGACCCGGTCCTCGCCCAGCGAGGCCAGGATCGCGCTGAGATCATCCTCGCGCCGCGCGGCCGACCGCTCGACGGCCTCGGTCAGGCGGTCCAGCCGCGACTCGATGCGCTTGAGCGCGGTGGCGGTCTTGGCCAGCTCGGCCTCGTGCTTCTTGGCTCGCAGGTCGATGCGCTGGGCCTTGCCGTCGATGCGCCGTACGGTCAGCACGAGAACGGCGAGCCCGGCCAGCGTGAGGGCGAACGCCCCCGAAGCGGCGGCGGCGCCGAGCGTGAGCAGACCGGCGAGGACGAGCACCACGAGCACGGCTACGGCCAGAACTCCGAGGATTGCGGCGGTCGCTGCCAGTCGGCGGGGCGAGAACATCCGCGCATACCTTTCGTAGTCATGACATTTCAGGCGTCAATGGGGTATTGACACCTTAATAAACATGCGCCACTACCGTGCCACAGGTTCCTGGACAAAAACTGGGAGAATCCTGCTGGTTCGGCCTACGTTACCTCCACAGTGGCCATCCACCCCAAGGTGAACTCAACGTCTCAAGGGGTGTCAGACCGGCGTAAGGTGGGCGCCTGACTGAGTCCCCGTCGGTCGAGGAGCACCATGCCCGTCACCCCCTGTGGCTTCGCGCGTACGCCGGAGAAGGGGCTCGCCCGCCTGCACTGGAGCGATGGCCGCCCCGCCGAGCTGCCCGGCGCCTTCTCCGGGTGGGCGGTCGACGGCCATGAGCCCGACGTGTCCGCGCTGCGCCCGCTGCGCGGCCTGGAGATCGAGTGGCCCGAGCGCGAGGTGCCGTTGGCCGGGCTGGTCCGGCTCGCGGCGGCGGGCGTGCCGCTGACCGCGCACGACGCCCCCGCCTGGGTTCCCGCCGAGCTGGCGGCGCTGCTCACCGACCGCGACTGGCTCGGCCACACCGGGACCGGCCCCCGGTCGCTGGCCGACCTGCGCCGCGAGGAGCACAGTGTGCGGCTGCGCCGCCTGACCCACCGCCTGCCGCCTTCGCGTACGCCGCGGATCAGCGTGGTCATGTCCACCAGGCGCCCGGCGATGGTGGCCGGCGCGCTCGCCCAGATGGCCCGCCAGCGCGACACCGACATCGAGGTGCTGCTCGGCCTGCACGGCGTCCCCTTCGAGGAGGTACGGCAGGCGGTCGAGAGCTGCCCTCTGCCCGTGACCTGGGTCGAGGCCCGGGCCGAGACGGTGTTCGGCGAGGTGCTGAACGAGGCCGCGGCCCTGGCGTCCGGCGACTACGTGGCCAAGTGGGACGACGACGACTGGTACGGCCCCGACCACCTGGCCGACCTGGTCATGGCGGCGTCCTATTCGGGGGCCGACATCGTGGGCACCACGGCCGAATTCTTTTACCTTGAGCCGTTGCACGCCACGATCAGGCGCACGACATTCGCCAGTGGCGCCGCCTATCCGAGCGAGGTCTCCAGCGATCACGTAGCGGGCGGCACGATTCTCGCCACAAAAACGATATTTCAGGACGTGGGGGGATTTCCTGCTCAGCCGCGGGCGGTGGACCGGGACTTCCTCAAGGCCGCCCACGAGGCCGGGGCGAGCATCTACCGCACCCACGGCCTCGGGTACGTGCTCCGGCGCACGCTGAGCGACCAGCACACCTGGCAGCTTCCGCTCGCCCACTTCCTCAAGGTCGCCACCAACCAGTGGCGCGGCTTCCGCCCGAGCCTGCTTCTGGAATCGGCATGAGCAGGATCCGCGGCAACGACTACCGGATGCTCGAACCGCCGGAGACGTACCAGCCGACGTTGCGGGTCAGTGTGGTCGTGCCCGCGTACGGCGGCCAGGACAAGCTCGACCTGGTGCTGGCCGCGCTCGCCCGGCAGACCTACCCCGCAGGGTTGATCGAGGTCATCGTCGTCGACAACGGCAGCTCTCCGCCGCTGCGGCTGCCGGCGGAACGCCCGGAAGGCACCCGGCTGATCGTCTGCCCGGAGCCGGGCCGGGCCGGCGCCCGCAACGCCGGGCTCGCCGCGGCCACCGGCGACGTGATCCACTGGCTCGACTCCGACGTCTTGCTCACCCCCGGCTCGATCGAGGCGCACATGCGCTGGCATCACGCCGCCCCCTACCTGGCCGTGACCAGCTACATCAGGTTCACCGAGTCGCCGGTGCCCGCTGAGCTGCCCGACGACCTGGAGAAGGCCTTCGAACCCGCCGAGCCGCACGCCTGGATCGTCGACCTGATCGAGCGGACGAACGGCCTCACCGACAACACCCAGCGCCCCTTCAGCCTGCACGTCGGCGGCGCGACCTCGGTCAACGCCCGGCTGATCGCCGCCGCCGGGACGATGGACGACGACCTGATACTCGGCCAGGACACGGAGATGGGTTACCGGCTCTACCAGGCCGGGGCGGTGTTCGTACCGGAGCCCAGGGCCCGCGCCTACCATCTCGGGCCGACCATGCGGATGCGCGACCAGCAGCCCATCGACCGCGTGAGTTACGCGTTCGTCGCCGACCGCATCCCCGCCTATCGGTGGCTCCGCTCGCATCCCTCTCGCCAGTGGAAGGTCCCGTACGTCGCGGTCGTCGTCGACGGCACCGCCGGTTACGAGCAGGTTCGCGCCACGGTCGACGCCCTGCTGGCGGGCACCATGCTGGACCTGTCCATCGTCGTGGTCGGCCCCTGGGACACCCTGGAGCGCGAGCGCCGGGCCCCGCTGAAGGACCCCGCCCTCGACCTGGTGCTGGTCCACGGCCACTACCTGCACGAAGGCCGGGTACGGCTGGCGGTCTCCGGCGAGGTCGACCCGGCCGCGCCGTACGTCCTGCGGCTGCCCGCCGGCTGGGTGCCGGGGGAGGACAGCCTGGCCAGGCTGCTCGACCTGGCCCGCGGCGAAGGGCTCGGGCTGGTGAACGTGCTGCTCCGCGAGTCGCCGGACGGCGTCGTGGCCGCGCGGCTGGAGCGCGCCTCCGCCTTCGGCCGGGCGAGGATCGTGGTACGCCCCGGCGAGGACCTCGACGACGCGGTGGACGACGTGTCCGGCGTCTCGTGGGTGGAGGGCGAGACGTACGGGTTCGCGACGGAGGCGGCGGAGCTGCTCGGCCGCCGCAGCGCCTACCGGGCCAGGCTCAAGGCGGAGGCGGACGCGGCACGGCTGACCAAGGAGGCCGAACGCCTGCGCGCGCAGGTGACCAAGTGGCGCGACGAGGCCGGGCGCTGGCGCAAGAGCGCCGTGGAGCTGCGGCGCGACGTCAGCACGCTGCGCCGCCAGCTGGCCGCCGCCAACCGCGCCCAGCAGAGCATGCGCGTGCTGCTGGCCACCACGGTCAAGCGCGCCCTGGGCAAGCGGCTGCGCGGCTAGTTGGGGCGGAGGGCTGACTTCAGGCGGCCCAGCAGGGTCCGTTCCTCGGCGGCCGAGGTGGGAATCGTGACGATCGGCTGCTTCGGCGCGGCGGGGCCGTCCAGCGGCTTTTGGACTGCGGGCTTCTGGACCGCGGGCTTCGGCGGTGTGGCCGGGGGCCAGTAGCGGTCCGGGGCCTCGTGGCGTACGCCGTGCGTGGTCTCGATGATCTTGTCGAGATCATCGCCCGGGGCGCTGAGCAGCAGGGCCCGGCCCATGGCGGAGGTGCGTTCGAGGCGGGCCGTGCGGCCGTCGGGCAGGTCCACGACGAGCACGCCCGTCAGGTCCTTCTGCACCGTCTCGATCATCCGCTCCAGCGTCGCCTTGTGCAGCGGCACGTCCACCGGTCCCCGATAGCGGAACGGCGTGGGCGCCGGCGTCGGGGCCGCCTCGTCGATCAGCCGGATCCGGTCGTCGTGCGCGAACAGGTCGCGCATCAGCCGCATCTCGAAGCTCGGGTCGCTGAGCACGGCCCGCCGCCCGTCGTGCAGCCGCGCCCACGGTCCCACCAGCGTCACCACGACGTCCTGCAGCTTGCCGTCGAGCGCCGCCGCCACCGCCTGCCGTACGACCGCTTCGGAGGTGTCCGTGACGTCCAGCACGATCTCGACATACGGTACGAGCCAGCGGCGCCCCTGGTCCTTGCGCAGGTCGCGGCGGAGCGGGATGCGGTGCGCGAGGTACGGTTCGACGGCCCGCACGGCGCGTTCCCGGTCACGGTGCTGCGCGGGCAGCCCGAGGTGCACCGCCTGCGCTTCCAGGTCCGGGATGAACACGACACCGTGCATGGCCAGCCGGTAGGCGAACTCGGTGTCCTCGCCGCGCACGACGTTCGGGTCGAGACCGCCCACGGCGTGGAAGACCTCCCGGGGAAGGGCGAAGGTCGGTCCTGTGCACACGTGATAGGGATTGCGGCTCTTGCGCAGCCCGTCGGTCTTGGCGATCGTCGCCTCGGTGGAACTCGACACACCCGACGCCAGGTCGAACACGTCTCCCAGGTGTCCCGCCCGGAAGACCTGCTCGGCGGTGAGCGCCGGCACCTCGACGAACTTCTTCATCCCGATCGTGACCAGATAGTCGGTCTCGTGGTGCCAGCGGGCCAGGGCCTCTATGTGCTCGCGGCAGGCCACCATGTCGGCGTCGAGCCGCTGGATGATCTCGCCGTCGGCGGCCTTGGCGCCGGTGTTGACGGCGTTCGAGATGCCCCAGCCGGTCTTCACCGGGACGATCCGGGTGTTGACCGGCCGGATCTCCGGCAGCCGGATCGGCGGCTCGCTGCCGTCGTCCACGACCAGGACCTCCATGAGGTGGTCCGGGTACGTCTGAGCGGCCAGCGCGGCCAGCGTCAGCTCCAGGTGCGGCCCACCGTGCGCGGGTATCACCACGCTCACGGACAGGGCCGGTGACCAGGCGCCGAGCTTCGGCGGCGTCAGCGGAGAATAGTCGTTCTGCGTCATGGCAGGACGCGCGTTCATGGTGATGACCCCCCTGCCGGGGACCATACCGGGAGATGCTGAGAATTTCCCGAATTGTTGGTTGTTGCGGCCACCGGGACTCGGCTCGGCGCACACTGCCAGGACCCCGGTACACTCGGTGGCCAAGACCGCAGGTAGGGAGTCAATATGAGCAGGTCGTGGCGTGGCCTCATCGAGGAGTACCGAGAGCGCCTTCCGGTCACCACGAAGACGCCCGTCATCACACTGCTGGAGGGCGGCACGCCGCTGGTGCCCGCGCACCGTGTCTCCGCGCTGACCGGGTGTGACGTCTACCTCAAGGTGGAAGGCGCCAACCCGACGGGCAGCTTCAAGGACCGCGGCATGACGATGGCCATCAGCAAGGCCGTCGAAGAGGGGGCCAAGGCGGTCATCTGCGCCTCGACCGGCAACACCTCGGCCTCGGCCGCCGCCTACGCCGTACGGGCCGGGCTCACCTGCGCCGTGCTGGTGCCGCGCGGCAAGATCGCGATGGGCAAGCTGGCCCAGGCGCTCGTCCACGGCGCCACGCTGCTCCAGGTCGAGGGCTCGTTCGACGACTGCCTGGAGATGACCCGCAAGCTGTCGTCCAGCTACCCGATCGCGCTGGTCAACTCGGTCAACCCGTTCCGGCTGCAGGGCCAGAAGACGGCCGCCTTCGAGATCGTCGACACGCTGGGCGACGCGCCCGACATCCACTGCATCCCGGTGGGCAACGCGGGCAACATCTCGGCCTACTGGATGGGCTACCAGGAATACGCCGCGGACAAGATCGCCACCAAGGCGCCGCGCATGTTCGGCTTCCAGGCCAGCGGCGCGGCACCGATCGTCAACGGCGCGCCCGTCGCCCACCCGCACACGATCGCCACCGCCATCCGCATCGGCAACCCCGCCTCCTGGCAACTGGCCACGGCGGCCCGCGACGAGTCCGGTGGCGCCATCGAGTCGGTCACGGACCGGCAGATCGCGACCGCGTACAAGCTGCTGGCCCAGGAGGAGGGCGTCTTCGTCGAGCTCGCCTCGGCGGCCAGCGTCGCCGGCCTGCTGCAGGCACACGCGCAGGGGCTCATCGCACCCGGGCAGCGCATCGTCTGCACGGTCACGGGCAACGGCCTCAAGGACCCCGACTGGGCGATCGCCGGCGCCCCGGCTCCGGTCACCATCCCCATCGACGTCCACGCAGCCGCCGCCGCCCTCAACCTGGCCTAGGAACGCCACCCGCGCCCGTATGAGCGGGAGAGTGGGATTCGCCACAGACCCGGCCCCGCGGACCCTGTCTCGCGGACCGAGCCTCGCGGACCGTGTGGTGCGTGCGGGACCTTGTGGCCGGGACCGCAGATCCGGTCTCACGGACCCGGTCTCACGGACCCGGTCTCACGGACCTGGCCTCACGGGCTTGGCCTCGCTGGGCAGTCCGGCGCGCTGGACGGCCCGGTGCGTGCCAGGTCCTGCGGTGCGCGCCAGGTGGTGCCGGAACGGCCGGTGCGTGCGGTCGGGATGGTTCGGCGCTCTCTTGGAACCCGGCGCCGGGTCGGCGGGATGTGGTGAGCCGCGGAGCGGCGCCATGCGCACGGAGCCCGAACTGGGCCACGGCAGGCGGCCAAGCGGCACACGATCCGGCCGGCCCCGCCGTACGAGAAGACAGCCTTGCGGTCACGAGAAGAACAGCCTCGCCGGCACTGACGGCGGGAGAGAGACAGGCGAATGAGCACCGTTGACATCCGCGTGCCGGCCACCTCGGCGAACCTGGGCCCCGGCTTCGACTCCCTGGGCCTGGCGCTGGACCTGTACGACGAGGTCCGGGCCACGCTGACCGGCGAGCGGGGCGTCCACGTCACCGTCGAAGGAGAGGGCGCGGGCCAGGGCGAGCTCGATCTCGGCGAAGGACACCTGATCATCAAGGCCATGCGCAGGACGTTCGACCGCATGGGGGTCCCTCAGCCCGAAGGCATCCGGCTGCACTGCCGCAACCGCATCCCGCACGCCCGCGGCCTCGGCTCGTCCTCGGCCGCCGTATGCGCGGGCATTCTCGCCGCCCGCGCCCTGGCGGGTGCCGGGTCAGGTACCGAAACACATACCGAATCGCGAACGAAAACTGACTCGCGTCCGGAATCCATACCAGGCACCTTCGGAGCACGCGCGAAATCGAGCGACGGCGGACCGCACGCGGGCGGATTCGCCGACGGCGTAGGACTTTCTGACGACGAGGTGTTCGCGCTGGCCACCGAGATGGAGGGGCATCCGGACAACGTGGCGCCGTGCCTGGCCGGAGGGCTGACGATTGCCTGGACTGACCACTCCGGATCACCGCGTATGGTGAAACTGCTCCCGGATGTGCGCATCCGGCCTGTCGTGTTCGTTCCGGCGACACGGTTGGCCACGGAGACCGCACGGGGGTTGCTGCCGAAAGACGTGCCCCACAAGGACGCCTCTTTCAACGCCGGCAGGGCTGCGTTGCTGATCGCGGCGCTGACCCAGCGGCCGGAGCGCGGGTTGCTGTTCGCCGCCACCGAAGACCGTCTTCACCAGGATTACCGTGCGCCTGCGATGCGGGCCAGTGCGGATCTGGTAGAACGTCTCCGTGCAGTGGGCGTGCCCGCGGTCGTTTCGGGAGCGGGTCCCACAGTTCTTGCGTTTTCTACACCGGATTCGCAGGATTTGATCGCGCCAGAAGTGGGTAATGACTGGCACATCCAGCTTATGGACGTCGACCCAGTTGGTGCGAACGTTCAGTTCCCCGAGACACGCTGATGCCTCTTTAGACCTTCAGGGAATAGCCGTGTGCGCTGGTGATGTTAGGCTGATAGCCGCACCAGATGCCCCCTTGGTGGGTGCGTGCTTGTCAGCCACACATCGCTGCATCATGCTGCACGTCGCGAGGCGTGTGCAGCGCGGCTGTCTCCCCGGAATCCGTTGCCTCCGGTTGGCCCACACCCGGTTGGCCCAACGTGAGGTGGCGACGACGGGGGTCTGCGCGTTCGAATCACCTCGACATCTGGCTGGCGACAGCAATCTGAGGGGTGTCATCCACGCGTCACTGTCCTGTGGTCGCTTGGACGCGCCTCTTTCAAGAGTGGCGGCCGTCCCCAGCGGCGGCCGAAGTTCGCAACGTGCACCCCGACCCGGTCTGTCCCGCCGGATCGCAAGCACCTCCGGGACGCCCGGCAGAACAAAAAACCGGCGCCCGACCCCTGGGAAGGACCTTTAGTTGAGCGACACCACCGAACTCCTCTCCGACGCACCAGGCTCACCTGCGCAGCCCGCGTCCGGCGACACCCCCACCCGCGCCGCGGCCAAGCCCCGTGCGCGTCGCTCCGGCACCGGCCTGTCCGCCAAGGTGCTGCCCGAGCTGCAGAAAATGGCCGCTGAGCTGGGCATCAGCGGCACCGGGCGCATGCGGAAGAGCCAGCTCATCGCGGCCATCCAGGAGAAGCAGGGTGGCGGCACCGGAGAAGCCGCGCCCGCTGCCGTAGCCGAGGCTCCGGTCGCCGCCGAGGTGGCGCCCGCCGCGGAGCGGCCCACCAGGACACGCCGGGAACGTTCCCGCCCCAAGACCGTTGAAGAGCCCGTCGCGCAGGCCCCCGAGCCGGTGGCCGTGGCCCCCGAGCCCGTGGTCGCCCCGGCCGAGCCGGTCGTGGAGCAGGCCCAGCCCGCCGAAGGCCAGCTCGACTCGCGTGCCGACCGTGGCGAGAGCCGCCGTGAGCGGCGCACCAGGGGCGAGCGCCGCGACCGCGGTGACCGTGGCGGCAGTGACCGTTCCGGCAGCGACCGCGGCGAGAGCAGCCGTGATGGCCGCGACAGCCGTGGCGAGAGCAGCCGTGACGTCCGTGACAGTCGTGGCGAGAGCAGCCGCGACATTCGTGACAGCCGTGACAGCCGTGACGGTCGCGACAACCGCGACAACGGTCGTGACAACCGCGACAACGGCCGTGACAGCGGCCGCGCCGACCAGCGCGAGCGTGTCGCCGACGGCGGCCGTGGCGGTGACCCGCGTGGCGGCAGCGACCAGCGCGGTGACCAGCGCAATGACCCCCGCAACGATCAGCGGGGCGACTCGCGCAACGATCCGCGCGGCGGCAGCGACGACGACGACCGCGGCGGTCGTGGCAGGCGGGGCCGGTTCCGCGAGCGCAACCGCGGCCGTGGCCGTGAGCGCTTCGAGAGCAACGAGCCCGTGATCGGCGACGACGACGTGCTCATCCCGATCGCCGGCATCCTCGACATCCTCGACAACTACGCGTTCGTCAGGACGAGCGGCTACCTGCCGGGCAGCAACGACGTCTACGTCTCGCTCGCCCAGATCCGCCGCAACGGCCTGCGCAAGGGCGACGTCATCACCGGTGCCGTCCGGCAGCCGCGCGACGGCGAGCGCCGCGAGAAGTTCAACGCCCTGGTCCGCCTCGACACCGTCAACGGCATGGACCCGGAGCAGGCCCGCAACCGGCCCGACTTCAACAAGCTCACGCCGCTCTACCCGCAGGACCGCCTGCGCCTCGAGACCGAGCCGAACATCCTCACCACGAGGATCATCGACCTCGTCTCGCCGATCGGCAAGGGCCAGCGTGGCCTCATCGTCTCGCCGCCCAAGGCCGGTAAGACGATGGTCCTCCAGGCGATCGCCAACGCGATCACCCGCAACAACACCGAGTGCCACCTGATGGTCGTACTCGTGGACGAGCGGCCTGAAGAGGTCACCGACATGCAGCGGTCGGTCAAGGGCGAGGTCATCCACTCGACCTTCGACCGTCCCGCCGAGGACCACACCACGGTCGCCGAGCTCGCCATCGAGCGGGCCAAGCGCCTGGTGGAGCTGGGCCACGACGTGGTCGTCCTGCTCGACTCGATCACCCGGCTCGGGCGCGCCTACAACCTCGCGGCTCCCGCGAGCGGGCGCATCCTGTCCGGTGGTGTCGACTCGACCGCGCTCTACCCGCCCAAGCGCTTCTTCGGCGCCGCCCGCAACATCGAGAACGGCGGCTCGCTGACGATCCTCGCCACGGCCCTGGTCGAGACCGGGTCCAAGATGGACGAGGTCATCTTCGAGGAGTTCAAGGGCACCGGCAACATGGAGCTCAAGCTCAGCCGTTCTCTGGCCGACAAGCGCATCTTCCCCGCGGTGGACGTCGACGCGTCCAGCACCCGTAAGGAAGAGATCCTCATGGCCAAGGACGAGCTCCAGATCGTCTGGAAGCTGCGTCGCGTGCTCCACGCGCTCGACATGCAGCAGGCGCTCGAGCTCCTCCTGGAGAAGATGAAGGAGACCAAGTCCAACGCCGAGTTCCTCCTGCAGGTCCAGAAGACCACAGTGAGCAACGACCGCGACTAGGCGCCTTGATGAGGGGTGGTGGGGGTTTCTCCCTGCCGCCCCTTTTCGTTTTCCGGCTCTTGTACGGCACAGCCTGGCCGGCGCCAGACGCCGACCGGGGCTGAGGGCCTCCAGGGACACGGCCGCTGAGCCCGCACGGGGCCGGCCGCCGTGACGTGACGGTGAGACCGGCTACGGGGGATAACCCCACCCCAGGACGGAAGTCCACCGCATTCTCCGTGGCCGGTGGACAGGGCACTCTGGTGGCATGGTTGCTGTGCCGTTGAGAGAGCGCGTGCCGTTGGGACCCCGGGGGCCTGTCGGCGTTGTCACCGATCCGGCCACCTGGCGGGCCGTGCCCTACATGCTGGTCAGTTTGGCCTTCGGGGTGGGCTGGTTCGTCGTGCTGGTCGTGGCGGTGCCGTTCTCCCTGATGCTGGTGATCTTCTGGGTGGGCATCCCGCTGGTGCTGCTGACCATGGTCGTGTGGCGTGGAGCGGCGATGCTGGAGCGGCGGGTGCTGCGAGCCGCGCTTGGCGTGCGGATCGCCGATCCCTACCGTGAGCGGCCTCAGCGAGGCATCGCAGCCCATATGGGCTGGTTGTTCAAGGACCCGGCCACCTGGAAGGACCTGGGCTATCTGTTATTGCTGTTCCCGTTGAGCCTGGTGGAGTTCGTCGTGTCCGTCGTGTCATGGGCGACGACTCTCATTCTGATCACCTCATCCTTCTGGTACGCGCAGGGTGAGGTGCTGCAGTTCGACGGTGTCCTGGTCATCGACAGTTGGCCGGGGGCCGTGCTCGGCACGATCTTCGGCTTCGGCATGCTGGCCGTGACCGCGTACGCCGTGCGCGGGATGGCCTGGCTGCACGGCACGCTGGCCGTGGTGCTGCTCAGTGGGAGCGAGGAGGAGCGGCTGCGGGCCAGCAGGGCCAGGGGCATCGACGCGGCCGAGGCGGAGCGGCGCAGGATCGAGCGCGACCTGCACGACGGCGCCCAGCAGCGGCTGCTGTCCGTCGCGGTGGACCTCGGGCGGGCGCAGGCCAAGCTCGACCATGCCCCGGAAGAGGCCAGGATGCTGATCGCCCAGGCACATTCCGGCACGAAGGCCGCGATCGCCGAGCTGCGCGACCTGGCCAGGGGCATCCATCCAGCGATCCTGAGCGACCGTGGGCTCGACGCGGCGCTGTCCGGGCTGGCCGCGAGGGCGCCGGTGCACGTGGACGTGTCGGTGGAGCTCGGCGCCACCCGGCCGCCCGCCGCGGTGGAGAGCATCGCCTACTTCATCGTGGCCGAGGCCCTGGCCAACATGGCCAAGCACTCGGCCGCCACCGAGGCGTCGGTACGCGTGGCCAGGGAGGACCGGCGGGTGCTCGTCGACGTGTGGGACAACGGCATAGGCGGCGCCCTCGTCAACGCGGGAGGCGGCCTGTCCGGGCTGGCCGACCGGGCGGCCACGATAGACGGGGTGCTCATCCTGCACAGCCCGGTCGGCGGTCCCACGCTCGTGCGCGCGGAGTTGCCTTGCGAGTGGTAGTCATTGCACATGCGTGTCGTCATCGCCGAGGATTCCGTACTGCTCCGCGAGGGGCTGGCCCGGCTGCTCGCCGACGGAGGCATCGAGACCGTCGCGACGGTCTCCGACGGGCCCTCCCTGGTGGACGCGGTCACGGAGCACGTCCCCGACCTGGCGATCGTCGATGTCCGGATGCCGCCGAGCCACACCGATGAGGGCCTGCGCGCCGCGCTGAAGGTCCGGAAGGCCCGGCCGGACTTCCCGATCCTGGTGCTGTCGCAGTACGTCGAGGAACGCTACGCGGGCGAGCTCATCGGCCCGGCCGTCGGCTACCTGCTGAAGGAACGGGTGGCCGACGTGGCGGATTTCCTGGAGGCCGTGCGCCAGGTGGCGGCGGGCGGCACTGTCATCGACCCTGAGGTGGTGATGCAGCTCCTCAGCAGGCAGCGGCGTGGCGCGCCGCTGGACACGCTCTCCCGCCGCGAGCGCGAGGTGCTCGCGCTGATGGCCGAGGGCCGCTCCAACACCGCCATCGCCGCCCGGCTGGTCGTCACCGAAGGGGCCGTGGAAAAGCACATCTCCGGCATCTTCGCCAAGCTGGCCCTCGGGCCGGCGCCCGAGGACCATCGGCGGGTGCTCGCCGTGCTCACCTATTTAGGACGTTGATTACCTGACACCGACGACTACCTGACGTCCACGAACTCCTGCGGCGACAGGGCGCTGCGGGTCTTGCTCGTGCCGGGCGCCTTGACGCGGAAGTAGCCGTCCTTCTTGATGGTGAAGGACTTGGCGTACTTGCCGGTCGAGTCCGTCTTGGCGAAGCGCAGGAGCTTGTACGTACTGGTGCCCTTGACCTTGAAGTAGACCTCTACCTTCTTCTTCGGATAGGCCTTGGAGCCTCTGTACACCTTGCCGGAGACCTTGACGGACGCGCCCTTCCGCACCTTGGCCGGGGCCTTGATCGTGACCCTGACCTTGGCCTTCTTCGAGGCGCCGCCGACCGGGGCGACGACCGTGAAGGAGCTGACGCCCTTGACCGTCTGGCCGCCGCGGTTGGCGTAGACCTCCAGCGTCCAGTCGCCGGGAGGCGTGTCGTCGCTGAAGAAGGTGCTGCCGCGGTAGTAGCCGTCGGAGCCGCGGTCCAGGTCGCCCAGATCGAAGGACTCGTTGGACTCCTCGCTGACGAGCTTGGCGGAAACCGAGTCCGCGTCGCTCACCGAGGCCTTCACCGAGACCTTGACGTCCTTGCCCTTGAGCAGGTGCACCGGGTTCGGCGTGACGCCGCCGCTGGTGATGCCCTGTTTGCCGGAGACCGGGAGCACGAAGTCGTTGCTCCCGGTGCCGCCGGCGCGCGGGACCCTGACGTTCAGCCGCCAGTCGCCGGCGGGATCGTCCTTGCCGATGCTGAAGCTGCCGGTGATCACGGTCTCCGTGTCCTTGCTCGCCGAAGACGGCCTGAAGTCGAAGGACACGTCACGTCCCGCCCTGCCGGGCGGCGTGATGCTGCCGGTGATGGTCGCCGTGACGGCCGCCGGGTCCTTCAGCCTGAGGGTGACGCTGACGTCGATGTCCCTGTCGACCGGGATGAACGCGTCCGACGTGGCAGCCCCGTTGAAATCGCTGCCGGCACTGGCCGCATGCGCGGCCGAGAGGTTCACGCATCCGAGGAGAAGCGCGGCCCCCGTGGCGGTCGCGAGTAGCGACCGCAGCCTCTTCTTCATCTGATCGCAGTCCTTATGGTGATGAAAGTAATGGTTTGTGCGCCGGAGCCTAATGTGACCTGAGTGATGGCGCTATAAGGATCCGGGAATGCCTGGTGGCCTGGGACGGTTACAGCATCTGGCACACTGGTAGCTGACCCGCAGCGGTTCCGGCTCCCGCCCGCGTTTGATCGCGACTTCTGGCGACCCGGCGACCGCACCTCGAAAGGACAGCAATGAAGCCCGACATCCACCCCGCGTACAACGTGACCCAGGTGACCTGCACCTGTGGCAACACGTTCACCACCCGGAGCACTGCCAAGAACGGCAGCATCCACGCTGATGTGTGCTCGGCCTGCCACCCGTTCTACACGGGCAAGCAGAAGATCCTCGACACCGGCGGCCGGGTCGCGCGCTTCGAGAAGCGCTTCGGCAAGAAGTCCTCGGGCAACAACTAGCTTCACCGACGCCGACTCGGACGCACGCACGTGCGCCGGGTCGGCGTTCTTGGTGAAGAGACCGTTACACCCCACAAGAAGGACGCACGGTGAATCTCGACGAGTTGCTCAAGGAGTATTCCGAGCTGGAGCTGCAGCTCGCCGACCCCGCCGTGCACGCAGACCAGAACAAGGCCCGTACGCTCGGCAGGCGCTACCGGCAGCTGACCCCGATCGTGGGCACCTACCGGGAGCTCGTGTCGGCTCGCGACGACCTGTCCGCCGCCAAGGAGCTGGCGAGCGAGGACGAGGCGTTCGCCGCGGAGGCGGCCGAGATCGAGGAGCGCATCCCGCGCCTCGAAGAGCGGCTGCAGCACCTGCTGATCCCGCGTGATCCCAACGATGACAAAGACATCATCATGGAGATCAAGGCGGGCGAGGGCGGCGAGGAGTCCGCGCTGTTCGCCGGCGACCTGCTCCGCATGTACCTGCGGTACGCCGAGCGGATCGGCTGGAAGACCGAGATCATCGACACCCAGCACTCCGACCTGGGCGGCTACAAGGACGTCACGGTCGCGATCAAGGCCAAGGGTGACGAGGGCGTGTGGTCCAGGCTCAAGTTCGAGGGTGGCGTACACCGTGTGCAGCGGGTGCCCGTCACCGAGTCGCAGGGCCGCATCCACACCAGCGCCGCGGGCGTGCTCATCTACCCCGAGGCGGAGGACGTCGAGGTCCAGATCGACCCCAACGACCTGCGCATCGACGTCTACCGCTCCAGCGGCCCCGGCGGCCAGAGCGTCAACACCACCGACTCCGCGGTCCGCATCACCCACCTGCCCACGGGCACCGTGGTCTCCTGCCAGAACGAGAAGAGCCAGCTCCAGAACAAGGAGTCGGCGCTGCGCATCCTGCGCGCCCGGCTGCTGGCCATCGCCCAGGAGCAGGCCGAGGCCGCCGCGCAGGCCGAACGCAAGTCGCAGGTCCGCACCGTCGACCGTTCCGAGCGGATCCGCACCTACAACTTCCCGGAAAACCGCATCTCGGATCACCGCGTAGGCTTCAAGGCGTATAACCTCGACCAAGTTCTCGACGGCGAGCTCACCGCCGTCACCCAGGCCCTCATTGACGCCGAGATGGCGGAGAAGCTCGCACAACACTCATGACATTTCTGCTGGACGAAATCGCCCTCGCCACCGCACGGCTGGCCGAGGCAGGTGTGCCCTCACCTCGTACGGACGCGGAGGAGATCGCGGCATTCGTCCACGCCGTGCGCAGGAGCGAGCTGCACACGGTCAAGGACGCCGACTTCGACGCCCTCTTCTGGGAGGGCGTCGCCAGGCGCGAGGCCCGCGAGCCGCTGCAGCACATCACCGGCCACGCCTACTTCCGCTACCTGGAGCTCGCGGTCGGGCCCGGCGTGTTCGTGCCACGCCCCGAGACCGAGGTCATGGCGGGCTGGGCCATCGAGACGCTGCGCGCGATGGATGTCACCGCGCCCCTGGTCGTCGATCTCGGCACCGGTTCCGGCGCGATCGCGCTGTCGATCGCCCAGGAGGTCGCGCTCTCCGAGGTGCACGCGGTCGAGGTCGACCCCGACGCGTACGGCTGGGCCAAGCGCAACATCTCCGAACACGGTCAGGGCCGCACCCACCTGCACCCCGACGACCTGGCCGAAGCCCTACCCGAGCTCAACGGCAAGGTAGACCTGGTCATCTCCAACCCGCCCTACATCCCTCCCGGCGCGATCCCGCGCGACCCCGAGGTGCGCGACTACGACCCCACGCGGGCCCTCTACGGCACCGGAGACGATGGGCTCGGCGAGGTACGCGCGGTCGAACGTACCGCGCGCCGCCTGTTGCGCCCTGGTGGCTGGGTGTCCGTCGAACACGCCGACGAGCAGGGCAGGGCCGTCTACCTGACGTTCCCCGAAGACAACGGTTGGCGCGACGTACGCCTGCGGCAGGATCTGACGCGCAGGGACCGCTTTGTCACGGCCAGACTCGGCCAGGACTAGGATGCACGCGAGCGGCGCGGCCTTCTCCTGACCGAAGCATGGGGGAGGCCTCGAGAGCGGCGCTCGCCACCGAGCGGAGTGAGGCGATAAGACCGTGGGACGACGCTTTGACTGCACGGACCTGGAGCAGCGGGCCGAGGGTCTGACGGAGGCCGCCTCCGCCGTACGCCGCGGCGAGCTGGTGGTGCTGCCGACCGACACGGTGTACGGGATAGGCGCCGACGCCTTCACACCCGCGGCGATCACCGCCCTGCTCGAGGCCAAGGGCCGCGGCCGTGACATGCCGCCGCCGGTCCTGGTCGGCACCGTCCGAGCGGCCAACGCCCTGGTCGACGACCTGGGCCCGTACGGTCAGGACCTCATCGACGCGTTCTGGCCCGGGCCGCTCACGCTGGTCTGCAAGGCCAACCGGGCGCTGTCCTGGGACCTGGGCGACACCAAGGGCACGGTCGCGCTCCGCATGCCGCTCCACCCGGTCGCGCTCGACCTGCTGAAGGAGACGGGGCCGATGGCCGTCTCGAGCGCCAACCGCTCGGGCGCGCCGGCCGCCATGACGGCGGCGGAGGCCGAGGAGCAGCTCGGCGACTCGGTCGCGGTCTACCTCGACGGCGGCAAGACCACCGACAACACACCCTCCACGATCCTCGACCTGACCACGGCCGTGCCGCGGATGCTGAGGCGGGGGGCGATCCCGGTGCAGAAACTACGCGGCATCATCGGTTACGTCGCCACGGACGACTGACCGCCTGGCCTGTCTGTCCGCCCGGTTCGTCTGTTTGGTCGGTCTGCCGACTGGCTCGCGTGGCTGGTCTGACTCGCGCCGGCCATCCGCCGGGTTTGTCCGGTCGGGCCTTCCCGCCCGGTTCGCCTTGTCTGCCCGGTCAGTCCGGCTGGCCTGTCAACTGCCCCCTGCCCGGTCCGCCCGTACGGTCCGTGCATCCGGTCGTACGTCCGGTGTGTTCGGCCTGGGTGGAACGGATGACCAATACCGTCTGCTTATCCCGGCTGCGGCGACGCCGGCAGGCCCTTACGGTGAAGTCCGGAGCGGCGCGACGTCCGGGAGTGACCCATGGGCAAGTTCGACGGGATGGATCCCAAGCTGGTCCGTGACCTGCTGGCCGAGGTGAAGCACGCGGTCACGCAGATGCGGTCGGTTGAGGGGCGTGTCGGGCAGGTCATGAGCGGGGCCGGTCTGGCCACCCAGACCACCCACCGGCCGGTCCAGGTGGCCGATGCGGCTGAGGTCATGGTTCGCGACGTGACGGCCCGGCTCGGACTTCTGGAGAAGAAGGCCGACCATCCGCGGGTGGGGGATCAGAGCAAGGACGCCGCGCCTACGGTGGGCGGTGACGCGAAGGAGGACGACCAGCCCAAGGAGGACCGCGGGGACGAGCGGTCCAAGTACGAGAACCCGCGGGCCGACGACGGCACCCCTTCCGACGACTCCAAGCCGGACGCCAAGACGGGCGATGATAAACCGGACGCGAAGACCGACGACAAGCCGGACGCGAAGACTGGCGACGACAAGCCCGATGTGAAGACGGGTGACGACAAGCCGGACGCGAAGACCGACGACAAGCCCGATGTGAAGACGGGTGACGACAAGCCGGACGCGAAGACCGACGACAAGCCCGATGCCAAGACTGGCGACGACAAGCCGGACGCCAAGAGCTGCGACGACGACAAACCGGACGCGAAGACCGGGGAAGACAAGCCCGACGCGAAGACGGGTGATGACAAGCCGGACGTCGAGAACATCACGCCTGGCACCGACAGCGGCGACGAGCCCAAGGACGACGACATCGCCAGTAGGCGCGATCGCGGGGCCGACTCCGACGGTGGGATCATCGACACTCCGGCCAAGGACCACCCCGACGACTCCGACCCGCACAAACCGCAGGTCGTCGTGGTTGACGGCGTCAAGGTGCTCCAGGTGCCCATCGATCCGCCCACGGCCGAGGCGTTGCGGGACCTGCTCGACAACCTCGACAAGGTCCAGCCCGCCGACATGCCCTCGCCGACTGACGCCGCGTCCACGAACGGTGCGGATGCCCCGTCCACGAACGGTACGGACGTCAACGCCTGGGCCAATGACGGCAGCGACGTGGTGTCCGTCGATGCCAAGCCGCTGAACCCGGACGCGCTGTCGACGGTGGTGGACCATGCGCGCGACATCAAGCCGATCGACATGCCGACCGTGGAGGTACCGGCGGGCGAGTACGACAAAGGCGAGTGGGCGGCCATGCACATCAGTCCCGACGGCCAGCCGGGAACGATCGACTCTGGCAGCGTCTCCTCCGCCCACACCCCGTCCACCGGGGACTCCGCGACCGGCACCCCGTCCGTACACGACATCTCAGGCTCGACAGCCGACACGGTCGCGACGGCGGACACGCCGTCGACCGTGACCGACACGCCGTCGGGCACGACCGAAACCGGGGATTGCCAGGCGACGGACACAGGGACGCGCTCAACCGGCGACGCGGCGGCGGTCAAGCCGACGGATCCGCCTGGGCAGCAGGTTCCGGATGATGGGACGGGTCGTGTGGCGCCGACAGACCCGCCTGGGCAGCAGGTCCCCGACAATGGGACGGGGCGTGTAGCGCCGACGGATCCGCCGGTACAGCAGGTTCCGGATGATGGGACGGGTCGTGTGGCGCCGACAGACCCGCCTGGGCAGCAGGTCCCCGACAATGGGACGGGGCGTGTAGCGCCGACGGA
>NZ_JBEZDR010000002.1:566859-824775 GCF_040648415.1 Nonomuraea sp. NPDC049141
GACGGATCCGCCGATACAGCAGGTTCCCGACAACGGAACGGGTCACGTCACCCCGACCGAGCCATCTGGGCAGCGGGCTGCGGACGCCTCGGCGCCCACCGTGGGTGAGCCGGTGGTGGTGGGGCCCACTCAGCCGTCGGTGGACCAGAGTGGGGCGGTCACGCCGCCTGCCACCGATGCCGCGACGGCCCCGGTTGCCGACACCTCCGCCCGGCCGACCCACGCTTCGACTGTCTACGCGGCGGCCGGGGTTGATGCCGCTGCGTGGGGCGGTGATGGTCGTGACGTCGTCTCCGTTGAGGCCAGGTCCATGGACTCCGACGCGCTCAGAGCCCTGGTCCAACACCACCGTGACGTTCAGCCGCTCGACATGCCGGGTGTGGAGGTCCCGCCGGGTGAGTACGGCGAGGGTCAATGGGCGCTCAGAGACATCCAGCCTGATGGGCCACCTGGCACGATCGAGCCGGGGGCCCGCGAGAGGAGCGTGTGATGTACGTGGACCCGCCCGCCCCTCAACCCCGTCAACCGGGCGAGAACCCGCCTCTCAACGGCAACGGAAACCCCCTGGAAGCCCAGCCAAGGGCCTGGGAGTTCAATCCCGAGTACCAGCGCCTGGTCACCGCCTGGCAGACCGTCCTACCCCTGCTGGAGGGCCTCACAACGGCCCTTGACAAGGCGTACCAGCTGGCTAGGAGCCCCCAGACCTGGGACGCGCCTGTGGGGACGCGCTACGTCGAGGACATCGGGGCGTGGCGGTCCAGGCTCGCCCTGTACCGCCAGGCTGTGCTGACGTCGATCAGTGAGCAGGCCGCCGACACGCCGCGCTGGGTGCCCAGCGCGATCGGCGCCCCCCACGCGTTCTCCTGACGTCCGCCAGCGAGGGCGGCCAGGAACGGGCGCCAGCGCGTGACACCAGGGACGGACGCCAGCACGGGCCGCCAGCGAAGGGCGCCAGCGCGTGATGACAGCGAAGGATGGCAGGGACGGACGGCGGCGAACGGTGACGGAGCGTACGAGACGTACGGGTCTCCCGCCTCGCGGACGCGCGCCTGAAAGCTCGAGAGACCCGAGGAAGATGGGAAAAACGGACAAATAGCCGTACAGTGGAGCAATGGGTGTACCGCCCTACTATGGCCCCGACTTCGGCCAGCTCCAGCGGCAAGATCCCGAGCTGGCTCAAGTGCTGCTCGACGAGCTGGACCGGGTCCGCGGTGGTCTCCAGCTGATCGCGAGTGAGAACCTCGCCTCCCCAGCGGTTCTGGCTGCCCTGGGCTCCACCCTCACCAACAAGTACGCCGAAGGCTACCCGGGCAGTCGCTACTACGGCGGCTGCGAGGTCGTGGACCGGGCGGAGCGGCTGGCGATCGAGCGGGCGCGCCGGTTGTTCGGCGCCGATCACGCCAACGTGCAGCCCCACTCGGGGGCCTCGGCGAACCTGGCGGCGTACGCGGCGCTGCTGCAGCCCGGCGACACCATGCTGGCCATGGATCTCTTGCACGGCGGTCACCTCACTCACGGCTCGAAGGTGAACTTCTCCGGAAGATGGTTCGACGTCGTGTCGTACGGCGTGCGACGTGACACCGAACTCATCGACTACGACGAGGTCCGGGACCTGGCGGTGCGGCACCGGCCGAAGGTGATCGTCTGCGGGGCCACCTCCTACGCCCGGCTGATCGACTTCGCCGTCTTCCGCGGCATCTCGGACGAGGTGGGCGCCTGGCTGCTCGCCGACGTGGCGCACCCGATCGGGCTGATGGCGGGTGGCGCCATCCCGTCCGCCGTGCCGTACGCGGACGTGGTCACGTACACGACGCACAAGGCACTGCGCGGACCGCGCGGGGGCGGGATCCTGTGCACGGCGGAGCTCGCCGCGCGGATCGACCGGGCGGTGTACCCGTTCATCCAGAGCGGTCCGCTCATGCACGCCGTGGCCGCCAAGGCGGTGGCGTTCGGCGAGGCGCTGCGGCCCGAGTTCGGCGAGTACGCCAAGCAGGTGGTCGCCAACGCGCAAGTCCTGTGCGACTCGCTGGCGGCCGAGGGGATGCGGCCGGTGTCGGACGGTACGGACACGCATCTGATGCTCATTGACCTGCGCGAACTGGGTGTATCGGGCGCCGAGGCGGAGCGACGGTGCGCCGCGGCGGGGATCACGCTGAACCGCAACGTGATCCCGTATGATCCGGAGCCTCCGGCCGTGACGTCGGGGATACGCGTCGGCACCCCGTGCCTCACCACACAGGGCATGGGGCCCCAGGAATTGAAGGAAGTGGGGACCCTGGTCGTGCGGGCCGTGCGCCATCCGGGTGCCGCGGCCGAGGTCAGGGAGCGGGTGTCGGCTCTGTTGGCGGCCTTCCAACCGTATGACAGCGAATATTAAGAGCGAATATTAAGCTGGTGTGTGTCGATTTCCGGTCACAGTCGGTCGGAGCATCCAGGAAACTAGGTCCGTGCGCGAATACCTGTTCATGGCGCTCATTGCGGCAGCGGTGACGTATCTGCTCGTCCCGCTGGTGCGCCGCTTCGCCATCCGCATCGGGGCCGTGCCCGAGGTCCGCGACCGCGACGTGCACACCACGCCGACGCCGAGACTGGGCGGTCTGGCCATGTACGGCGGGCTGGTCGTCGGGCTGCTGGTGGCCAGCGAGCTGACCAACACCGGCAAGGTGCTGCACGACGCCGAAGGCAGTCCGGTGATGGCGTTGATCATCGCGGGCGGCCTCATCACGTTGACGGGGTTCCTCGACGACTGGTGGGGCATGGACGCCTTCATCAAGCTGGCCGGCCAGATCGCGGCCGCCGGCGTGCTCGTCTGGTTCGGCCTCCGCCTCACCTACATCCCGCTGCCGAAGGACTGGGGTGGCTCCACCAGCCTCGACTACACGCTGAGCACCATCATCACGATCCTGGTCGTGGTGGTGGCCATCAACGCGGTCAACTTCGTCGACGGTCTCGACGGCTTGGCGGCGGGCATCGTCTGCATCGCGGGCATGGCCACGTGGGCCTACTCGATCTTCCTCAAGCAGAGCATCAGCGGCGAGCGCATCGCGACCACGGCGGCCATCGCCGCCATCCTCATCGGCTGCTGCCTGGGCTTCCTGCCGCACAACTTCCACCCCGCGAAGATCTTCATGGGTGACACCGGGGCGATGCTCATCGGGCTCGTGCTCGCCTCCTCGATCGTCACCGTGACGCCGGTCGACCCCTCGGTCATCGAAGGCATGAACCGGGTGCCGGTGCTGCTGCCGCTGCTCGTGCCCGCCGCGGTGCTGGTGCTCCCGCTCATCGACCTGATAACCGCCGTCGTGCGGCGCACCTCACACGGCATGTCACCGTTCGCGCCCGACCGCGGCCACCTGCACCACCGCCTGCTCGACATCGGCCACTCCCACCGCCGCACCGTGCTGATCATGTACGCGTGGACGTTCCTGTTCGCGTTCGGCATCGTCGCGCTGTCCACCATCGGCGTGCCCATCCTGCTGTTCCCGGTGGTCATCCTGCTCGCGCTGGGCGTGCTGGTGCTGATGGCCGCGCCGCGCTGGCGGGGCAGGGGCGGCCTCCACTCCCGCGGCAAGTCCGACGACGACGGCCCGCCCACCGGCCCCATGCCGCCGATCCTGCCGCAGACCGAGGTCGGGCGGCAGGTCCCGCCGCCTGCCGGCCCGTCGCAGGAACGCGCTAGCGCCGCAGGAAAACCGGTCATTCCTGCCGTTCCGGGTCGTTCATGATCGCGAACTAGAAACGGCAGGTAAAAGCGGTCTTCCGTGAGCTTGTGATATCTTTCACGAGCAGGGGCCCCCGATGCACCGGCTTTGGGGGTAGCAAACGCTCGCTTGATAACATGCTTACTGGAGCACCGATGCAGGCCAACGACGTGCGCGTACTCAAGAGTGCCGCGATCCCCACCCTTGTGGTTGGGGTGGTCGCCGTGGTCGTGGCCCTGCTCCTGGCGGGAGCGAAGGGCGCGCTGGGCGCGGCCATCGGCACTCTGCTCGTCGGTGTTTTCTTCAGTATCAGCGTGGTAGCGGTCTCCTATGCCGCCCGAATCTCCCCACAGCTCATGGCTATCGCCGCGATGGTGAGCTATCTCGTCAAAGTCGTCGTCATCATGGTGATGCTGGCGGCCTTCGGCGACACCACGGCGTGGAACTCCAAGGCTTTCGCCTGGTCCGTCGTGGTAGGGACGCTCGTCTGGACGGCCGCCGAGGTGCGGGCGTTCATGAAGACAAAAATGCTTTATGTCGACCCCGAAGCCAAGGTCCCCGGGAACGGTGGCGCATGAGGCTGGTAAAGGGATGGGGTCCGATATGACTAGTCCTCTACTGGCCTGCTATCGTCGGCCCCGCGATGAGCGAACAGGAACGCCGACCGGAAGACGACGGTCAGGACTTCGCCAACGCCGCTTGGTCGATCCCCAGCTACCTGCTCGCCGGGATGGCGATCTATGGCGGTGGCGGCTGGTTGCTGGACCGTTGGCTCGACACGTCCGCGTTCTTCCCTATAGGTGTCGTCCTGGGGATCGTGCTGTCCGTGTACCTGGTCTACCGCAAGTACGGTCGCTAGCCGCACGGCGCGACCACTTCGCTGAGGAAACCCTTGTGATCCGCTACGACGTTGAAGGGAACGCCGCGTGAGTGCGCTGACGGTCCTCGCCGACGATCAGTTCAAGGCTCCGTCGCCTGATGAACTGTTCAATTTTGCCCCCATTATTCCCGGGGTGGACTGGTTCACGAAGCCGGTTCTTCTCGCGCTCCTCACCTCGGTCGTCGTGATCGGGTTCTGCTGGGCGGCCTTCGCCAACCCGAAGATCGTGCCACGGGGAGTCCAGAACGTCGCCGAATACGGCTACATGTTCGTCCGCGACCAGGTCGCCCGGCCCTTCCTGGGCAAGGACGCCGACCGGTGGATGGGCCTGCTGCTGACGCTGTTCTTCGTGGTGTTCCTGTGGAACATCATGGGCGTCATCCCGTTGCTGCAGTTCCCGGTGGCCTCGCACATCGCCTTCCCGGCCGTGCTCGCGATCTCGATCTACGTGCTCAAGGTCTACCTGGGCGTCAAGCACCAGGGTCCGATCGGCTACTTCAAGAACATGATGTTCCCGCCGGGACTGCCCAAGGCGATCTACATCCTGCTGGCCCCGATCGAGTTCCTGTCGAACATGATCATCGCGCCGTTCACGCACGCGGTCCGACTGTTCGCCAACATGTTCGCCGGCCACATGCTGCTCGCGTTCTTCAGCATGGTGGGCTTCTGGTTCCTGTTCGAGAAGCTGACCCCGCTCGGCGCGTCCGTGGGTGTCATCGGCGTGGTCATGACCATCATCTTCACCGCCTTCGAGATGTTCATCCAGTTCCTGCAGGCGTTCCTGTTCGCCATGCTGGCGTCGATGTACATCGGCGGCGCGCTTCACGCAGAGCACTGAGAACCATCCCATACCGGAATATCCATGACCGGTGAAGACACGCTTCACCGGCCGTCCAGTAAAGGAATACAGCAATGAGCGTTCTCGCTGAGGTCTCCGGCAACGTCACCGCCATCGGTTACGGTCTCGCCGCCATCGGCCCCGGCATCGGCGTCGGCATCATCTTCGGTCAGGGCGTGCAGGCCATCGCGCGCCAGCCCGAGGCCTACGGCCTGATCCGCCAGAACATGCTCCTCGGCTTCGTCCTCACCGAGGCCCTCGCCCTGCTCGGTCTGGTCGCGCCGTTCATCTTCCAGAACATCTGACGGCCAGAAGAATCCCTGACGAAAGGCTGCATCCATGATCACGGCAGCTACGCTCATCGCCGCGGAGGAGGGGTCCAACCCCCTCATCCCGCACACATTCGAGCTCGTCGTCGGTATCTTCTCGTTCTTCGTCGTCCTCTTCTTCGTCGGTAAGCTGCTCGTCCCCCGGATCCAGAAGACGCTGGCCGAGCGGACTGACGCTATCGAAGGCGGCATAAAGAGAGCGGAAGAAGCTCAGGCCGAGGCACTGAACCTGCAGAAGCAGTACCGCGACCAACTGGCCGAGGCCAGGCACGAAGCGGCTCGTCTCCGTGAGGAAGCTCGCGAGCAGGCCGCGCAGATCAGGGCAGAGCTCCGCGAGGACGCGCAGGCCGAGGCCCGCCGCCTCGTCGAGGCGGCGCACGCGCAGATCGAGGCGGACCGGCAGGCGGCCTTCGCTCAGCTCCGTACCGAGATCGGCCGTCTGTCGACCGACCTGGCCAGCCGCATCGTCGGCGAGTCCCTGGAGGACGAGGCCCGGCAGAGTCGCGTTGTCGACCGGTTCCTCGACGAGTTGGAGAGCTCGGACGCGCAGGCGGTGCGGTGAGCGACCACATGAGAGGCCTCAGCAAGAACTCTCTCGCCGTGGTCGAGGAGCGGTTCAACGCTGCGGCGGGCTCGGCGGACCTGGGCCGGCTGGCCGAGGACCTCAACTCGATCGCCGATCTGCTGGACCGTGAGCACGGACTGCGCCGGGCCCTGTCGGACCCGGCCAGGCCCGCCGCTCAGAAGGCTCAGGTTGTCCGGGGTCTGCTCGACGGCAAGGTCGCCGAGGCCGCGATCGCCACCGCTGAGGCGGCGGTCGAGGCCAAGTGGTCGCGCGCCGGTGACCTGGCCGACGTGCTCGAACGGCTCGGCGTCATCGCCGCGGCCGCGGAGGCCGAGGCGCAGGGCAAGCTGGACGACGTGGAGGACGAGCTCTTCCGCTTCGGCCGGATCGTCGCCGCCAACCCCGAGCTCCGCCGCGCCCTGACCGACCAGAGCGCTGCCGAGGAGGGCAAGCGGCAACTGCTGCAGGACCTGCTCGGTAGCCGTGTCGCCCCCACCAGCCTGCGTCTCATCACGCAATTGGTCGTGCATCCTCGTGGGCGTAGCCTGGAGGCAGGTCTGGAGGAGCTCGGCCGGCTGGTGGCACAGCAGCGCCAGCGCCTCGTGGCGACGGTGCGCAGTGCGGTCGAGCTGACCGAGGAGCAGAAGCAGCGCATCACCACGTGGCTGCGCACCTCCTACGGTCGCGATGTGCACATCAACGTCGAAGTGGATCCCCGAGTGCTCGGTGGTTTCTCGGTCCGCATCGGCGACGAGATCATCGACACCACCATTGTGGGACGAATCGAAGAAGTCCGCCGCCGGTTGGCCGGCTAGGGCGATAGAGGAGACAGAGAAGAGATGGCGGAGCTTACGATCCGGCCGGACGAGATCCGGGACGCGCTTGAGCGCTTCGTCCAGGCGTACGAACCGGAAGGCGCCGCGCGCGAGGAGATCGGGACCGTCGTCGACTGTGGCGACGGCATCGCCCATGTCTCCGGCCTTCCCTCGGCGATGGCGAACGAGCTGCTCGAGTTCGAGGACGGCACGCGCGGCCTGGCACTCAACCTCGACACCCGCGAGATCGGTGTCGTGGTCCTGGGCGACTTCAGCAGCATCGAGGAGGGCCAGACGGTCCGCCGGACGGGCGAGGTCCTGTCCGTGCCCGTCGGCGACAACTTCCTCGGCCGCGTTGTCGACCCCCTCGGCAACCCGCTCGACGGCAAGGGCGCCATCGAGTCCGAGGGCCTGCGCGCCCTCGAGCTCCAGGCGCCGTCGGT
Source organism: Nonomuraea sp. NPDC049141 (assembly GCF_040648415.1). Taxonomy (NCBI): domain Bacteria; kingdom Bacillati; phylum Actinomycetota; class Actinomycetes; order Streptosporangiales; family Streptosporangiaceae; genus Nonomuraea; species Nonomuraea sp. NPDC049141. Next base: position 574,431 of record NZ_JBEZDR010000002.1, read on the forward strand.
CGTCCAGCGTCAGCCGGTGAAGCAGCCGCTGCAGACCGGCATCAAGGCGATCGACGCCATGACGCCGATCGGCCGTGGCCAGCGTCAGCTGATCATCGGTGACCGTGGCACCGGCAAGACCGCGATCGCCGTGGACACCATCATCAACCAGCGCGACAACTGGGCCTCCGGTGACCCGGAGAAGCAGGTGCGCTGCGTCTACGTCGCGGTCGGCCAGAAGGGCTCGACGATCGCCCAGGTGCGGGCTCGCCTTGAGGAGGCGGGCGCGCTCGAGTACACCACGATCGTCGCCGCTCCGGCGTCCGACCCCGCGGGCTACAAGTACATTTCGCCCTACACCGGTTCCGCCATCGGGCAGCACTGGATGTACCAGGGCAAGCACGTTCTCATCGTCTTCGACGACCTGACCAAGCAGGCCGACGCCTACCGCGCGGTCTCGCTGCTGCTGCGCCGCCCGCCGGGCCGTGAGGCCTTCCCGGGCGACGTCTTCTACCTTCACTCCCGCCTGCTGGAGCGCTGCGCCAAGCTCTCCGACGACATGGGCGCGGGGTCGATGACCGGCCTGCCGATCATCGAGACCAAGGGCAACGACGTCTCGGCGTTCATCCCGACCAACGTCATCTCCATCACCGACGGGCAGTGCTTCCTGGAGACCGACTACTTCAACGCCGGTATCCGCCCCGCCATCAACGTCGGTGTCTCGGTCTCGCGAGTCGGTGGCTCGGCGCAGATCAAGGCGATGCGGAAGGTCGCGGGCACGCTGCGGCTGTCGCTGTCGCAGTATCGCGACCTGGAGGCCTTCGCGGCCTTCGCGTCCGACCTCGACGCGGCGTCCAAGGCTCAGCTGGAGCGCGGTCAGCGACTGACCGAGCTGCTCAAGCAGGCCCAATACTCGCCGTTCTCGGTCGAGCGCGAGGTCGTGTCCGTCTGGGCGGGCACCACCGGCGAGCTCGACGAGGTGCCGGTCGAGGACATCCGGCGCTTCGAGACGGAGTTCCTCGACTACCTGCAGACCAGCCACAAGAGCGTCTTCGACAGCATCCGTGAGACCAAGGATCTGCTGGACGACACGGTGACCACCCTCAAGGACGCCGTCACGGAGTTCAAGAAGGGCTTCACCACCTTCTCCGGTGAGCTGCTGGTTAAGGATGAGCCGGTCGCGCCGCTCGAAGAGGGAGAGGTCGGCCAGGAGAAGATCCGCAAGGTCGTCCGCTCGGCGGAGAAGAAGTAGCCCATGGGTGCCCAGCTAAGGCTGCTGCGACGGCGGATCAAGTCGGTCAAGTCGACCGCCAAGATCACCCGTGCCCAGGAGCTCATCGCCTCTTCGCGGATCGTGAAGGCGCAGATGCGGATGCAGGCGGCGCTGCCGTACGAGCGTGAGATCACTCGCGCCGTCACCGGCGTCGTCAGCAACGCCTCGAGCGTCGACCATCCGCTGACCGTGGCGAAGGAGAACCCCACCAAGGCGGGCGTGCTCATCGTCACCAGCGACAGCGGGTTCTGTGGCGGCTTCAACGCCAACGTCCTGCGCGAGGCCGAGGCCCTGCGCGGACTGCTGAAGAGCCGCGGCCTGGACGCCATCCCGTTCGTCACCGGCCGTAAGGGTGTCACCTGGCACTCCTTCCGTAACCGGACGATGGGCGGGCAGTGGGTCGGCTTCTCCAGGAAGCCCGCCTACGGCGACGCCAAGGAGATCGCCGAGCTGCTGATCGAGTCGTTCAAGGACGAGAACGGGATCGACGAGATCCACATCGTCTCGACCGAGTTCGTCTCGATGCTCACCCAGAACGTCGTGGTCAAGCGCATCCTGCCGCTGGAGGTCGAGGAGACCGAGGCGAGCGAGAGCGATGTGATCCCTCCTTACTTCGAGTTCGAGCCCACCGCGGCCGACGTGCTCGAGTCGCTGTTGCCGCGCTACGTGGAGTCCCGCATCTTCACGGCGCTGCTGGAGTCGGCGGCTTCAGAGGAGGCCGCGCGTCGCCGCGCGATGAAGTCCGCCACGGACAACGCCAACGAGCTGATCCGCGTGTTCACCATGCAGATGAACCAGGCTCGTCAGGCCGAGATCACCCAGGAAATCAGCGAGATCGTCGGTGGCGCCAACGCGCTCGCTGACGCCGCAGCGGGGAAAGAGTGAAATGACTGCAGAGGCTGTTGAGACCGTAGAGACCCCCGCGGCCGGTGTCGGCCGCGTGGCTCGGGTCACAGGGCCCGTCGTCGACGTGGAGTTCCCCGTCGAGGCGATGCCCGACATCTACAACGCGCTTAACCTCGAGGTGACCCTCGGGGAGGACACCAAGCTGCTGACCCTCGAGGTCGCCCAGCACCTCGGTGACAACATCGTCCGGGCCATCTCCATGCAGCCCACCGACGGTGTGGTCCGCGGTGCGGCCGTCACCGACACCGGCGTGCCGATCTCGGTGCCCGTCGGCGACGTCGTCAAGGGTCACGTGTGGAACACGCTCGGCGAGGCGCTGGACGTGCCGACCGCTTCTCTCAAGATCAACGAGAAGTGGGGCATCCACCGGCCGTCGCCGGCGTTCGACCAGCTCGAGTCGCGCACCGAGATGCTCGTCACGGGCATCAAGGTCATCGACCTGCTCATGCCGTACGTGCAGGGTGGGAAGATCGGCCTGTTCGGCGGCGCGGGTGTGGGCAAGACCGTCCTCATCCAGGAGATGATCCGCCGGGTCGCCCGCAACTTCGGTGGCACCTCGGTGTTCGCCGGTGTCGGCGAGCGCACCCGTGAGGGCAACGACCTCTGGCTGGAGATGGAGGAGGCGGACGTCCTCAAGGACACCGCGCTCGTCTTCGGCCAGATGGACGAGCCGCCGGGCACCCGTCTGCGGGTCGCCCTGTCGGCTCTGACGATGGCGGAGTATTTCCGCGACGTGCAGAAGCAGGACGTGCTGCTCTTCATCGACAACATCTTCCGCTTCACGCAGGCCGGTTCCGAGGTGTCCACGCTCCTCGGCCGCATGCCGTCGGCGGTGGGTTACCAGCCCACGCTGGCCGACGAGATGGGTGTGCTCCAGGAGCGCATCACCTCGACGCGCGGTCACTCGATCACCTCGATGCAGGCGATCTACGTGCCCGCCGACGACATCACCGACCCGGCGCCGCACAACGCGTTCGCGCACCTCGACGCGCAGACCGTGCTCTCCCGGCCGATCTCGGAGAAGGGCATCTACCCCGCGGTGGACCCGCTCGACTCCAGCTCCCGCATCCTCGACCCGCAGATCGTGGGCGAGGAGCACTACGCGGTGGCCCAGGAGACCAAGCGGATCCTGCAGAAGTACCGCGAGCTCCAGGACATCATCGCCATCCTCGGCATCGACGAGCTGTCGGAAGAGGACAAGGTCATCGTTCAGCGGGCCCGCCGTATCGAGCGGTTCCTGTCGCACCCGATGTACGCCGCCGAGGCGTTCACCGGTCAGCCCGGCGAGAACGTGCCGCTGGACGAGACCATCGCCTCCTTCAAGGGCCTCTGCGCGGGTGAGTACGACCACCTGCCCGAGCAGGCGTTCTTCATGGTCGGCGGCATCGACCAGGCCATCGCCAAGGCCAAGGAACTCGAGCGCTGACGCCCGTAGTGGGGGCATGGCGCGAGCCGTGCCCCCACTCCTGTCCGGAAAGGAGCCTACGTGGCCAAGCTACGAGTAGGCGTTGTCTCGCCCGAGCGTGAGATCTGGTCGGGCGAGGCCGACATGGTGATTGCCAAGACCGTGGACGGCGAGATCGGTATTATGCCGCAACACGCACCTGTGCTCGGCGTCCTCGTCGAGGGCGGCGTGCTGCGCGTGAAGCGGGAGGGCAAGGGCGACCTGGTCGCGGCGGTGCACGGTGGGTTCATCTCCGTGGCCGACGACGAGGTGTCCGTGCTCGCCGAGGTGGCCGAGCTCGGTTCCGAGGTCGACGTCGCGGCTGCCCGTGACGCTCTCGAACGGGCACAGGCCGCGATCGAGGCCAGTCAGGAAGACGCCGACGCGGCCATCGAGGCCAAGCGCGCCAAGGCCCGGCTGCGTGCGGCCGGCGAAGAGGTGTAGTTCTTGAGGTCTAGTTCTTTGATGTGGGTTTAGGGCAAGGGGGCGGCTTGGTGGCGACGGTTCTCATCTGTGTGCTACTGGTCGCCGTCCTGGTGGCGTTGCGCGGACTCGTGCTGGCGCGCTCCCGGGGGAGTGTGCCCTGCCGCCTGCGAGTAGGCGACCAGGGCTGGCAGCGCGGGGTAGCCCGCTACGCCGACGGAGAGCTCCATTGGATCCCGCTCATAGGTGTACGCCTCAGGCCCCGCCACGCGATCGCGAGGCGGGGCCTCGTCGTTTCCTCCCGGCGCGAGCTGGACAGCGGTTTCTACGCGGTGGACTGTTCCGGCACCACGCGCGACATGTCGCTGGCCATGAGCGCCGACGCCCTGACCGGCTTCCTCGCCTGGCTCGAGTCGGCGCCGCCGAGCGCGTATCTGGACGTCGCCTAGCGGGTGCCGCCCGGCTTCCAGAGGATCTCGCCACCCGCGTGCGCGACCCTGCACAGGATGAACAGCAGGTCTGACAGGCGGTTGAGGTATTGGGCCGTCAGCGGGTTCATGTCCTGGTGCGCGTGCAGAGCCGCCCACGTCGTACGTTCGGCGCGCCGGACCGTGACCCTCGCCACGTGCAGTCCGGCTATGGCCGGGTCGCCGCCGGGGAGGATGAAGCTGCGGAGCGGCTTGAGCTGCTCATTGAACTCATCGCACCTCGCCTCCAGCCACTCGATGTAGGACGGTTCGACCCTGAGCGGCGGGAACTCCGGATTGTCGGTGACCGGCGTCGCCAGGTCGGCGCCCACGTCGAAGAGCTCGTTCTGGATGCGGATCAGCACCGCCGTCAGCTCCACCGGCAGCGTGCCGTGCGACATGGCCAGGCCCAGGTGCGCGTTCGCCTCCTCCACGTCCGCGTAGGCCGCCAGGCGCGGGTCGGTCTTGGCGGCGCGGCTCATGTCGCTCAGGGCGGTGGTGCCGTCGTCCCCGGTGCGGGTGTAGATGCGGGAGAGGACGACCGGCTTGTCCTTGTCGGCGCGCGTCATGGGGCCAGCGTAATGACAAAAGTCACCCGGAACGGACGCGGGGCGCATACCGCGCCGGTGATTTCCTCGACTACCAGCGCCGATCGCTACCCGCGACGATGGATCCATGATGAAGGAGAGGATCTGATGCTCGAGATCAGCGAACTGCGCAAGCGCTTCGCCGGTGGGCCGGACGCACCGGAGGGCAAGGTGGCCCTCGACGGGATCAGCTTCGTCGTACGGCCGGGCGAGATGTTCGGATTCGTCGGCGCGAACGGCGCCGGCAAGACGACCACCATGCGGATCGTCATGGGCGTGCTGCAGCCCGACGCGGGCTCGGTGAGCTGGCAGAGCAGACCGCTGGCGTACACCGACCGGCGGCGGTTCGGCTACATGCCCGAGGAACGTGGGCTGTACCAGAAGATGCGCGTCGCCGAGCAGGTGGAGTACTTCGGCCGGCTGCACGGGATGGACGCCGCGGCGGCCAGGGCGGCGGCCGGCGACCTGCTGGAGCGGCTGGGGCTGACCGAGCGCAGGGGCGACGCGGTCGAGGCGCTGTCGCTGGGCAACCAGCAGCGTGTGCAGCTCGCCGTGGCGCTGGTGCACGACCCCGAGGTGCTGGTGCTCGACGAGCCGTTCTCCGGGCTCGACCCGATCGCGGTCGACGCGCTGGCCACGGTGCTGCAGGAGCGCTGCCGCGGAGGCGTACCGGTGATCTTCTCCAGCCATCAGCTGGAGCTGGTGGAGCGGCTGTGCGACTCGGTCGGCATCGTGTCGGCCGGCCGGATGGTGGCCAGCGGCACGGTCAGCGACCTGCGGGCGGTGGAGAGCGGTACGCTCCGCGTCGTGGTGCGCGACCCGGCGCCCGGATGGGCCGACGGCCTGCCCGGCACCGTCACCGTCACGGGCGACCGGCACGTGCTGCTCACCACCGACGGTGACGACCAGGAGATCCTGCGCCGCGCCATGAAGGCCGGGCAGGTCGAGCACTTCGGCACCGACCGGCCGACCCTTACCGAGATCTTCAAGGAGGCCGTGGCATGAACGGCGGCATGAGCAGTGTGATGCTGGTGGCGCGGCGTGAGGTCGCCACCCATATCCGGACGAAGGCCTTTGTGATCGGGCTGCTCATCACCGCCGTGCTGGTGGGCGGGGTGGCGTTCGCGCCGAAGGTCCTGGACACCCCCGACTCGTACAAGATCGGCGCCGTGCACTCCCAGGAGCTGCCGCTGAAGGCGGCGGCGCCGGACGCGGAGTTCGAGTGGCGGACGTTCCCCGACGAGGCGGCGGCCAAGAAGGCGGTGCTCGCCGGCGACGTGGACGCGGCGCTGATCGACAACAAGAAGGTCCTCACCGACGGCGAGATCGGCACCGAGCTCGGCGTGCTGCTGCAGAGCACCAACCGGGAGTTCAAGCTGGGCGCGGCGGGCGTGTCGATCCCGCCGCTCCAGATGGTCTCCGTGGGCGCCGACACCCGTTACCAGGCCGCCAGGACCGGGATCGCCGTGGTGCTCGTCCTCGTGCTCTTCATGCTGATCATCGGACAGGTCATGATGGTCGCCATGGGCGTGGTGGAGGAGAAGGGCAGCCGGATCGTGGAGATCCTGCTCACCTCGGTGCGGCCGTGGCAACTGCTCGCCGGTAAGATCATCGGTCTGGGCGCGCTCGGTCTGATCAACCTGGGCACGATCCTCGTGGTCGGCATCTCGGCCTCGCTCGTCTCGGGCATCGCGGTGGACTTCCCGCCCGGCCTGCCGGGCATCGTGGCGGGGGTGCTGGTCTGGTTCGTGCTCGGCTACGCCTTCTTCGCCACGCTCGCGGCCGCGCTCAGCTCCCTGGTCTCGCGGCAGGAAGAGGTGGGCAACGTGATGACCCCGCTGACCATGCTGATCATGGTGACCTACTTCGGGGCCTTCTACGTCACCACCGACCCCACCGGCACGCTGGCCAGGGTGGCCTCGCTCGTGCCGCCGTTCTCCTCGATGGTCATGCCCGTGCGGATGGCCGCCGCCGACGTGCCGTTCTGGGAGGTCGGGCTGTCCATGGTGCTGATGATGCTGGCCGTGGTCGGCGTACTGTCCTTCGGCGCGAAAGTGTACGAGCGGGCCGTGCTGCGTACCGGGGCCAGGGTCAAGCTCGGCGATGTGTTGCGTGTGAAATAGATGGACGCGATCAAGCGGGCACGGCGGATCTCTCTGTGCGTGCTGAACGCGGCAGTCGTGATGATGTGGTTCGCCATCGCCATGACGGTCGTCGGCGGTACGGCCTCGTGGCTGCGCGTCGTGCCCGCGCTGATCGCCAGCATCGGCTTCACCTGGTTCTTCCTGCGCATCACCCGCGCCGTCCTCGAGCGTCGCTATCCCACAAGAGAGGTCGCGGCGGCCGGCGCTCTCGCCTTGTTCGCCGCCGCTCTGGGCGGAGGAGACCCGTTCGGGTGGGGCTTCGCCCTGCTCGCGTGGGCGTCCGTGGCGACGATCGGGGTCCGCGCGTGGACGGCCGTGGGCATGGCGGTGGGGACGTTCGTGGCCGGCGCCGGACTGGGTGCCATCGCGGTCCTTTCCGGACAGAACATGCTGTCGGTCCCGGTCCCGTACGACCGGGGGGCGATCACCTTCATGGGAGTCCTCTACGCGGTGATGTGCGCCCTGCTGCCGCCGAGCAACCGGTTCTGGGCGTGGATCTACACGCTCGCCGTACAAGCTCATGAAGGCAGGGAGGCGCACACCCAGCTGGCGATCGCGGAGGAGCGGCTGCGCTTCGCCAGGGACCTGCACGATCTCGTGGGGCACCAGCTCTCGGCCATCGCGGTCAAGACCGAGCTGGCCGTACGGCTGTCGGAGGCCGACACCGTCGCCGCGAAGGCGGAGATGACCGAGGTGAACGCACTGACCAGGACGGCGCTGCGGGAGCTGCGCCAGGCCGTGCGCGGCTACCGCGAGCTCGACCTGAACGCCGAGCTGGACAGCGTGAAAGGCGTGCTCGAAGCGGCCGGCATCCGCTGCGAGCTGCAGTTGCCCTACCGTGAGCCGCCGGGCGGCGTGGCGCCCGCGTTCGCCTACGCCGTGCGCGAGGCGGCCACGAACGTGCTCAAGCACAGCACGGCGTCGTTCTGCGAGATCACGCTCCGCTTCACCGACGAGGAGGCGGAGCTGCGGGTGCGCAACGACGGAGTGGTCCGTCGGCAGGTCTCCGACCTGGGCAGTGGCCTGATGGGCATGGGGGAGCGGCTGGCGAGCGTCGGTGGCAAGGTCACGGCGCGTCCCACGGGCGATGGAGAGTTCCTGCTGCGGGCGGTTGTGTCACTCCCGATCTGTGGGTAGTGGACAAGTGCCGGGTCCACCCCGGCAAGCGCCCTGCGAAAGGGTACGACTACGCCGCGTGAGACATGTGGCGTGACTTGAGGAGGTGGCATGCGCGTCCGGGGCGATCCAAGGGCCCAGGTGGTGCGGATCGGGACGAGACTCGACGCCGGGACGTCGGCGCGGGTGCGGACGCGTCTGCACGACGCGGTCGACTCCGGCGAGGGAGACCTGATCCTCGACCTCTCCAAGCTGGAGATGATCGACGCCACCGGTCTTGGAGTGCTCGTGGGCACGCATCGGCGCGCGATCAGCGTGCAACGCCGCCTCGTTCTTCGGGGGGTGCCGCCGCGGATCATGCGGATCCTGGCGGTGACCCGGCTGAATCGGGTGCTGCCTGTGGAGGCTTCGGAGGTCGCGGTGGCCTGAAGCGGTGGCCGGCGGTGCACGGGAGTACGCCGGATGTCGCGATATATAGGGCGAGCAGCGATCAGCCGCTGCTCGCCGCTTTTCGTGGCCCATACTCCCACAGGCGGTAGTAGTTCTAAGAACGGCAGATATGCTGATTAGCGCGGCGATTATTCGCCATACCACATTGCCAAATAAACACGATCCGTAATCAGGGCCTCACGACGTACCGAGGGTTCTGCCGAAGATGTGTACGGCGACGCCGACCAGTTCGTCGATGGGCGGCGGCTCCTCCGCCAGCAGCCATTCGATGAGCAGCTCTTGTAGCGCTCCAATAGCTCCGAGCGCCACCAGCCGTCGATTCGGCTGGCCCGACTGCGGGAATTCCGCCGCCGCGTCTTCGACAAGACGGGCGAAGGAGTCGACGGCACGCTGGCGAGAAGCCGTCAGAACGTCGCCCGACCTGCGCACCTCCAGGTGCATGATGCGAGCGCGACGCCAGTCGGCGGTGGCGAACTCGATATACGCGCGAATCCCCGCCCGCACCCTGTCCTCCAGGGTCGCGGGCGCCTCTTGTAACGCCTTGGCAACAACTGCGAGGCTTTCCTCCACGCATCGCTCGTGCAGCGCCTGAAGAAGTTCCTCTCGGCCACCGAAACATTCGTAGAAGGCGCGGTTCGAGATCCGGGCCTCCGAGCACAGTCTTTCGATCGTCGTCGCCGCGAAACCTGGCTTCGCGTATAGCGTGTAGGCGGCTGTCATCAGCCGCTCGCGTCTGTCTGCCAGCCTTTGCTCAGCCGACATTCCCCGGTAAGACCGGTTCACATTCCACCCGTCCAACATGATCGTGGCCCCCAGAGCACACAATTATGGACGGATGATCCGTTTTGGGAAAGAGCATATACTTTATCTCTTACGTCGCCCGTGCAAGAACGTGACAAGCCTGATCAGCCGCTCAAGCTCCGCGGGCCCTCTGCTGAACGAGGTCAGGTTCATGCCGGGCATGGCGAACCGCTGTCGGCTGATCGCTTTGGGCCTGGCGAACTCCCGCAACCCGTCGGCTCCGTGGATGCGCCCGAAGCCCGAATCGCCGATCCCGCCGAACGGCAGCGCGGGCACTCCGGCGAATGAAATGACCGAGTTGACGGCCGTCATCCCGGTGCGCATCAGCCGGGCCAGTTCCATGGCCCGGCGCGCGTTGCCGGAGAATACGGTGCCTGCCAGCCCGTACGCCGAGGCGTTGGCCAGCTCCAGCGCCTGCTGCGCGTCGCGGGTGCGCCGTACGGTGATGGTCGGGCCGAACGTCTCCTCGCGCACCGCGGGGGAGTCCTCCGGGACGTCCTCGACGATCACCGGGTCCACGTACGGCGCGCGCACCGAGTCTGGGCCACCTGTCACGACTTTTCCGGACTTGGTGGCGTCGTCGATGTGGCGCCGGATGATGTCCAGCTGGCCCGGCATGGTGATCGGGCCGTAGTCCTCGCCCGCCTTGACCGTGGCGACCCGGGCCGACAGCTCGCGCATGAAAGTTTCATAGACGGCGTCCACGACGTACACCCGCTCGACACCCACGCACGTCTGCCCGGCGTTGGACATCGCTCCCCACAGGCAGGCGTCGGCGGCGGCCTTCACATCGGCGTCGGCGTCGACGATGAACGCGTCCTTGCCGCCGCACTCGGCCACGATCGGCGTCAGGTTCTCGGCGCAGGCCGCCATGACCCGCTTGGCCGTGGCCGTCGAGCCGGTGAACGCCACCTTCTTGACCCGCGGGTCCTTCGCCAGCAGCGCGCCCGTCTCCCCGAGCCCGGTCACGGTCTGGAACACCGGCTGCTCCGGCACCGACTCGGCGAACAGCTCCGCCAGCCGCACCCCGACGCCGGGGGTGAGCTCGCTGGGCTTGAACACGACCGCGTTGCCGGCCGCGAGCGCGTACGCGATCGAGCCCATCGGCGTGAAGACCGGGTAGTTCCACGGACCGATCACGCCGACCACGCCCAGCGGCAGGTATTCGAGCGTGGCGGCCAGGTTGAGACCGATCATCCCGGTCGAGACGCGGCGCCGCCCCAGGACCTTGACCGCGTTGCGGGCCGCCCAGTCGAGGTGCGTGATCGCCAGCACGATCTCCAGCGTGGCGTCGCCGACCGGCTTGCCCGTCTCGTCGTGCACGAGCCCGGCCAGCTCCTTGAGGTGCTGGGTGAGCACGGCCTTGTAGTCGAGCAGGCGGCGCCGGCGTTCGGCGGGGGCCAGCCCGGCCCACCAGGTCGCGGCCTGCTCGGCCCGGCCGACGGCCTCGCGCACGGCGTCGGCGGACTGCTTGGGGTGACTCCCGACGACCTCGCCGGTCGCCGGGTTCAGTGAGTCGAACGTCAGCGTGGTCATGGCGTCACCATAGACCGGTAAGCCATCGCTTACTAGCGTGGGACGTCCGCCAGCCACGTCCCGTGGAAGCCGGCCGGAACCCGCCGGGGCAGCCGGACCGACGCCACGTCCGACAGGTCGGTGGCGTCGAGTACGAGCAGCTCGGAGCTCTCGCCCGTGGTGACCACCGACAGCAGCCAGCCCTCGTCCTCGGCCCGCGCCCCCTCGGCCGCCACGAACACCGCCTCACCCGTGTCGTCGCCGGTCTCCCTCGCCTGGGCCGCGCCGGTCCGGTGGTCGTACTTGACGATGGAGCGGGAGTTCTCGCCCACCGTGTAGAGGTAGCGACTGGCCCGGCCGAGCAGGGCGTCGTTGAACGTGGGGAACTCGATGCCCCGATCGTCCTGCGCCTCCTCCTTGACCGAGCCGGACGCCGGGTCGAGCGTCCACCGGTGCAGCGTCGCGGTGGCGATCGTGGCCGCGTGCCTGGCCGGGTCCCCGGTGTTGCCGATGCGCGCCCACAGCCCGGTGAAGTCGGCTTGCGCGTAGCGGGCGGCGTTGAGCACGATCCGGCCGTCCGCGTCCTCCCAGGCGTTGCCGACATGGAAGACGTAGCACGGGTCGACGTCGAACCAGCGGGTCGGGCCGCCCTGCCGGGGCGTCACGCCGATCCGCGCGCCGTATCCGTCGTCCCAGGCGTACGGCATGCCCGTGCGCCCGGCCTCGAACACGAAGGGCAGGTCGAGCCAGATCAGGTAGTGCTCGGTGACGGCGAAGTCATGCATCATCGTCGACTTCGGCACCTCGATCTCCCGGCTCTCCACCAGCTCGCCGTCCGCCGACAGGCGGTGGTAGGTGACGAACGGCGGGAAGTATCCGTAACCGAAGAAGTGCAGCTCCCCGGTGGCCGGGTCCTCCTTGGGATGCGCGGTCATCGCCGTGGCCAGCCGCCCGCCGAAGTCGTACGGGCCGACCGTGGCCAGCTCCGGCGTCAGCTCGTGCGGCAGGCCGTTCTCGACGAGCGCGAAGATGCGGTCGGCGTGCCTGATCACGGAGGTGTTGGCCGAGACGGCGGCCCTGTCGAGGCCGCTCTCGCCGATGAAGGGCGCGTTGTCGGTGAACTTCTTGGTGCGTACCCACCGGTTGCGGTACCACTCGGCCCGCCCCCGGTCGAGCCGTACGCCGTGCAGCATCCCGTGGCCGGCGAACCAGTGGCCGGGGTCCTCGCCCGGCCTCGGGTTGGGGCCGTTGCGGAAGTATCGCCCGGTCAGCTCGGCGGGCAGGGCGCCGGAGACGGGCAGGTCGTACGCCTCGGTCTCGTCGGAGACGGGGGCGAGGTTGCCGCTCAGGTAGAAAGGCGTCGTCATATCACGCTCCAATCTTGATATGTCAAAACTAGAATGTCTAGCCGTGACATGTCAACACAGGAACGTCGTCCGCGTATCAGAAGAGCGTGGGGTTCTCCGGTTCGATTCCACGCAGCGTGTCGTAGTCGAGGGTGACGCAGTGAATGCCCCGGTCGGCGGCCAGCACGCGGGCCTGGGGCTTGATCTCCTGGGCGGCGAAGACGCCGCGGACCGGGGTCAGCAGCGGGTCGCGGTTGAGCAGGTCCAGGTAGCGGGTCAGCTGCTCGACGCCGTCGATCTCGCCGCGGCGCTTGATCTCGACCGCCACCGTCGCGCCGAGCGCGTCACGGCAGAGGATGTCGACCGGGCCGATCGCCGTCATGTACTCGCGGCGGATCAGCGAATAGCCGGGGCCCAGCGTCGTGATGTGCTCGGCGAGCAGCTCCTGCAGGTGCGCCTCGACGCCGTCCTTGATCAGGCCGGGGTCGACACCGAGCTCGTGGCTGAAGTCGTGGAGGATCTCCTCCATCGTCAGGACCAGCTTCTCGCCGGACTTGCCGTGGGTGACGGTCCAGGTCTCGCCGTCTTCCTTGAGCTTGCACGGCGGGTTCATCCAGTTGAGCGGCTTGAAGGCGCGATCGTCGGCGTGGATGGACACGCTGCCGTCCGCCTTGATGAGAATGAGCCTTGGCGCCATCGGCAGGTGAGCCGTGAGCCGTCCGATGTAATCCACGCTGCATCGCGCGATGACCAGCCGCATGACGGCCAACCCTACCGGCTCTGGAAAACTGGACGCATGGCGTTCGAGATGGTGGGAGTGGCCGGCTTCGGCATGACGGGGGCGGGAGGCGCGGAGAGGCCGGCGCGGGCCGAGCCGTGAGCCCGCGCCGCGCCCGCCGCAGGGAGTCCTCCCGTCCGCTGGGCCTTCCCGGGGGCGTGGACCGGGTCGAGGAATGGCCGGACGGGGAGTGGAAGGTACGCATGCTCACCGGCTCCACCTCGACCAAGATCTACCGTTGCCCCGGCTGCGACCAGGAGATCCGCGCCGGGCAGCCGCACCTGGTGTCCTGGCCGGCCTGGAGCGGCGGTGACGACGAGCGCCGCCACTGGCACCCGGCGTGCTGGCGCAAGAGACTGGATCGCGGCCCCGGCCGCACCCGCTACTGAAACCGTCGCGGCAAGCCCCCCGCCGCAAGCCTCCCCGCGACACGCCCCCGAACATGACCCCCGTGATTTGACCACTCTGAAGGGACCGACGTTGGAGATTCGCGCGGCGACCGTGCTGCCCGCCCGGCGAGAGCCGATCGAGTTGCACACGGCCGACGGCCAGATCCTGGTCGGAGAGCTGGCCCTGCCCCTCGACCGGCCACCTGTGGCGACGCTGGTCACCTTCCACCCGCTGCCGACGCACGGCGGGTTCATGGACAGCCACGTCTTCAAGAAGGCCGCCAACCGCCTGCCCGCCCTGGCCGACCTGGCCGTGCTCCGCTTCAACACGCGCGGCACCTCCTCCGATCGCGGCACCTCCTCCGGCACCTTCGACGGCGGGGAAGGGGAGCGGTTCGACGTGGCGGCGGCGCTGGAGTACGCCGAATACCACGATCTGCCGCACGTGTGGGTGGTCGGCTGGTCGTTCGGCACCGAGCTGACGCTGAAGTGGGCCCGCGACCCGCTCGTCGAGGGCGCCATCCTCCTCTCGCCGCCGCTGCACCGGGCCACGGACGAGGACCTGGACGCGTGGGCCGGGTTCGGCCGGCCGCTGGTGGCCCTGGTGCCGGAGTTCGACGACTACCTGCGGCCCGAGGAGGCCAAGCGGCGGTTCGCGCGGGTGCCGCAGGCCGAGGTCATCGGGGTCGACGGGGCCAAGCACCTGTGGGTGGGCGAGCCGTACGTACGCATCGTCCTGGACGAGATCGTCCGTCGGGTGAACCCGTCCGCCGCTCCGCTGCCCGTCAACGTCTGACCTGGCGATTTTTTTCAGACATAGCGCAATATTTGACGAAATTCGGCAGAGATCTAGACGAACCGCTTCTCCCGGGTGACAATCCGATCGTCAATTGAAGATCGTGGAGACGCCGGGCGAGCTTGACCTGCGCGGTGTCCCCAGCTCGGTACCGGCGAGGGTGAATGCGCGTAGTTCGTGGGCTGGTCGTGGTGATGTTGGCAGGGGCGGTAGCGGCAGCGCCCCTTGATCATCTGGACGCCGTCGCCAGTGCGCGGCAGAAGAGTACGGACGCCGGCCTTCGACAACAGAGCAAGAACGCGGCACCGGGGGAGGAGCCCGCGCTCGCTCTCGCCCGCCGGACCGGCAAGCCGGTCGAGGTGGAGGCGATGCGCACCGAGACCCGCCAGGTCTTCGCCAAGCCGGACGGCACTTTCACCCTGGAGCAGTACACCCGGCCGGTGCGGGTCCGCCGGGCGGGCGCATGGGTGGCCGCGGACGCCACGCTCCGGTTACAGCCCGACGGGTCGCTCGCCCCGGTCGCCACAGCGGTGGGACTCAGCTTCTCGGGCGGTGGGACCGCGCCGCTCGCCCGGATGAACCGCGGCGGCAAGACACTGGAGCTCGCCTGGCCCGGGCAACTGCCGAAGCCGGCGCTGAGCGGTGACACCGCGACCTACCCCGAGGTCCTGCCCGGCGTGGATCTCCAGGTGAAGGCGGACGTCGACGGCTTCTCACATCTCCTCGTGGTCAAGTCGCGGGCGGCGGCCGAGAACCCGGCCCTGGCCGAGCTGAGCTTCCCGATCAAGACCAGCGGGCTGTCGATGAAGTCCACCCAGGGCGGCAACCTCGAAGCGAACGACGCGAACGGCGGCACGATCTTCACCGCCTCGCCGCCGATGATGTGGGACTCCTCCGGATCCTCGGCCGCGCACACGCTCGCCGCCGGGGAAGGCTCGCCCGCGGACGCCCGGCACGAGGTGATGGGCCTCAAGCTGGTCGGCAAGAAGCTGGTGCTCAAGCCGCACCGGGGCATGATCGAGGACCCGGCGACCCGCTATCCGATCTACCTCGACCCGTTCTTCTCGGCGGCTCGCGGCGCGTGGACGTCCGTCTGGAGCAACAACCCCACCTCCAACTTCCTGAACGCCAACGACGTCGCCAGGGCGGGACACGTCTCCGGGCAGACCAACCGGTCCTTCTTCCAGATGGCCACCGGCACGACCATCCACGGCAAGCAGATCATCAAGGCGACGCTGCGTACGTACGAGACCTGGTCCTACTCGTGCACCAAGCGGCAGGTCGAAGCCTGGTCCACCGGCGCGATCAGCAAGACCACCACCTGGAAGGTCCAACCGGCCTGGAACAGGATCCTGTCCACGGTGAATGTGGCGAAGGGCTGGGGATCGGCCTGCCTGCCCGGCGGCGTGGAGTTCGACGTCACGTCCATGGCGGTCGAGGCGGCCGCCAAGAAGTGGTCCACGATGACGATCGGGATCCGGGCGACGAGCGAGACGGACAGCTACGGCTGGAAGAAGTTCAAGAACAACCCCAGCCTGGTGATCGAGTACAACTCGCTGCCGTCCGCGCCCGTCGCCGCCGACGCGTGGTCGGACCCGGGAGGCGGCTGCCTGTCCGGTGACGCGCGGCCGGTCATCAGCGGTGCGGCGCCGAAGCTGTGGGCCAAGCTGCGTGACGTCGACAACTCGGTCAGAGGCCGGTTCGAGTGGTGGAACGCGGCCGGCGTCAAGGTGGGCGAGTACGTCACCGGGCTGGCGAGCACGGGTAGCGCCTTCTACGCGCAGATCCCCGCGGGCGCCTACGCCGACGGCTCGCTGATCCGCTGGCGGGTCCGCGCCGAGGACGGCAAGGCCGACAGCGCGTGGGGCCCCTGGTGCGAGGCCACGGTCGACGCCTCCGCGCCCGGCAAGGAACCGGTTGTGACGTCCCCGCAGTACCCCGAGGGCGGCTGGAACGACGGCGTCGGCCGGGCCGGCTCCTTCACCTTCACCGCCAACGGCGTCTCCGACGTCGTCACCTACGTCTACGGCCTCGACACCACGCCGAAGACGGAGGTCGCGGCCGACCAGTCGGGCGGGACGGCGACGATCCAGCTCACTCCACGTCATGACGGCCCCAACGTGCTGTCGGTACGCAGCAAGGACCGCGCGGGACAGCAGGGCCCGATCCGCACCTACCTGTTCAACGTCAACGCGGGCACCGGCCCCGACGGCCACTGGACCCTGGACGAGGGCCAGGGCACCGTCGCCGCCGACGGCACGGGCGCCCACCACGCCACCCTGTCCGGCCAGGCCACCTGGACCACGGGCCGGACCGGGCTGGGGCTGCGCCTCGACGGGACAGGCGCGCACGCGCTGACCAACGGCCCCGCCGTGTCCACCCAGCGCAACTTCACCGTCACCGCCTGGGCGCGGCTGACCAGCACGAACGCCACCGCGACCGTGGTCAGCCAGGACGGCGCGCGGGCCGGCGGCTTCGCGCTGCAGTACTCCAAGGCCGACGACCGCTGGGCCCTGAGCCGTACGGTCGCGGACGCCGACGGGGCGCAGAGCGTGCGCGCGCTGTCGGCGGCGGCGCCGCGGCTCGGTGAGTGGACCCACCTCACCGGCGTCTACGACTCGGCCGCCAAGGAGCTGTCGCTGTACGTCAACGGCAGGCTGGAGTCGACGGCCCCCTTCACCCAGCCGTGGGACGCGACCGGGTCACTGGCGATCGGCCGGGGGAAGGTCAACGGGGCCGGGGCGGAGTTCTGGCCCGGTGACCTCGACGAGGTCCGCGTCTACGGCCGGGCGATGTTCGCCGACGAGGTCGCCGACCTGGTGAACAGCGCCGCGACGCTGGTCGGGCACTGGAAGCTCGACGAGGAGTCCGGCACGCTCGCCGCCGACTCCTCGGGCCGGGCCACCGCCGCGACGCTGGCCGGCGCCGCCACCTGGGGCGAAGGCTGGCTGGACGGCGCGCTCGCGCTCGACGGCGTCAACGGCCACGCACAGGCCGGCGCGCCCGCCGTCAACACCAAGGCCGGGTTCACCGTCGCCATGTGGACCCAGCTCGACTACCTGCCCACCCGCGACGCCGCCGCCGTCTCCCAGTCCGGGACCAGGGCCAGCGGTTTCCAGCTCGGTTTCGACAAGGAGCAGGGGCGCTGGGTCCTCGGCATGGCCGCCGCCGACACCGACACCGCCGCGCTGGTGCGTACGCGGTCCGACGCCGTACCCGCGCCGCTGGAGTGGACCCACGTGGCCGGGGTCTACGACCCGCTCGCGGGTGAGCTGCGTGTCTACGTCAACGGCCGCCTGTCCGACAGCACCATCACCGACCACGTGAGCGCGTGGAACGCCACCGGCCCGCTGCAGCTCGGCCGGGCCAAGACCGCGGGCGTCTTCGCCGGCTACTGGCCGGGGACCGTGGACGACGTCCGCACCTACGACGGTGTGCTGAACGCCGAGCAAATCTCCCAACTAGCCGCCCAATAACCCCCCAAAAGACCGGGAGAGGTCGGAAAAAATGGATCAGCCGAGTGGGTTAGACCTGCCGGATTCGTACTGGAATCGTTTACAGCAACCACTGAAACGGTCGTCATGGCCCCGGCGGCTGGCAGCCACCCTGTCCGTCGTCATGGTCAGCACGCTGGTGTCGGCGATGCCCGCGCAGGCCGCGGGCCGCTCCGCCCCGACCGTGCAGAAGGAGACCCCGGTACGCGGGCAGAAGGTCCCGGTGCTGCCCGCCCAGGCTGATCCGGCCCAGAAACAGGCGTGGAAGGCGCCACCAGGCATCACCTGGCCGAAAGCGCAGACGGTCGAGCTGACCGTGACCGGCGACGCGCAGGCCAAGACGCTGGGCGCCACCACCTTCCCGATCCGCCTGGCCGCGCCCAAGGCGGGGACGAAGACGGCCAAGGCGGCCACCCCCGACCCGGCCCGCGTCGAGCTGCTGGACCCCGCTCAGACGCAGAAGGCCGGACTGCTCGGCCTAGCCCTGCGGGTCTCACCTGGGCAGGGACTGACGGCCAAGAGCGGGAAGACCCGCCTGGCGATCGACTACTCCGGCTTCCGCTACGCCTACGGCGGCGACTACGGCGCCCGGCTGCGGCTCGTCCGGCTGGACGAATGCGTCCTGACCGCCACCGCGACCGGCTGCCCGCGGCCGGAGCCGGTGCCCGGCGACAACGACACGAAGGCGGGCACCCTGACCGCCGACGTGGACATGCCCGCGCTGTACGCGCTGGCGGCGGCGCCTTCCGGGTCGTCCGGCGACCATGGAGCCACCTCGCTCGCCCCCTCGGCCCAGTGGAGCGTCGGCGCCCAGTCGGGTGACTTCAGCTGGGGATACGAGCTGCGAGCGCCGCCCGCGCTGGGCGGTGACGAGCCGGACCTGTCGATCGACTACTCCTCCCAGAGCGTGGACGGCCGCACCGCCTCCACCAACAACCAGCCGTCCTGGGCGGGTGAGGGCTTCGAGCTGAACCCCAGCGGCTACGTCGAGCGCCGTTACAAGTCCTGCATGATCGACGGCAAGAAGACCGGCGACCTGTGCTGGGACCAGGAGAACGCCACCCTGTCCCTCGGCAACTCGGCCGTCGAGCTGGTCAAGGACGCCACCACCAAGCAGTGGCGCCCCAAGCGCGACGACGGCACCCGGATCGAATACCTCACCGGCGCCGTGAACGGCGACAACAACGGTGAGTACTGGCGCGTCACCGCGGCCGACGGCACCCAGTTCACCTTCGGCCTGAACCGCCTGCCCGGCTGGGTCACCGGCAAGCCGGAGACGAAGTCGGTCCAGACGGTGCCGGTCTTCGGCAACAACAGCGGCGAGCCCTGCTACAACAGCACCCCGGCCAACGCCTGGTGCCAGCAGGCCTACCGGTGGAACCTCGACTACGCGGTGGACACCCACGGCAACGCCACCACGTATTGGTACGCGCTCGAGAACAACTACTACGGCCGCAACATGAAGCCCGAACTGGGCACCCTGTACGCGCGAAGCGGCTACCTCACCCGCATCGACTACGGCTACCTCAAGGGCGAGCTGTTCACCAAGGCGCCCGCGGCCCGCGTGGTCTTCGACGTGGCCGAGCGCTGCCTCCCCAGCGGAACGATCACCTGCGCCGCCGCCGAGCTCAAGAAGGAGACCGCGAGCAGCTGGCCGGACGTCCCGTTCGACCAGATCTGCGACTCCGGCGTGAAGTGCACCGACCGCCTGTCGCCGACGTTCTTCACGCGTAAGCGGCTGGCCAAGGTCACCACCCAGGTGCTCAACACCGACACCGCCAAGTGCGCGGGCGCGCAGTACTGCCCGGTGGACTCCTGGACGCTGACGCACCAGTTCCCCGCCACGGGTGACGGCCTCAGCCCGTCGCTGTGGCTGGCGTCGATCCAGCAGAGCGGCCTGGTCGGCGGCACGATCACGCTGCCCAAGGTCACCTTCACCGGTGTCCAGCTGCCCAACAGGGTGGACGCCAACGAGGGTCGCGCCCCGCTCGTCAAGTGGCGCGTTCAGGCGGTGAACAACGAGAGCGGCGGCGAGCTGCGCGTCAACTACGCGCCGGCCGACTGCAAGCCGGGCGACCTGCCGGCCGCCGACAAGAACAACCGGCGCTGCTTCCCGCAGCGCTGGGCCCCGGCGAACGAGGCCGAGGTCACCGACTGGTTCCACAAGTACGTGGTGACGCAGACGGTGGAGGCCGACCGGGTCGCGGGCTCGCCGAACGTGGTTACCGACTACGAGTACCTGGACGGCGGCGCCTGGCGCTACGCCGAGAACATCCTCGTCAAGCCCGAGCACCGGACGTGGTCGGACTGGCGCGGGTTCGGCCGGGTACGGGTGCGCGAGGGCGACGGCCAGGACACCAAGCGCACGCTCACGGAGTTCAGGTACTTCCGGGGCATGGACGGCGACAAGCAGGCCGACGGCACCAAGCGTACGGCCGAGGTGGTGGACACCGAGGGCGTCAAGCTGGCCGACCTCGACCAGTTGTCCGGGTTCGAACGCGAGGAGATCCTCTACGACGGTGACGGCGGGTCCATCCTGACCGCGACCGCCGAGGAGCCGTGGTCGCTCAAGACCGCCGAGTCCACGCAGGGCGGCGTCACCAAGGCCGCGTACGTGGTCGAGCCCAAGTCCATGGTCACCCGCACCGCGTTGAGCGGCGGCAAGTGGCGGCGTACCGGCGAGGAGCGCGCGTACGACACCAAGGGCCTGCTCACCCAGGTGGAGGAGAAGGGCGACCTGGCCAGCACCGACGACGACCAGTGCACCCGCTACACCTACGCCCGTGACGACACGGCCTGGCTGATCGACTACACCAGCAGGATCCAGAAGGTCGCCGCGGGCTGCGGCACCGGCGTGGCCAAGCTGGCCGCCGAAGAGGTGATCTCCGACCAGCGGGTCCAGTACGACAACAAGGCGTACGGCCAGGCCCCGAGCAAGGGCGACGTGACCGCGGTCCAGCTCGTCACCGGGGACGGCACGGCGAGCACCGACAGCACCCACACCTACGACACCTACGGCCGCGAGACCAGCGAGACCGACGCGGTCGGCACCAAGTCCGTCACCACCTACACCCCGGCCGCGGGCGCCCCCGCGACGGAGATCGTCGAGACCAACCAGCTCGGCCACGTCGACCGCACCCTGCTCGAACCGGCCTGGGGCGAGCCCATCGCCGAGGTCGACGCGAACAACCGCCGCGTCGACATGGAGCACGACGCGATCGGCCGCCTGGTCAAGGTCTGGCAGCCCGACCGGAGCAAGTCGGCGGGGCAGTCGCCCAGCACCGAGTACTCCTACCAGATGCGCAACGACGGTCCCAGCGTCGTCACCACGAAGACGCTGCGCGCGGACGGCTCCTACACCACCAGCTACGAGCTGTACGACGGCCTGCTGCGCGAGCGGCAGACCCAGGAACCCGCGCCCCTCGACACCCAGACGCAGGACCCCGCGCTGCGTGAGGGACGCACGATCACCGACACCATCTACAACTCGCTCGGTGAGACGGTCAAGTCCAACACCGGCTACTTCGCCACCGGGGCGCCCTCCACCGAGCTGCTCGCGGTGGCCGACGCCGACGTGCCGACCCAGGTCGTGTCGACGTTCGACGGCACCGGAGACGTCAGCGCCCAGGCCCTCAAGGCGAAGGGCGTGGAGAAGTTCCGGGTGTCCTCCACACAGGAGGGCGACCGGATCCACGTGACGCCGCCGCCGGGCGGCACCGCGACGACCCGCATCGGCGACGCCGAGGACCGCCTCATCGAGCTGCGCCAGTACAAGGGCGCGACCCCGACCGGCGAGTACGAGTCCACCAAGTACACCTACGACCACGCGGGACAGCTGTCCACGGTGACGGACCCGGCGGGCAACGTGTGGCGCCACCACTACGATCTGCGCGGGCGGGAGATCAAAACCGAGGACCCCGACAAGGGCGTCACCACGATGACCTACAACGACGCCGACGAGCTGCTCAGCACCACTGACGCCCGCGGCAAGACCCTGTGGTACGTCTACGACGAGCTGGGCCGCAAGAAGGAGATGCGGGCGGACTCCGCGACCGGCACGCTGCTGGCCGAGTGGAAGTACGACGCGCTGGCCAAGGGCCACCTGAACGCCAGCATCCGCTACGTGGGCGGGCAGGCGTACAAGGCGGAGATCAACGCCATCGACACCAGCTACCGCACGCTGCGCCAGACCGTCACCGTCCCCGAGCGGGAGGGCAAGCTGGCCGGTTCGTACCAGCTCAACACCCGCTACACGCTCGACGACCAGGTCCAGTCCGTCAGCTTCCCCGCCGGCGGCGGCCTGGCGGAGGAGTCGGTCGTCTACTCCTACGACGAGCTCAGCCAGCCGACCAAGGTCACCGGCCTGTCGTCGTACGTGACCGCGACCCGCTACTCCAAGCTGGGCGAGACCCTGCAGTACGAGCTGGGCGCCGGAGGCAAGAAGACCTGGCTCACCTACACCCACGACGAGTCCACCCGCAGGCTGACCAGGATGCGGCTGGACAGGGAGAGCGCCACCGCGGCCGACCTCGACCTCAACTACACCTACGACGCGGTGGGCAACATCACCAAGATCGCCGAGCAGGCGAGCGGCCAGGACACGCAGTGCTTCAAGTATGACCATCTGCGCCGCATGACCTCGGCCTGGACGGCCACCGACGGCTGCGCCGCCGGCACCCCGCAGTCCGACAAGATCGGCGGCGTGGCCCCCTACGCGGTCAGCTACAACTACGACGCCACCGGCAACCGGATCAAGGAGACCAAGCACGCCTGGGGCGGCGCACCCGAATCCACCCGCACCTCCACCTTCCCGGCGGCGGGCGCCAAGCAGCCGCACGCGCTGCAGGCCGTCGGGGCGGACGTGTTCGCCTACGACGAGGCCGGCAACACCACCAGGCGCAAGGTCGGCAATTCAGACCAGACCCTGGTTTGGGACGCCGAGGGCAACCTGGAGTCGGTGACGGAGGCGGGCAAGAGCACCTCGTTCGTGTACGACGCGGACGGCGAGCGGCTGCTGCGCAAGACCACGACCGACGCCACCCTGTACGTCGACGACATGGAGCTGCGCTTCGACTTCGCCAAGGACGCGGTCGAGCAGACCCGCTACTACACCATCAACGGCGAGGCCATCGCGGTCCGCACGCCGGACAACCAGGTCTACTTCCTGGCCAACGACCACCAGGGCACCGCGCAGGCCGCGGTGAACGCCGGGACCGCGGCGGTGGCCATCAGGAGGATGACGCCGTTCGGCGAGGACCGGGGATCGCCGCCACAGTGGTGGCCAGGACAGCGCGGGTTCGTCGGCGGCGGGAACGACCCGACGACCGGGCTGGTCCACCTCGGCGCCCGTGAGTACGACCCCAAGAACGGCCGCTTCATGTCGGTCGACCCCATCATCGACGAGGAGGACCCGCAGCAGCTCAACGCCTATGCCTACGCCAACAACAGCCCCGTCAGCATGAGTGACCCCGACGGGCAGCTGTTCTGGATCGTCGTCGGCATCGCGGCCAGGATCGCGGCGCGGATCATCGCCAGGAAGCTGGCGCAGGCGGCCGCCAGGCGGGCGGCGTTGGCGGCGGCACGGGCGGCGGCAAGGCGCGCGGCCATCGCGGCGGCCAAGCGCAGGGCTGCGGCACTGGCCAGGAAGAAGGCCTTGGAACTGGCCAAGAAGAAGGCGGCTGAGGCGGCCAAGAAGAGGGCCTTGGCGGCGGCCAAGAAGAAGGCCGCGGAGAAGATCAGAAAGGCCGCGGCTGCTGCGGCGAAACGACGGGCCGCCGCGGCGGCGAGAAGGGAAGCCAGGAGGAAGGCCGCTGAGGCGGCGGCGAAGAGGCGGGCCGCGGCGGCGGCCAGGGCACGCAACCACCGGGCCGGCCGGCTCCCACGCGGCATCCAGCAGGCGCGGCAGCGCCCGGCACACCGGCCGACCAGCCAAAGAGCGGTACAGCGGCAGTCGCCGCCCAAGGCGAGCCGGCAGCCGGCACAGCCAAGACCGAGCCAGGTCTACCGCAACGACGGCAGCACGCAGCAGACCCAGTCCTACACCGTCTACGGCAACGGCCGGATGTACCCCGAAGGGAGACCCCCGACGCGCCTCCCAGATCGCGCCGGCTCCGGAAGTGCGGAGAAACAGCTCTGGAAGAATGAGGAGATCGAGCTGACCAAGAGGTCTGGCGCGATCGCCGAACTGGGCGCCCGAAGTCAGAAGATCGTGGACAACATCGTCGACACCATCGACACTCTGTTGGGCGGGCTGGGATAGCACCTCTCTCCTGCCGATGACGGACCGGCGCGGGGCTCTCGCAGCTCCGCGCCGGTGGCGTTTCCAGGCCCCCAGTCCATAGAATCTTGTTCGGTTCCGATGCGAGGAGGCATCCCGTGGGCGCGTTCGATCTCAGCGGTAAGCAGGCTCTGGTCACCGGGGCGTCGAAGGGGATCGGGCGGGCCATCGCGCTCGCGTACGCCGAGGCCGGGGCCGACGTGGCACTCGTGTCCCGCTCGGCCGAACCCCTGGCCGAGGTGGCCAAGGAGATCGAGGCGCTGGGCCGGCGCGCGGTCGTCCTGCCCGCCGACCTCACCGACCGCGACGCCGCCACGGGCGCCGTGGCGGCGGCGATCGACGGGCTCGGCCACCTCGACATCGTGGTCAACAACGCCGGCGGGTCGAATTTCCTCGTCGAGTTCAAGGATCTCCGGCTGTCCGGCTGGGACAAACTCCTCCGGCTCAACCTCGACTCGACCATGGCGGTCTGCCACGCGGTGGCACCTCACCTCCTGGACAGGGGCACCGGCTCGGTCATCAACGTGGCGTCCGCAGCGGCATTGGGCGCGCCTTTCCTGGCCCCTTACGCGGCGGCGAAGGCGGCCGTCGTGGCGTTGACCAAAACCCTGGCCGTGGAATGGGCGCGAGCCGGTGTGCGGGTCAACGCTCTATGTCCCGGCTGGACCGCCACGGATCTCAACCGCAACCTGTGGGAAGACGAAGCGTCGAACGAGGCGACGGTGTCCAGTGTCCCGATGCGTCGCTGGGGAACACCTGAGGAAATGGCCCATCCAGCGGTTTTCCTGGCTAGCGGCGCATCCGCCTATATGACGGGCCAGGTGCTCTTCATAGATGGGGGCGCGACGGCCATCAGATAGGTGGCAATGGTGAAGAATGCGCACGTCACGGCGCCTCGCCCGGGAGCCGGAGGAGCGTGTCCCTGGACAGGCCTCGGCCAGGTGCGGCGGTTGGGGCCGGCCACTGCCGGCCGTAAAAAAGACTGGTGTCACAGAAAGCGGTCAGCACACGAGGCAATATCGGCATAAGCCGAGAAGTGATGGAATCACAAAAGAGGTCTACCGTATCGTGCGTGCAGCTTTACACGAGATCAGCCGGAACGGGACTCCCGGTCGTACTGCTTCACGCGTTTCCGCTCTCGTCGGCCATGTGGCTGGCGCAGCGAGAGGGGCTGGCCAGGTCGTGCCGCGTGATCACACCTGACCTGCGCGGCTTCGGTGGGTCGCGGCTGGGGGAGGAAGAGCCGTCGGTCGAGGTCATGGCCGACGACGTCGCCAGGATGCTCGACGGCGAGGGGGTCGATCGCGCGGTCGTCGGCGGGCTGTCGATGGGCGGCTACGTGACGATGGCGTTCTGCCGCCGCCATCCCGACCGGCTGCTGGGCGTCATACTCGCCGACACGAAGGCCACTCCCGACCCTGAGCCCGCCCGTGAGAACAGGGAGCGCATCGCCAACGCGGTCCTGTCCGGCGGCAGCGCGGTGCTCGTGTCCGAGGTGCTGCCCGCGCTGATCGGGCCCACCACCAAGGAGCGCAGGGCCATGGTGTTCGGGCGGGTCAAGGGGCTCGTGCAGTCGGCTCCGCCCGGTGCGGTGGCCTGGGCGCAGCGGGCCATGGCCGGGCGGCCCGACTCCTTCGACACGCTGGCCGCCCTCAAGGTGCCGCTGCTCGTCGTGGTGGGGGAGGAGGACGAGCTGGCGACCGTGGCCGACGCGGAGGCGATGGCGCGAGCCGTACCCGACGGCCGGCTGGAGATCATTCCGAAGGCCGGTCACCTGTCGGCGGTCGAGCAGCCGGAGGCGTTCAACGCGGCCGTGGCGGAGTTCCTCAACAGCGAACTCGGCGGCGCGGCACGACCTCGCTGACGAGAAGTCAGGCCTGTGCCTGGCGGGGGAGGACGAACTCCCGGATGATCAGCGCGATGGCGGCCGCGACCGGGATGGCCACCAGCGCGCCCACGATGCCGAGCAGCGCGCCGCCGAACAGCGCGGCGATCACCGTCACCGCCGGCGTCACATCCACGGAGCGTTTCATGACGCGCGGGTAGATCAGGTAGTTCTCGACCTGCTGGTAGATCACGAAGAACACCGCGCACGCGAGTCCCACGGGCAGCGACTGAAGCAGCCCGACCCCCGTCACGAGCACCGCTCCGATGGTGGCGCCCACGAGCGGGATCAGGTCCGTGAGTGCGACCACCAGCGCCAGCGCCAGCGCGTACTTCACGCCCATGACCGACAGGAAGATCCAGGTCAGCACGCCCGCGATGACCGAGATGAGGACGTTGCCCGCGACATAGCCGCCGATGCCGTCGAGGATCTGCTCGCTGATCTCCCTGGTCCGCTCCCGCCGGGAGACCGGCACCAGCTTGAGCAGGTACGCCTTGATCGTGTGCAGGGAGCCGAGGAAGTAGAGCATGAGCACCAGCAGCGTCACCGTGGTGAACACGCCGTCGAGCACCACCAGCCCCGCCCCCACGACCCCACTGGCCAGCGAGGGCCCCAGCTGGCTGGTGACGAACGTGGCCACCTTCGGCAGGATCTGGTAGTCGGCGTCGAGCTGCCGGAGCGTCGGATGGTTGCTGAGCTCGGTCACATAACCGGGCACGGCCGCGATGAACTCGCTCAGCTGCTTGCTCACCGGCGGCACCACGGCCAGCCCGAACAGCACGAACGCCACGATGACCCCGGCGAACACGATCGAGATCGCCCCACGCCTGGCCAGCCCGCGCCGTTGCAGCGCCTCCACGGCCGGGTTCAGCCCGACCGCCAGGAACATCGCCACCACGACCAGGACGATCACGCTCAGAGAGCGGACGACCATCTGCGCGAGCGCGATCGCGGTCAGCACGCCCAGCCCGCCGACCAGCCCGAACATGAACGGCCCCCGGGTGAGCGGCGGCGTGTACGACGGCGGCTTGGCGACATCCTCCACGGCAGGGGATTCGGCTTCTGCGGACACGGGGGCTCCTGGAAGATCACGACAAACCACGGCAGTTTTTGACATATGCCCTACGGAACGACAAAGAGAGCCTAGCGACCCCAAGGTCACCAGGCTCTCTTCAACCGTCAGCCAACCCCCGTGTAGTCGACTCCGGCGGCTACTCCTGCCACCACTCCGCGTCGTCTTCACCCTTGGTCTCGGCCTTGGCCGGCGCCGGTGCCGGTGCGGCGGCCGGGGCGGGCTTGTCGTTGACCGGTGCGGCGATAGCCGGCTTCGGCGGGGCCGCCGTGACCGCGGGCTCGGGCTCCATGCCCGGCAGAGCGGCGCCACCGAGCAGCTGGCGCAGCTGCGCCAGGTGGCTGGTGATGCTGTCGCGCTGGCGGGTGAGCTCGTCGACCTGGCGCTGCATCGCCGTGCGGGTGCGCTCGGCGTCGCTCTTGGCCTCGGTGACGATGGTCTCGGCGCTGGACTTGGCCTCGGAGACGATCGTCTCGGAGCTCTTGCGAGCGTTGGCGACCAGCTGCTTGGCGTGCAGGTCGGCCTCGCGCCTGGTCTGGTCGGCCTGCTGGGTGGCCTTCGTGGCCCGCGACTCGGCCGTGGCCGCGCGCTGCTCGGCCTCGGCGACCAGCTTCTGCGTGTTGGCCTGCGCGGTGGCGTGGCGCTCGGCCTCCTGGCGCTCGGCCTCCTCGCGGCGGGAGGCGAGCTGGATCTCGAACTCGGCCTCGTCCTGCGCCCGCTTGGCCTCGGACTCCTCCAGCACCCGCTGAGCCTGCGCGCGCATCTCGTCGGCCTGTCGCTTCGCGGTGGTCAGCACCTCGTCGCGCTCGCGCTTGGTCGAGGCGCGTAGCTGCGCCACCTCGCGCTCGGTCGTCGTGCGCAGCTTGGCGATCTCGCGCTCGGCGTCGGCCCGCTTCTCCGCCACCTCGTGGTCGGCGGTGGCCCGCAGCTTGGCGACCTCGCGCTCGGTGGTGTTGGTCAGCTCGTCGGCCAGACGGCGAGCGGTCGAGCGGGTCTCCTCCGCGTCGCGCTCGGCGCTGGTGCGCATCTCGTCGGTCTCGCGCGTCGCCTGCGCCCGCTTGTCGGCGGCCTCGGCCTCGGCGGCGGCCCGGACATCGGCGGCCTCGACCTTGGCGGCGGCCTTGATCTCGTTGGCCTCGGACCTCGCGGCCTGGACGAGCTCGGTGGCCTGCTCCTCGGCGAGGCGCAACAGCTGCTCGATGCGGGCGCCGAGACCGGAGTAGGTCGGGCGCTCCTGCTCCTGCAACTGGCGCTGGGAGTCGGATAGATCGCGCTGCAGGGACGTCACCTGCTCGCGGGACTGGCGAAGCTCACCGTCGAGCTGCTTCAGATGATCGTGAACCTGATGGCGGTCGTAACCGCGGAGCACGACGTCGAACTCGCGTGCTGGGGCATCCTCGAAGAAGTTGTTGAGCTGGGCGTCGATGTCGGACTGCATGGAGGCTCGATCCTGGGTTGTCGAGACGGCTACACGGGCCGGACGGGGGGTTCGGGACAGCCGAGCCAGGAGCCTGTGCCTCGCGGCAGGCGCCTTGTCCGGTGGAAAGCCAGCGTACTCCGCCAGCCCCGCCTGAGAAGCCCCGTCGGACTATCTGCGTGACTAGTTACATACGATCGGTTTTGACGTTTGCCGGAGCTCCGGCTGCCTGCACCAGCTCAGTGAGCATCCCTCCCACGTCCTTGGGGTGCGCAAACGCGATCTCCGACCCCATCGAGCCGTGTCGCGGGTGCTCGTCGAGCAGCCGCACGCCCTTACCCGCCAACCGTTCCATCGCCTCGGCCACGTCCGGCACCCCGAACGCCACGTGGTGCACGCCCTCGCCGCGCTTGGCCAGGAACTTTCCCACCGGCGTGTCGGGCGACAGTGGCTCCAGCAACTGAATGTAGGAGCTCCCGCCCTCGCCGTCGGCGATGTGGAGCATGGCCTCCCGGACCCCTTGCTCCTCGTTCACCTCGCGCGCCACGACGGTCAACTCGAACGTTTCCGAGAATAGCGCGATCTTCGCCTCAAGGTCGTGACAGGCGATCCCGATGTGGTCGATCCGCATGAACATGTGTGGCCTGCCTCCATAGCGAGCGTGCACCTACTCGTGGGTATGGTGTCAAAGAACCCCTCGCGCGCACAGGAGGCCGTCGCCATGTCTGGGTCCGTCATCGTAGCCGGAGCTCGTACGCCCATCGGCAGGCTGCTCGGCGCCCTGTCCGAGTTGCCCGCCGTGGAGCTCGGCGGCATCGCCATCAAGGCCGCCTTGGAACGTGCCGGAGTCGCTCCGGAGGCCGTCGAGTACGTGATCATGGGCCAGGTGCTCCAGGCGGGCGCGGGCCAGATCCCCTCCCGCCAGGCCGCGGTCAAGGCGGGCATCCCGATGACCGTCCCTTCGATCACCATCAACAAGGTCTGCCTGTCGGGGCTGGACGCCATCGCCCTGGCCGACCAGCTCATCCGCGCGGGTGAGTTCGACATCGTGGTCGCGGGCGGCATGGAGTCGATGACGAACGCGCCGCACCTGCTGCCCGGCCTGCGCAAGGGCGTCAAGTACGGCGGCGCCCAGGTGCTCGACTCGATGGCGCACGACGGCCTGTTCTGCGCGTTCGACCAGTGCGCGATGGGCGAGTCCACCGAGCGCTACAACGCCCGGCTGGGCATCGGTCGCGAGGAGCAGGACGCGCTGTCCGCCCGCTCCCACCAGCTGGCCGCCGCGGCCACCAAGAACGGCGTCTTCGAGGACGAGATCGTGCCGGTGGAGCTCCCGCAGCGGCGCGGCGAGCCGGTGGTCGTCAAGGAGGACGAGGGCATCCGCGGCGACACCACCGTGGACACGCTGGCCCGGCTGCGGCCGGCGTTCGCCGCCGACGGCACGATCACGGCCGGCTCGGCCTCGCAGATCTCCGACGGCGCCTGCGCGGTGGTCGTGATGTCCAAGGCCAAGGCCGAGGAGCTGGGTCTGCCCTGGCTGGCGGAGATCGGCAGGCACGGCAACGTGGCCGGGCCCGACACCTCGCTGCAGTCGCAGCCGGCCAACGCCATCAAGCAGGCGCTGGCCAAGCAGGGCCTGAGCGTCGGCGACCTCGACCTGGTGGAGATCAACGAGGCGTTCGCCAGCGTGGTGCTCCAGTCGGCGAAGGAGCTGGGCGTGCCGCTCGACCAGGTCAACGTCAACGGCGGCGGCATCGCGCTCGGCCACCCGATCGGCGCCTCGGGCGCGCGCATCGTGCTCACGCTGGCCCACGAGCTCAGGCGCCGGGGCGGCGGCCTGGGCGCGGCCGGGCTGTGCGGCGGCGGCGGTCAGGGCGACGCGCTCATCATCCGCGTACCCGCGTAACGCATCAGGGGTGAGAGCTCGGCTCTCACCCCTGATGTGCGTCTATGGAGGTTGGTGAGCCCGGCCGCGAGGGAGGTTGCGGCCGGGCTTTCTTGCGGTGGTCATGAGGAGAGGAGCTTGGCGAACACCGAGCGGTGACGACGCTCGGCCTTCTGTCCCTTCTGCGCCTCGCGGGCCCGGCGGTGCTGGGCCGCGGCCTCGCGGAGCTCCTCCGCGTGGTTCTTCATGACGACGTATTCGAGTTCGGCGTTCATCCGAGTGCTCCCGGTTTCTTTCGGTCTTCTTCCCTGGCACTTTCCAGGTTGCTCCTAAGGCCCCTGCCGCCACATCGGGCGGATGCCCTATCTGTGGCAGTAGGCCGATGTGCGGAGCTACCTAGGGCGCCGGTCGCAGGACCTAAGGCACCTAGGGCTGGTCGGCGAACTTCACCGTCACCTTGGCGAACCCGAGCGACTTGAGCATCCCTTCGAGCATGGCCTTGGTGTTGGTGTCGGCGCGGGCGCGCAGGTCACTGGACGCCGCGGCCTCGGCGATCTTGGTCTCCGCCAGCACGTACAGCTCCCGCTGGTCGTTCGGGGACGACGACAGGAAGCCCTGCACGCGGTCCAGCAGCCCGCGCTGCTGCGCGAAGACGTAGGAGCGCCGGTTGTCGAGGTTCGGCTTCTCCAGTTGCGCGCGGGGCAGGCGGATCGTGGCCTCCGTACGGTCCTTGGAGACCGTCACGCCGTTGGCCCCCATGGCGGAGAAGTCGACGTAGGCGTCCACGTTGCCCGCCCCCACGAACAGCGTGCGGGTGCCCTTGACCGCGTCGGGCAGGAACCGGGCGTCCTTCTCCAGGTCGACCACCACCTGGAAGTTGCCGGTGGCCGCCTCGAACCGGCTCAGGTCCTTGATGGACTGCAGGAGCACCGGCTGGCTGCGGTCGATGGTCTGCTCGCCGAACGGGTTGAGCCAGGTCCAGGCCAGCCGGCCGCCGACCACGAGCAGAACCGCCACGACCAGGAAACCGGCCAGATATCGCCACCTGCGGCGCCGCCGCGGGGTGACCGCGGGGGGCGCCGTTTGGGAAGTCGTCATGCGAGTGTGACTACCCGACCGTGGATCATCATTGCCAGCTTTTTGGTGACATCTCCGATCCCCAGTCGGCAGACCGCTCTTCGTCGCTGGGATTCGGATAGACCGGATAGACCTGTGGCGAGCCGGTCGAGGCCGCCACCGGGGCCGCCGCCGCCCCCGCCGGCCCGCCGCCGAAGTGGGTGCTCGACAGCTTGCACGCCTGGAAATCGCTGAAGAACATGCGCAGCCACTCGCGTCGCTGATGCTCGCTCAGCCCGGAGAACCAGGCCGCCGCGTACTGGTGCTCCGGCAGCGGCCCGCCCGGCAGCGGCTCGCCGCGCAGCCAGGCCACCACGATCTCGCGGTAACCGTCGCCGGGCGTGTCGGGGCATTGGGCGGCCAGCGACTCGACGTACTCGTAGACGGCCTCGTCGGCGAAGCCCGCCGACAGGTCGGGCACGTGGATCTGCGCGAGTCCGGTGGACGGCTGCAAGGGTTCTTCCAGCGGCCGCTGTTCGACCCGGGTGAAGGCGGCGGGCGTGCCCGCCAGGCGGGACGCGATCTGGGTGAAGGCCGCGCCGAGCTCGGCCAGGCCCGCGCGCATGCCCGGATGCAGGCAGACCGTGATCGGCCAGTCCTGGCAGCTGTAGGCGATCTCCTGGGCGGCGGCGGGCTTGGTCGCGGCCAGCAGCCGTGCCACCCCCGTGCCCGCCGCGAGCACGGCCAGCAGCGCGCACGCCAGCACCAGGGCCTGCCTGGTGACCACCGCCGCCCAGCCGAGCAGCAGCGCGGCCGTGATGCCCAGCAACCAGAGCGTCTGGTCGAGGAACGCCGCGCCGCCGAGCCCCTGGAACAGGTCATAGGGCTCGCCCGTGCCGGGCGCCAGTTTGTCGGCCCAGCCGTTGCCGCCGGCCAGCCAGGTGAACAGGCCATAGCAGCCCAGCCCGGCCAGCGGCGGTGTGCAGGCCTTGGGCAGCAGCCAGCCCGCGATCCAGCCGATCACCGAGTAGAGCGCCAGCCCGGCCATGCCCACGCCGAGCCCGGCCAGGCTCAGCCGTCCCGACTGCTCGGTGAGCACCGTCTTGACGGCCAGGACCAGCACGGTCGCGCCGAACGAGCCCAGCACCACCACGACGATCGCCAGCGGCGCCTTCAGCGCCCGCCAGGTCGTCAGTGAGCGGCCACGCAGCGCTCTGCGCTTGCGCATCGCCACCCACGCGGCGAAGGCGGCGGCCACGGGCCCGGTCAGCCGGAGCGAACCGATGACCGCGGCCACGATATTTTCCCACGCGTCCACGCCAGGTATCAGGACGCTCCACGCCGCGACCAAGCCGAGAGCAAGGAGCACGGCGACCGTTACGGCCGCGCTCTGCTTCAACTCTTCACGTGAAACGCCCGCGTGCTCACGCACCCGTTTTTCCATTGAAGTTCACCAAGCACCCCCCGTGCCCCGTC
This sequence comes from Nonomuraea sp. NPDC049141, assembly GCF_040648415.1. Taxonomy (NCBI): domain Bacteria; kingdom Bacillati; phylum Actinomycetota; class Actinomycetes; order Streptosporangiales; family Streptosporangiaceae; genus Nonomuraea; species Nonomuraea sp. NPDC049141. The sequence goes on from NZ_JBEZDR010000002.1 coordinate 607,407, forward strand.
GGTGCGGCGGAAGCGAGGCAAGTCCGGGCCGGTCCCCACGGCGAGTGAACTTGGCTTCCGCGTCACCATTCGATGTGAGAACCATAACGGAGCGTGATGATTGGCGTCCGGATTCTTGGTCAAGCCGTGAGTCCGATCGCTCTCCGTAATCATACTAATCAGGACGAGCGGCGCGCTACCGTAGCGCTGTGTCGCAGCCGAAGCCGCTCAATCTGCCCTTCGACCCCATCGACCGCGCCGCGGAGTCGTGGCGCGCTCACTTCGGGGCTTCTTCCGCGATGGCCGCCGTCACCTCGATCATGAGAGCGCACCAGATCCTGCTGTCGCAACTCGACTCGCTGCTCAAGCCGTACGACCTGACCTTCGCCAGGTACGAGGCCCTGGTGCTGCTGACCTTCAGCAGGACCGGAGCCCTTCCGCTGTGGAAGATCGGAGAGCGGCTCATGGTGCACCCGACGAGTGTGACCAACACCATCGACCGGCTGGAGAAGTCGGGTTTCGTCTGCCGGATGCCCAACCCGCAGGACGGCCGCGGGGTGCTCGCCGAGATCACCGACGCGGGGCGCGACGTCGTACGGCGGGCCACGGCCGATCTGATGGCGGCCGACTTCGGCCTCACCATGTACGGCGAGGACGAGCTGCGGCAGCTCTTCGACGGGTTGCGCACGCTGCGGGTGGCGGCGGGTGACTTCTCCACGGCGTCGATGCGGCAAGATGATGAGCATGGCGGACTTCTCTAGGCCCGGGTCGCTCTACGGAGCCATAGACCTGGGCGCGCGTAAGCAGGCACTCGAGGCACAGGCCCGGCGGGAGGCCGGGGGTCCCCAGGCGGCCACGTCGGGCTCGATCGTCGACGTGACCGAGGAGACGTTCACTACCGATGTCATTGACCGCTCGATGAGCGTGCCGGTCGTCCTCGACCTCTGGTCTCCGCGCGCGCCCGGCAGCGCGCAGCTCAGCCCGGTGCTGGAGAAGGTGGTCCGCGAGCTGGGCGGCCGGGCGATCCTGGCCAAGGTCAACGTTGACGCCAGTCCTCAGATCGCGCAGGCGCTGCGGGTGCAGGCGGTGCCGACCGTGCTGGCCATCTTCCAGGGGCAGGCCGTCACCGGCTTCCAGCAGGTGCTGCCCGAGCAGGAGGTGCGCCGCTGGCTCGACGAGCTGATGGGCGCGGTCGAGCAGTTCTACCAGGCCAACCCCGACGCCCGGCCGGCGGAGGCGGGGGAGCAGCAGGACGAGCCCGCAGGGCCGCCCGCCGATCCCGACCTGCTGGCCGCCGAGGAGGCCGTCGACAAGGGCGACCTCGACGCGGCCGAGGCGGCCTACCAGCGGCTGCTGGCCCGCTCGCCCGGCAACGAGGACGCGAAGATGGGGCTGGCGGGTGTCGGCCTGATCAAGCGGACGGCCGACGTCGACCCCGCTGACGTGCAGCGTCGCATGCAGGACCCGGCCGACATCGACGCCCAGTTGCTGGCGGCCGACCTGGAGATGCTGTCGGGCGCGATCGACGAGGCGTTCGACCGGATCATCGGTGTGGTCAAGCGCACCTCGGGCGACGACCGCGACAAGGCCCGGCGCCACCTGCTCGGCCTGTTCGACGCGCTACCCGCAGAAGACCCTTCTTTGGCCAAGGCACGTAGAGCTTTGTCCAGCGCGCTGTTCTAACCTGGACCTATGCGGGTCGTCACGATCTCGGCGACGTATGGCACGGCCGGCAGCCACATCGGCCCGGCCGTGGCCGAGCGCCTGGGCGTGCCCTTCGTCGACCGCGCCATCCCCAGCACCGTCGCCCAGGAGCTGGGCTGCACGCTGGAGGAGGCGCTGGCCCACGACGACCGGGCCGAACACGGCCTCGGCCGGTTGCTCTCCGGCGCGATGCGCCTGCCGACGGTCACCTTCGGCGGCGTCGACATGTACGTCCCCGGTGCGATGCCGATCGCGCAGGAGGAGTTCGTCCGCCGCACCGAACGCCTGCTCAAGGACACGGCGCGCGCTCAGGGCGGGGTCTTCCTGGGCCGGGCGGGGGCCGTCGTGCTCGCCGACCATCCCGGCGCGCTGCACGTCCGGCTCGACGCCCCGCTGAAACGCCGGGTGCGCCAGACCGCCACGCTGGGCGAGATCGGCGAGCGCGAGGCCCGCAAGATCGTGGAGGACAACGACCGCGCGCGCACCGCCTATGTGCGCCACTTCTACCGCGCCGACCCGGCGGATCCCTCCCTATATCACCTGGTCATCGATAGTACGAGTATTCCTGTGTCGACCTGCGTGGATTTGATAGCCATCGCAGCCGAGGCACTCGACTGACCGAACTCCCCCTACCATGGGAGAACTTCTTGGTCAGTCCCGAAGGAGCATTTGACGTGGCGACCGTCCCCAGTGTGTCGTACTCCATCACCGTGCGACTTGAGGTGCCCGCAGGCGGCAAGGCCGTCAGCCAGCTCACCCACGCCGTAGAGTCGGCGGGTGGTGTGGTCACCGCGCTCGACGTCACCAACGCGGGCCATGAGAAGCTGCGCATCGACGTCACCTGCGCGGCCCGGGACACCGACCACGCGCAGGCGATCGTCGACCAGCTCGAATCCGTCGACGGCGTCGTCATCCACAAGGTCTCCGACCGCACCTTCCTCATGCACCTCGGTGGCAAGATCGAGATGGTGTCGAAGGTGCCGTTGCGCAACCGCGACGAGCTGTCCATGGCCTACACCCCCGGTGTGGCGCGCGTGTCGATGGCCATCGCGCGCAACAAGGAGGACGCGCGGCGGCTGACCATCAAGCGCAACACGGTCGCCGTCGTCACCGACGGCTCCGCCGTGCTCGGGCTGGGCAACATCGGCCCGGAGGCGGCGCTGCCGGTCATGGAGGGCAAGGCGGCCCTGTTCAAACGCTTCGCGGGCATCGACGCCTGGCCGATCTGCCTCGACACGCAAGATGTCGACGAGATCGTCCGTACGGTCCAGGTCATCGCGCCGGGCTTCGGCGGCATCAACCTCGAGGACATCGGCGCGCCGCGCTGCTTCGAGGTCGAGCGGCGGCTGCGCGAGCTGCTCGACATCCCGGTCTTCCACGACGACCAGCACGGCACCGCCATCTGCGTGCTGGCCGCGCTCACCAACGCGCTGCGCGTGGTGGGCAAGCCCATCGAGGGCGTCAAGATCGCCATGGCGGGCGCGGGCGCGGCCGGCAACGCGGTGCTGCGCCTGCTGCTGGCGGCGGGCGCGCGCAACGTCGTCGTCTGCGACTACCTCGGCGCCGTGCACAAGGGCCGCGACGACCTCGACGAGTCGCTGCGCTGGATCGCCGACCACACCAACGCCGAAGGCTACGCGGGTGACCTGCGCGGGTCGCTCAAGGGCGCCGACGTGTTCATCGGGGTGTCCGCTCCGGGCATCCTGACCGGCGCGGACATCGCCACGATGGCCGACGACGCGGTGGTGTTCGCCCTCGCCAACCCGGAGCCCGAGGTGTCGCCCGACGACGCTCGCGAGCACGCCGCCGTGGTGGCGACCGGGCGGTCCGACTATCCCAACCAGATCAACAACGTGCTGGCGTTCCCGGGCGTGTTCCGCGGCCTGCTCGACGCCCAGGCGACCGAGGTGAGCCAGCAGATGCTGCTGGCCGCGGCGCACGCGCTCGCCGCCGTGGTGGCTCCGGAGGAGCTCGGCCCCAACTACATCGTGCCGAGCGTGTTCCACCCGGACGTGGCGACCGCCGTCGCCGCCGCCGTCCGCGACTCGGCGGGCGGGCGGGCGAGGGGATTTACTGAGGCGTGATTTTTTAACAGCACAAAACCGATTTTCTTTTACGGCACAGCCGCCCCCACCGCCACCCGCCGACCAGGGCTGAGGGCCTCCAGGAAGACGGCCGCTGACCGGATGGTGGCGGGGCGCCGTTACGGCGTCTTCTGGGCCGGTGGCGACTCTTTCGTGACCGCCGGGACGATGCGGTAGTCAGCGTCTTCGGCTCTCTGTGTTGCCTGCCGGTCGGCCCAGAGAACCCGCCTGTCCGCGGGTGCGGTCCCGGAGGTGGCGTAGCGAGGCCTCGTGCGGCGAGGTGGTCATGAGCGGTCTTCTCTTCTGATCGCGGTGTGGGCGGCGATGGCCAGGACCAGGGCCGCGTTGATCAGTACCGCGGTCGTCACTCCCTGGAGGATCGTGCCCATGGCGGCCGTGACTATCGCGCTCATGACCGGGATGCCCATGGTGATGCCGATCTGCTGCGTCATCGTGGCGAGGCCCGTGGCCAGGCCCTGTTCGGAACTGGGCAGGCCCGAGGTGGCGGTCACCATGAAGGCGACGATCGCCAGCATGTTGCCGACACCGCCGATGAAGGTGGCCACCAGGAGGAGCCAGATCCAGCCCGCCTCCGGGCCGAGGAGGGTCAACCCCGCCGTCGCCGCCGCCTGCACCAGGAAGCCCGCCGCCAGCGTCCGGCGGTTGCCGAGGCGGGACAGCACGCGCGGGGCCGCGATCCCGCCGAGCACCGTGCCGAGGCCGAGCACACCGAAGGCCAGTCCCGTGGCCAGGGCCGAGTAGCCGAGGACCTTCTGCAGGTAGAGCGTCATGAGGAAGACCAGCGACGTCTCCGTGGCGAACGCGACCAGCCCCGCCAGGTTGCCCCACTTCACGGTGGGCCTGGCCAGGATCGTCACCGGTACGAGCGGTGCGGGCGCCTGCCGTTCGACGAACCAGAACGTCACCAGCAGGGCGGCCCCCGCCAGCAGCGCGCCGATCCCGGCCGGGTCGGTGAAGCCGCGCTCGCCGGCGCGGGTGAGCCCGAACACCAGGGCCAGCAGGCCCGCGGTCACCGTCACCGCGCCCGGCAGATCCATCCTGGGCCGGTCCGCGGGGCGGCTCTCGGCGGGCAGGACCGGGGCGGCGGCCAGGACGGCGAGCGCGACCGGAACGTTCACGAAGAACGCCGACCGCCAGCTCAGCAGGTCGGTCAGCAGTCCGCCCAGGATGGCACCGGAGGTGAAACCGGCCGACATCAGCGCCCCGTTCAGCCCCAGCGCGCGCGCCCGCAGCGGCCCCTCGGGGAACGTGGTGGTCAGCAGTGACAGCCCGGCCGGGGTGACAGCGGCCGTGGCCAGCCCCTGGGCCACCCTGGCGACCAGAAGCAGGCCGGGCGACGTCGCCAGTCCGCCGGCCAGTGAGGAGAGCCCGAGCAACGCCATCCCGCCCAGGAACAGCCGGCGCCGCCCGAACAGGTCCGCGATCCGGCCGAACAGCAGCGTGAACCCGGCCGCCGCGAGCGCGAACGCGGTCGCCACCCACTGCAGGTCGGCCAGCTCGAACCCGAGCCCGGCGCCGATCACCGGCAGTGCGACGTTCAGGATGGAGAAGTCGACGGCGAGCATGAACTGGGATCCGAGCAACAGCACCAGGACCAGCCGCTGCCGCCCCGTCATCCGGACGGCTTGCGAGGTCACGGTCATGTCATCCCCTTAATGGGTCTCTTGTTCCGTTAAGATGAGGATGACGGTAGCACGCTAGGGAGAATTAATGGAACAGGATTCCCGTTTGGCTGGAACGGTGCGGCCCGGCGGCCGTACGGCAAGGGTCAGGGCGGCGGTTCTGGAGGCCGCTCAGGACGAGCTGGTGCTCCATGGCTTCCACGGCCTCACCATGGACGCGGTGGCCGCCCGCGCGGGCGTCGGCAAGACCACGGTCTACCGCCGCTGGGCCAGTACGGCGGGCTTGGTGGCCGACCTCATGACGGAGTTGGCCGACCAGTCCGCCGCGCACGCGAACACCGGCACCATCGAGGAGGACCTGCGCGCCAACGCCCTGAGCGTCCTGAACGCCATCACGGACGAACGCCTCGGCCCCACGCTCCAGGCGGTCATCGCGGCCGCCACCTGCGACGACGAGGCGGCGGCCGCCCTGAGCGCCTTCTACGACCGGCGGATCAGGGAGTGGGCCAAGTCGATCGACCTGGCGGTCCGGCGCGGCGAGCTCCCGGGGGGCACCGACGGCCAAGAGGTCATCCGGGCGATCTCGGCCCCGCTGTACTACCGCCTGCTGGTCACGAAGGAGCCGGTGGACAAGGAGGTGGCCGAACGGTCGGTGGCGCGCGCTCTGGTGGCGGCTCGCAATGGCGCGTTCGCAGAGTGACGTCTAGTGCCTATATTACTGCATAAAGTAACAACAGGGTGGTGGGGGAGCGAGATGCGGGGTTGACCCTTCATGATGGAGGTATGGCGGAAGCGATCTACGTCGGCGGTTTACTGGTGGCGACGCCGCTTCTTGACGACCCCAACTTCCGGCGTAGCGTCGTGCTCATCCTCGAACACGACCTCGACGGCGGCACTCTCGGTGTGGTCCTGAATCGGCCGAGCGACATCTCGGTGACGCAGGTGCTGCCGGTGTGGGATCCCCTGGTGACCGGGCCATCGGTGCTGTTCGAGGGCGGTCCTGTGCAGACCGACAGCGCGCTGGCACTGGCGGCGGTGCCGAGCGGTCAGGAGCCGCTGGGCTGGCGCAGGCTGCACGCGGGCACGCCCGCGGTCTCCCGGCTGGGCACGGTCGATCTGGACGCGCCGCCCGAGATCCTTCAGGGCGAGATCGCGCAGATGCGGATCTTCGCCGGATACGCGGGCTGGACATCCGGGCAACTGGAGAGCGAGATCGCCGAAGGGGCCTGGTACGTCGTCGACTCGGAGGCGGGCGACACCTTCCACACCGACCCCGGTTCCCTGTGGCGCAACGTCCTGCGGCGGCAACCAGGCGAACTGGCCTTCGTGGCGACCTGCCCGGACGATCCGACGCTGAACTAGATTCGACGCTGAACTAGACGTCCCAGCCGGGGCGGAAGGCGTTCTGGGCGAGTTCGAGGGTCTCCTCCATGCGCTCCACGAGGATCCGCACATCCGTCACCTCGCGGTGCGGGCATTCGAACCCGACCCGCAGGATCGACATCGCGAACGCGACGATGAGGTGGGTGCGCTGGTCGGTGGTCACGTCGACGTTCCTGCGGGCGGCGATCTCGACGGCCAGGCGGCGCTCGGTCGCCGCGCCCCTGGCGACGGACAGACCCACTAGATGGGGATTTTCCTCCATGAGTCGCCGCAACTTCAGGAATCTTGTCGTGTCCTCGGGTGTTGATCCCTCCATGTCGCGGACGACCCCGCGCAACCCGTGGATCAGCGCCGTGAAGGAGGGCTCGTCGGCGGGGCGGTTCCGGAGGGTCTCCAGCATGATCTCCTCGCCGTGGTCGTGGAACCACAGCACGAGATGGTCCTTGCTGGTGAAGTAGCGGAAGAACGTCCGAGGGGAGATCTCGACCGACCCCGCTATCTGGTCCACCGTGGTCGAGTCGTACCCTTGTTCGAGGAACAGGTCGAGCGCGGCGTCGAGGATCGCCAGGCGCGTCTTCTCCTTCTTGCGTTCCCTTAGACCCACACGCGTCACTCCCTAGAAACTTTCCTGTCATGGTGTGTCATAAGTCATACGCCGTCAAATAAAACCCGTTTGTCATCTGTCAGCGACTGCCATAGATTACCTGAGGCTTAAGTGACTTATGCCCCGGTGTGGGGCGGTACGTACTGAGGGGGATCTCATGGCTAACGCGAGGACGGTCGAGGCGCCGTCGTCGCCCGGCCCCGGGGAGACGGGGTCCGGCGGCAATCCGTGGTTGGTGCTGCTGGCGGTCTGCCTGGGCGTCATCATGGTGATGCTCGACGGCACCGTGGTCGGCATCGCCAATCCGTCCATCCAGCACGACCTGGGCGCATCGCTGTCCGACCTGCAGTGGGTGACCAGTGGTTACCTGTTGGCGCTGGCGGTGTTCCTGATCACGGCGGGCAAGCTGGGGGACCTTTTCGGGCACAAGCGGGTCTTCCTGATCGGTGTCGCCGGGTTCGCGCTGTCCTCGATCGGCATCGGCCTCAGCCAGGAGCTGGCGGACATCATCCCGGGCGTGTCGCCGATCGGCGCGCTGATCGGCCTGCGCGTGCTGCAGGGCCTGTTCGGCGCCCTGCTCCAGCCCGCCGCCCTGGCCCTGCTGCGCGGTGCCTTCCCCGGTGAGAAGCTGAACCAGGCCATGGGCGCCTGGGGCGCCATCATCGGCCTGTCCAGCGCGGCCGGCCCGATCGTGGGCGGTGTCCTGGTCGAGAACGTCAGCTGGCAGTCCGTCTTCTTCATCAACGCGCCGGTGGGGATCATCGCCCTGATCATGGGCATCTTCCTCATCAAGGAGAACCGCGTCCCGTCGCTGGCCAGGATCGACTGGCTCGGCGTGGTGCTGCTGTCGGGCGCGATGTTCTCGCTCGTCTGGACGATCATCAAGGCCCCCGAGTGGGGCTGGGGCGACAGTACGACGCTCAGCTTCATCGCCGGGTTCGTCGTGCTCATCGCCGCCTTCGTCTTCTGGCAGAGCAAGGCCAAGCAGCCGCTGGTCCCGCTGTCACTGTTCAAGAACCGGTCCGTCTCCATCGGCACCGTGCTGATGATGATGGTGGCGTTCGCCATGTTCGGGGCGATGTTCTTCCTGGGCTTCTTCTTCCAGGGCGTGCACGGCCTGTCCCCGCTGGACGCGGGCCTGCGCATGCTGCCGATGAGCGCCGGCATGATCGTGGCCTCGCCGCTGGCCGGCATGCTGATCGGCAAGATCGGCGCGAAGTTCACGATGGCCGCCGGTCTGCTGATCACCGCGAGCTCGATGTTCCTCATGTCGCAGTTGAGCATCGACGCCTCGTTCGTCGAGAGCGCCATCCCGTTCGTGCTGCTGGCGTTCGGCCTCTCGCCGGTCTTCGTCGGCGCCACCGAGATCATCGTGGGCAACGCCCCGATCCAGCTCAGCGGTGTCGCGGGCGGTCTGCAGCAGTCGGCCATGCAGGTCGGCGGCGCGCTCGGCACCGCCATCCTGGGCGCCGTCATGGCCTCCGAGATCTCCAGCAAGCTGCCCGGCTACCTCGGCCCGGCGGCCAAGGCGATCCCGGCGGAGCAGCTGTCCCTGCTGGAGAAGGCCGCCGCCTTCGGCGGGCTCCCGGCCGGCACTCCGCAGCAGCTCCAGCAGCTGGTGGGCGGTGCCGTGCACAACGCGTTCATGGACGGCATGCACCTGGCCTTCCTGGTCAGCACCGGCATCGCGATCCTGACCGCGATTCTGACGCTGTTCGTCCAGGCCGGCCGCAAGAGCGAGGGCGCGCCGGTTCACATCGGCTGACCCTTTTCGCAGTCCGTACGGCCCTCGCCTGGTGGCGGGGGCCGTACGCGTGTCCAAGGGGTGGGCTCGGCCGTCTCGGCCGGGAAGACTCGGTCGGAGGCGGGCATAGACTCGGGGGGGTGAGTACGAAGATCCTCCCTGAGCAGGAGACCACCCCGCGGACATCGCATGGCGACGGCGATCACGAGCGGTTCTCGCACTACGCGGACAAGCACAAGATCACCGAGAGCATGGTCACCGGCACGCCGATCCGGGCCCTGTGTGGCAAGGTCTGGGTGCCCAGCCGCGATCCCAAGAAATATCCGGTGTGCCCCGAGTGCAAGGAGATCTACGAGGGGCTGCCGTCGGGCGGAGACGACGACAAGAACGAGTGAGTGTTGATCACATGTGATCACCTACGGGAGAGCTACCGTCTGCATGCAGACGTACTCATACCGTAACGGGGGATTGCATGGCCCGGCGCGCGACCGCCGTCTCTTTGGCATGCCTGCTCGCGGCCGGGCTCACACCGCCGCTCCGCCCTGCCGCCACGGCCTGGGCCGCGGCCGACTGCCGCGCCGCGCGGCGCGAGGCGGGCCCGCGCACGGCCCGCGACGGCGCGCCAAGTGCGGCGGGTCCGCGCATGGCCCGCGGTGACGCATCGAGTGCGGCTGGTCTACGCACGGCCCACGACGACGTGCCGAGCGCGGCAGGTCTACGCACGGCCTACGACGACGTGTCGAGTGCGGCTGGTCCGCACACGGCTCGTGACGGGGCGTCGGGTACGGGGGCCTCGGGGCTGGGCGATGATCCGCGGTCGCCGGGGCCTCGGGAGCCCAAGCCGCGGGACGTGCAGCAGGTGCTGGCCGAGCTCGACCAGCGGCTCGCCGGGGTGACGGTCCCGGACACGGTCACCGTTCCCACCTGGGTGCACGTGCTGACCGACGGCGTCCGGCGGGCCTCGGACGCGGCTGTCAAGGCGCAGATCGACACGCTCAACGCCGCCTACAGCGGCGCGCTGGGCGGTGCCCCAAGCGGGGTGCGCTTCCGCCTCGACGGCATCTCGGTCAAGGAGAACGCCACGTGGTTCGTCGATCCGATCGCCAATGAGGGCGCCATGAAGACCGCCCTGCGCAAGGGCGGTCCCGAGACCCTCAACCTCTACATCGGCCAGCTGGGCGACCTCGTCCTCGGCTACTCCGCCTACCCGTACTGGTACAACGGCAGCCCCGCCCTCGACGGCGTCGTCATCGACTGGCGCAGCCTGCCCGGCGGCTCGATGGTCAACTACGACCGCGGCTACACCGCCGTACACGAGATCGGCCACTGGCTCGGCCTCTTCCACACCTTCGAGAACGGCTGCGCCAGCCCGGGCGACGGCATCGCCGACACCCCGCCCGAGGCCAAGCCCACGGAAGGCTGTCCCGATGCCAAGGAGACCTGCGCGGAGCAGGGCGGCGATCCCATCCACAACTACATGGACTACGCGCATGACCGGTGCATGTGGGAGTTCACGCCTGATCAGGCGAAGCGCATGCACCAGATGTGGGCCGTCTACCGGGGCCGGGGCCTGCTGGCCGCACCCTGAAATAACGGCACAACTAGGATGTGTGAGTGACAGCACCGAAGGCACTCGACACTCCATACGATCAACCTCGCATCTTCGGTTCGGCCTACCGGGCGGCGACCATCGGCATCCTGCTGGTGATCACACTGATCGCCTTCGAGGGCATGTCGGTGAGCGTGGTGATGCCGATCGTCTCCCGGCAGCTCGACGCGCTCGACCTCTACGGCCTGAGCTTCTCGGCCTTCCTCATCGCCAGCCTGTTCGCGAACGTGGTGTCCGGGCTCTGGTCGGACCGGCGTGGCTACACGATGCCGTTCCTGCTCGGGGTGGTGCTGTTCGTGATCGGGATGGGGTTGGCGGGGGCGGCGGCGACCAAGGTGCTGTTCCTGGCCGCGCGGGCCGTGCAGGGGCTGGGCGCGGGATGCACGATCGTCGCCGTGTACGTGATGATCGCCCGGGTCTATCCGGCGGCCCTGCGGCCCAGGATATTCGCGGGGCTGTCGGCGGCCTGGGTGGTGCCCGCCATGGTCGGTCCGGCGGTGGCCGGGTTCGTGGCGTCCGCATGGGGGTGGCGGTGGGTGTTCTTCGGGATCATCCCGCTCGTGGTGCCGGCCCTGGTGATGTTGGTCCCCGCCTTGAAGAAGCGCGCCGACGGGGCGGCGTCTGACGAGGGCGGGGGGTCGTCGCAGGGCGCGCGGTCCAGGCCGTTCGCGATGACCGTGGCCGCCACCGCCTCCGCCGGTGGGGCGGGCGTGCTGCTGTACGGCGTGGACAAGCTGCACATCTCACCGGTGCCGAGCGCCGTCGCGGTCCTGGCCGGGCTGGCCTGCCTCGGTTACGGCCTGTCCAAGCTGCTGCCGCCGGGCGCGCTGCGCTTCAGGCAGGGCCTGCCGACCACGATCATGATGCGCGGCATGTTCTCGGCCGCCTTCTTCGGCGTGAACTCGTTCATTCCCCTCGCCCTCCAACAGGTCAAGGAGTTCGGCCCCGCGGCGGCGGGCATCGCGCTCACGACCGGCGCCCTCGGCTGGTCCACCGGCTCCTACCTGCAGAGCAGGCGCTCGGTCGAGCCGTATCGGCGGATCCGGCTGGGGGCCGCCTGCGTCATGGCGGGGGTGCTGCTCGGGCTGCTGTCGGTCCTGCCCGGGATCACCGGCTGGGTCGCGGTGCCGGCGTGGATCGTGGCGGGGTTCGGGATGGGCATCGGCATGACCACGGTCAGCATCACCGCGCTCAAGCAGTCGCCGGTCAACGAGCAGGGGGCCAACTCCGCCGCACTCTCGGTGACGGACATGCTGGGGTCGGCGCTGGCGGTGGGCGCGGGGGGTGCGCTGGTCAACGTCATCGGGCACAGCCCGGGGATGATCGCGCGCGGCTTCGTGGTCATCTGCTGTCTGATGTCGGCCGTCGCCCTCGCCGCCACTCTCCTCGCCTCTCGTACTCGCTCCGATTGATCTCCTGTCAGGGGCGATTCCTGTCCCTCCTGTCACAGCGATCACGGAACGCCGGATCCGCGGGAGAAGGAGTGATAGGACAGCGGACAAGGAGGTGTCATGGAGGACGATCGCCGCGTGTGGCCGCCGAGTTCCGGAGCCAGGCACCGCCGGACACCTCCCGACCCTCCCGACCCTCCCGACCCTCCCGACACTCCTGAGCCTCCGGCTGATGGGGCGCCGGGCCGGGTGCGCAGGGGCGGAGATCCGTATCCGCGGGGTGGACGGCGGGACGGGGAGGCACAGGCGCGGCCGTCCGGGACGGCGCGGCGCGAGCCGGCGGCCGTCGATGACGGCCCCGGCCAAGTGCGGCGAGAGGCCCTGACCCGGCGGGATCCCCTGGCCCGCCGAGATCCCGTGACCGGGCGCGACTCCGTGAGCGGACGAGATCCGGTAACCGGGCGAGACTCCGTGACTGGGCGAGACTCCGTGAGCGGGCGAGATCCCGTGAGTGGACGAGATCCCGTGAGTGGACGAGATCCGGTGACCGGGCGGGACTCCGGGAGTGGGCCAGATCCCGTAGCCGGGCTCGGGCGGGTGCGGCGTGGGTCTGTGGGTGGTGATGACAGGCTCTCGTGGCATGGGAGGAGCGGCCCGGAGGGGGATGAGCGGGACGAGCCGGAGGATCTGTGGAATCCACGGCCGCGGCGCACCACCGAGCGGGGGCTTGAGCGGGATGACGGCGATCCGCAGGTGCCGTGGGAGTCGCTGCCCCCGTCCGCCCGTCACTACGGGGCGCCCGCCGATCCAGGCCTGTCGAGGCGGGTATCGGTGCGGCGGTGGGGACGGCCCGCCGAGGCGGTGATCGCGCTGCTCCTGTCCGCCGGGCTGGTCGCGGCGCTGGTCATGGTCGTGCTGCGGCTCGCCGTCCCGAAGCCCGCGACGGCGCGGTTGAGCGACTCGCTGGCGGGAGTGACGATCACGCTGCCGGCCGGGTGGCAGGAGGGCGCGGTGCCGCCTGTGACCGGATTCACCTCGGTCGCCAGAAGCGACGGCGCGCTCGTCATGGCCAGGCCGATCCCCGATCCGGTGGCCGATGTGACGAAGGCCACCAAGGACGCGGCGGAGCTGTACTCCACGCTGCTGCTCAAAGGCGACAAGGTCGACGTCGTCGAGGACAAAGACCTCCCCCAGGGGCACACGCGTGCGCTACGAGCGCAATACCAGGATGTGGTGAACAGACCCGCCTACCTACGTGTCACACTCCTCAACCGGGGCGGCAAGGCAGTACTGCTGGTCGGGCTGCTCCAACCCGAAGAAACAACCCGAAAGCAGGCACTCGACGCGGTGATGTCGAGTGTGCGATAAGCCCCGTACGCCCCTTAGCACGCGAGGATGAGCTTGGCCAGGATCCACGGTGCACGGCACGTCTTGTCGGTGGGCCCGATTACTCTTGGGTCACTGTGAGACAGCGAAGCACACGAACCCCAGAGGTGATGCGGTGAGCACCTTCGCCGCATCCCACCTTTCGCCTTCCTATCCCGACCGCGCCGCGTGGGGCACCGCGCCCAAGCTGCGCGCCTGGCAGCAGGAGGCGTTCGACCTGTATTTCAGGCGCGAGCCGCGTGACTTCCTCACCGTGGCGACGCCGGGCGCGGGCAAGACGACCTATGCCCTGCGCATCGCCAGCGAGCTGCTCGCCAACGGGGTGATCCGGGCGATCACCATCGTCACCCCCACCGAGCACCTCAAGCGCCAGTGGGCCGACGCCGCGAGCAAGGTCGGCATCAGCATCGACCCCGAGTTCAAGAACAGCCAGGGCGCCACCTCCAGCGACTATGTCGGCGTGGCCGTGACGTACGCGGCGGTCGCCATGCACCCCGCCCTCCACAGGGCGCGCACCGAGGCCCGCAAGACACTCATCATCTTCGACGAGATCCACCACGCGGGCGACGCCAAGTCGTGGGGCGACGGCATCCGCGAGGCGTTCGAGCCCGCCGTCCGCAGGCTCCAGCTGACCGGCACGCCGTTCAGGTCCGACGACAACCCGATCCCGTTCGTCGGCTACGAGGAGGACGCCGAGGGGCTCAAGCGCAGCGTCTCCGACTTCTCCTACGGCTACGGCCCGGCCCTCGACGACGGGGTCGTCCGGCCGGTCATCTTCCTGGCCTACTCCGGCGAGATGAAGTGGCGCACCCGCGCGGGCGACGAGCTCGCCGCCACGCTGGGCACGCCGCTCACCAAGGACCAGCTCTCCCAGGCCTGGCGCGCCGCGCTCGATCCCAAGGGCGACTGGATCCGCCAGGTCATGGAGGCCGCCGACCGGCGGCTGACGGAGGTGCGCCGCGGCGTCCCCGACGCCGGCGGCCTGGTCATCGCGACCGACCACGAGACGGCCCGCGCCTACGCCCGCCACCTGCGCAACATCTCCGGCGAGGGCGCCACCGTCGTGCTCTCCGACGACCCGGGCGCCTCCAAGAAGATCAAGCAGTTCGCCGCGTCCGGTGACCGCTGGCTGGTGGCGGTCCGGATGGTGTCCGAAGGCGTCGACATCCCGCGGTTGTGCGTGGGCGTCTACGCCACCTCGACCTCCACCCCGCTGTTCTTCGCCCAGGCGGTCGGCCGCTTCGTGCGGGCCCGCAAGCGCGGCGAGATGGCCTCGGTGTTCCTGCCCTCGGTGCCGACCCTCATGGGCCTGGCCAACGAGATGGAGGTGGAGCGCGACCACGTGCTCAACCGCCGTCCGCCGGAGGACGGGCTGGACGACAGCCTGCTGGAGCAGGCCAACAGGAAGAAGGACAATCCGGACGTCCTAGGTGACGAGCTGCCGTTCGAGATGATGGAGACGTCGGCGACGTTCGACCGGGTGCTCTACGACGGCGGCGAGTTCGGCACCGGCGCGGAGGTCGGCTCGGCGGAGGAGGAGGACTTCCTCGGACTGCCCGGCCTGCTGGAGCCCGACCAGGTGGCCACGCTGCTGCGCAAGCGGCAGTCGGACCAGCAGGCGGCCAAGGCGAAGAAGCCCGAGACCGGCCAGCCCGCGCCGGCGGCGCACGAGCAGATCGCCGAGCTCCGGCGAGAGCTCAACGGCCTCGTGGGCGCCTGGAACCACCGCACCGGCCAGCCCCACGGCGTCATCCACTCGGACCTGCGCCGGGCCTGCGGCGGGCCGCCCATCGCCCAGGCCACCGCGGTCCAGATCCAGGAGCGGATCGACAAGATCCGCCAGTGGGCCACCCAGCGACGTTAGCGAAGCCGCCCGGTTCCATCGCCGGGCGGCCGACTGAAATCTTGGCGTTCGGGTGGCCGTTGAGCCCGAGAAGTGTCACGGTTAGGACACGGCAGCGAAGAGCCTGCTCACGGCCACGCCGGACGCCGATCCAGAGATCGTCATGCTCTGGCCCCCTCTACGCGTTTGGTCACACCGCCGTGTCCTATCGTTAGACAACCAGCGGAACCGGCAACACCAGACGATGGCTGCCTTGGGAAATACAGAAGGACTTCACCCATGTCATCTGGGGCCACGGGAAAATCGACGTTCGTCGTCACCTCCGGCCTCTCGGGAAACGCCATCATCACCCGGCTGAGCGGCGATCTCGACGCCTCTGCGGTGCCGGCCTTCCGGGAGCACATGGCGCGCATCTGGGCACTACCGGTGAAACCCTTCCTGATCATGGATCTGCGGGAGATCACCTTCTGCGACTCCCTGGGGATGAACGAGCTCGTCGAGGTCCTGCAGCGGTGCGAGGCCAGGGAGACACGGCTGCTGCTGGGCGGGGTCCAGGGGGTCATGGGGCGGGTGCTGTTCATCACGGGGCTGCGGCACGCGTTCGAGGTCTACGCCGACCTGGACGACGCGCTGCGACAGGGTTCGGTCATCTCGTAGAAGTCGTCGGCCGGGGGATGGGGTGCCCGGTGCGGCCGTCGACCGGACGCAGGCGCGCGGAGGCGGGCGGGTCGAGCGGCACCCGCAGCGAGGCGGCGCCTTGAGCGACGTGTACGGACACCGTACGCATCCCTTCGCGTTCCTCGCGGGGCGGCCCTTCGTGGACCCAGACGCGCAGCCTGCGGCCCTCGGGCCGGAGCGTGACCTGCGCCGTCGCGCACTCGTCGGGCGCGGCGGCCCAGGACAGCGTGAGATCGTCGCGTGGGCCGCTCAGCCGTGCCGTCTCGGGCACCGGCGTGCGCTCCGCGCAGCCCATCGGGAGCACGCTGGGCGGCACGTCATGGGCGACGACCGCGGCCTCCCGCTCCTCGGTGGTCATCGCCACCGTGGCCGCCTCCAGCAGCACCAGCGTCAGCACGGCCCCGGCCCTGGCCGGATTACGCCCGCGGACGAGCACCCAGAGGCTGAGCGGGGCGAGCAGCAGCCAGGCCAGGCCGAGCGAGAAGGTGAGCATGGGGAACCTCACACATGAGGACGACGTAGCATCGCTCTCCGTGGTGGCACGCATTCGGAGAGCATTCGCCCTCTTGGATATCACATGACCGCAGCGTCGCGCACCGCGTACTCTTCGTGGCCGACGGTCAGGCCACGGACGGCGTGCCCTGCAGGACGGCGCCAGCTGCGCGCAACTCCGACAGCGCGACGTCCGTGGTCTGCCGCGCCACCCCCGCCGTGAGGTCGAGCAGCACGCGTACGGCCAGGCCGTGCGCGACCGCGTCGAGCGCCGTGGCGCGCACGCAGTGGTCCGTGGCGATCCCCACCACGTCCACCTCGCTCACCCCGCGCTCGGCCAGCCAGTCGGCCAGCGACACCTCGTCGCCGGAGGCGCCCTCGAACCCGCTGTAGGCGGCGGCGTGCGCGCCCTTGGAGAAGACCTCCTCGACCGCCGAGACGTCGAAGGCCGGGTGGAAGTCCGCGCCCGGCGTGCCCGCGACGCAGTGCGCCGGCCAGGTCGTCACGTAGTCGGGGGCCTCGGAGAAGTGGCCGCCCGGGCTGATGTGGTAGTCGCGGGTGGCCACCACGTGGTCGTAGCCGTGGTCGGCCACGTAACGGGTGATCGCGGCGGCCACCTCGGATCCGCCCGCCACGGGCAGGCTGCCGCCCTCACAGAAGTCGTTCTGCACATCGACGATGATCAGCGCGCTCCCCATAGGAAGCACCATACGTCAGGCGAACTCCGTGGCGATCGCCGCGTACCCCCGGCCCAGGTGCAGCGCCTCCTGGGGGAGGCCCGCGATGGTCCTGGCGTGCCGCTCGCGGGCCGCGGCCAACGGCTCCCTGCCGATGACCTCGCCGTCGCGCACGAGGTGGTGCAGCAGCGGTACGCCGCCCTCCGGCGCCGGCCCCGACGTGGTGATCAGCTCGGTCTCGGCGTGCCCGGTCTCGTCGAACAGGCGGTAGGGCTCCTTGCGGCCGCCACGCGACGGCTTGCCGACCGACCGCTTGGCCACCGGCTCCATGACGCCCGCCGCGGTCTCGCGCGCCACCAGCTTGTAGACCAGCGCGGCCGTGGGCACGCCCGAGCCCGTCACCAGCGAGGTGCCCACGCCGTAGCCGTCGACGGGGGCCGCGGCCAGCGCGGCGATGGCGTACTCGTCCAGGTCGGAGGTGACCACGATGCGGGTGTTGAACGCGCCGAGCGCGTCGAGCTGCTCGCGTACCTCCTGCGCGGCCGCCGCCAGGTCGCCGGAGTCGATCCGCACCGCGCCCAGCTTGGCGCCCGCCAGCTCGACCGCGGTGCGGACGGCCTCGGGCACCTCGTAGGTGTCGATCAGCAGCGTGGTCTCCGGGCCGAGCGCGGCGATCTGGGCTTCGAACGCGTCCCGCTCGGTGTCGTGCAGCAGCGTGAACGCGTGCGCCGCCGTACCGGCCGTCGGAACGCCGTAGACCTTCCCCGCCATCAGGTTGGAGGTGGAGGCGAAGCCGGCGATGTAGGCGGCGCGGGCGGCCGCGATGGCGGCCCACTCGTGCGTGCGGCGCGAGCCCATCTCGATGATCGGGCGGTTGCCCGCCGCGTTCGTCATCCGGGAGGCGGCCGAGGCGATGGCGCAGTCATGATTGAGGATGGAAAGGGTCAACGTCTCGAGGAGTACGGCCTCGGCGAACGTGCCTTCCACCACCATGATCGGGGAGGCGGGGAAGTAGACGTCTCCTTCGCGGTAGCCGTACACGTCGCCGGAGAAACGGTAGTCGGCGAGGAAGGCGAGGGTCGGTTCGTCGACCACCTCTTTCTCCCGCAGATAGGTCAGCTCCTCATCACGGAAACGGAAGTCTTCCAGCTCGTCCAGGACACGTCCCGTCCCGGCGACAACCCCGTATCGCCGTCCGCCAGGCAGATGCCGGGCGAACACCTCGAAAACCGCCCGCCGATGGGCGGCGCCGCTCCGCAGCGCCGCCTGGAGCATTGTCAGTTCATAGTGATCTGTGAGCAACGCAGTGCTCATGGTCATTGCCACGACTCGAAGACTACGGCCGGGGTAGGGCAGGATGGGGGATGTGGGTAGCACTGCTCCAACGACCGTCGAGCGTCCGTCAACGGACGTCCGGCCCGATCTGCCATGGGTGACGATCGTCTGGAACGACCCGGTCAACCTCATGTCCTACGTGACGTACGTTTTCCAGACGGTCTTCGGCTACTCCAAGGAGAAGGCCGAGAGACTCATGATGGACGTGCACAAGAAAGGCAAGGCCGTCGTGTCCAGCGGCACCAGGGAGGAGATGGAGCGCGACGTGCAGATTCTCCACTCCTACGGCCTGTGGGCGACGGTCCAGCCGGATTCGGTGAAGTGAGGCGGCACACGTGAACTCGGGGTTCTCGACGCGGGACGGCGGCGGCGTCATCGCGAAGTTCGAGGCGGCGGAGGTGTCGATCCTGCGCTCGCTGGTCGCCCAGGTGCTCGGTTTGGTGGCGCCAGGCGAGACCGGGGACGACCCGCTGGAGCGGGCGCTCGGCATCGGCATCGGGGCCGGGCTGGCGCCGTCGGATCCGGTGCTCGCGCGCCTGTTCCCCTCGGCCTACGAGGACGCGGAGGAGGCGGCGGAGTTCCGGCGCTACACCGAGGCGACGCTGCGCGACGGCAAGCGCGCCGACGCGCAGACCATGCTCGACAGCGCCAGACCGGGACGTAGCGAGCTCACGCCCGAGCAGGCCCAGGCGTGGCTGCGCGCGCTCAACGACGTACGGCTGGCCCTCGGCACCAAGCTCGAGGTGACCGAGGAGATCCACGACGAGATCGCCACCATGTCCGAGGACGACCCTCGATACCCGGCCTATGTCACCTACGACTGGCTGACCTACCTGCAGGACACCCTGGTCCGGGCCCTCTGGTAATTTCCGGGACATGCTGACGATCGCGCAGGAACTGGTTGATCAGATCGTTGCCCATGCGCGGGCCGACCACCCGGACGAGGCATGTGGCGTGATCGCGGGCCGGGACGGCGTTCCCGAGCGGTTCGTCCCGATGGAGAACGCCGAACGCTCGCCCACGTTCTACCGCTTCGACTCGATGGAGCAGCTGCGCGTCTGGCGCGACATGGACGACCGCGACGAGGTGCCCGTCGTGATCTACCACTCCCACACGGCGACCGAGGCCTACCCCTCGCGCACCGACGTGACCTACGCCTCCGAGCCGGACGCCCACTACGTCCTGGTCTCCACCAGGGACGAGCACGAGACGGAGTTCCGCTCCTACCGCATCCTCGACGGAGTGATAACAGAGGAAGAGGTAAGATTTCTCCCATGATGGTCAGGCCGGTGCAGAGCTACCTCTTCGCGCATACCCCGGCTGTCGTCGTCTACGACTGTCGCTGATCAGGAATCCGTGTTCAGCCGTCGGCGTTGCTGCCGATGGGACGACGACCTGACCCGAGGAGACTGACCGCGATGGCTATCGAGGTTCGCATTCCGACCATCCTCCGTACCTACACCGGCGGCGCCAAAGCCGTCGACGCCGAGGGCGCCACCCTCGACGAGCTGATCAGCAACCTGGAGTCCCTGCATCCCGGGCTCAAGGCCCGCCTGATCGACCAGGGCAACCTGCGTCGCTTCGTCAACGTGTACCTGAACGACGAGGACGTGCGCTTCCTCGGCGGCCTCGGCACGCCGGTGTCCGACGGTGACACGGTGACCGTGCTGCCCGCCGTCGCCGGCGGGTGACATGCGTTTCGAATCGCTGATCGACTCGGTCGGCCGCACGCCCCTCGTCGGCCTTCCCCGGCTCTCGCCGTCGGCCGACGTACGGCTCTGGGCCAAGCTCGAGGACCGCAACCCGACCGGGTCGATCAAGGACCGGCCCGCGCTGTGGATGGTCGAGCAGGCCGAGAAGGACGGGCTGCTCACGCCCGGCTGCACGATCCTGGAGCCCACCAGCGGCAACACTGGCATCTCGCTGGCGATGTCGGCCAAGCTCAAGGGCTACAAGCTGATCTGCGTGATGCCGGAGAACACCTCCGAGGAGCGCCGCCAGCTGCTGCGCATGTGGGGCGCGGAGATCATCTCGTCGGCCGCGGCGGGCGGCTCCAACGAGGCCGTACGGGTGGCCAAGGGGCTCGCGGCCGAACATCCGGACTGGGTGATGCTCTACCAGTACGGCAACCCGGCCAACTGGCGCTCCCACTATGAGTCGACGGGGCCGGAGATCCTTGAGGACCTGCCCGGCGTGACCCACTTCGTCGCCGGGCTTGGCACGACGGGGACGCTCATGGGGGTGGGACGGTTCCTGCGTGAGCGCGTGCCCGGCGTGCGGATCGTGGCCGCCGAGCCGCGTTACGGCGAGCTGGTCTACGGGCTGCGCAACGTGGACGAGGGGTTCATCCCGGAGCTCTACGACGAGTCCGTGCTGACCACGCGGTTCTCGGTGGGGTCGGCCGACGCGCTGCGCCGTACGCGGGAGCTGCTCGCCGCGGAGGGGATCTTCGCCGGCGTGTCCACAGGGGCGGCGTTGCACGCGGCCCTGGGCGTGGCCGCCAAGGCGGTGAAGGCGGGGGAGAGCGCCGACGTCGTCTTCGTCGTCGCCGACGGCGGCTGGAAATACCTGTCCACGGGGGCCTACGAAGGCACCCTGGACGAAGCCGAGCACCGCCTCGAAGGCCAGCTCTGGGCGTGAAAGTGGCCGCCCCCTGAGGGGCGGCCACCCTTGCTTCAGTTGAACAGCACCCGCAGCGAGAAGCTGGCCTCCGTGGCCGTCTGCTTGCCGCTCAGGCCGACCGCCCGCAGGACCTGGGCGTTGGCCTTGTCGTCGCCCTCCATGTTCGGCAGGTAGTACTTCTCGACCTTGTCCAGATCCACGAACAGGGCGTAGGTGGCCTCGTCGGCATCCGGAACGGCGTCCTTGAAGGTCTGGCTCTCACCCAGCGTGCCGTCGGCGGCCAACGCCTTGGCGTACTCGTCGGTGGTGGCGACGGTGAACGTGCCGTCACCCGCGACCTTGGCGAGCTGGGGAGTGGGCTGGCCACTGGACGACATGGCCTTCTGGATCTTGTCGTACACGGCCTGCGCCTTGGCCGGGTCGGTCGTGATGCGGACGCCGGCCTTGATCTTGTCGCTGTCCAGGCCCTGGGCGTCGACCGCGAGGGTCAGGTTCTTGCCGAGGACCGTGGCCAGATCGTCGGGCAGCTGCAGGCCGTAGGTCTGCTTGGCCTGGTCGACGAACTGCTTGAACTGGGCCCCCGCGGGCGTCGCCGCGATGGACTGCTCGATCTCGGCCCACTTCTTGGTGATGATCTGGTCGAGGCCCGAGTAGGACAACGCGCCCGCGGTGGAGGCGGGCAGCGCGGACAGCTTGGCGGGCTCCAGGTCGCCCTCGACCATGCCCTCGGCGCCGCGGACGACACCGGCCAGCTCGGCGTAGGCGCTGTCGAAGCGGAGCGCGCCGGCGAACCTGGCGTTCTTGACCTGTTCGAGCGCCTTGGCCTCCTCGCTCGACTTGTCGGTCACCGCCAGCTCGCCGACCTTGCCGAGGTGCGCCCAGTACGACAGCACGCCCTGCTCGCCGACCGCGTTCACGTCGTCGTTGAAGTCGGCGTTGTCGGCGAGGCTGGTGGTGTCGGCGGCGTACTTGTCGGCCAGCGTCTGTGTGGAGGTCACCAGCGCGTAGTCGTCACGGAAGGACAGGCCGAACTTCTCCTTGCCCATCAGCTTGGTGATGCCGGCCTTGGCCTGCGCCTCGTCCTTGACCTGGACGGCCACGGCGAAGTCCGGCTCTTTGCCGCCCGACGGGATGACGGCCAGGCCGATCCTGCTGCCCAGCCAGGGATCGACGTCCTTGGCGAAGTCGACCTTGGACAGACCGGCGTCCTGGGTCAGGTCGAACACCGCCTTGCGCGGGTCCTCACCCCTGAAGGTGTCCTTGGTGACGGTGAACTTCCTGGCGATCTGGAACAGCGCGAGCTTCTGGTTGGCCGCCGGGTCCAGGTCGAGCCGTACATAGGCGATCGAGCTGGCGGGCAGCACCTCGTGCGGCTGCGTGCCACCGCCGCCGATCGCGCCGACCGCCCAGACCGCGCCGCCACCGAGCAGGACGACGGCCAGCGCCGAGGCGATGGCGATGATCCAACCCTTGCGGCTCTTCTTGGCGGGCTCGGCGGGGCCGAAGCCCTCGGGGCCCTGCTGCTGCCAACCGGTCTGCGCGTACGGGTCCTGCTGGCCGTACTGGGGCTGCTGCCCATATTGGGGCTGCTGGCCGTAGGACGGCGGTTGCTGGCCGTACTGGGGCTGTTGTTGCTGACCATAAGACTGCTGCCCGTACTGGGGCTGCTGGCCATAGGACGCCTGCTGCCCGTAGGGAGCCTGCTGACCTGAGGGGGCCTGCTGGCCGTACTGGGGCTGCTGGTAGGACTGCTGCGGTGGATACGGCTGGCCCGGCGGATTCCCGGGCTGCTGCTCCTGGTTCCAGCGGTACGCCGTGGTCCGGTTAGGATCTTGGCCACTCGGGGGATTATTAGCAGACATCACTCAACTCACAATGTGGACTTTTGACCACAAAGAAAGTAGCTGATGTTGCTAGACGGTCGCTTGCAATGTACTTAGACGCCTGAGAGTTCCTGCTTTGAGGTGCTGATGTAGGGTTACTAGAATATAGTTCCGTACCTGAGGCAGGGCGATGACCAAGTTCGATGAGGCCACGCAGGCGATCCGGGTCGACGAGGCCACCTATGACGTCTGCCTCGACCCCGGCTACGTGATCGGTGGCCCGCTCAACGGCGGCTACCTGCTGGCGGTGATCCTGCGCGCGGTCGTGGACGCGTCGCCGTTCGAGCATCCGGTGAGCACCTCGGCCCAGTTTCTCAAGTCGCCCGCGCCCGGTCCCGCGCGGGTCCGGATCGAGCAGCTCAAGGCGGGCAGGACGGCGGCCTTCACCCGGGCGACGCTCGTCCAGGACGGTGTGGCGCAGATCGAGAGCCTGATCACCACGGCCACGCTCGGCGACGTCGAGCCGATGTACGCCGATAAACCGGGATATGTCATGCCACGGCCGGAAGACTGCGCCAAGCTGCCCGACCCCAGGCCCGAGTCGAACATGACGCTCAACGCCCAGATGGAGATGCTCTTCGACCCGCCCACGATCGGCTGGCTGAGCGGCGAGCCCAGTGGCCGGCCCGAGTCCAGGGCGTACTTCAGGATGGCGGAGCCCCAGGACCCCGACCCGTACGTGCTCGCCCTGGCCGTGGACTCGCTGCCGCCCGTCGTGTTCTCGGCCGGCGCGCGAGGTTGGGCGCCCACCGTTGACCTCACCTGGCACCTGCGGGCGCTGCCCGCTCCCGGCTGGCTCACCCTGATCGGCAGCGGCCGGCTCGTCTCCGACGGCTGGTTCGACGAGGAGGTCGAGGCGTGGGACTCCCAGGGCCGGCTGGTCGCCCAGTGCCGTCAGCTCGCCCGGGTGGGGCGCGGGTGACACGCGGGCTGTGAGCATTCTTACGCAGTGAAGATGTCGCAGGTCGCCTACCCTCTTAAAGGTGCCGGACACGAGTATCGGGATCTTCGACAGCGGGGTGGGCGGGCTGACGGTCGCCAGGGCGATCATCGACCAGCTCCCCCATGAGTCCATCACCTATGTGGCCGACACGGCCCGTCAGCCGTACGGGCCGAAACGCATCGCAGAGGTTCGCGCCTACGCGCTGGAGGTGATGGACCACCTCGTCGCGAACGACGTCAAGATGCTCGTGATCGCGTGCAACAGCGCCAGTGCCGCCGTGCTGCGCGACGCGCGCGAGCGTTACGACGTGCCGGTCGTCGAGGTGATCCAGCCCGCGACCCGGCGCGCGGTGCGTGCCACCCGCACCGGCAGGGTCGGTGTGATCGCCACCAGGTCGACCATCGAGTCCATGGCCTATCACGACGCCTTCACCGCGGCTCCCGACGTACAGCTCACCGGCGTGGCCGCCCCACGCCTGGTGGAGTACGTCGAACGCGGAGAGACGGCGAGCGAGGAGCTCATCGAGGTCGTGCGCGACTACCTGGACCCCATCAGGGCGGCCGGGTGCGACACGCTCATCCTCGGCTGCACCCACTACCCGCTGCTCACCGGCGCGATCTCCTATGTCGCCGGTGACGGGGTGACGCTCGTCTCCAGCGCCGACGAGACGGCCAAGGACGTCTACCGCATCCTGCACGACCGTGACATGGCGGCAGGAAGCGAGGCCACCCCCCGGCACCGCTTCCGCGCCACAGGCGACTCCTTGCTCTTCGCCCGGCTCGGGCGACGCTTCCTCGGCCCGGAGATCGACGCGGTCGAAGTCACGCCAGTGGGGGGTATTACCTCAAACGGGAGGCCCACATGAAGGTGACCATCATCGGCTGTTCGGGTAGCTTTCCAGGCCCCGACAGCCCTTCGTCCTGTTATCTGGTCGAGGCCGAGGGGTTCAGGCTGCTCCTCGACTTCGGCCACGGGTCCCTGGGAGTGCTTCAGCGCTATATCGGGCTCTACGACGTGGACGCCATCTGCTTGAGCCATCTGCATGCCGACCACTGCCTCGACATGTGCGCGTACCACGTGGCCCGTACGTACGGGCCGGCCGCGCCGTACCCCCGAGTGCCCGTCCACGCGCCCGCCGACGCGCCACGCCGCCTGGCCGCCGCCTACGGCATGCCGGACGAGCCGGGCATGGAGACCGCCTTCGACTTCATCCCGCTGACCCCGGGCCCCTTCGAGGTCGGGCCGTTCACCCTCGCCGCCGGCCAGGTCAACCACCCGGTCGAGGCGTACGGCTTCCGCGTCACGCACGGCGGCCGGAGCCTCGCCTACTCGGGCGACACCGGCGAGTCCGCCGAACTGGTACGGCTGGCCGCGGGTGTCGACCTGATGCTGTGTGAGTCGTCGTTCCTCGACCAGCCGGGGATGCCGGCCGACCTGCACATGTCGGGCCGCCAGGCCGCTGAGCACGCCGCCAAGGCCGGGGTGGGCAGGCTGGTGCTCACCCACCTCGTGCCCTGGCACGACCAGCTGCAGATCATGGACGACGCCTGCCGGGGCGGCTACGGCGGCCCGATCGACCTGGCCCGCAGCGGGGCCGTCTACGACTTGGCCTGAACCTGCGAGCCGTCTACGACTTGGCCTGAAGCTGGGAGAAGTCGCGCAGCCGCGGCAGCGGCGAGAACATCAGCGGCAGGAACGAGACCAGCCGCGCCCCCATGAACACCCAGAGTGCCTCCCGCACGCCGATGTGCTGAGCCACGATGCCGCCGAGCAACGCGCCCAGCGGCATCGTGCCCCAGACGATGAACCGGACCGTCGCGTTGACCCGCCCCAGCATCCCCTCCGGCGTGATGGTCTGCCGATAGGTGAGCTGCCCGATGTTGTAGATGATCGCGCCCCATGAGAGCGCTATCGAGGTGATCGAGAACAAGGAGATCCGCCAGCCGGCCTGCGTCATGGGGAGCAGCAGGCCGAAGGGTGAGGTGACGGTGATGGCCAGCCAGGTCACCCTGGCCGTGCCGTACCTGCTGAACAGCCGGCTCCCGGTGAGGCCGCCGAGCAGCCCGCCGACCGCGCCGGACATGAGCAGGACGCCGATCAGGCCGGCCGGCAGGCGGACCACGTCGGCCAGGAACAGCACGGACAGGCTGACCACGGCGCTGAGAGTCAGGTTCGTCGCCGCGGTCGTGGCGACGATCGTCCGCAGCAGCCGGTCGCGCCAGACGAACCCGAGCCCCTCAGCGATACCGGGGAACATCCGCGGTCGTTCCCCGGAGACCGGCGGCTTGTCGGGGGCCTTGATGGCGCTCAGCAGGAGCACCGAGCCCAACGCGGCCACGGCGGTGGCCAGCATCGTGCGCGAGGCCCCGACCAGCTGCACGAGCGCGCCGCCCAGGCTGGGACCGGCGAGCGCGCCGCCCGACCGGACGAATTCGAGTTTGGAGTTGCCGTCGCTCAGACCGTCCTTGCTCACCAGCTCCGGCAGGTAGGTCTGGTCGGCGACGTCGTTGAACACCTGGGCCGTGCCGATTAGCAGCGCGACCACGTACAGTACGCCGACGGATAACAGACCGAGCGCCTCGCTGACCGGGATGCTCGCCAGCAGCAGGCACCGGATCAGGTCGGAGGTCAGCATCACGCGACGCCTGCGCATCCGGTCCACCCAGACCCCGGCGGGCAGGCCGATCGCCAGGAACGCCGTGGTCTGCAATGCGGAGAGCACGCCGACCTCCATCGGAGTGGCGTGCAGAGCCAGCACGGCGACCAAAGGGAGCGCCACGCGGGAAATGTTGGCTCCGAGTTCGTTGGCCACGTGCGAACTGAGGAACCGGAGAAAGTCAGGGTTACGCAACACCCCCGTTGTCATTGCGTAAGGATCCATGTGTCGGACACATTCGGTCAAGAGCGTTGCGGCGCGGAGATAGGGTGATCTGCATGTCGCGACAGGATGGCCGAAACCCCGACCAGCTCCGCCCTATCACCATTACCAGGCAATGGATTACCCATGCCGAAGGCTCGGTGCTGGTGGAGTTCGGCGGCACCCGGGTTCTGTGCGCGGCGTCCGTACAGGACAGCGTGCCGCGCTGGCGCCGGGGGAGCGGCCAGGGCTGGGTCACGGCCGAGTATGCGATGCTGCCGCGCGCCACCAACACCCGCAACGACCGCGAGTCGGTCCGCGGGAAGATCGGTGGCCGTACGCACGAGATCTCCCGGCTGATCGGCCGCTCGCTGCGGGCCTGCGTCGACTACAAGGCCCTGGGCGAAAACTCCATCCTGCTCGACTGCGACGTCCTGCAGGCCGACGGCGGCACCAGGACCGCCGCGATCACCGGCGCCTACGTGGCACTCGCCGACGCGGTCGCGTGGATGCGCGAGCGCCGCATGTGCCCCGGCGACCCGCTGGTCGACTCGGTGGCCGCCGTCTCGGTCGGCGTGGTCGGCTCGGTGCCGATGCTCGACCTCTGCTACACCGAGGACGTGGCGGCCGAGACCGACATGAACGTGGTGATGACCGGCGCCGGCAGCTTCGTCGAGGTGCAGGGCACCGCCGAGGGCGCCCCGTTCGACCGCGGCACGCTCAACCAACTCCTCGACCTGGCCGTCGCCGGCTGTGAGGAGCTCACCCTGATCCAGCAGGAGGCGCTGGGGAAATGAAGATCGTCCTGGCCACCCGCAACGCGGGCAAGATCGCTGAGCTGCGCCGGATCCTGTCCGGGTTCGACATCGTCGGGCTCGAAGAGTTCCCCTCGATCGGCGAGGTGGCCGAGACCGGCGTCACGTTCGAGGAGAACGCCCTGCTCAAGGCGCACGCCGTGGCCCAGGGCTCGGGGCTGCCCGCGGTGGCCGACGACTCGGGCCTCTGCGTCGACGTGCTCAACGGCATGCCCGGTGTGTTCTCGGCCCGCTGGTCCGGGCGGCACGGCGACGACCAGGCCAACCTCGGCCTGCTGCTGGCGCAGATCTCCGACGTACCCGCCGACAAGCTGACCGCCCACTTCGCGTGCGCGGCCGCGCTGGCGCTGCCGTCGGGGGAGTCGCGCGTGGTCGAGGGTACGCTGGCGGGTCACCTCGTCACCACGCCCCGCGGCACCAACGGGTTCGGCTACGACCCCATCCTGGTGCCCGAGGGCGGGACGCGCACCGCGGCCGAGCTCTCCGCCGACGAGAAGGACGCCATCAGCCACCGGGGCCGCGCCTTCCGCGCCCTCGCCCCGATCGTCCGCGACCTCATCACCCGCTGACCTAACCACGTCGCTGACGTACCACTCGCTGACGTAACCATCGCGTAAGAACCACCGGCCGCCAGAGGCGTAGCGTCATAACCGTGCAGAGGAACAGTGTGGTGCCCGCCTGGGCCGGGGCGCTGGCGGGAATGGTGGCCGGGGCCGTGGCGCTCGGCGTTGCGCAACTCGTCGCCGGGCTGCTGAATCCCGCGGCCTTCCCCGTGGTGGCGGTGGGCAACGTGGTCGTGGACAACACACCCGCGTGGCTCAAAGAGTTCGCGATCAACACCTTCGGCTCGAACGACAAGACCGTGCTCATCGCGGGTGTGCTGGTGGTGCTCGCGTTGGTGGCCGCGGCCATCGGAGTGCTGGCGCTTCGTCGCCTCCGTTACGGGCTGGTGGGGCTGGGGGCGTTCGGCGTCGTGGGCATCGCGGCGGTGATGACGCGGCCGGGGGCGGGGGTGCTCGACGTGGTGCCGACCTTGGTGGGGGTCGGTGTCGGGGCGTGGGCGCTCACGTGGTTGCTGGCGCGGGCGGTGGAGGAGTCGTACGGGGATGTGGCGGCGGCCTCCTCTGACCCGTCAGCTTCGGACGCGCCTTCGGACGCTTCGGCTTGGGCTCCGGCCGCTTCGGGGTCGTCGGTGTCCGCGTCACCCGCACCCGCACCCGCGTCCAGTGGCCTCCTGCCCGGCGAGAGTCCTTCTTCTGAGGCTCCTGAGGCCCCTGAAGCTTCTGAGGTTGAGCGGCCGGCCGTGATGAGGGCCACGGCGGAGCCGTACACGTTCGACCGGCGGCGGTTGCTCGGCGGTGTCGCGGGCGGTGTGGTGGCCGCCGGAGCCGCGACCCTGGTCGGGCGGCTGCTGGCAGGGAGTCAGGAAGCGGACTCCGCCCGCGTGGCGATCGCACTGCCGAAACCCACGGTTCCGGCCAAGCCACTGCCCCAAGGGGTGGATTTCGGCATAAAAGGCCTCTCACCATTCGTCACAAAAAATCAGGACTTCTACAGAGTCGACACCGCACTCATCGTGCCCCGCGTCGATCCCCAGCAGTGGAAGCTGCGCATCCACGGGATGGTGGACCGGCCGATCGAGCTCACGTACGCCGACCTGCTCAAGCGCCCCCTCACCGAGGAGTACGTCACGCTGACCTGCGTGTCCAACGAGGTCGGCGGCGAGTACATCGGCAACGCCCGCTGGCTGGGCGCCCGCATGGCCGACCTGCTGCGCGAGGCCGGCCTGCAGCCGGGCGCCGACATGCTCCTGTCCACCTCCGACGACGGCTTCACCGCCGGAACCCCGGTCGACGTGGTGATGGACGGGCGCGACGCGCTGTTCGCCATCGCGATGAACGGCCAGGTCCTGCCCGTCGAACACGGTTTCCCGGTACGCCAGGTGGTGCCAGGCCTCTACGGGTACGTCTCGGCGACCAAGTGGGTGGTGGACCTCAAGGTGACGCGGTTCGACCAGGACGAGGCGTACTGGACGCCACGCGGCTGGTCCGCCAAGGGGCCCATCAAGACGGAGTCGCGCATCGACGTACCCAGGGATGGAGCGTCGCTGACGGCCGGCCGTACCGCGATCGCGGGGGTGGCCTGGGCGCAGCACACCGGGATCGACGCGGTAGAGGTACGCGTCGACCGGGGCGAGTGGCGCCAGGCGAAACTGGCCCAGGTGCCGGGCCCCGACACCTGGCGGCAGTGGTCGCTGGAGTGGGACGCCACCTCCGGCCAGCACACGATCGAGGTCCGGGCCACGGACGCGGCCGGCCACACGCAGACCGAACAGCAGGCGCCGCCGGCACCCGACGGCGCGAGCGGCTGGCACTCCATCCAGGTGAAGGTCGCCTGAGCTTCACCCTGTTTGTGCAGGTACAGCGGGTAGCCGTGGCCGCGAAACTTGCTGACTTCCCCTCCTTGGGATGGCGGTCGCTCTACGATCGGTCGTCGAGCCATGACAGGAGGCAGGACGTGTTCCGCGACCGCAAGTCCAGCGTGCGGTGGGTCCTTCCCGAGGGGCACTACGACCCCGTGGTCGGTGACGGGATGAGGTGGCGCGACTACGAGCGCGCCGCCGACTCGGACGTGCCCGCCTCCCCCTCCTCGGCCCCGCCCCCTCCCACCCACCCACCGCCCGAACACTCGGTCATGCCGTGGCCCACCCAGCCGGGCGCCTCACTAGCGGCACCATCGGACACATCGGCCGACCGGTCGACCAGGCACTGGCCGGACCCACCAGGAGAGCCGGCCACGCGAGGACAGACGGCCGCATGGGGCTCCGATCAGCCGTCCGCGTCGTCGGTTGGGTCTGTTTCGTCGGCTGGGCGGTCCGTCGTGCCGTGGGCTGTCTCGTCGGGTGGTGCGTCTGTTACGTCGTCTGGCGGGCAGTCGCCTGCGTCGTCGGTTGGGTCTGTTTCGTCGGTCGGGCAGTCGGTCGCGCCGTGGGCCGTCCAGGTGAGTGCTCCGTCCATTACGTCGTCGGGTGGTCAGCCGTCCACGCCGTCGGCTAGGGACGCGTCGGCGCAGCCGGGAGCTCTGCCGGGCGGACGCCACGAGGCGCCTCCGGCCTCCCGGCGCGTGGCATCGAGTGGTGTGCCGGGAATGGCGCAAGTGGGCGAGTCGGGGCCGGCCAACGGGCCTGTGCCTGCCAGCGGCTTGGCTCCCGGGGCGCTCGCTGGTGGGTGGGCTTCCGGGCGTGGCCCGATCTCCGGAAGCGGCTCGGCGCTCGCCGATGGCTCAGCCCTCAGGAGTGACTCGGCGGGCGGCCCGGAGGCAGCGACCAACGCGCTGGGCGGCTCTGGAGTCGCGAGTGGTGCGGCGACTACCGGATCGGTAGTAGGCCGCAGGGCGGCAGAGGCTGGCGGTGGCCGAGGCGTGGCCGGTGGCGAGGGTACGGCCGGTGGTGCCGGTGTGTTGGGTGATGCCGGGGCTGCCCGCAAGACGGGGGCAGGCGGCGCTGGGGCTGCTCACGGGATGGCGGGCGGTGCCGTAGAGGCTGGCGCTGGCGGCGGCGGTGCGACCGGAGGCGCTGGTGTGTTGGGTGGTGCCGGGGCTGTCCGCAGGACGGCGGCAGGAGGCGCCGGGGCTCGCCGCAGGGCGGCGGGCGGTGGCGCAGAGGCTGGCGTTGGCGGAGGTGCGGCCGGCGGCGAGGGTGCGGCCGGTGGGGCCGGTGTGTTGGGTGGGGCGGGGGCGTTCGGAGCGTCGGCGGCGGCCATTCTTGGGCTCTCACCGGATAGCGTCGCTTCAGGCTCGGCGGCGGTTGATACGGCAGGCCCGCAGGGAGTCGGGGCTGATTCGACTGGGCAGCAGGGCTCTGGGATGGCGGCGATCGGACCGCAGGAAACCGCGGTGGGGGAGGCTAAGCGGCAAGGCGCCGCGCCGAGAGCGGCCAGGCGACATACAGCGGGTACGACGTCGGCGAGTCGGCAGGGAGCCGGTGCGACGGCGGCTGGGTGGCATGGAGCGGGTACTACGGCGGCCGGGTGGCCTGCAGCCGGTACGACGTCGGCGAGTCGGCAGGGAGCCGGTGCGACGGCGGCTGGATGGCATGGAGCCGGTGCGACGCCAGTTGGGTGGCATGGGGCCGGTGCGACGGCGGCTGGGCAGTGGGGAGCCGGGGTAGGGGCGGCTGGGCGGCAGGAGGGCGTTGAGGGGGACTGGTTCGACCGGGCGCAGCGGCCGCCGAGGTTGGCCGGTTATCGGCCCTACGGTGTGCCCGGGGGGCTGGCCAAGCCCGACTCGCAGGTGGAGCATGACCTGGCGATGGCGATTCCGCTCGGTACGCGGTTTCCCGATCCGCGTGGGACCTGGGTGAGGCTGATCAACGGTGGTGGGCCGGCCGATGACCCGTTCCGGGCGTCCAACGCGGCCGACTGCGCGCTGGCCGTGCTGTCCACCTGGCACGGTGAGCCTGTGGCGGCGGCGCCGAGGTGGCCGGATCACGACCGGATCGGCAGGCCGCTGGTTACCGGTGAGGTGGGGGGTACGGCGCGGATCGAGCGGTGGGTGGGGCAGCGGTTCCAGTACTTGGGGCAGGGGCGTCACGCCTATCCGATGGTGGCGCGGCGGCTGGTCGAGGCGGGGCATGGCGCGGGGGCCGTGATCGTGGTGCGTTGGCCGGGTGGCGGGTCCCATGCGTGGAACGCGGTCAACTCGGGGGGCGAGGTGATCTGGATCGACGCCCAGCGGGGGCATATGGCCGTCGAACCGCCTTATCCGACGGTGACCGGGGTGTTCTGTGTGATCGTCGACAGGCAGGGGCAGCCGGCATGAATCTGGACCAGGCCCGGGCGGTGGCTGAGGAGTACTTCAACGGGGTGCGGCGGGCGGACGACTCCGTCTCGGTAGGGATTCATGGCTTCAATGAGGGATATGTCGCTTGGGTGCGGGAGCAGGATCCCGATGACCCGGCCACCCTGCCCGACACGGTCGGCGGGGGCTGCATTGTGATCGACAAGGCGACCGGGGAAGTGTTCACCCGCCCGCTCCTCGACCCGGAGACGGTCGCCGAGCTGTGGCCGGGCCGCACCCCTCGCTGACCGGCAGGGCCGCCCGCTTTGCGCACCTGGGAGGTCATCTCTGCGCGCCTACGAGCTCCCGCCTTTCGCGCGCTTCAGGAGGTCCCACCTCTCGCGCCTTGAGACCGCGCCTCTCGCTGACCAGGAAGCCGGGGCGCAGGGCGATTGGGGCGCTGGCTGGTCGAGGGCGCCTCCGACCGGGCGGCGGGTACCCCCGACCGGGCGGTGGGCATCCCCGATCGGGCGTCGGCCGGGCGGTGGACGCCCCAGGCCGGGTGTGGCCTTCCGGGACGTTTCGCTGTCGCGTGGGCCTGTGTTAGGTCCAGGTGGTCGGAGGCGGCGGGTGGCGGGCGTTTCCGGCTGGGTCGCGACTTTTCGGGATGTTTGGCCGTCATGTGGGTCTGTTGTAGGCCCGGCTGCCGGGCGTCGCCCCCGGGACGTCCGGCAGCCGTGTGCGACTCGCCCTGCGTACGGTCCGTTGCGCGCGTACGCCAGGCCGCTGCACGCCGGGCCGTTGTACGCCGGGTCGCTGTGCGTCCGGCTGCCGTGCGGGCGGAGCCGCCGAAGGTGGGGCCGCGAGGGGTGAGGCTCGCCGCCCCAGACCTCCTCTATCCGAAATTGGGCGTCTTTATCGTGATTTATCGCACTTTATCCGGTTGCCAGCGACCCCACGATCGACGCCCGAGCCGCCCGCCGCGCAGGCAGTACGGCCGCCAGCACCCCGGCCAGCCCCGACAGCACCACGAACAGCGCGATCTGCCCACCGGGCACCACGAACCCGGCGCCGGCGATCATCGCCCGCATCGCCGCCCACCCGAACACGCCGCCGAGCACCACCCCGACCAGCGCCCCGATCAGCCCGAGCACCAGCGCCTCCACCGAGAGCATCCGCCGCAGCTGCGGCCTGGTCAGCCCGAGTGCCCGCAGCAGCGCCGACTCCCTGGTCCGCTCGTGCACCGACAGTGACAGCGTGTTGGCGATGCCGAGCAGCGAGATCAGGATCGCCAGTCCCAGCAGCCCGGTAATGATCATCAGCATCATGTCCAGCGATTCGTCGAACTGCCCGCGTACCTCCGTCGCGCTCGTCACCTGGACCATCGGGTAGGCCGCCGTCGCGGCGTCCACCACTTCGCGGGCCTGGGCGGCGGGCACGCCGTCCTTGATGTTCACCATCACCCGCGAGTCGGGCACCTGGCCGAAGTACTCGTCGAAGGACCGTTCGGCCACGGTGAGCGTCGGCAGGGCCGACGAATCGCCGTTGAGGACGGCGACCACCCGCAACGTGACGGTCCCGGCCTTGGCGGTCCGCACCGCGACCGTGTCGCCGAGCCGCAGCCCGAACTGCTTGGCCGCCTGGTCGGCCACCGCGACCTGCCCAGGATCCAGCCGAGCCATCGAGCCGGACTCGATTTCGGGCTTGATGGGGCCGTTGAAGGTGCCGACCTCCACCGAATCGCCGGAGACCTTGGCCTTGGCCTCGCGGATCTGCAGCACCGAGGCCAGTTCGGGGCGCCGCCGCAGCTCGTCGGCCACCGATCGGGGGACGGCGGCGTCGCGTTCCTGGGTGGCCAGCAGGTAGTCGATGGGGAACTGGCTGTCGAGCTTGGCCGTCATCGTCTCCCGCGTCGAGGCGGTGACCACCGAGATCAGCGTCATGAGCGTCACACCGATGGTCAGCGCCACGGTCGTGGTGGCGGCCCGGCGGGGGTTGCGGCCGGAGTTGTCCACGGCCAGGCGTCCCGGCACGCCGAACAGCTTGGCCGGGATCCATCCCACCAGCGCGCTCAGCGGCTTGACCAGCACCGGTCCGAGGATCAGCACGGCCAGGAAGGTCAGCGCGCCGCCGCCCATCACGACGAAGAGCGGCACCATCGTGCCCGGGTCCAGCGCCAGCGCTCCGTAGCCGGCCGTGCCGAGCCCGGCGACGAGGAAGAGCGTGGCGAGGACCACGCGTACGACGCCCGTGCGGAACGTCTGCTCCTCCACCTGCGTGCGCAGCGCCGCGATCGGTGCGACCCGGGTGGCGGCCCGCGCGGGCAGCAGTGCCGCCCCGACGGTGACCAGCAGGCCGAGCGCCAGGCCGCTGAGCATCGTGGCCGGTGACAGTGCGATGGTCGCGTTCGTGGGCAGCGGGGAGTCGAGCGCGCCGAGCACCGCCAAGGTGGCCGTGCCCAGGCCGTAGCCGACGAGCAGGCCCAGCGCGGACGACAGCAGGCCGACGGCCGCGGACTCCAGCAGGATCGAGCCGAACACCTGCCCGCGGGTGGCGCCGATGCAGCGCAGCAGCGCCATCTCCCGGGCCCGCTGCGCGACGAGGATGTTGAACGTGTTGTAGATGACCAGCGCGGCCACCAGCATGGACACCAGGCCGAACAGCAGCAGCCCGGTGGTCAGCGACTCCATCTGGACACCGGACGCGGCCGCCAGGCTCTTGGCGAGCTCCGCGCCCGTCTTGACCACCGCTCCCGCTCCGGCGGCGGCGGCGACCGCCTGCTTGAGCCCGGCGGCGTCGCCCGCGATGTCGATCTCGACGAAGCCCTTGGCCCCGGTCATGCGCTGAGCCGTGGCCGGAGTGAATCCGATCGCGCCGGAATACCCCAGCTCCTGGTCCAGGCCGGTGTCCATGATGCCGACCAGTCTGAACCGCTGCTCGCGGTGACGGGGGTCGAGCACGGTGATCGTGTCGCCGGGCTTGAGTCCTTGGGCCTTGGCGGTGTTCTTGTCGAGCACCGCCGCTTGGTCGTCGGATCCGGGGCCGGTGCCGCTGAGTATGGCGGCGCGGCCGAGCCGGCCGGACACGATCGAGATGCCGATGGTCGCCCGGCTGCCGACGGCCTTGCCGTCCTTGCCCAGCAGTGGCGCGCTGCCGCGGATCAGCCCCTGCGCCTCCAGCACGCCGGAGAGGCCGCGCACCTGTTCGAGCGTGCGTTCCGGCAGGGTCGCGTCATTGTCCTTGGGCAGTACGGCCAGGGCGACCTTGTCCGCCTCGGCCGTGGCCTGCTGCGAGAAGCCGGCCTTGATGGTGTCGGTCAGCACGAACGTACCGGCGATGAAGCCGACGCCCAGCGTGATCGCCAGCGAGGTGAGCAGCAGCCGCAGCTTGTGCGCGCGCAGTCCGGCCAGAGTCGTCTTCAGCAACTCAGGCCTCCAGCTTCATCAGCGTGTCGTGCACGGACTGCGGCGAGGGAGCGCTGATCTCGCTGACCAGCTCGCCGTCGCGCAGGAACACCACGCGGTCGGCGTACGCCGCGGCCACCGGGTCGTGTGTGACCATGACGATGGTCTGGCCGAGCTCGCGTACGGACGTGCGCAGGAACGACAGCACCTCGGCGCCGCTGCGCGAGTCGAGGTTGCCCGTGGGCTCGTCGGCGAAGATCACCTGGGGTTTGCTGATCAGCGCCCTGGCCACGGCGACACGCTGCTGCTGGCCGCCGGAGAGCTCGGTCGGCTTGTGGGCGAGCCGGTCCCGCAGCCCGACCGTGTCGATGACGCGGTCGAAGAGCAGCTGATCCGGCTGGCGGGCGGCGATCTCCAGGGGCAGGCGGATGTTCTGCTCGGCGGTCAGGGTCGGCAGCAGGTTGAACGCCTGGAAGATGAAGCCGATCCGCTCGCGGCGCAGCAAGGTGAGCTGTTTGTCGTTGAGCCCGGTCAGCTCCACGTCGCCGATGTGCACAGTGCCGGAGGAGGCGGTGTCGAGGCCGGCCAGGCAGTGCATCAGCGTGGACTTGCCGGATCCTGAAGGGCCCATGATCGCGGTGAACGCGCCCGTGGCGAAGGCCACGTCCACGCCGCGGAGGGCGTGCACCTGCGCGTCGCCTTGGCCGTACACCTTGGTCAGCGCTCTGGCCACCACCGCTGAGGGGGCCTGGCGCCGGGTATCGGTGAGGGTCACGTTCACTCCTTCTCATCTGCGGGAACGTGACCAACTTAGGAGCGGAAAGTTCGCGAAATATGGGCCCTGAGGAGGGACTTCGGGTAGGCCCTGCGATGACCCGGGTCAGCCTTTCGGCTGATGGGACGGGACCACCAGCCCGGCCTCGTACGCGTAGACCACCACCTGGGCGCGGTCCCGCAGCCCCAGTTTGGCCAGCACCCGGCCCAGGTGCGTCTTCACCGTCGCCTCCGCCAGCACCAGGCGGGCGGCGATCTCCAGGTTGGACAGGCCGCGGGCCACCATGAGCAGCACCTCGCGCTCGCGGGGCGTCAGTTCTGACGCGTCCGCGAGCTGGTCGGTCGGCAGTTGGGCGGCGAACCTGCCGAGCATCCGCTTGAGCGTGCTCGGCGCCACGACGGCGTCGCCCGCGTGCACCGACCGGATCGCGCTCACCAGGTCGTCGGTCGGCACGTCCTTGAGCAGGAAGCCCGAGGCGCCCGCCTTGACCGCGGCGAAGGCGTACTCGTCGAGGTCGAACGTGGTCAGGATCAGCACCTTGGGGCCGTCGATGTGCCGGGTCGCCTCCACACCGTCCATTCTCGGCATGCGCACGTCCATGAGCACCACGTCCACCTCGACGTCGCGCAGCACCTCCAGCGCCCGCACCCCGTCGCCGGCCTCGGCCACCACCTCGATGTCGGGCTGGGCGCCCAGCACCATCCTGAACCCGGCCCGCAACAACTCCTGGTCGTCGACCAGCATCACCCGTATCACTAGGCCGCCCTGGTGCCCGGCACCGGCAGCCTGGCCAGCACCTCGAATCCGCCGCCCGTGCGCGGACCCGCCGACACCGCTCCGCCGTACATGCCGACCCGTTCCCGCATCCCGACCAGCCCGTGCCCGTCGGGGCTGCGCGGCGCCGTGGCGCCCCGGCCGTCGTCGGTCACCCGCACGACCAGCTCGCGACCGCCGTACTGCAGCTCGACGAGCGCGCGGACGCCGGGGCCGCCGTGCTTGAGCGCGTTCGTCAGCGCCTCCTGCACGATGCGGTAGACCGCGAGCTGCTGCCCCTCGGGCAGCTCGCCGGGCGGGCCGCCGATCCGCAGCCGCGCGGGCACGCCCGCACCGCGGACCAGCTCCTCCAGCTGCCCGAGGCCCGGCTGCGGCGTGTAGTCGGTCCTGTCGGAGCCGTCCTCCCGCAGCACGCCGACCAGCCTGCGCATCTCGGCGAGCGCCTCGCGGCCGGTCTTGGAGATGTTGTGTACGGCCTGCCGCGCCTGGTCGGGGTCGCTGCCGATGGCGTATCCGGCGCCGTCGGCCTGGACCACCATCACGCTGACGTTGTGGGCCACCACGTCGTGCAGCTCCCTGGCGATCCTGGCGCGCTCGGCCGCGGCGGCTATCCGGGCCTGCTGGTCGCGTTCGCGCTCGGCCCGTTCGGCCCGCTCCTCCAGGCTCTCCATGTAGCGCCTGCGGGTCCTGGCGTACAGGCCCATCAGCCAGACCGTCACCACGAGGATCGAGCCGCTGAAGAAGAGGCTGAACGTCGGCGCGTTCCAGTGCACCATGACCAGGAGGACGCCGACCTCGGCCACCGCGCCCGCGGCGATGGCCCACCGGGACGCGCACCGCAAGGCCACCGAGTAGAGCGCGACCAGCACCGCGATGTCGGCGGGCATCGGATCGATCTTCGCCAGCCACTGGGCGAAGCAGGTCAGCGCGAGGATCGCGAAGACGGTCAGCGGCCGGTCGCGCCGCCACAGCAGGGGGACGATCAGCGCCGCGCACAGGACGAGGTAGCCGGCCACCCCGATGTACAGGCCGCCGTTGTTGAACGGCCCGTTCGCCCCATAGGGCACGGCCATGGACACGCAGAACACGGCCAGCGGCGCCACCCGGAGGCCGTCCATGAGCTTGCCGTGGCGTCCCGACCAAGCCAGTACCCTGCCGAACACATCATTACGATACGAAGGCTGTGGCGTGGATTTGTCCGCCTGTAGGGGGAGATCTGGGTACGACCCAGGTCTTACACCAGCCTTACGGAGCATCGGGCATTCTTGTCGTTGGGAGCGCCCTTTGGGGCGAGTAAAGGGAGATCGTGATGGCGGATCATGATCGTGACGCCGGGTCGCGTGGCGAAGAGGAAGCGCCACGCGACCCGACCCCTGGAGACCGGTTAGGCCACACCGAAAGACCTGCCGCATACGCGCCTCCGCGCTCTGACAGCTTCCGCGACTTCATCCGCCAGAAGCCCGCGCAGATCATCGGCGCGGGTCTCATCGGACTGGTCATCGGCGGCGTGCTCGGGGGCGGCGCCGTGGCGATGATCAGCGGCATCGTCCACCGCCACGACGCGCCCCGCGTCTACTGGCAGAACCCGGCCTGGGAGCCCTACCCCGGTTACCAGGACTGTCGCCCGGTTCCTGGCGGCACCTACTGCGGCCGGCAGCCGCCGTACGTCAATCCGATGCCCAGGATCGGCCCCAACGCCGTGCCCTCCACGATGATCCCCAGCGGCGTGCCGACGCCTCCTTCCACGATGGTTCCCACCAGCACGCCCTCGCCCATGCCCACGCCGGTGCCCACGCCCACCAAGACGGGTTAGGGCGCCCGCAGTCCAGTACCGCGGTCAAGAACCAGCAGGTCGTGCTGCGCGGCCAGGAACCCGGCGTGGAACCGCGTACGGGCCCCCAGCCGCTCGCAGAGCTCCTGCACCCGGCGCTGCACGGTACGCGGGCTGAGACCGAGCTGCCGCGCGATCGCGTCGTCCTTCATCCCCACCGCCAGCAGGGCGAGGACCTCGGTGTCGCCCGGCTGCGGCCACACCTCCCGCTCGATGTGCGCGGCCGGGTCGGCGGACAGCCGCAGCGGCACGGCCGCCTGCCACAGCACCTCGAACAGCCCCACGAGCGCGTCGAGCAGCGCCGACGGATGGACGACCAGCGCGCTCTCCACCGCCCGGTGCTCGTCGGACACCAGCGGCAGCATGGCCGTGCGGCCGTCGGCGATGGCCAGCTTGACGGGCACCTGCCCCAGCCGGGCCTGCTCGCCGTCGGCGATCGCCTGCCGCGTGTGCGCCAGCATGCCGGGCTCCTCGAACGCCAGCGGTCCGTAGATGCCGCGGACGGCCGGGCCCTGGTGGGCGGCACGCTGCTGGTTCTCCTGATCGTCCAGGATGTCGACCGCGTACGGCGGGCGCACCAGCACGAGCATCTCGGTCGTGACGCTCCGTTCGAGCTGGAGGTAGCGGCGCGCGACGGCGTAACGGCCGGTCACCACCTCCAGCACCTCCTCGGGATGCGGCCCGGTGCGGTCGGCCACCTCGGTGGCGAGCAGCGCCGCGGCGGCCCGGCTGTGCGTGATCTCCTCCTGACGGCGGGCCACCAGCACGTCGATGGCGATGTTCGGGGGCGTGGCGATCAGCCGCAGCGGTCTGCCCGCCACCCGGGAGATCAGTCCGAGGTCCTCCAGGCGGGGCAGCATCCGGCGGATGGCCGCGGCGGACGCGCCGGTCTCGGTGGCCAACTGGCTGAGCGTCGCGGGGCCGTGGCGGAGCAGCGCCCGGTAGGCCGTCTCCTCGGCGACGCTGACGCCGAGGCCCTCCAGTAGCCGCCGTTGCGCCATGGCCGCCCACCACCGTCCTGTCGTCCCGTAAGGGAGCGTAGTCCAGGCGGGTTTACGACAAGTCGGGATCTCGCCAGGCGAGACCTATAGACCGGAACGCCCCCAGGTCACTAGGAATTGGGTCGGCATATTACTCGCCTTCTGGAGGTGGCCCATGAGGCCCAGGCATTGGACAGCGGTGGCCGCCTCCCTGGCGGTGGCCGCGGCCACCATGGTGACCGGCGCGGGGGCGCGCGCCGACGGCGCTCCGGCACCGGCGGCGGACCCCGCGAAGCAGGGCTACGACATCACGCTGATCACCGGCGACCAGGTGCACGTCTCCGTCACCGCCGACGGCCGCCAGAAGGCGAGTGTCACGGCCGCCCCACGCGGGGACGGGCCGCCGGCCGGCTTCCGCATCACCGAGGACGCCGGGCAGCTCACGGTGCTGCCCAGCGACGTGGAGGGGCTGGTCCCCGGCCGTCTCGACCCTGACCTTTTCAACGTGACCGCCCTCGCCGCCCAGGGCTACACCGACGCCCAGTCGGACGCCATCTCGCTCATCGTGACGTACGGCAAGCAGGGCGTCATGCCGGTGATCCCAGCGCTGAAGGCGGTCCGCACGTTGGAGAGCATCGGCGGGTCGGGTGTCCGCTTAGCCAAGAGCGCGGCCAGGGGTTTCGGCGGCGACCTGTCCGCGCTGGCCGCAGGCCGTGCGAAGAGCGCGCTCGACGGTGTCACCAAGATCTGGCTCGACCGCAAGGTGGAGCCGGCGCTGGACCACAGCGTGCCGCAGATCGGCGCGCCGGCGGCGTGGTCGGCGGGCTACGACGGCACGGGCACGACGGTGGCGGTCCTGGACACCGGTATCGACACCGGGCACCCGGACCTGGCGGGGAAGGTCGCCGACGAGCGCGACTTCACCGACAGCGGCAGCGCGACCGACGAGTTCGGGCACGGCACGCACGTCGCCGACATCATCGCGGGCAGCGGCGCCGCCTCCGGCGGCTCGCGCAAGGGCGTCGCCCCCGGCGTCAAGCTGCTCAACGGCCGGGTCCTGGACGCCGGCGGCGAGGGGCTCAGCTCGTGGATCATCGACGGGATGGAATGGGCGGCGGGGGAGAAACACGCCGACATCGTGAACATGAGCCTGGGCGACACCAGTCCGGGCGGCCCGCTGACCGACGCCCTGGGGGAGCTGTACGGAACGTACGGCACCCTGTTCGTGGTGGCGGCGGGCAACCGGGGCTGCGAGGTCTGCGTCGGGAGCCCGGGAGACGCCCCCGCCGCGCTGACCGTCGGCGCGGTCGACGGCCAGGACCGGCTCGCCGAGTTCTCCAGCTACGGCCCCATCGGGCTGGAGCGCGCGGTGAAGCCCGACATCACCGCTCCGGGCGTCGGCATCGTCGCGGCCCGGGCCAAGGGCACCTCGCTCGGCGAGCCGGTGGACGACAACTACACCCGCCTGTCCGGCACCTCCATGGCCACCCCGCACGTCGCCGGGGCCGCCGCGCTCCTGCGCCAGTCCCGCCCCGGCATCTCGGCCGGCGAGCTGAAGACCCTGCTCATGGGTACGGCCAAGCCCATGCCCGACACCCCGGTGGACAAGCGGGGCACCGGCCGGGTCGACGTGGCCGCGGCGCTCGGAGAGCCGGTGCTGGCCGCCGAGGGGCCGATCGACTTCGGGCTGTCCGAGGTGTCCGCAGGGAAGCCGGTGACCCGCGAGATCACCTACCGCAATCCCGGTAAGACCCCGGTCACCCTCGGCCTGGCCACCGGTGGCCCGTTCAGCGTCTCGCCCGCCGAGCTCTCCCTGCCCGCCGGCGCGAAGGCGACGGCGCGGCTCACCCTCGACGCCGCCAAGGCGCAGCCCGGGCGGCAGCGCGCGGAGCTCGTCGCGACGCCGCGAGGCGGCCCGCCGATCCGCACCTCCCTGACCGGCAGCGTCGAGGTCAAGCGGGCCCGGCTGCGGGTCAGCGCGATCGCCAGGGACGGCCGCCCCGCCCAGGGCGCCATCACCGCGCTGAACGTGGACGACGGCACCCGCGACGGCCGCGAACTGCCCTTCGACCCGGTGCGGAGGTGCGAGGAGGACCAGGACGGCACGTGCGTGCTGGTGCCGCCCGGCACCTACTCCGTGCTCGGCGTCATCAAGACCCTGCGCCCCACGGTCGACAGCATGTCCTACCCCGACCGTGGCACCGTGCTCAACGTGAGCCTCGCCGGAGACCCCGAGCTGAAGATCACCGGCGACACCAAGGTCGTGCTCGACGCCCGCAAGGCGGTCGAGGTGAAGGTCGACACGCCTGACCACCCGACCAAGCGGAACAGGGGCACCGCGACCAAGCTCATCTGGGCCCGTACGCCCGCCAAGGGCACGCCGCTCACCGAGACCATCCTGCAGGACGAGAGCGCCGACGAGACGTACTACCTGCAGCCGACGAGGCGGGTCACCAAGGGCGCGTTCGCCGTCGCCACCCGGTGGCACCTCGAAGCCCCCGCCATCACCATGCGGACGGCCGGCCTGGAGCTGAACCCCGACTACGTCGACCCCGTGTGGTTCAGCGACCTGTCCGCCGACTTCCCGCGGCTCGACGGCACCACGCTGCTCCTGGCCGTGGACGCCGGGACCGGCACCCCCGCGGACCTCAAGGGCCGCGACCTGCGCGGCAGGCTCGCGCTGATCCGCCGCACCGCCGACCTGACGGTCGCCGCCCAGTCCAACGCCGCCGCCGCGGCCGGGGCCCGGATGGTCGCGGTCTACGGCGATCTGCCGGTGTCCGAGAGCGGGGTGAAGCTGAAGGTGCCGACCGTCGCGCTCACCGGCCGCGAGGGCGCCCGGCTGGCCGAGCGGCTGCGCCGGCTGCCGGTGCCGGTCCTGGCCAAGGGCATCGTGGCCAGCCCG
The DNA here is from genome assembly GCF_040648415.1 of Nonomuraea sp. NPDC049141. NCBI lineage: Bacteria > Bacillati > Actinomycetota > Actinomycetes > Streptosporangiales > Streptosporangiaceae > Nonomuraea > Nonomuraea sp. NPDC049141. The sequence continues at coordinate 650,524 of NZ_JBEZDR010000002.1, forward strand.
TACGTGTACGACCTGTACCTCAGCGAGGAGGGCAGGGTCAGGGACAAGCTCGACCACACCGTGCGCGCGAAGTCCCTGGCCCGGGTGGACTCGGACTTCTACAGCCAGCTCGCCGACGACGTGACGCTCTCCGAGAACCGTTTCGGGTGGCAGCCGTGGGAGACCACCTCCTGGGACACGGGCCGGCCCGTCTCCCGGACGCCGCGTGACCGGGTCGACTACCTCTCCGCCGGTCCCGGGGTGCGCTGGAGCAGCAGCATGGAGACGCCGGAACGGCCGTACAACTACACCTGGGAGCACGACCGCGCCCACATCGGGGTCGCGGGCCCCGACGACGCGCCCTTCCAGGCCGGTGAGCGGATCGAACGCACCTGGTTCAAGCAGCCGCTGCTGCCCGGCCCCGGGCCGGTCCGGCCGCTGCGCAGGGTGGGTGACCTGCTGCAGATCGACCTGTGGGGGCTCATCGACGCCGGGCGGAACACCGGCGTCGCGCAGACCGACGACTTCGAGACCGGTATGAAGACCGGCTGGCGGTTGTACCGGGGAGACACTCTGGTGGCGCAGACCGACAGGCGCCCCCAGGGGGTGCTGCTCCTTCCGGCCGGAGCCGCCGCGTACCGGATGGAGTACGACGTCGAGAACCGCGCCACCTGGGCCCGGCTGTCGACCAGGACGAAGACGGCGTGGACGTTCCCGTCGGAGCACGACGCCGGCACGGGGACGACGGTCCCGCTGCTGCTCGCCGACTATGACGCGCCGACGGACCTGCGCAACCAGGCCGCCTCGCCGCGCCTCGGCCTGACCCTGCGCCACCAGGACGGCTCGGCGGCCGGGGCCGACCGAACCCCGATCAAGGATGTGTCGCTGGAGGTGTCGTACGACGACGGCGCCTCGTGGCGCGCGGTCCGGCGGCTCACCTCGAAGGGGAACGGCGCCTATGAGGCCACGCTCGACCGGCCGCCGGCCTCCGGGTATGTCTCGCTGCGCCTCAAGGCCGCGGACACGCGCGGGGCGGCGCTGGCACAGGAGGTGATCAGGGCCTACGCGCTGAGGTAGCCGAGGTGCGGGCGGGGGGACTCGAACCCCCACAGTGTCTCCACCAACAGGACCTAAACCTGCCGCGTATGCCATTTCGCCACGCCCGCGCAGCCCCCGCCGATGCGGGCCTGAGCCGAGTTTAGCGTCCCGGCAGTGCGCTGGGGGCCCGTCGCGCGGGGGACGGGCCCCTCCCTTCTCACGCCAGCCCGAGCTTCTTCTTCAGGCTCGCCACATGGCCGGTGGCCTTCACGTTGTAGAGGGCCTGCTCGATCTTGCCGTCGGCGTCGATGACGAAGGTCGAGCGGATCACGCCCACCATCAACTTCCCGTAGAGCTTCTTGGGGCCGTACGCGCCGTACGCCTTGTGCACGTCCAGGTCGGGGTCGGCCAGGAGCGGGAAGTTCAGGGAGTCGCGCTCGGCGAACTTGACCAGCTTGGCCGGCTTGTCCTTCGACACGCCGAGCACCACGAAACCCTCCGCGGTCAGCTGGCCGAGATTGTCGCGGAAGTCGCACGCCTGCTTGGTGCAGCCCGGCGTCATCGCGGCGGGATAGAAGTAGAGGATCACCCGCTTGCCGCGGAAGGTCTCGAGGGAGACGGACTCGCCGTCGGCGGCGGGTAGCGTGAACTCGGGCGCGGCGTCGCCGGGCGCGAGCTTGGTTTCGGTCATGGGGCCCTCCAGAGTTCGTCGAACAAAACCTACCGGCCTGCCCGGCGTGCCAGGCGGGACGGCGACCTGACAGACTGATCAGCGAACAGTGCCTGGCTTCATTCAGTGCCTGCTTCATTGGTCGAGAGGAGAGCCATGGCTGACACCGATCCCGACGAGCTGGAGCGGCGGATCGCGCGGACACGCGCGGAGTTGGCGGACACGGTCGACGCCATCGCCGACCGGGTGAGTCCCAAGCGGGTCGCCGAGCGCACGGTGGCCGACGTGAAGACGCGGGCAGGTCAGCTGGTGACCTCGGTCGGCGACGCGCTCGGGATGACACCGCGCCCCGCCGAGCCGGGTGACAACCCCGACCGGTTGTGGGACGACGAGGCGCCCGGCCTGGCGCCGGTGCTGATCGGCATAGGCGCGGTGCTGGTGGTCGGCGCGGCCGTCATGCTCTGGCGCCGCCGTCGCCGCCGCTTCTAGCCGCTCTACAGGAAGGTCCTGCCTTCGCCCCGGTACGTCGGGGCGGTCTCCACGACGGTGTCGCCGTCGATGAGGTGGAGCTCGGGGAAGCGCTCGCACATCTCGCCCGCCTTGGCGTGCCGGAACCACACCCGGTCGCCGACCCGCAGGTCCTGGGCCGCCTGGCCGAGCAGCGGCGTCTGCACCTCGCCCGCGCCCTCGTCGCGCGTGTAGCGAAGCCCCGCGGGCAGGTACGGCTGCGGCAGCAGGGTCGTCCCCGGCCGTCCGGAGGCCAGGTAGCCGCCTCCGAGCACCGTCACCGCGTCCACCGCCGGCCGGCGCACGACCGGGAGCGCGAACAGCGCGGCCGGATGGCCGGTGAAGGCGCGGTAGAAGTCGAAGAGCCGGGGATGGAAGAACCCGGAGCCGGCCGCCACCTCGGTGATCGCCTTCTCCCGCACGGTCCGCTCGATGGAGCCGGTGCCGCCGGCGTTGACGAACTCCAGGTCGCAGAGCTGCCGGACAGCGTTCACGATGCGGCCGCGGCGCAGGACCAGCTCGCGGGCCGACAGGCTCTGCATGACCCTGATCGCCCGGGCGAACGCCGCGTTGCCCGGCGGATCATCGCCGACCCCCGCGATCTGCCCTTCGTACGCCATCAGCCCGGCGAGGCGGAAGCCGGGCCGCTTGGCGATGTCGGCGGCCAGGTCGGCGGCCTGCTCGGGCTCGCGGATCGTGGAGCGCAGGGCGCCCGCCCGGAACCTCCCGCCGAGCGCCACATATCCCGCGTCGAGATCCATCGACAGCCGGAGCTCCAGCCGTGGATGGACGGCCGCCACCGCGTCGTCGATGTAGTCGAGATGGTCGGTGGAGTCGATGGTCAGCGTGATCTCCTCGGCCGCCCGCGGATTGCCGGCCAGCGCCGCGAGCGCGTGCCGGTCGGCGGTGGGGTAGGCCACGAGCACGTCGGTGAAGCCCCGCTCGACCAGCCAGAGCGCCTCGGGCAGCGTGAAGGCCATGATGCCGCGGAAGCCGTCCATGGCCAGGATGCGTTCCATGACGGAGCGGCAGCGGATCGACTTGCTGGCCACCCGGATCGGTTTGCCGGCGGCCCGTCGTACGAGATCGGCCGCGTTGGCGCGCATGGCCGCGAGATCGAGGATCGCGAACGGCGGTTCGAGTGCTGTGGTAGCCGTGTCGTAGCGCCCGCGATCGTCCATACCAGCAGCTTAACGGCATATCGGACAGTTGAACATGAGGGTGGTTCATCTTCTTTGGGCCTCCTGTAATGATCCGGCAAACCGGCGGCGGGGGAATGGTCCGGGGGATGCCCGGTCCGTGTACCTCTGGCGGTGTGATGACCGCCCTCCAGCAGATACTGTCCGGCGCCGGAATCGTCGCGCAGGAGAGCCCGTTGCGCAGGTCGGGCCGGGTGCTCAGACCGGCGCGCACGCCCGCCGGGGCCGTCGTGGCGTTCGCGGTGACCGCCGGGCTCGGGCTCACCACCGCCGAGGTGGTGTCCGCCCTGCTGGGCAGGCCGCTCGGCTGGCTGCCGGTGTCCGGTCTCCTCGAGTTCGCGGCCCATCGCGCCTGGGCCGAACTGTCGCTGCCGGCCCTGCTGACCATGGCCACGGGTGCCGTGCTGCTGCTGCTGGCCGCCGTGCCCGGCCGGTCCAGGCTCGTGCCGGTCGAGACGTCCGACCCGCTGATCGTCATCGGCATCACCCGGGTCGGCCTCCGCCGTACGCTGCGGGCCGTCGCCCAGGAGGTCGAGGGCGTGGAACGGGCCCGGGTACGGCTGCGCAGGCGCACGATCGAGGTCCGGGTCTTCACCGGCCCCGAGAGCTCCGGCTCGATGCTCAGACAGGTCGGCAGCGCGGTCGGCGACCGCCTGGCGAGCGTGGGCACCCTGGCCGCGGCCGAGGTCATCGTACGACTGCGCCGGAAGGGGCTGTGATGCGGCAGTACGCGGGCAACCGGATCGGCCTGGCCGTGGTCGGCGCGCTGCTGCTGGTCCTGGGCGGCTACGCCTGGCTACGGGGCGAGGACAAGCTGCCCGGCCTGTCGCCACGCGGAAAGATCCTGCCGGACCGCACCGCCCAGGCCATCGCCGACCAGCCCTGGGCCCTGTGGGCAGGGGCGTTCGTCATGCTGGTGCTCGCGCTGACCGCGTTCCGCTGGCTGATGCTCTGCCTGGGCTGGGGCCGCCACGGCGTCCGCAACGGCACGGGCACGGCCATGCTCTGCATCGGCCTGAAGGACATCGACGGCCTGACCCGGGCCAGCGCCCGCGTGGTCGGCGACGCGGCCCGCCTCCGCATCTCCCTCAGCTGCCCCTCCTCCGCCGACGTCGGCGCGGTGGTCAGCAAACTGGACAAGGAGATCGTCGGGCGCATCCGCCGCGAGGTCCGCGACGACGAGGTCGGCACCGTGGTCCGGGTCCACGTCCGCCGCTGACCAGCAGCTCGGCCGGCTTCTTGGTCAGCACTCGATGACATTGACGGCCAGCCCGCCGCGTGACGTCTCCTTGTACTTGTCGAGCATGTCGCGGCCGGTGTCCCTCATCGTCTTGATGGCCTTGTCCAGGGCGACGAAGTGCTGGCCGTCGCCGCGCAGGGCGATGCGGGCCGCGGCGATGGCCTTGATGGAGGCCACCGCGTTGCGTTCGATGCACGGGATCTGGACCAGGCCGCCGATCGGGTCGCAGGTCAGGCCCAGGTTGTGCTCGATGCCGATCTCCGCCGCGTTCTCCACCTGCTCGGGCGTGCCGCCCAGGACCTCGGTGAGGCCCGCGGCGGCCATGGAGCAGGCCGAGCCGACCTCGCCCTGGCAGCCGACCTCGGCGCCCGAGATCGAGGCGTTCTCCTTGAACAGGACGCCGATCGCCGCCGCGGTGAGGAAGAAGCGGACGATGCCGTCGTCGGCGGCATGGGGGACGAAGCGGGTGTAGTACGTCAGGACGGCGGGGATGATGCCCGCCGCGCCGTTTGTGGGCGCGGTGACGACGCGGCCGCCCGCGGCGTTCTCCTCGTTGACCGCCAGCGCGAACAGCGACACCCAGTCCATGGCGTGCAGCGGATCCGTCTCCGGCGACTCCGTCTGCAGGCGGCGGTGGAGGCGGTTCGCGCGCCGCTTGACCTTCAGGCCGCCCGGCAGGACGCCCTCCTTGGCGATGCCGCGCTTGACGCACTCGCACATGACCTGCCACAGGTGCAGGATCTGGGCGCGGATCTCCTCGGCGGACCGGCCGAACGCCTGCTCGTTCTCCAGCATCAGCGCGGAGATGGACAGGCCCGTGTTGGAGCAGTGCTTGAGCAGCTCTTCCCCGGTCGTGAAGGGGTAGGGCAGCACGGTGTCGTCGGGCTTGATGCGGTCGGCGCCGGTGGCCTGCTCGTCCACCACGAAGCCGCCGCCGACCGAGAAGTAGACCTTCTCGCGCAGCGTCTCGCCCGAGGCGGAGAAGGCGGTGAAGCGCATGCCGTTCGGGTGCTCGGGCAGGGAGATCTTGCGTTCGAAGACGAGGTCCTCGCCCACGACGAAGGGGATCTCCTGCGTGCCGTACAGCTTGACCGTGCCGGACTCGCGCATCTCGGCCAGGCGCGCGTCGATGCCGTCCACGTCGACCAGCTCGGGCTTCTCGCCGGACAGCCCCAGCAGGACGGCCTTGTCGCTGCCGTGCCCCTTGCCGGTCAGGCCGAGCGAGCCGTACAGGATCGCCTCGACGCGGGCCGTACGCGCGAGCAGGCCGTCATCGTGCAGGCTGCGGGCGAACCGGTGTGCGGCGGCCATGGGACCGCCGGTGTGCGAGCTCGACGGGCCGATGCCGATCTTGAAGAGGTCGAAGACGCTGATCGCCATTGATGGCGCCCTTCAGAAGGGCCGGGGTCCGGCAGGACCCCGGCGGGTGGATCAGGACTCGCCTGAGGTGAGCGCCGAGTACTCCTCGGCGGAGAGCAGGTCCTCGGGGTCGCCTTCCACGCGCACGCGGAACATCCAGCCGTCACCGTAGGGGTCGCTGTTGGCCAGCGACGGGTCGTCCACGACCGCCTGGTTGACCTCGACGACCTCGCCGCCGACGGGGGTGTAGATCTCACTCACCGACTTGGTCGACTCGACCTCGCCCACGGAGTCGCCCGCCTCGACGGTCGAGCCGGCTTCGGGGAGCTGCACGTAGACGACATCACCCAGCGCCTCGGCCGCGTAGGCCGTGATGCCGATGGTCACGGTGATGCCGTCGTCGAGGCCGGCGACCCACTCGTGCTCTTTGGTGTAGCTCAGGTCGTCAGGGATGTTGCTCACTTGTTCCTCCTGTAGAAGGGCAGCTCAATGAGGTCCATAGGTTCATGGCTGCCCCGGATGTCCACGGCCAGACCTGCCTCGGCCCCGTGGTCGACGTAGGCCATCGCGATGGGTTTGCCCAGAGTCTGGGAGGGAGCCCCGCTGGTGACCTCGCCGACGACGGCGCCGTCCTTGGTCACCGGGTATCCATGGCGTGGCACCCGGCGCCCCCGCGCGACCAGGCCGACGAGCCGGCGCCGTGGTGGCGTGTCCTTGACCGCCTCCAGCGCCGACCTGCCGACGAAGTCGCCCGGCTTGTCGAATTTCACCACTCTGCCCAGCCCCGCGTCGAACGGGGTCAGCTCCACGCCGAGCTCGTTGCCGTACAGTGGCATGCCTGCTTCGAGCCTGAGCGTGTCACGGCTGGACAGACCCGCCGGTCGCAGCCCGTGCGTACGGCCGGCCTCGGTCAGCGCGTGCCAGAGCGGCACGGCGTCCTGGTTGGCCACGAACAGCTCGAAACCATCCTCACCCGTGTAGCCCGTGCGCGCGATGAGCGCCTGCCGCCCGTCGACCAGACCGGGCAGGCCCGCGTAGTACTTCAGCCCGGCGAGGTCGGCGTCGGTGAGCGTGGCGAGGATCTCCTGCGCGCGCGGCCCCTGCACGGCGATCAGCGCGTACTGCTCCGAGCGATCCTCAACCACCGCGTTGTACGACTTGGCGCGATTTTTCAGCTCTTCCCCGACTTTTTCATAGTTGGAGGCGTTAGCCACAACCATGAACTCCTCGTCCCCCAGCCGGTAGACGATCAGGTCGTCCAGCACCCCGCCACGCTCGTTCACGATCATGGTGTAGCGGGCCCGGCCGGGCGCGAGTGCCGACAGGTGTCCCACCAACGCGTAGTCGAGCGCCTCGCCGGCCTGCGGCCCGGTCACGAAGATCTCGCCCATGTGGGAGAGGTCGAACAGCCCGGCCGCCTGGCGGACGGCGTTGTGCTCGGCGGACTCGCTGCCGTAGCGGAGCGGCATCAGCCACCCGGCGAAATCGGTCAGGGTCGCGCCGAGGCTCTCATGGACGTCTCGAAGCGGTGTGGGACGTGACATATGCGCACCTCAGGGCAGGATCGGATGCAGGGATCCTCCCCCTCTGTCATCGGTGCCTGAGAGCTTCGCCCGGATTTTGCCGGACTTTCACCTTCGGCGAGGCCGCCAGGCCTGCTTTCCAGAGGACACCTCGTCCGTGCGGTCCTTTACCTTGAGAGGTTCGCGGGGAGGGCTTGCTCCTTCAGGGGTCCTGGCCGGATGCCAGGACGCTCTCCCGCACGGTTTCGTCGGTGATGCGGCAAGCCTAGTGCCGTTATGGGGGAGTTGTCGCGTGCGGATCCCGCCATTTCATGGCGAACGGGCCTGGCGGCGGCGCGAGCGTTCAGCAGGCGGCGATGAGTGCCTCGAACAGCGCGCAGTCCTTCGCCGCCTCCGGATGCCACTGCACGGCCACGGCGAACGTCCGGGACTCCAACTCCACCGCCTCGATCGTGCCGTCATCGGCCACGGCGGCCAGGGCCAGCCCGGGAGCGAGCCGATCGACGGCCTGGTGGTGGTAGTGCGGCACGTCCTCCGGCACGGCCCCGAGCGCCTTGGCGACGCGGGTGCCCGCCACGGGTCGTACGGGGAGCTGGCCGAACTGGCCGGGTGCGGGGGAGTGCCCGGTGTGTCCGACCACGTCGGGCAGATGCTGGTGCAACGTCCCGCCGAGCGCGACGTTGAGCACCTGCATCCCCCGACATATCCCGAGATAGGGCACGTCGGCCTCAAGAGCGGCCTCAAGCACCGCAAACTCCGCCGCATCGCGAAATTTCCGGATATAGCCGGTCCGCTCATCCGGCTCCTGCCCATACCGGTCGGGCGAGACGTCGCCTCCACCGGCCAGGATCAGCCCGTCCAGCCGTCCCACCAGCTCGGCCGGCTCCCCGGCGGGCGGCAGGATCACCGGCTGCCCGCCGGCCCGGACCACCTGCTCCACGTACATATACGGCAACAGGGCGACCGGCATGTCCCACACGGTGAACCGGGCAGGCTCCACATAGGACGTGATCCCGATGACAGGCCGCTTCACGACATCCCCTTGCTACAGAGGGGTGACGTACGCACTCGAAATACCCCCATCGACGAGAAACTCCGATCCGGTGATGAACGAGGCGTCGTCGCTGGCCAGGAACGCCACCGCAGCCGCGATCTCGGACGCCTCGGCGAAGCGTCCCACCGGCACGTGCACCAGGCGCCGCGCCGCCCGCTCGGGGTCCTTCGCGAACAGCTCCCGCAGCAGCGGCGTGTTGACCGGCCCCGGGCACAGCGCGTTCACCCGGATCCCCTCACGCGCGAACTGGACGCCGAGCTCGCGCGACATCGCCAGCACCCCGCCCTTCGAGGCGGTGTAGGAGATCTGCGACGTCGCCGAGCCCATCACCGCCACGAACGACGCGGTGTTGATGATCGAGCCCTTCCCCTGGCGCCGCATGTACGGGATCGCGTGCTTGCAGCAGAGGTAGACGCTGGTCAGGTTCACCTCCTGCACCCGCCGCCACGCCTCGATGCCGGTCTCCAGGATCGAGTCGTCATCGGGCGGCGAGATGCCCGCGTTGTTGAACGCGATGTCGACGGAGCCATAGGTGTCGAACGCCGTCTGGAACATCCGGACGACGTCCTCCTCGCTGGTCACGTCGACCTTGACGAAGATCCCGCCCACCTCGGAGGCGGCCTTGGTGCCCGCCTCCTCGTCGACGTCGGCGCAGACCACCTTGGCGCCCTCCTCGGCGAACCGGCGCGCGGTGGCCAGGCCGATCCCGCCGGCCGCCCCGGTGATCACGGCGACGCGGTTGTGCAAACGCTGCATGTGCTCACTCCGTTGAGATGAAGACGTTCTTGGTCTCGGTGAACGCCGAGAGGGCGTCCGGGCCCAGCTCCCGGCCGAGGCCGGACTCCTTGAAGCCACCGAACGGCGTCCAGTGGCGGACCGACGAATGCGAGTTCACCGACAGCGCCCCGGCCTCCACGGCCCGCGCGACGCGCAGCGCCCGGCCGACGTCGCGGGTCCAGATGGAGCCGCTCAGGCCGTAGCGCGTGTCGTTGGCGATGCGTACGGCCTCCGCCTCGTCCGCGAACGGCACCACCGACACCACCGGCCCGAAGACCTCCTCGGTGAACGCCCGGTCGGTGACCGCCGACGTCAGGACCGTGGGCGGGAACCAGAACCCCTTGCCCTGCGGGCAGTCGCCCTGGAGGTAGGGAGGGCCGTCGATGAAGCCGCGCACCCGGTCCAGATGTTCGGCGCTGATCAGCGGGCCCATCTCGGTGCTCTCGTCGAGCGGGTCGCCGACTTTGACGTTCCGCACGGCCGGCACCAGCCGCTCCAGGAACTCGTCGTAGACCTCGGCCTGCACCAGGATCCGCGACCGGGCACAGCAGTCCTGGCCAGAGTTATCGAAGACGGCATAGGGCGCGGTTTTCGCCGCTTTTTCGAGATCCGAGTCTGCAAAAACGATATTTGCGTTTTTGCCGCCTAGTTCGAGGGTGATGCGCTTGACCTGGGCCGCCGCCTTGGCGGCGATCTGCTTGCCCACCTCGGTCGAGCCGGTGAACACGATCTTGGCAACCCCCGGGTGCTCGACCAGGCGGGCCCCCGCCACCTCCCCTGCCCCAGGCAGCACCTGGAGCACCCCCTCGGGGAGGCCCGCGGCGAGGCCCAGCTCGGCCAGCCTCAGTGCGGTCAGCGGGGTCCATTCGGCGGGCTTGACGATCACCGTGTTGCCCGCCGCGAGCGCCGGGGCGACACCCCAGCTCATGATGAGCATCGGGAAGTTCCACGGCACGATCACGCCCACCACGCCCAGCGGCTCCTGGAACGTGATGTCCACCCCGCCGGGCACCGGGATCTGCTTGCCGTGGTTGCGTTCGGGCGCGGCGGCGTAGAAGTGCAGCACGTCGCGTACCGCGCCCGCCTCCCAGCGGGCGTTGCCGATCGGGTGGCCGGAGTTCGTCAGCTCCAGCAGGGCCAGCTCCTCGCGGTGCTGGTCCACCAGGTCGGCGAAGCGGCGCAGCAGCCGCGCCCGGTCGCCGGGCGCCACGTCGCGCCAGCTCTCGTAGGCCCGCCTGGCACGCTCCACGGCCCGGTCGACCTCGGCCGCGTCGGCCGGCTCCATGTCGGCGAGGACTTCCTCCGTCGCCGGATTGACGATCAGCATCTTGCTCACATCCGCTCGAAACCCCGGAACAGCTCCCAGTCCGTGACCGCCGCGTCGAAGGCGGCCAGCTCGACCCGGGCGTTGTTCGCATAGTGCGCCACCACGTCGTCGCCGAACGTCTCCCGCGCCAGCTTCGACCCCTCGAACAGCGCCAGCGCGTCCCGCAGCGTGTGGGGCACGGTCTCGGCGCCGGACTCGTAGGCGTTGCCCTCGAACGCGTCCTCCAGCGACAGCTCCTCGTCGATGCCGTGCAGCCCGGCCGCGATCAGCGCCGAGACCGCGAGGTAGGGGTTCACGTCGCCGCCCGGCACCCGGTTCTCGATCCGCAGCGACTGCCCGTGGCCGACGAGCCGGAGCGAGCAGGTGCGGTTGTCCACGCCCCACTTGACGGCCGTGGGGGCGAAGCTGCCGGGGACGTAGCGCTTGTATGAGTTGATGTTCGGGGCGTAGAAGAGGGTGAGCTCGCGCATGCGGGCCAGTTGCCCGGCGATGAAGCGGGCGCCGAGCTCGGAGAGCCCGTACGGGCCGTCGCCCGCCATGACCGATTCGCCCTCCACGCTCCACAGCGAGATGTGGATGTGGCAGGAGTTGCCCTCGCGGGCGTTCGGCTTGGCCATGAAGGTGATCGACTTGCCCTCCTGAGCCGCGATCTCCTTGGCGCCGTTCTTGTAGATGGAGTGGTTGTCGCAGGTCTTCAGCGCCTCGTCGTAGCGGAAGGCGATCTCGTGCTGGCCCAGGTTGCACTCGCCCTTGGCGGACTCGACGTACAGCCCAGCTCCCTCCATGTCCCGCCTTATCCGGCGAAGGAGGGGTTCGATGCGGGCCGTACCGAGGAGGGAGTAGTCGACGTTGTAGAGGTTCGCGGGGGTCAGGTCGCGGTAGCCGCGCTTCCACGCGTCCTCGTAGCTGTCTTCGTACACCACGAACTCCAGCTCGGTGCCGACGAAGGCGGCCAGGCCGCGGTCGGCGAGCCGGGCGAGCTGCCGACGCAGGATCTGCCGCGGCGAGGCGGTCACGTCCTCGTCGTTCTCCCAGGCCAGGTCCGCCATGAGCATGACGGTCCCCTCCTGCCAGGGGACCCACCGCAACGTGGACATATCGGGCTTCATCACGAAATCGCCGTAGCCGCGGTCCCAGGAGGACATCGCGTAGCCGTCGACCGTGTTCATGTCGACGTCCACGGCGAGCAGGTAGTTGCAGCCCTCGGAGCCGTGCCCGAGCACCTCGTTCAGGAAATAGCGGGCCGACAGTCGCTTGCCCTGCAATCGACCCTGCATGTCGGCGATCGCGAGCAGCACGGTGTCGACCCGCCCGGCGGCCACCTCGTCACGCAGCTCGTCGACGGACAGCGGTCCGGGTTGTGGAAGACCTCGCTCGCTCACGTAAGTTCGCTCGCTTTCGGGCTAATTGGGCTACTCTTAGACCATTGATGTGCATATGGGGATCGCTTGTCAAGACCTGAGGACACGTTGGACGACTCAGCGCGGTTGATGACGGTGTTACGGCCGGTCAGGGCAGGTAACGCCTTCGAGGAGACGGTAGAACGGCTGCTCCAGGCGATCAAGCTTGGCGTGGTCGCGCCGGGCCGGAAGCTGCCCCCGGAGCGCGAGCTCGCGGTCCAGCTCGGCATCAGCAGGGTGACGCTGCGAGAGGCGATCCGGGCGCTCCAGGACGCGGGTTACCTCGAGGTGCGGCGCGGCCGGTACGGCGGCGCCTTCGTCACTTACGCCCCTCCTCAGCCGGGCAGCGGCGACCTGCGCAGGGTCGTGGCCGACATGGGCTCGGCCGACCTCACCGACGCGCTGACCTTCCGGATGGCCGTGGAATGCGGGGCGGCGGAGGTCCTGGCGGCGGCCACGCTCACCGACGCCCAGCGCGCCCTCCTGCGCGGCCGGCTCGCGGACCTCAACAAGGCGGGCGTCGAGGACTACCGGCGCCTGGACACGGCCTTCCACCTGTCGATCGCCGAACTGACCGGTTCCCCCCTGCTCACCACCGCCTGCGCCGACGCGCGCCTGCGGGTCAGCGACCTCCTCAACGCCATCCCCATGCTCCAGGTCAACCTCGACCACTCCGCCCTCCAGCACGAGGCGATCGTGGCGGCCATCCTGGCCGGTGACCCGGAAGGGGCCCGTCGAGCGGTGTCCGAACACCTGGAAGGCACAGCGGCACTGCTGCGCGCGTTCCTGTCCTGAGGTCCTTTCGGGACCCTTGCGGTCAAGGGAGGGCGATAGGGCTCGTAGCATCAGTTCCAAGGTCATGGAGAACTGGTTCGAGCTGAACATCGTCGTGACAGGGCGGCTGCCGCTGCTCTGTTTCTTCGTCGCGCTCATCGCGGCCTTCGTGGCGACCCGCGTCAACGTGCGGCTGATCAGGGCGAAGGTCGGGTGGTTCCGTAACGTCAACGTGGGTGAGATGCACATCCACCACGTGGTGTTCGGGGTCGTGCTCATGCTGGTCGGCGGGGTCAGCGGGCTGATCGTGTCGTCGGCCTCGCAGGTGGCCTACGCCGCCGCGGCCGCCGTTTTCGGGGTCGGGTCCGCTCTGGTGCTGGACGAGTTCGCGCTGATTCTGCACCTGCACGACGTCTACTGGGAGGAAGAGGGGCGCACCTCGGTCGACGCGGTGTTCATCGCGGTCGCGGTGACGGGGCTGCTGCTCACCGGGCTCCGGCCGCTGACGTTCGACTACGGGACCCCGGTCAACCCGGGCGCGCTGGTCGTGGCGAACATGGTGCTCGCCGTCATCACCCTGTCGAAGGGCAAGATCTGGACCGGGATGGTCGGGCTGTTCGTACCGGTGCTCCTGGTGGTCTGCGCGATCCGCCTGGCCAGGCCGGGCTCTCCGTGGGCCCACCTGTTCTACGAGAAGCGCTCGCCGCGGAAGCTGGCCAAGGCCGCGCACCGGGAGGAACGGTGGCGGCGGCCGGTGATCAGGGCCAAGATCGCGTTCCAGGAGTTCGTCTCGGGACGCCATGATCTGCCCTCCACCCGGCGCGGCCGCCGGCCCACCTAGCGCGGGCGCCTAGAGGGCGATGGCCGAGCGCAGGGCCAGGCCCGCGCCCAGCAGCATCACCATGCCGGCCGTGCCCAGCGGCGCCAGGGTGGACAGCCGGGCGGCCAGGCCCCGTCCCAGCGAGGCGCGCCGTTCGAGGCGGTCGACGAGCTTGACCAGCAGCAGGCCCGTGACGGTGAGCGTCGCCGCCATGCCGATGCCGTACGCGGTGACCAGCGCCACCCCGAACCAGGTACGGCCCAGCGCGATCGCCCCGAGCAGCACGATGAGCGCCGACGGGCTCGGCACCAGCCCGCCCGCCACCCCCATCCCGAGCAGGCCGGCCCGCGTCGAGCGTTCGTGGCCGTGCCCATGCCCATGTCCGTGCCCATGTCCGTGGCCATGCCCGTGACCGGAGTCGCGGCGGGTGGACAGGAGCAGGCGCAGGCCGATGAAGGCGATCAGCACACCGCTGGCCACCCCCAGCCACCCCAGCACCGACTCCCCGGCCAGCGCGGTGAACGCGCTCAGCAGCAGCCCCACCACCAGCACCCCGGCCGTGTGCGTGGCCGTCACCGTGGCCCCCACGACCAGGGCATCACGCGGTCGCCCGCGCCGCCCGGCCAGGTACGCGGCCATGATCGTCTTGCCGTGCCCGGGGATCAGCGCGTGCCCGGCCCCGAGCAGCATCGCCAGGCCCACGGCCAGCAGCCCGAGCGGCACCGTGAGCGAGTCGGCGCCGATCAGGCCGGTGAACGTCCGGTCCAGCGCCGCCAGCGCGTCCCCGATCGGCCCGCCGACGCTGATCGTGCCGAGCCCGGACGGCGTCCCGCCGGAGCTGGGAGAGCCGCCGCCGGACAGGGCGGAGGCGGCGCCACCGACGGTGATGGTGGCCGTGCGCTGGTCGAGCGGGTTGGTCAGCAGGTCCTCGGGGTACTTGCGCAGCTCGTCGCTCACACTGGCCGACGGCACGGACGACTGGGTCAGCCGTACCCCGTCACCGACGGCGGTGATCTCTCGCCAGCCGATCCGGTCCTGCTCGAACGCGTCGGCGAAGGACACCGTGCCCGACACGCGGGCCTCGGCGACCAGCCGGCAGGTCAGGCGGCTGGTCTGCAGGCCGCCCTGCCCGGGCGCGTACGCGAACTCCGAACCCGACACCCGCCACGGCACCGCCGTGCCATGGATGGTGAGCCGCTGGGCGGCGGCCAGCGTGGCGCAGGTCCTGGCCGCGTACGAGGCGTCCACGTTCGGTTTGGCCTGGAGCGTGGGCAGTTCGGCGGCGTCCACGACCGCCTTGTTCTCCACCCGGTCGGGCCGCAGGCGCAGCCCGTTGTAGTGGTTGACGGTGAAGTTGCCGAGCGGATGCCTGGCCGCCGTCTCCGCCCGCGCCGCGGTCGTGAACAGGACCGATACGCCCATCGACAACAGCAGGCCCGTGAGCAGGCCGAGCCGGAGCACTCTCATGAGAACCTCGCCAGTGCGGGCAGGGACGGATCGAAGCCCGGGGCCACGCGCGCGGGCTTGCCGAGCGCGCGCTCGATCCGGGCACGGTGGTAGGCGAGCAGCGGGTTGCGCCAGCCGGTCGAGGTGGCCTTCTTCGCGTACGGCAGCGCCTCGCGCGGCTTGCCCGCCTTGAACAGGGCCCAGCCGAGCGCGTCGGCGGCGACGAGGTTGGGGTTGCGGGCGTACTCGGCCCTGGCATGCCGGACGGCCACCGCCGGGTCGCCGTGGTCGGCCTCGAACTCGGCCCAGGTGAGGTCGTCCCGCACGCCGGCGGCCCGCAGCAGCTTGCGCTGGGCCTCCAGCAGGGTCCAGTCGGGCTTCAGCCCCGCCTTGATCCGGGTCTCGCCCTGCTCGATGAGGTACTGGGACAGCGGCAGTCGCTCGACCACCCGCTGGTAGAGGTCGAGGGCCTCGGCCGTCCGCCCGCTGAGCGCGGCGACCCTGGCCTGTCCGGCGACCGCCGGAGTGTAGGCGGGGTAGGCCTGGAGCGCCTTGGCGTACCAGGTGCCGGCCGCGGCGAGGTCGCCCGAGTGCAGGGCCAGCTCACCCAGGTAGTAGCGGGTGTAGGCGATGTCCGCCGGTGCGTAGGCGTCGTTCTGGGCGTACTCCAGGAACTTGCGGGCCGCCGTCCGGTCGCCCCGGAGCTCGGCCGCGTAGGAGGCGCGGGCGAACGCCGCCACGCCGGGGCGCAGCCCCATCATCTTGTCCACGGCCTTCGAGGCGCCGCTCAGGTCGCCGAGCTGTGTCTTGGCGTCGGCCAGCACGCCGTGCGCCGCCGCGCTGTACGGGTTGGCGCCGATGGCCCGCTGAGCCAGCCGTACCGCGTCGGAGAACTCGTGGCGGCCGGCGGCGAGCGCCGCCTGGCCGGTCAGCACCGCGTCGTCGGCGGCGTTCAGGCGGGTCGCGGTGGCCAGGGCGCCTTCGGCCTTGGTGTAGTACGACGGGTCGCCGGTGACTCTGGCCTGGTCGACGTACTCCATGCCGAGCTGGGCCCAGCTTCGGTAGTCACCGGGCAGGCGCTTCAGGCGGGACTGCAGCGTCTCGGTGAAGGTCACGGTCCGCGTGGTCACGGTGGCTGTCTCTAGCGGGGCGTAGACGGCGTAGGCCGTGAAGGCCAGCGCGCCGGCCACGACGAGGCCACCTGCTATGGCGAGGGATCGCATCCAAGGCTCCGGAGATCGGAAAGGGTCGGCGGAGACGGGTGGGGGGCCGGCTGGCCCTGACGGGGGGCACGGCCAGCCGGCCGGGGTCGCGGCGGGAGTGTGGGAGACGGGCCCGCCGCGGAGGAGGACCGGCCGGCCCGGAGAGGAGACCGGCCGGTCGGGCTTCACCGCTTGTTCACAGCCACGTTGCTGGGCAGCGGGATGTACGGGAACGACTGGAAGAAGGGCTTGTCGTTCTGGTCGACCTTGTCCGTCAGGCCCGGGACGAGCTTGCCGGACAGCGCGGCACCGGCCACGGCCTGCAGCGAGATGTCCACGACGTCGTCGGACAGGCGGCGGCCGTTCGGGAAGCCCTGCAGGTCACCGGCCAGCACGCCGAGACGGTTGGGGTCCTTGGACGGCGGAACCGCCATGTTGAGCCGCAGCATCTCGGAGGGCCGCAGCTTGCCGGCGTCCTTGTTGAGGGTCTGCGAGTTCAGGTCGGCCTTGATCGGCCCGTTGCCCTTGGCGATGCCGGTCAGGAAGATCTCGACCAGGTCGCCGCGCGGGGTCGCGGGCGCCTTGATGCCGTAGATGCCCTCCAGCAGCCTGGCCACCTCGGGGTCGGTCACGCGCTTGACCACGGCCGGGATGTCGGCGTCCTTGTGCGGGGGCAGCGAGTTGAACGCGTCCTTCAGACCGGCGGGCACCACGACCTCGTTGACCAGCGGGTTGCCCAGGCGCGAGACCTGGGCGTAGCCGTTCGGGCTCCACTTGTCCGTGGTGGACCAGACGCCGATCACCGGGTTGCGCCTGACGTCGCCCTTGAGCGCCAGGTCGCTGGCGGGCACCTGGACGGCCAGGGTGCTCACGTTGTAGCCCTTGGTGGTGTCCTGGCCGACCTCGGTCAGGTTGCCGCCGTAGAGCAGGTCGAAGACGCGCAGGTCCAGGAAGAACGCCTCGTCGGACTGGCCGGCGTAGGCCTTGCCGCCGTGCGGGAGGCTCTTCAGGGACTGGGCGCGCAGCGTGCCGTAGTCGGGCATCGAGGCGGGGCCGACGTTGCTCGGCGCGACGATACCGTTCGAGACGAGCGTCCTGCTGCCGTCCTCGGTGATCCGCTTGAGCGTGTAGCGCTGGCGGAAGAGCAGGTTCTCGTCGTGCAGCGAGGTGACGGGCCCGTTGTTGTACAGGAACGTGTCGTTGCCGCGCCGGTCCTCATCGCGGAACGTCCACTGGTACACGATGTCGGGCTTGGCGTCGCCATCGTTGTCGATCTTGATGTTGTACCGGGACTTGGTGTCGAACGTGTAGAAGTTCGGGCCGCCCTGCGGTTCCTGGAACGGGATCCAGTTGGAGAGCAGCGTCACCGTGTCGGCTTTGTCGGGGCTGACGAACGCGTACACGTCGGTGTTGTCGTTACGCGGGTCCCCCGCGATCATCGGCGCCTCGCGGTGCGAGGAAGCGGTGCCGGAGTCGGTACGAAGCAGGGCGAACGAGGAGGCGGTCAACGCCACCGCGACGCCCAGTCCGACTAGAGCGCGCCGGTTGATCCGGAGCTCCATGTTCGGTCCTTTCGAGAGGGCTGATCGTTATCGAGAGGTTCCGGCCGGGTTCCTCGACGGCCTATTCGTCGCCGCTCCGCGAATGGATGTGTCTCTCCTTCCAAAGAATGAGAGGTCAATCAAAGTTGACATACTTTGGTCGTCAATCTAGGTTGACGGGTGCGGAATCTGATCCGCCGTTCGTTGGGATGTCGGGATATATCGCGAGAGGAGAACATGGTGATCAGAGAGCTGCTCGCCTACATACGCCCGCACCGGAGGATCTTGATCCTCGGTGGGTTGCTGGGCCTGGTCGGCTCGGCGGCCGGTCTGGCGATGCCGTTGCTGGCCAAGTACGTGGTGGACGCCTTCGGCCAGAACAGGTCGATGGCCGGGCCGTTACTCGGGCTGACCGTGGCGGTGCTGGTCGGGGCGGTGGTCTCGGCGCTGGGCACGTACCTGATGGAACGCACCGGTGAGGGCGTCGTGCTGGGTGCCAGACGCCGGCTCGTCGATCGGATGTTCCGGCTCAAGGTCGCCGACGTGGACCGGCTCAAGCCCGGCGACCTGCTGTCGCGGGTGACCGGTGACACGACGCTGCTGCGGGCCGTGCTGACCAACGGGATCGTGAACTCGATCGGCTCGGTGTTCATGCTGGTCGGCGCGATCATCATGATGGCGACCATGGACGGCGTGCTGCTGCTGGTCACGCTGCTCGTGGTGGTGGTGATCGGCGGGCTGACCGGTTTGGTGATGCCGCGGATCCAGCGGGCGCAGAAGCAGGCCCAGGAGGCCGTCGGCGAGATGGGTGCCGTGCTCGACCGGGCGCTCCAGGCGTACCGCACGGTCAAGGCCAGTGGCGCGGAGGAGCGCGAGATCGCGGTCGTCGCCGGCGCCGCCGAGCGCGCTCGCGACCGGGGCCTGCAGGTGGCCGGGTGGACCTCGCTGGCCGGGGTGGCGACCTGGATGGCGGTGCAGATCGCCTTCCTGTGCGTGCTGGCCGTCGGCGGGTCGCGGGTCGCCTCCGGCGCGCTGGAGGTCTCGTCGCTGATCGCGTTCCTGCTGTACCTGTTCTACCTGGTGGCGCCCATCGGGCAGATCGTCGAGGGCCTGGTGCAGCTCCAGCAGGGCCTGGCGGCGATGAAGCGGATCAAGGAGATCGAGGACCTGCCCGCCGAGCCCGTCGGTGCCCCGCTTCCGGTGACCCTCGGCGCGGGGGACCCGGTGGGTGTGCGGTTCGAGGACGTGGTGTTCCGCTACGGGGACGACCGGCCGACCGTGCACGACGGGGTCAGCTTCGAGGTGCCGCCCGGCGGGCTGACCGCGCTCGTGGGGCCGTCGGGCGCGGGCAAGTCGACGGTGTTCGCCCTGCTGGAACGGTTCTACGAGCACCAGGACGGCAGGATCACGGTCGACGGCCGCGACATCCGCGACTGGCCGCTCGCCGAGTTGCGGGCCACGCTCGGCTATGTCGAGCAGGACGCGCCCGTGCTGGCGGGCACGCTCAAGGAGAACCTGCTCTTCGCCGCCCAGGACGCCACCGAGGAGGAGTTGCGGCGGGCGATCGTCCGTACCCGCCTCGACGACCTGGTGTCCAGGCTGCCCGAGGGGCTCGACACGGCCGTCGGGCACCGGGGCGTGCTGCTGTCGGGCGGCGAGCGGCAGCGGGTGGCGATCGCCAGGGCGCTGCTGCGCAAGCCCAGGCTGCTCCTGCTGGACGAGGCGACCTCGCAGCTCGACGCGGTCAACGAGCTCCGGCTGCGCGAGGTCATCGCCGAGGTGGCCGCCGAGACGACCGTGCTGGTCATCGCGCATCGGCTGTCCACGGTGACCAACGCGGACCGCATCGTGGTCATGGAGGCGGGCGGGGTGCGCGCGGTCGGCACCCATGCCGAGCTGGTGGGGGAGGACGACCTTTATCGCGAACTGGCCGCGACCCAGTTCCTGGTGAGCTAGTACTCTGCGAGTGACCTAGGTGAATGCATTCATTCAGGTGGGATGAGAAGCGGGGCAGGTGGTGTTGGAGGTGGCGTGACGGGCGGATACCACAGCGGTCTTGGCGGGCTTCTCGACGGGCGGCGGCTGTCTCCCGTGCAGCGGCGGATCGCGCACTACCTGTCCGAGCATCTCGACGAGGCGATCTTCCTGTCCAGCGTCGAGCTGGCCGAGCGGTCAGGAGTGAGCCAGCCGTCGGTGACCAGGTTCGCCATGGTGCTCGGTTTCGCCGGCTACCCCGAGCTGCGGCAGGCGCTGCGTCCGCTGGTGCTGGGCGGCCTGCCGGAGGAGAGCCTGCTTCAGGGGGCCATCGACAGCGAGATCAGGAATCTGGCCGCCGTCAGGGAGCGGCTGGCGGGCTTCCCGCTCAAGGAACTGGGGGAGTCCCTGGCCGCCGCCGAGCCGCTCCCGGTGCTGGGGCTCCGGGTCTCCTGCGGGCTGGCCACCACCTTCGCCTAC
Source organism: Nonomuraea sp. NPDC049141 (assembly GCF_040648415.1). Lineage (NCBI taxonomy): Bacteria > Bacillati > Actinomycetota > Actinomycetes > Streptosporangiales > Streptosporangiaceae > Nonomuraea > Nonomuraea sp. NPDC049141. The sequence continues at coordinate 670,834 of NZ_JBEZDR010000002.1, forward strand.
TACGCGCGCCGGATCCATCCCGACGTGCGGCTGCTGGCGCACGGCGGCTCGGAGCTGATCGACGGGCTGCACGCCGCGCGCCGGGCCGGCGCGGAATGGCTGCTCGCCGTGGTGCTGCCGAGATATCCGGCCGAGGTCATGCAGGCCTTGGAGTACGCGGAGAAACTGGGCCTGCGGATCGCGGTCATCTGCGACAGAGCCGATTTCCCCGCCGAGGTGGTGCTCGACGCGCCGGTGGGGGACCGGCTCGTGTTCGACTCGCACGCGGCGCCGTTCGCGCTGGCCATGGCACTGGTCGAGGCCATGGCCGACGCCGCGCCGCTGCGCACCCAGGCCCGGCTGGAGGAGTACGAGCGGATGACCGACGAGACCGGTACGTTCCTAACCGGCGATCCGGCGTAGCGAGCGCACCGACCAGCCCACGGTCAGCGCGGCCAGGCCCAGCATGATGGCGAACGCGATCGGGATCGACCCGTCGGTCAGATCGCCCGCGAACAGCGCCCGGCCGGCCACCACCGGGTGGTACATCGGGTTGAACAGGGCCACCTTCTGCATCCACTCCGGTGCCAGCGTCATCGGCAGCAGCGCCCCCGACAGCAGCATGATGGGCAGGGCGAAGAACTGCATGATCTGCGCCATGCCGTTCTCGTCCCGCAGCGACAGCGCCAGGCCGTATCCGATGCCGGAGGCGAACAGGCCGGTCACCGCGATGAGCAGCACCATGACGGCGAGCCCCGGCAGGCTGGCGCGCATACCCATGACCAGCGCGATCACGATCACCACGATCGACTGGAGCACCAGCACGACCCCGTCGCGCAGCGTCCGGCCGAGCACGATCGACGGGCGCCAGGCCGGGCCGACGGCGATGCGTTCGAGGACGCCGCTGCGTAGCTCGTAGATCATGCCGTAGCCGACGCCGATCGCCCCGAACAGCGCGGTGATCACCAGCATGCCCGGCGCGAAGCTCGTGAGCTGCGCGGAGGTCGGCTGCCCGGCGGCTCCCGCCACCAGCGGGCCGAACAGCAGCAGGTACACCACCGGCTGGACGATGCCGAACAGCGGCCAGATCGGGTTCCTGAAGGTGTTGCGCAGCTCGTACATGAGGAACAGCAGGGTGTGGCGGATCATGCGGCGGCTCCCGCGTCGCGAAGGGATCGGCCGGTCTTGGCCAGGAAGACGTCGTCGAGGGTGGCGCGGTCGAGCGCGATCGAAGACAGGCGGAGACCCTGCTCCTCCAGCGCCCGCAGCAGCGTGGGCAGCGTGTGCTCGCCGTCGTCGACGTACACGCGCAGCACGTCGTCGTCGAGGCGGGTCTCACGGGCGTACGGCTTGAGCGTCTCGGCGGCGCGGTCGGGCTCGTCCAGCCTGAGCGTGACGACGTCGCCGGACACCTCGCGCTTGAGCTCGCCCGGCGTGCCCTCGGCCACCACCAGACCGTGATCGACGATCACCAGCCGGTCGCACAGGGCGTCGGCCTCGTCGAGGTAGTGGGTGCTGAGCAGCACGCTGGTGCCGAGCTCGCGCAGCTGCCTGATGCGGTCCCAGAGGTTGGCCCGGTTCTGGGGGTCGAGCCCGGTGGTGGGCTCGTCGAGGAAGAGCAGGGGTGGACTGTGCACCAGCCCGAGCGCGATGGCCACCCGCCGCTTCTGGCCGCCGGAGAGCGTACGGCCCGGCCGGTCGGCCATCTCCGTCAGGTCGAACCGGTCGAGCACGTCGGCCGTGGCCCCGGCCGGGTCGGGCACGCTGTGGATCTTCGCGGCCATCATGATCTGGGCCCGCGGCGTGGTGTTCTCCTCCACCCCGCCGGCCTGGCTGACGTAGCCCAGGTTGCGGCGGACCTCGCCGGGCGCCTTGAGCAGGTCGTGCCCGGCGATGGCGGCCGTGCCGGAGTCGGGGGTGATCAGCGTGGCGAGCATCCTGATCGTGGTGGTCTTGCCGGCGCCGTTCGGGCCGAGGACGCCGAAGATCACGCCCTTCTCCACTTCGAGGTCGACGCCCCGGACCGCTTCCACGGTCTGCGTGCCCTTCCTGCTCCTGGTGGTGAACGTCTTGCATAAGCCGTGCGCATCAATGATCATTTGTGCTCCTTAGGGAAGTTCGTCTGCTTCGACCCTGATGACCGCCTTCTCGGCCCAGGCGAGCTGGGCGGCGAGCATGTCCGTGGTCAGGCGGAGGTTCTCGTCGACGTGCCGGGGGGCGCCGTAGCGCTGCTTGACGCCGAAGGCGCTCTCCATCGCCTCGATGGACATCTTGAGCTGGCGGATCCTGCCGTGGAGCGAGTCGAGGATCTCCTGTTTGGTCAGGCGGTCCATGAACGTGAGCGCGACCTGGAAAGGGTCGACGATCGGTTTGACGTCGTACCAGTTCTGCAGCAGCAGGCGACGGAACTCCAGCCGGCCCGCCTCGGTGATCTCATAGACCGTCTTGCCGCCCTTGCCGCTCTCGACCACCTGGAGCAGGCCCTCCTCGGCCATCTTGCCCAGCCCGTGGTAGATCGAGCCGAACGCCACGTTGGCCCAGTGGTCCGCGCCCATCACCTCCAGCTGCCTGCGGACCTGATATCCGTTGCGCGGCTGATCGAGCAGACAGCCGAGGATGAGAACACGCGTCGAAGACATGTTCAAGTTTGTATTCAAATTTGAGTGTATGTCAAGGTCATAAACTGAGGCGCATGACTGAACGACCGACCGCGCTGGTCACCGGCGCATCCCGTGGCATCGGCGAGGCGATCGCCAGGGCGCTGGGGCCCACGCACCACGTCATACTCGGCGGACGTGACGGCGACGCGCTCGCCGCCCTGGCGGCCGAGCTGCCCGACGCCAGGGCGTGGCCGGTCGAGCTGACCGAGGTCACCGCGGCGGACGTGGCGGGCGTCGAGCGGCTCGACGTGCTCGTGCACAGCGCCGGGATCGGCACGCTCGGCACGATCGCCGAACTCACCGCCGACGCCTGGCGTGAGACGATGGAGCTCAACGTGATCGCCGTCGCCGAGCTCACCCGGCTGCTCCTGCCCGCGCTCAGGCCGGCCGGCGGCCAGGTGATCTGCGTCAACTCCGGCTCCGGGCTCCGGGCGAACCCCGGCTGGGGCGCGTACGCGGCGAGCAAGTTCGCGCTGCGGGCCTTCGCCGACGCGCTGCGCCAGGAGGAGACGGACCTCAGGGTGACGACCGTCTACCCGGGCCGGGTGGCCACCGACATGCAGCGGGGCGTCCGCGCGCACGAGGGCGGCGAGTTCGAGCCGGACAAGTACCTCACACCCGAGTCCGTGGCCCGCGCGGTGCTGGCCGCCGTCAACGCCGGACCCGACGCCCATCTGACCGAGCTCATGCTGCGGCCCAGCGCGGGTCCGGTCAACTGAATGGATTCATTCACTACCGTGTCCCACCCCTCTGATGAGCGGGCCGAGCAGGCAGACTGCGAAGCGGGAGTCGCCCTCGCGAACGTTCTGGAGGACCTGTGTCGGTGACCTACTGGTGCGAACACGCCTGGCTGCCCGACGGCGTCGTCGAAAGCGTGCTCGTCGAGGTCGACGGGACCCGCGTCGCCGCCGTGACCCAAGGGGAGCCGGGCGGCGCCGAACGCCTGGCGGGCCTGACGATCCCCGGCCTGGCCAACGCCCACTCCCACGCCTTCCACCGGGCGCTGCGCGGGGCCACGCAGGCGGGCGCGGGCGACTTCTGGACGTGGCGCGACCGGATGTACGAGGTGGCCGCGGCGCTCGACCCCGACAGCTACCTGGCGCTGGCCAGGGCCGCCTACGCGGAGATGGCGCTGGCCGGGATCACCTGTGTGGGCGAGTTCCACTATCTGCACCACGCGCCGAACGGACGGCCGTACGAGGACGCGAACGCGATGGGCCACACGCTCATCCAGGCCGCCCGCGAGGCGGGCCTGCGCATCGCGCTGCTCGACACCTGCTACCTGACGGGCGGCATCGGCATGGGCACGGCGGCCGGGAGCGGGGGCGGCACGCACCTGGCGGGGACGCAGGTGCGCTTCGGGGACGGCGACGCCGACCGGTGGGCGAACCGGGCCGGCGACCTGGCCGCCGCCTACGAGGGGCAGCACGACGTGGAGATCGGCGCCGCCGTCCACTCGGTGCGGGCCGTGCCGCCGGAGCAGATGCCGGTGATCGCCGAGTTCTCCCACCACCATGCCGCGCCGCTGCACGCGCACGTCTCCGAGCAGCGGGCGGAGAACGCCGCGTGCGTGGAGATGTACGCGGCCAGCCCGGTGCAGGTACTGCACGAGCGAGGCGTGCTCGGGCCGCGGTCCACCGCCGTGCACGCCACCCACCTGAGCGACGTCGACATCGAGCTGCTCGCCCAGTCGGGCACGCACATCTGCATGTGTCCCACCACCGAACGCGACCTCGCCGACGGCATCGGGCCCGCCAGGACGCTGTTCGACCACGGCGCGCCGATCACGCTCGGCTCCGACAGCCATGCCGTCATCGACCTGTTCGAGGAGGCCCGCGCGGTCGAGCTGAACGAACGGCTGGCCACCGGCGAACGCGGCCACTGGCGCGCCGCCGAGCTCCTGACCGCCGCGGCCGGCGCGGGCCACACCTCGCTGGGTTTCCCCGACGCCGGGCTGCTCGTGCCGGGCGCGTGGGCTGACCTGGTCTCGGTACGCCTCGACTCGGTCCGTACGGCGGGCACCGGCGGGCTGGAGGCGGTGGTGTTCGCGGCGACGGCGGCCGACGTGCACTCGGTCGTCTCAGGTGGCCGGCGCGTCGTGTCGGAGGGCCGGCACACGCTGGGTGACGTGGGCGCCATGCTGACCGAGGCGATTGGACGGGTCCGATGACCACTGTGCTGTTCGACGGGATCAAGCTGCTCTACACCGGGGATCCGGAGCGTGAGGAGATCGAGGACGCGGCGCTGGCCACCGACTGCAATCCCGGGTCGTCCTACACCTCGTCGATGGCGTTCTGCGTGGCGCTGGCCGTACGGGAGATGGGCATGACGCCGCTGGAGGCGGTCAGGGCCGCGACGCGCGGTGGGGCCCGCGCGCTGCGGCGTACAGACGTAGGATGGCTGCGGCCGGGAGCCCGCGCGGACCTCGTCGTGCTGGACGCCCCTTCTTACGTACATCTGGCCTATCGACCCGGTGTTCCCCTCGTTCACCAGGTGTTTCTCGGCGGTCTCCTCCTTTAGGAGGACATCCAGAACCGTCCCCTGGTCGTAGCTCTTTAGGGAATCTTTGCATCTGGCCGGACGTTGGCCGGATATAGAACGCAGCTGCGGAACGAGGTGCCTGGGGATGGCAAGGCCTACGGGGAGTCGCACGCAGGAGCAGCACGTCGCTGATCGCGATCTGCTGGGGACCTACCTGGCGGAAATCGGGCGGGTCCCGCTGCTCACGGCGGAGGAAGAGGTGGAGCTCGCCAAGCGCATCGAGGCGGGCCTCTTCGCCGAGCAGCTGCTCGACAGCGGGGGCTCGGAGCCGCGCATCGGCGACGCCGCCGATGAGGAGCTGGAGCGCGTCGCGATCTCCGGCCAGCGGGCGAAAGACGAGTTCATCCAGGCGAACCTTCGCCTGGTGGTAGCGGTCGCGCGCAAGTATTCGGGGCGCGGCATGCCACTGATCGACCTGGTCCAGGAGGGGAACCTGGGCCTGGTGCGCGCGGTGGAGAAGTTCGACTACAAGCGGGGGTACAAGTTCTCGACATACGCCACGTGGTGGATCAGGCAGTCCGTGGGCCGGGCCATCCACGAGCAGGCGCGGCCGGTCCGGCTGCCCACGCACGCGGGTGAGCAGATGACCAGGCTGATGCGGGTGCGCAGGGACATGCTGGCGGAGTTCGACGTCGAACCGACCGACGACGACCTCGCCGGGATCCTCGAACTACCGATCGAGCGGGTCCGCGAGCTACGCCGCTGGGCGTCCGACCCGGTGTCGCTGCAGCTCGGCGTGGGCGACGAGGACGAGACCGAGCTGGGCGACATGATCGCAGACGAGACCTGGGCCGATCCGGAGCAGCAGGCGATCGACATCCTGGAGCGCGAACGGCTCGACCAGTGGCTGACGGATCTCGAGGGGGACACCCGGGACATGCTGCGGTGGCGGTATGGCCTGGTCGACGGCCGCGAGCACACGCTCACTGAGGTGGGAGAGCGGTACGGGATCGGTCGCGACCGCGCCCGCCGCATCGAGCGCGACGCGCTGGCCCGTCTACGCAAGATGGCCACCGCGGCGGCTTAAGAACCATTTTCTTTTACGGCTGAGCACGGTGGGCGCCACCCGCCGTGCTCAGCCGACGTCTGTCCAGGGGCACGCTCCTCCGGTGGAGCGGGCCGGGCGCCGTGACGTGCGCATTCTTGGCCCCGGTCCGTGGATCGGGCTGGGCGCCGCGTCCCCCTATGGGCGGTGCTGGGCGCGCCCTCTACGGGCGTCGCAGGAGGCGTCGTAGGAATTCCTCCACCGCTGCCTCCGCTGTGTCTCGGTCGCCGCCTCTGGCGACCAGCAGGGCGCTCTCGTTGATGGCGGCCAGGAGCATGTGGGCGTGCAGGTCCAGGAACTCGGCGGGGATCGCGTCCGTGGCCTGTAGGGCGAGCTTCAGGCTGCCGAACGAGTAACGCTCCTCCAACGCCCGCCACTGCTCCCAGCCCAGCACCGACGGCGCGTCGATCAGCACGATGCGCTGGATCACCGGATCGCCCGCGAGCCTGATCCAGGCCAGCATGCCCGCCCGGAGCACCTCGGCGGGGTCGTCGATGCCCTTGACCGCCTTGAGGATCTCCAGGCCGATGGCGGCTTCCGTTGCCTCCAACACCGCCTCGAACAGGGCGTCCTTGCCCGCGTAGTGGTGGTAGAGAGCGCCCCTGCTGAGGCCGGATTCCTGGAGCACCGCCTCGATCGAGGTGCCCTCGTAGCCGTGTTCGGCGAACAGCCGCGTGGCGATCGCGAGGAGCTGGTCGCGGGTGGCCGCGCCGCGTTCCGCCTTGAGGTTCATGGCACCACTCTAGACAAACCGACAGTCAGTCGGTAATTTCATAGACCGACAGTCGGTTTGTTATCCGGGAAAAGGAGTCAGGCCATGGACGGCATCAGCTACGTGGACGTCGGCGAGGGGCCGGTCGCCCTGTTCGTGCACGGCGTCGGCACCAGTTCGTACCTGTGGCGCAACGTCATCGCCGAGCTGCGCGACGAGCGCAGATGCGTGGCGATCGACCTGCCCCTGCACGGCGGCAGCGCGCCGCGCGACGATCTCTCGATCCCCGCGCTGGCCGAGGCGGTGGCCGAGCTCTGCGCCGAGCTCGGCCTGGACCAGGTCGACCTTGTCGCCAACGACACGGGCGGCGCGGTGGCGCAGGTCTTCGCCGTGCGGCACCCGGAGCGGCTGCGCTCGCTCACGCTCACCAACTGCGACGTGCACACCAACACGCCGCCGGAGTCGTTCAAGCCCACGGTCGACCTGGCGGCCCGGGGCGAGCTCGCGCCGCTGACCGCCGCCGTGCTGGATCAGCCGGAGCTGCTGGCCCAGACGGCGTTCGGCGACGGCTATGAGCGCATCGACGATCCGGCGGACCTGGTCGACCACTTCCTGCGGCCGATCTTCGACAAGCCCGGCGGGCCGCTCGCCTTCGAGCGGCTGCTGACCTCGATCGACGCCAAGGACATGGTCGCGATCGAGCCGCTGCTCACCGTGCTGGCCGTGCCGACGCTGGTGGTGTGGGGGACCGGCGACGTCTTCTTCGACGTGAGCTGGGCCCACTGGCTGCGCGACACGATCCCCGGCGTCAAGGAGGTCGTGGAGATCGAGGGCGGGCGGCTGTTCTTCCCCGATGAGCGGGCGGGTGAGCTCGTGCCGCACCTGCGCCGGTTCTGGGGCTGATCAGACGAGCGGGGCCAGGTACTTGTCCAGGTCGTCGAGGATCCCGCCCGCGGCGGTGACGCCGATGCCGAGCATCCAGACCTCGTCGTCCACGTTGTGGGCATTGCCCGACTTGACGGCCCCGAGGTTCTTCCAGAGCGGGCCGCCGGTCACCGAGGCCTGGCTCTTGGCCGCCGCCTGGCCGTACGCGCTGTAGAAGAGGGCGTCGGCGTCGGCTTGGGCGATGTTCTCCTGGCTCAGCTTGCCGAAGCGCTTGTCCTGCTGGCCGGCGAGCTGCTGCACCTCCGGCCGCGGGATGCCGGCGTCGCCGACCACGATGCCGCTGAACGACTCGGGGCCGTACATCCGGATCTCCGTCGGCATGAAGCGGACGATGCTCACCTTCAGCTTCGCGTACTTGGCGCCGACCTGCTTGGCCCGCGTCTCATAGGCCGACAGCAGGCCGGTCGCCTGCTCCTTCTTGCCCAGGGCGTCGGCGTCGAGCAGGAAGTTCTGCTTCCAGGTGACGCCCACCTTCTCCGTGAACACGGTCGGGGCGATCTTGCTGAGCTTGTCGTAGAAGGCCGCCTGCCGGAACTTCGTGCCGAGGATGAGGTCCGGCTTGAGCGCCATGATGGCCTCGATGTTCGGCTGCTGGGTCGTGCCGACCGCCTTGGTCGCGACCAGCGCCGAGCCGAGGTACTTCGGCCACGACTGGCTCTCGGTGGCCTGGGCCGCACCGACGGGGGCCAGGCCCAGGGAGACCATCGTGTCGAGCTTGTCGGTGTCGAGGACCACGACCCGCTTCGGCTCCATCGGCACCTTCGTCTGGCCCATGGCGTGCGTGATGGTCCTGGTCGGCCCCGTCTGCTGGGAAGTGGTCGCGGTGCCGCAGGCGGTGAGCACGAGGAGGGGGAGCAAGAGGGCCAGGCGCATGAGGGGTTCCTTGATCTCTTAGGTAAGGCGACCCTAAGTCTATGGCCGAAAGTTCCCCGTCAGTCATCCGAAACATGGACGAAACACCAGTGGGGCGAGATTCACGAATGTGAAACACACCTGGTCGAGCCACGAAACTCCGGGCGAACACGCTGTGGCCACACGTCACATGTAAGGAGGGTCGCGTCGTGAAGATCGATAGCGGCACGACAGCCTGGATGCTAGCGGCCACCGCGCTGGTGCTGCTCATGACACCAGGACTCGCGTTCTTCTACGGGGGCATGACCAGGGCCAAGAGCGTCCTGAACATGATGATGATGTCGTTCGTCAGCATCATCACCGTCACCATCGCCTGGGTGCTCTACGGGCACTCGTTCGCGTTCACCGACAACAGCATGTCCTGGCTCAACAACTTCGTCGGTGGTCTCGACGCCCTCGGGTTGCAGAGCCTGGTCGACACGGCCACGAAGACCGACGGCACCGGCATGCCCAACCTGGTCTTCTCGGCCTTCCAGCTGACGTTCGCCATCATCACCGTCGCGCTGATCAGCGGTGCGATCGCCGACCGCGCCAAGTTCGGCGCCTGGGTGCTGTTCAGCTTCATCTGGGCGAGCATCGTCTACTTCCCCGTCGCCCACTGGGTGTGGGGCACCGGCTGGCTGAACGCCCTCGGCATCGAGGACTTCGCCGGCGGCACGGTCGTCCACATCAACGCCGGTGCCGCGGCGCTGGCGCTGGCCCTGGTGCTGGGCAAGCGCAAGGGGTGGCGCAAGGAGCCGATGCGGCCGCACAACCTGACACTGGTGCTGCTCGGTGTGGGCCTCCTGTGGTTCGGCTGGTTCGGTTTCAACGCGGGCTCCGAGCTGGCGGTCGACGGCACGGCCGGCCTGGCGTTCATGAACACCCAGATCGCCACCGCCGTCGCGGCCGGCGCCTGGATCGTGGTGGAGAAGCTGCGCGACGGCCACGCCACCAGCCTCGGTGTCGCCTCCGGCGCGGTAGCCGGTCTGGTCGCCATCACCCCGGCCTGTGGGTTCATCGACCCCTGGGCCGCGATGCTGCTGGGCCTGATCGCCGGTGCGGTCTGCGCCTACGCGGTCGGCCTGAAGTACCGCTTCAACTTCGACGACTCGCTCGACGTGGTTGGCGTGCACCTGGTCGGCGGCGTGATCGGCGCCGTCTCGCTCGGCTTCCTGGCCGCGTACCCCTTCCTGGAGCAGCAGAACAAGGGCCTCTTCTACGGCGGTGGCCTCACCCAGCTCGGCCTCCAGGTGCTGGGCCCGATCGCCATCGGCGGCTACTCCTTCATCATCACCTGGGTCGTCGCTAAGATCATCGACAAGACGATGGGCTTCCGCATCCCGGTCGAGGACGAGGTCACCGGCATCGACGTCACCACCCACGCCGAGACGGGATACGACCTCGGCACGGTCCACGCTTCTGGCGTGTCCTCCCCGAACGGCCCGATCACCACGGCACCGGCACCCAAGAAGGTGGAAGCATGAGGCTCATCACCGCCGTCATCAAACCGTTCAAGCTGGACGACGTGAAGGCGGCCCTCGAACAGTTCGGCGTCAAGGGCATGACGGTCAGCGAGGCGAGCGGTTACGGCCGCCAGCGCGGCCACACCGAGGTCTACCGCGGTGCCGAGTACCAAGTGGACCTGGTCCCCAAGGTGCGCCTCGAGGTGCTGACCGAGGAGGAGGACGCCGAGGACGTGATCGACGTCATCGTCAAGGCGGCCCAGACAGGCAAGATCGGTGACGGCAAGGTGTGGTCCGTCCCGGTCGACACGGTGATCCGGGTCCGCACCGGAGAGCGGGGTCCAGAGGCCCTGTGAGGGGTGAGGCTCGTACCTACGCCGCGGCCCGCAAGGAGCGGGCCGCGGACACCGATCGCTGGCTCAAAGACCTCTTCCGCACGGCGAGTGACGGCGAGCACGTCGCGCTGGTCGCCGTGGGGAGCCTGGGGCGCGGAGAGCTGGCCCCTGGAAGCGACCTCGACCTGGTCCTCCTGCACAACGGCAGGGACGACGTGGCGAGGATCGCCGATCGCATCTGGTATCCGATCTGGGACTCCGCCGTCGGCCTCGACCATTCGGTGCGAACCGTGGACGAGGCCGTGTCGGTTGCCCGCGACGACCTCAAGGCCGTGCTGGGCCTCATCCAGGCCCGGCACATAGCGGGCGATCCCGAGCTGACGAAGAAGGCAAGGGAGGCGGTGCTCGCCGAGTGGCGCGCCGACTCCCGCCGCCGGCTCGGCGAGCTGCGCGAGTCGGCTGACCGGCGCGCCCAGGTCAGCGGTGAGCTGGCCTTCCTTCTCGAACCCGACCTCAAGGACGGCCGCGGCGGCCTTCGCGACGTCCAAGCCATGCAGGCCGTGGCAGCGGCCTGGGTCGCCTCCGCGCCCGGTCCCCGGGCGCGTGAGGCCTATGAGCTCATCCTCGACGTACGGCACGCCCTGCACATCGTCACCGCGCGCGGCACCGACAGGCTCGTGCTCCAGGAGCAGGACGCCGTCGCCGGACTGCTCGGGCTGCTCGACGCCGAGGCGCTGATGCGCAGGCTCGCCGAGGCGGGCCGGACCATCTCCCACGCCTTCGACGCCACGTGGCGCACGGTTGACAGACTCCTGTCGGGGCCGGCTCCACGGGGGCGCCGCCCGCTGGCCGACGGCGTGGTCGAGCACGGCGGTGAAGTGGTGCTCGCCCGTGGCGTCGACCCGCGCAAGGACCCGGTCCTGGTGCTGCGCGCCGCCGCCGCGGCGGCCGACTCGGGGCTGCCCCTCGCCCCCGCCACGATGTCCGTTCTGGCCGCTCAGTCGCCTCCGATGCCCGTGCCGTGGCCCGAGGAGGCCCGTGACGCGCTGGTGTCCATCCTCGGCGCGGGCCGCGCCGCCGTGCCCGTCTGGGAGGAGCTCGACCAGGCGGGCATCCTTGTCAAGCTGCTTCCTGACTGGGAGCGCGTACGGCACCGCCCGCAGCGCCACCCGATCCACCGGTTCACCGTCGACCGGCACCTGATCGAGGCGGCCGCGAACGCCGCCAGCCACACCCGCGAGGTGTCCCGCCCCGACCTGCTGCTGATCTCGGCGCTGTTCCACGACATCGGCAAGGGCTGGCCCGGTGACCACTCGGCCACCGGCGAGGTCGTGGTCCGCGACATCGCGGCCCGCATCGGCCTGCCCCCGCACGACGTCGACACGCTGGCCACGGTCGTCCGTCATCATCTGCTGCTGCCCGAGACCGCGACCCGCAGAGATCTCGACGATCCGGTCACGATCGAGAAGGTCGCCGCCACGGTCGGGTCGCGTGAGGTGCTCGAACTGCTCGCCGCGCTGGCCGTCTCCGACGGGCACGCCACCGGCCCGGCCGCCTGGAACGCCTGGAAGGCCGGGCTCGTCGCCGACCTCGTGCGCCGCGTCCGCTCCGTGCTGTCCGGCTCGCCGCCGCCCAAGCCGCCCAGCCTGTCGGCCGAGCAGGCCGCGCTGGCCCGCCACGGTGGCGGCGCCGTCCGCGTCATCGGGGGAGCCGTCACGGTCGTCGCCCCCGACCGGGCCGGGTTGCTGTGGAGCGCCGCCGGCGTGCTGGCCGCGCACCGGCTGATCGTCCGCTCCGCCTCGTCCGCCGCCGCCGGCTCCACCGCGGTGATCGAGTTCTCCGTCGTTCCCGAATACGGCTCCCCGCCGGACCCCGCCACGCTGGAAGCCGATCTTCGTCTGGTCCTTGCTGGACGCCTTGACATCGAACAGCGTCTGGCCCGCCGTACGAGGTCTATGAGGCCTGCTCGTGTTCCGGTCGCTCCACCCCGTGTGACCTTGGTAGACGATGCCTCCGCGACCGCCACGGTGGTCGAAGTCAGGGCCCATGACAGACCGGGACTCCTGTGGCGCATTGGACGGGCATTCGGTGAATGTGGTCTTGACGTGAGGGCCGCTCGCGTGGAGACTCTCGGCGCGGAGGCGGTGGACGTCTTCTACGTGGTCGATCGTGCCGGACGGCCCCTCAGCGACGGTGCGCAGCGGACCCAAGTCCGTGATCAGGTGCTCGCGGCACTTCGATAACCAACAGCACACACGAGCTGCGGGTATGTTTGCAGTGATGTGCCCGTTTTGCCTGGAAGTCGGGTGCTCTTTACCTTATGAACCGGCCTGGACCCGCCGACGGATCGGGATGATTGAGGGGTAGCGGAAGCAGTGACTACGGGGAACTCCGAAAGCGGCCACGCCGCGAGGCAGGGACGCGGAAAGCGGACGCTGCCCCGGCTCGGGCTGCGCAACTGGCGGGTGAGATGGCGCCTCACCGCGCTGGTCCTGGTTCCTACCATGGCGGGAGTCGTGCTCGGGGGAGCGCGGGTGGTGAGCTCGGTGCAGAGCATCGGCGACTACGACCGCACGGCACTGGCCGCGGAGCAGGCCGGCCGGATCCGCGACCTGGTACAGGCACTCGGCCTGGAGCGTGACACCGGAGGCTGGATGGCCGCCTCCGCCAAGGTGCGCAAGAAGCTCACCGAGCCGTACAAGGAGCGCAAGCAGCGGGTCGACGCGCTGGTCAAGGCCGTGCAGGCCGACATGGCGGTGATGGACGAGTCCTACGGCGACCGCGTGCTCAACGCGGTCAAGCGGGCCCGCTACGACTTCAACGTCCTGAACAGGACCCGCAGCGAGGGCCAGAAGGACACCACTCGCTACGACTCGCTGCTCGACACGCTGCTCAAGCTGCACGACGAGCTGAGCCTGCTCAGTGACGACTCGCAGATCATCGGCCAGTTCCGCGCGCTGAGCGCGCTGGCGCGCGCGAAGGAGGAGGTGTCCAGGCAGCGGATCCAGTTGCTCAAGGGCTACTACAACTCCGCCAGCGTGGACGCCAAGGAGGTGGAGCGGTTCATCGCCTCCAACGCCAGGCAGCGCGCCGAGGTCGCGGCCGTCGGCCAGGAGGCCGGCCCCGTCGTGGGCCTCGCGCTGGCGAAGGCGATGACGGCGCCCGAATACTTCAACACCGAGCTGACCAAGGCCCGCGCCATCACGCTCGCCGCCGGCAAGGCGCCGGGCGTGCGGATCAGGGACGACCTGCTCGCCCAGACGGACCGCGCCAAGCCGGCGCCGGACCAGTGGTTCGACGACAACGCCGTCACCATCGACATCCTGCACTCGATCGAGGGCGATCTGAGCCAGAAGGTGGCGCTGCGCAGCCAGGAACTCCGCGACTCCGAGACCCGCAACGCGATCATCGCCGCTGTGTTGATCATAGCGCTATTGCTGCTCGTCCTGCTGTTCACCGTCGCGATCGCCCGCTCGATGGTGGCGCCGCTGCGCCGGCTGCGCGCCGAGGCCCTGGAGATCGCCGGGTTCCGGCTGCCCGACGTGGTGCGCAAGCTGCGTGTCACCGGTGACGCGCCCGCCGACATCCGCCCGATCGAGGTCGAGGGCGACGACGAGATCGGCGACGTGGCCAGGGCCTTCGACCAGGTGCACCGCCAGGCCGTACGGCTGGCGGGCGAGGAGGCCGACCTCCGCAGCAACATCAGCTCGATGTTCGTCAACCTTTCGCGCCGCACCCAGACGCTGGTGGAGCGGCAGATCTCGCTCATCGACGGCCTGGAGAAGGGCGAGCAGGACGGTGCCCGGCTGGCCGACCTGTTCAAGCTCGACCACCTGGCCACCCGCATGCGGCGCAACTCCGAGAACCTTCTGGTCCTGGCCGGGCACGAGGCCGCCCGCAGGCGCAGCCAGCCGGCCAAGCTGGTCGACGTGGTCCGCGCGGCGCTGTCGGAGGTCGAGGGGTACGAGCGCGCGCAGGTCAAGGTGCACCGGACCACCTCGGTGCTCGGCAGCGCGGCCAACGACCTGGTCCACCTGGTGGCCGAGCTGGTCGAGAACGCCATCCAGTTCTCGCCGAACAACACCAACGTCGTGGTGTCGAGCAGCCTCATCGAAGGCGGCGGCGCCCTGCTGTCGGTGAACGACGTCGGCATCAGCATGACCGAGGACGAGCTCGCCGAGGCCAACCGCCGCCTGGCCGAGCCGCCGGTCGTGGACGTGTCGGTGTCGCGGCGGATGGGCCTGTTCGTGGTCGGCCGGCTGGCGCTGCGCCACGGCATCCGGGTCCAGCTCCGCAAGGGCGACGGCGCCGGACTGATCGCCATGGTGCTGCTGCCGCCGTCGCTGATCTCCGACGGCAACCGGTCGCCGCTGCCTCAGCGGCCCGGCTTCGGGGGAACGCCCCCGAACGGCATGCCTCTGACCTCGATGCCCGCGAACGGCGCGCCTCCCGTCACGCCGCCCAACGGCGTTCCCGCGCCGAACGGGACGTTCCGCTCGTTCGCCACCTTCGACTCCTTCGACGCCGGCTCCGGGCCGTCTCAGCCCTTCACCGCCGACACGGACGGCGGCGCCCACCGGCCGTCCTACG
Organism: Nonomuraea sp. NPDC049141; assembly: GCF_040648415.1. Taxonomy (NCBI): domain Bacteria; kingdom Bacillati; phylum Actinomycetota; class Actinomycetes; order Streptosporangiales; family Streptosporangiaceae; genus Nonomuraea; species Nonomuraea sp. NPDC049141. The sequence goes on from NZ_JBEZDR010000002.1 coordinate 685,998, forward strand.
ACTCGGGCGGCTACCAGTCGTACCCGAGCCAGGCTCCGTCGTATCCCGACCCGGGGCAGGGTGCGCAGCCGCCCGGCCGGGCGCAGCCGGGGCTCCGTCCGCCGAGGTATCCGAACCAGCCCCCGTCGTACCCGGGCCAGGAGCGCACCGGCGCCTTCCCGTCTTTCCCCGGCCCTGTCGGTCCGGGCTCGGATGGTGCCTTCCAGACGCCTTACAGCACAGGTGAGGCGCGTCGGCCGGAGTCGCCGCCGTCGGTGGACGTCTCGCCCATGGAGCCAGGTCAGGAGGAGTTCCTGCCGATCTTCGCGGCCGTGGAATCCGCCTGGTTCCGCAAGCCGGCGGAAGAGCGGTCGCCGGAATCCTCGAGCCGGGATGAGTCAACCCCCCCACAAGCCGTACTCTCTGGGGAGGAATCGTGGCGAAACGCCGCCGACGCCGGTTGGCGGGCGGCGGCCGCCGCCACGAGCGATCCCAGCCTTGGGGGCACCACGTCCTCGGGGCTACCCAAGCGCACTCCTAAGGCGAACCTGGTTCCTGGTACGGCCGGCCCACCGCAGCAATCGCAGCGGCAGGCCCCGATGCCGCCGGTCTCCGCCGATCGGGCGCGCAGCAGGATGTCCAGCTTCCAGCAGGGAGTGCGGCGGGGTCGTGCGGAAGTACGTGGACAGGAGGAACAACAGTGATTGAGCGTCCTGCCGGGGAGGGCGAGTGACCACCCTTAGCCATGAGGCCCACAGGTTCGACTGGCTGATCACCGACTTCGTGCGGAACACGCCCGGAGTCGCGCATGCCGTCGTCGTCTCGGCCGACGGCCTCTGCCTGGCCAGTTCCGAGGGCTTCCCACCCGACCGCGCCGACCAGCTGGCGGCGGTGTCCGCGGGCCTGCTGAGCCTGACCGTGGGCGCGTCCAGGGTGTTCGAGGGCGGCTCGGTGTCGCAGACCGTCGTCGAGATGCAGCGCGGGCTGCTCGTCGTGATGGCGATCAGCGACGGCTCCGTGCTCACGGTGCTGGCCGGGATCGATTGCGACATGGGGCTGGTGGCGTACCAGATGACGCTGCTGGTCGACAGGGCGGGCCAGGCGCTGACGCCGGCCCTGCGCGCGGAACTGCAGGCGGCCAGGACGCGGTGATGCAATGGAACTGATGGGGGAGGGCCGTGTACGGCATTGACGGAACCGGGGAGGATGAGCCCCTGTTCCGTCCGTACGCGGTGACCGGCGGTCGTTCAGAGCCGCGCTACCACCTTGCGATGGAGACGCTGATCTCGTCGATGTCCATACCGGATGACGAGATGTCCATGCTCACTCCCGAGCAAGAGGCCATCATGCAACTCTGTCGCACGTTCCGGTCGGTCGCCGAGATCTCGGCCCTGCTCCGTGTCCCGCTGGGCGTGGCGAGAGTGCTCGTGGCGGACATGTCCGACGAAGGGCTTGTCCGCCTGCACCAGCCACGTCTCAGCGAGGGACAGCCAGACCTCAATATGCTCGAAAGGGTGCTCAGTGGACTTCGCAGGCTCTAGCCCCGGCCTCACGTCGACGAAGATCGTCGTCGCGGGCGGGTTCGGCGTCGGCAAGACGACGTTCGTGGGGGCGGTGTCCGAGATCCTGCCGCTCACCACGGAAGCGGTCATGACCGACGCGTCCGCGGGCATCGACGACCTCGGCATGACGCCGAACAAGCAGACGACGACCGTGGCCATGGACTTCGGTCGCGTCTCGCTCGACCGTGACCTGATCCTCTACCTGTTCGGTACGCCCGGACAGCACCGGTTCTGGTTCATGTGGGACGACCTGGTGCGCGGCGCGATCGGCGCCGTGGTGCTGCTCGACACGCGGCGGCTGGCCGACAGCTTCCCCGCGATCGACTACTTCGAAGAGGCCAAGCTGCCGTTCGTGGTGGGCATCAACGGCTGGGACGGTCAGTTCCAGCACTCGGACGACGAGGTGCGCGAGGCGCTGGCGCTCTCGTCGCACGTGCCCATCGTGCGTACGGACGCGCGGCACCGCGAGTCGGTGAAGGGGACGCTGATCTCGCTCGTGGAGCACGTCGTACGCCTACGTGCGGCGCCCGTCTCCTAGCAGGCAGCATGTGGATCGCGCTCGCCGCCGCCGTGGTGATCGGCGTGGCCGTCTGGTGGGTCCGCCACCGCGGCACGGCCGACGATGGGCCGGCGGTTGTGCGCAGGCCGGGCTGGGAGGCGCGGCTGGGGGACGAGGGCGCGACCGCGTTGCTGGAGGGGCTGAGGGCCTTCGCCGACGCGGGAACCCCGGTTGATCTCGGCGGGGAGTTCGGGGTCCTGACGGTGTTCGAACCGCCGCGGCTCATCTCGCTCGACCTGCTCGCCGGCCGGTTCGCCGCCCGGGGGCAGGCGGCCATGCACGATCCGCAGACCACGGTGGGCGAGCTGATGGCCGAGTTCCTGGCCGTTGAGGAGCCGGGCGTGCTGCATCTGCGGGCGGGCTGGGCTGACTCGGCGCACGGCGGGCGCTTCGCCGATCAGGTGCGTGAGATCGTCTGTCCTCAGGGAGTGGCGGGCATCGGCGCCTGGTCCGGTGCTGGTGGCCTGGGCGCGCTGGAGGTGGTCGTCCTGGGCGACGGGCTGCCGGACACCACGATGCTGCTCGACCTGGCCCGGATCCGTGACCAGTACGACGAGTCGCGGGCGCGGCAGCCGGGGGCGCCCGGCGAGGTGGTGCTCCGCAGCCTGCTGACGAGCGTCATCGCCAACGGCGGGCCTGGACTGACCTGGACCGTGCCGCCTACGGAGCGGCAACTCGGCGTCGCGCTGGCCGCTGCGGGGCCGCCGGAGCTGCGGCGGGCGACCCCTGCCAAGGAAGCGGCTGACCGCTAGGCCCCTATTTCGGCTGCCGTATGTTTCCACACTCCCCGCCGTACTTCGGCTGGGGTCCTAATGAGAGATAGCGGAGTTGCTCGTGTGTGATCGGGCAGGCTTCGAGCTGTAGCCGCTGGCAGGTGAGCACTGTGAGGCCCTGGATCTTGAGTCCTGTCCAAAGACCGTGCCCCTGCCGGTAGCGGGGAGAGTGATCGCTGCTGGGATGTCGTGCCCGCCCGATGTATGGCGTGAGCACTGTGTTCATTAGGTCGCTGATGGTTCTCTCCCGAGCAACTGCCGAAACGGATCGAGGCTGAGGCGGACGGAGGGGATGCAGGTGTTGTTCGTCGGGGATGACTGGGCCGAGGATCATCACGATGTGGAGGTGATGGATCAGGCCGGTAAGCGGCTGGCCAAGGCGCGGCTGCCGGAGGGGGTGGCCGGGATGGCCCGGCTGCACGCGATGATCGGCGAGCGGTTGGGCGAGCCGGCATCGGATGAGGATGGGGCCACCGCCGAGGTATTGATCGGCATCGAGACCGACCGGGGGCCGTGGTACAGGCGCTGATCGCCGCCGGGTACACCGTGTACGCGGTCAACCCGCTGCAGGCGAGTGAGTATCGCAAGCGGCACAGTGTGTCGGGCGCCAAGAGCGACGCCGGTGATGCACATGTGCTGGCCGACATGGTCCGCACCGACGCCCACCAGCTGCGCCCGGTCGCCGGGGATAGTGAGCGGGCCGCGGCAGTGAAGATGGTGGCCCGGGCGCACAAGAGCCTGATCTGGGAACGTACCCGGCACAACCAGCGGCTCAGGCATGCGTTGCGTGAGTACTTCCCCGCCGCGCTGGAGGCCTTCCAGGACCTGAGCGCCGCCGACACCCTGGCTCTGCTGATGCGCGCGCCCGACCCGGCCTCAGCGGCCAGGCTGACGATCACCCAGATCAGCATGGCACTCAAGCAGGCCCACCGGCACGACATCCCGGGCAAAGCCGCCGCCATTCAGGCCGCCCTGCGCACCGAGCAACTGGGCCAAGGCAAGGTCGTCAGCGCCGCCTACGCCGCCGGGGTTCGCGCCCTCGCCGCCGTCCTGACCACCCTCAACGAGCAGATCAAGATTCTCCAAGGCGAGGTCGAGGCGCATTTTGGCGAGCACCCGGACGCTGAGATCATCGCCTCCCAGCCGGGACTGGGATCGATTCTCGGCGCCCGGGTGCTGGCCGAGTTCGGCGACGACCCCACCCGCTACGCCAGCGCCAAGGCGCGCAAGAACTACGCCGGCACCAGCCCCATCACCCGCGCCTCGGGCAAGAAGAAGACGGTGCTGGCCCGCTACGTCCACAACGACCGGCTCCGCGACGCCCTGGGCGGCCAGGCCTTCACCGCCCTGAACGCCTCACCCGGTGCCCGCGCCTACCACGACAAGCAACGCGCCCGCGACATCAGCCACTACGCCGCACTGCGCCAGCTCGCCAACCGGTTAGTGGGCATCCTGCACGGCTGCCTCAAAACCCGAACCCTCTACAACGAAGCGACCGCCTGGCCACACCACACACAAGACCTCACGGCTTGACACCAAAGCTCCTGGGATGTCTTTGGGGAGTAGGGGCGGTGATCGCCACTCCCGCTCCCCAGGAGCACCTGAGCGATCACCGTCCAGAAGCACCCCCGGGGATCAGCGCTCCACCCGGAGGGATCCCAGCGATCGCCGCCCCCACACCCAGAAGGACCCCAGCCGAACTGTGGCGGGGAGTGCGGAAAACGCGGCCGGCGGTGTCGGCAGGGCAGCGGTTGTCGGGCTGAACCGGTGGGCAGGCGGAGTCAGGTCGGGTCGGCTCGGCGGGTGATCAGTGTGTCGATGCCGTCGAGGACGCGTTCCAGGCCGAACTCGAAGGCGTGTTCGGCGCTGTACGCACCGCCCAGGGCCTCGGCGGCGGCCTGACCGACGCGGGAGGCCGTCGGCCACCGTGAGGTGTCGGCGATCCGGCTGAGGAACGGCGCGTGGGCCGCCCACCACTGTTCGTCGGTCAGCCCGGTCTGGGTCTCCGCCTGCGCGGCCTCGACCGCCCCCCTGGCCGTGCCGTGAACGAAGCCGGTCACCAGGGTGATCACCGAGTCCATCTCCACGTCCGTCAGCCCGAGGCCGTCGACGGCACGCAGCTCGTAGTCGTACTTGGCCGTGACGTTCGGCCCCAGCACCGGGCGGTTGGCCGCCACCTGCAGGAGCCAGGGGTGGCGCTGGTAGAGCGCCCAGTTCTCCCTGGCGATCAGGGTCAGCCTGGCCCGCCAGCCGCCTGGCACGTCCTCCGGCCTCGCGGTCTCGCCGTAGACGGTGTCGAGCATGACGTCGAGCAGCTCCGGCTTGCCCGGCACGTACGTGTAGAGCGACATCGTGCCGACGCCGAGCCGCTCGGCGACGCGGCGCATCGACAGCGCCTGCACGCCGTCGGCGTCGGCGACCTCGATGGCGGCGCGCACGATCCGGTCGACGCTCAGGTCGGGCTTGCCCTTGCGGCTGGCCCGCTCGCTGGTGCGCCAGAGCAGCGCCAGGCTGCGCGCCGGGTCGCCCTTGCCGGGGTACTCGATCGTCACCTTCGTACGGTACACCGTACGGTTGCGAATTCTGAACCGTATGCTGTACGGTACGGCGTACGGAATTTAGGAGGCAGTATGGCGGCGGTACTCGCACAGGGGCTGCGCAAGACGTACGGCAAGAAGGCGGCCCTGGACGGCTTCGACCTGGAGGTGGCCGAGGGCACGGTCTGCGGCCTGCTCGGCCCGAACGGCGCGGGCAAGACCACGGCCGTCCGGATCCTCACCACACTCCTGCGCGCGGACGGCGGCCGAGCGGAGGTGGCGGGGTTCGACGTGGCGGCCCGTCCCCGGCTCGTACGGCGGAGCATCGGCCTGGTCGGCCAGCACGCGGCGGTGGACGACGTGCTGACCGGCAGGCAGAACCTGGAGCTGTTCGGCCGCCTCTACCACCTGGACGCCCGCGCGGCCCGGGCCAGGGCCGCCGAGCTGCTGGACACGTTCGGCCTGGAGCACCCGGGCCCGGTCAAGGAGTACTCGGGCGGCATGCGGCGCCGCCTCGACCTGGCGGCAAGCATGATCCTCTCCCCGCCCGTGCTCTTCCTCGACGAGCCCACCACGGGGCTCGACCCGCGCAGCCGCGGCGAGGTGTGGAAGGCGGTGCGCGCCCTCGTCTCCACCGGCACCACGGTGCTGCTCACCACCCAGTACCTGGAGGAGGCCGACCAGCTCGCGGACCGCGTCTCGGTCATCGACACCGGCAGGGTCGTCGCCGAGGGCACGCCGGCCGAGCTCAAGAACAAGCTCGGCGGCGACCGGCTCGACGTGGTCGTCAGGGACGCTGCGCGGCTGTCCGAGGCCGCCGGGATCGTCGGCAGGGTGGCCGCCGCGCCCGCTGAAGTCGATCAGGACACCCGCCACGTCAGCGCGCCGGTGGTCGAGCGAGTCCAGGCGCTCACGGCGGTCCTGGCGGCGTTCTCGGCCGCGGGCATCGAGGCCGAGGACGTCGCGCTGCGCAGGCCGACACTCGATGAGGTCTTCCTGAGCCTCACCGCCGCGTGAATCCCATCAACCGAAAGGAGCCCGGCATGACCGAACTCACCATGGACCCGCCGTTCACCCGGCTGCGCTGGGCGCTGGCCGACGGCTGGTCGGTCGCCCGGCGCGACCTGATCCACTGGATCGCCCAGCCCATGACGATCGTGTTCGGGGTCGCCTTCCCCGTGGTGATCGCCTTGGCGTTCGGCTACCTGTTCGGCGGCGCGGTGGACGTGCCGGAGGGGGCCGACTACTTCGCCTTCCTCATGCCCGGCATGTACGGCATGACGATGCTGTTCGGACTGGGCGCCACCATGGTCGCGGTCACCACGGACCTGACTCGTGGTGTGACCGACCGGTTCCGGTCCATGCCCATGGCCCCGTCGGCCGTGCTGATCGGCCGGGCCGTCGCCGATCTGCTCAACTCGGTGCTGGTCCTGGCGGGCATGCTGGCTTGCGGCTTCGCGGTGGGCTGGCGCCCGGCGAGCCTGGGCGGGGCGCTCGGGGCCGTGGGGCTGCTGCTGTGGCTGCGCTTCGCCCTGTTGTGGGCGGGGATGTACCTCGGGCTGGTGGCCAAGGATCCGGGGGCGGTGACGGCCATCCAGACGCTGGAGTTCCCAATCGGCTTCCTGTCGAACGCCTTCGTCGCCCCGGGCACCATGCCGGGCTGGCTGGGCGCCGTCTCCGAGTGGAACCCGCTGTCGTCGACCGTCGCGGCGGCGCGGGAGCTGTTCGGCAATCCCGGCTGGGGCGGCGACTCCTGGGTGGCCCAGCACGCGGTGACGATGGCGATCGTCTGGCCGCTGGTGATCACCGCGGTCTTCTTCATCCTGTCGGTCCGCCTCTACCAGCGCCTGGACCGGTGACCCCGAGGGGTCAGCCGGCCACGATGGCGTAGTTCAACGCGGGATCCAGTCCTTCCACACGATCTTGTTCTCGTCGACCCACTTCTTGGCGGCCTGGTCGGCGCTCATCTTGCCATTGATCATGTCGCTGGCGACCGCGTTCTGGTTGTCGTTGGTCCAGGTGAAGTTGCGGACCAGGTCGTACGCCCGGCCGCCGGTCGCGGCGAAGCTCCTGCTCACGATCTTGTCGAGCAGGTACGGCGGGTAGTCGCAGGCGACCTTGGCCGCGACGGCGTCGCAGCCTATCGAGTAGGCGGGCAGATTGATCTTGACGAGTTTGACCTTGGTGAACAGCCATTGAGGTTCGTAGAAATACATCAGCACCGGCTTCCTGTTCTTGGTCGCCGTCTCCGCCGCCTTGATCAACGCGTCTTCGCTGCCGGAGTAGACCACCCGGTAATCGAGGCCGAGGTTCTTCACGAGCGCCTCGTCATTGGTGACGAACGACCGATCACCGTCGAGTACCTGACCGGAATTTCCAGATTTAGCGGTCCGAAAAAGGCTCGAATACTTGTTCAGGCTCCGCCAGTTGGTGATGTCTGGATATCGCTTGACCATCCACTGGGGGACGTACCATCCGATCACCCCTTTGTTTCCGGTGAGACCCGCCGAGAGCGCGATCTTCTCGTCCTCGATGTACTTCTTCTTAAGATCGTTATGGCCCCAATTCTCGACGATCACGTCGACCTTGCCGGTGGCGAAGTCCTTCCAGGAATCCTCCTCTTTCATCTTGCGCTTCTTGACGTCGTATCCCAGCTCGTGTTCGAGCAGGTAGGCCAGCACGGCGGCCTGGGCCTCGTAGCCGACCCACCCGTGGACGTCGATGTGCACCGTGCCCTTCGCCCCAGGGGCGGGCGACGGCTCTCCGCTGGAGCAGGCCGTCAGCAGCAGGGCCGCCACCAGCGGCCCCGTGATCGTCTTGGTTCGCATGAGCGGCTCCACGGCCGCGGCCCGCCGGGGGCCGCGGCCGAAAAGGGGTCAAGAGGGGCTACTTGGGGATCCACGCCTGCCACTTGGCGGTGTTGGCCTCGATCCACTTCTTGGCGGCCTGCTCGCCGGTCATGCCGCCGTTGGTCATGTCGTTGGCGACGGCGTTCTGGTCCTCGTTGGTCCAGCTGAAGTTCTTGACCAGGTCGTAGGCCTTGCCGCCGGTGTCGGCGAACTTCTTGCTCACGATCTTGTCGAGGTTCAGCTTCGCGTAGTCGCAGGCGACCTTCTTGGCGTTGGCGTCGCAGCCCGAGGTGTAGGCGGGCAGGTTCACGCGTACGAGATCGACCTTGTCGAAGAGCCAGTGCGGGGTCCAGAAGTAGAACAGCAGTGCCTTCTGCTGCTCCTGCGCCTGGGTCGCCGACTTGAGCAGGGCCGCCTCGCTGCCGCCCGTGACCACCTTGAAGTTCAGTTTGAGGTTCTTGACCAGGGCCTCGTCGTTGGTGACGTAGCTCGGGTCGCCGTCGAGGAGCTGGCCCTTGCCGCCGGATTCCGACGTCTTGAACAGGCCGGCGTACTTGTTCAGGTTCTTGTAGTCGGTGATGTCCGGGTACTTGTCGGCCATCCACTTGGGCACGTACCAGCCGATGACGCCCTTGTTGCCGGTCGAGCCCGCGGACTGGGCGACCTTCTTCTCGTCGATGAACTTCTTCACCAGGTCCGGGTGACCCCAGTTCTCGATGATGACGTCCACGTCGCCGGTCTCGAAGCCCTCCCAGGCGAGCTGTTCCTTGATCTCCGGAAGCTTGACGTCGTAGTGGAGCTCGTTCTTCAGCAGGTAGGCCACCACGTTGGCGCTGGCCTCGTAGCCCACCCACGGGTTGATCGCGATCTTGACGGTTCCGGCGCTCGAGGCGCTGCCCTGGACTTGTGGCGCAGCGGAACTGGACGGCTCTTCGACCTTGGCGCCACCGCATCCCGCGGCCGCGAGCCCGAGTGCGAGAAGGCTTGCGAGCAGAATCTTCATCTGAATGGTGGCGCGGAGACCCGATCCTTCAGGGCCGGGAGGAAGCGCCACCCCTCCTTTCGAAAACAGTAGGGAAAGACTCGGTCACGTTCGGTAATGTGTGCGGTGGGTGAGGGCGCTGTGACAGGAGGTGCGTGATGGCGATCCGCCGGTCCGCCACCAAACGGCACGGCCTGCCCACGGTCGTGCAACTGCGGCTGACGCCCGCGCCGGCCCAGGCCGACGCGCTGGCCGCGGCGGTGCTGGTGTGCAATCAGGCGGCCACCGTCGTGTCCCGGCTGGCCTGGCAGCATCGTGTGTTCCGTGTGGTGGAGTTGCATCGGCTGGCCTATTACGAGGTGCGGGCGCAAGTGGCCGGACTGGGCGCGCAGGCGGCCGTGCGGGCGATCGCCCGGGTCGCCGGCGCGTATGCCAACCGGCGCGCCACCAAGAAACGCGCCCACATCTTCCGCCCGCACGGCGCCGTCCCCTACGACGCCCGGCTGATGAGCTTCAACCGTGACGCCCGCACCGTGTCGCTGTGGACGCCCACCGGCCGGGTCACCATCCCCTACACCGGACGACCAGACGACCTCAAAGCCATCGACACGCTGCCGCTCGGTGAGGCCGACCTGATCTGCCGACGCGGCATGTGGCTGCTGAAGGTCACCCTCACCCTGCCCACACCGGCGGTACGCGAGCCGGTCGGCGGCTTCGTCGGGGTGGATCAAGGGGTGGCCAACCTGGCGGTCACCTCCGACGGCGCGGTGCTGCCCGGCCCCGCCCTGGCCGGACCGATCGACGGCAACGGCCACGTCCGCACCCTGCGCGAGCGGCGCCACCGGCAACGCCGACGCCTGCAAAAGAAGGGCACCCCGGCGGCGCGGCGGGTGCTGCGCCGCCTTGCCGGGCGTGAGCACCGGATGATGACCGACCTCAACCACCAGATCTCGAAGTTCGTGGTGCGTGAAGCCGAACGCACCGGCCGCGGGATCGCCCTGGAAGACCTCCAAGGCATCCGCGGCCGGGTCAGGGCTCACCGGCTCCAGCGGCGCACCCTGCACAGCTGGGCCTTCGCCCAGCAGATCACCTTCACCCGCTACAAAACTGCGCGAGCCGGGATCGCCTTCCTGCTGGTCGACCCCGCCTACACCTCGCAGGCGTGTCCGGACTGCGGGAATGTCAGCAGGGCGAATCGGCCGGCACGGGGCCGGTTCGTCTGCACCGGGTGTGGCCTCGCTGGGCACGCCGACCACATCGCGGCCCGCAACATCGCCACACGCGGCGTTGCGGGCTGGGCTGCTGTCAACCAGCCACACGCTACCGGCCTCCCCTCACCCAGACGGGACCGCGAGAGCAAACCACCGACTTCAACCGGCGGTAGTTGATGTGGTCTTCCTTCTTTGGGGGGGCAGGGCGCCTGTCGGCGCCCTGCGTGATGCGGTCGAGCATGACCCCGAGCAGGACCGTCGCGATGCCGGCGATGAACCCCATGCCGAAGTCGGTCCGCTGGGAGAAGCCCACGACCACGTCGTAGCCGAGGGCGCCGGCCCCGACCAGGCCACCCACGACGACCATGGCCAGGGTCATCACGATGCCCTGGTTGGCGGCCAGCAGGATCGCCCGGCGGGCCATCGGCAGCTGCACCTTCCACAGGAGCTGGCCCGGGGTGGACCCGGCGGACGCGGCCGCCTCCACCACGGTCGCGGGCACCGCCCTGATGCCGTCCTCGACCAGGCGCACGACCGGGGGCACCGCGTAGATGACCGAGGCGAAGATCGCGGTGAACCTGGTGGTCTCGAACAGGGCGAGCGCGGGCAGCAGGTACACGAAGGCGGGCATGGTCTGCGCGGCGTCGAGTATCGGGCGCTGCACGGCTGAATACCGGGACGACCGCGCGGCCGCCACGCCCAGGAGCAGGCCGATGACCAGGGTGACGAGCACCGCGACCGTGACGGTGGTGAGCGTCTGCATGGCGTGCTCCCAGACGCCGAGCAGCGCGATCGCCAGCAGGCAGCCGAGTGCCGTGAGCGCCGGCCTCAGCCCGCTCACCCGCCAGGCCAGGAGCAGCGCGGCGGCGGCGACCAGCCACCACGGCGCCGAGGTGAGCAGGCCCTCCAGCGGGTTGAGCAGGAGACTGGTCGTGACGTCCTTGACGAACGTCGTGACGCCGTACCAGCTCGTCTCGGCCCAGTGCACCGCGTCGTTGACCTGGACGACGAAGTTGACCGTCCAGCCGTCGGGCCACTCGGCGGGCAGCAGCGGGGTCAGAGCCAGACCGGCGGCGGCCGACACAGCGGCGGCGATGAGGGAGATCCGGCCGATCCGCCGGTGCGGGTCGCGAGTGGCCAGCGCGACCGTCATCCGGTCCAGCACCACGGCCATGACGACGATCGCCAGTCCGGCCGGGAGCATGATGCCGACCTGAGCGCGCGACAGGCCCCGGATGATGTCGCCGCCCAGGCCAGGCGCCGAGATGAGGTTCGCGATGACGACCATCGACAGCGCCATCATGATGGTCTGGTTCACCGCCAGCGCCATCGTCGATCTGGCCAGCGGCAGATAGACCTTGAACAGGGTCTGGCGCCCCGTGGCGCCCAGCGACGCCGACGCCTCGACGGCGGTGGGGGAGACCTGCTCGATGGCCAGCGCGGTGATGCGGATGGCCGGCGGGATCGAGTAGATCATCGTCGCGATGGCGCCGGCGGGCGCGCCGATGTGGAAGAACAGCACGAGCGGCGCCAGGTACGCGAACGTCGGCATGATCTGCATGACGTCGAGGACCGGGGTGATCGCCTTGCGCGCCCGGCGCGAGAGGCCCGCCCAGACGCCCAGCGGGATCCCGATCGCCAGCGACAGCAGCACCGAGGCCGCGACCAGGGCCAGGGTGTCGACGCTCGACTGCCAGAGCCCGAGCACACCGAACGAGCCGACCCCGGCCACCGCCAGCAGCGCGATCCGCCAGCCGCCCGCCAGCCAGGCCAGCGCGCCCATCACGCCGATGAGCCCGGGCCAGCCGAGTGCGTACAGCACGCTCTGGAAGGCCGTGTAGACCGACCCGACGAAGAGCCGGATGTAGTTCAGGAAGTACAGGAACAGCGGGTTGGAGTTCCGGTGGTCGTCGATCCACTCCCGCAGGTCGGTGATCGCCAGGAACTGCGGCGCCGACTTGTCGTGCGGGAGCGTTCCCGTGCCGTGGAAGACGAGGTAGGCGGCGGCGAACAGCAGCACGATCCCCGCCGGGGCCGCCCACCTGGGCATGCGCAGCCTGGACGGGGTGGTGACGGCCGTGGTGCTCATACGCCGGCCCGTACGGCGCCCGAGAGGAAGGTGAGCATGTCCACCCGGTCCACGACTCCGGCCAGCTCGTCACCGTCGACCACCCGGATGGGCCGGGAGGAGGCCGACGTGGCGCCGATCGCGTCCTTGATGACCGTGCGGGCGGGCAGGACCGGGCCGTCGAGGGGCTCGCCTGGCTCGGGCGGCCGGCAGATCCAGCGCAGCGTGAGCACGTGGCTCCTGGGCACGTCACGGACGAAGTCGGCCACGTAGTCGTCGGCCGGCGCGCCCACCAGTTCCTCCGGCGTGCCGAGCTGCACGATCGACCCGGCCCGCATGATCGCGATGCGTTCGCCCAGCTTGAGCGCCTCGGACAGGTCGTGGGTGATGAACACCATCGTCTTGCCGACCTCGCGGTGCAGGCGGATCACCTCGGCCTGCATGTCGCGGCGGATCAGCGGGTCGAGCGCGCTGAACGGCTCGTCGAACAGCATCACCTGCGGGTCGACGGCCAGCGCGCGGGCCAGGCCGACCCGCTGCTGCATGCCGCCGGAGAGCTGGTCGGGGTAGGCGTCGGCGTGCCCGTCGAGGCCGACGAGGGCGAGGATCTCCCCGGCCCGCGTGTGCCTGTCGTCCTTGGCGGCGCCCTGGATCTCCAGGCCGTAGGCCACGTTGTCGATCACGCGTCGGTGGGGGAGCAGGCCGAAGTGCTGGAACACCATGCTGACCCGGTGGCGGCGGATCTCGCGTAAGCGGGCGGGGGTGGCGCGGCCGATGTCCTCGCCGTCGATCCTGATCTCGCCCGCGCTCGGCTCGATGAGCCGGGTGAGGCAGCGGACCAGGGTGGATTTGCCGCTTCCCGACAGGCCCATGACGACGAAGACCTCGCCGGGCCGTACCTCGAAACTGACGTCTCTGACGGCGGCGGTGCAGCCCGTCTTCTCTCTCAGCGCGGTGGGTTCCAGATACTTGTCATCGCACTCCAGGACCCTTTCTGCCTTTGTGCCGAAGATCTTCCACAGCCCGTTGACGTCGATGGCCGCACTGTCGTGAGAAACCCCCACAACTCGCCTCCTCGCTTTGACCGGGCTCAACCTATGTCGTAAATAACGCAAATCTCAACGGCGTGACCTTGAAGAGACGTCTGTGGTTCTTCTCTGTAACAGCCTTGGAACGCTACAAACGCCCACAAGTGGACACTTGTTTACTTAAAGGAGCATTTTTCACCTATAACGGATCAAAATGGGGCCCCAGGTTCTCGCCTCATGCGTCACACCGCTTGAGTTTTGCCACGTTATGTTCGCTTGGCCGAGCTAGTAGGTATGTGTTCCAATTACCCCCACTTGCTGATTTCCCGAGGGCCTCAGTCGCCCTTCAAATACGCCGATTCGGGCGAGAGGTTGCGTTCGGTGAGTACACAGTTGGGTGAACGGCAGGCGGACGAGGCGAACTGGCGCCTGCGTAACTGGCGCGTCCGGGCGCGGCTCGTCGCGCTCATCCTGGTTCCGACCGCCGCCGCCGTCCTGCTCGGCGGCGTCCAGGTGTTCGCCTCGATGGGCGCCGCCGCTGACTACGCCCGTACGAACCGGCTGGCGCAGCTCTCCCAGCAGGTCGGCGCGCTCACCCACCTGGTCGCCGGCGAGCGCGGCAGGACCTCGTGGTTCATCGCCAGGGGGCGGCCCGCGACGGGGCTGGCCGACGTACGCGACCAGATGGACCTGGTGGACGCCTCCACCAGGCAGGTGCGGGCGAGCGCCGAGCAACTGGTGGGTGAGGTCACCGGCCGTACCGCCGACCAGATCGAGAACATGCTGAGCCGCCTGAACGACCTGGCCGGCCTGCGCCAGCAGGCGCTCGAAGCCGATCTGCTGCCCGGGGCCTGCGTCGAGCTCTACACCACGGTGATCAACGAGCTGCTGTCGGTGCACAACGAGCTGGTCAAGGGCAGTCAGGACGACGAGCTGTTCCGTCAGACCCGCATGCTCGACTCGCTGGCCCACGCCAAGGAGAGCATCTCGCTCCAGCAGGCGTTGGTCACCACCGGCCTGGTCGAGGGGAGCTTCGACCAGGAGCAGCTCAAGCGCTTCCTCGGCGAGCTGTCACGCGAACGCAACGAGCGCAAGGGCTTCGGCGACGAGGCCACCGCGGAGGAACGCCGCTTCTTCGACGAGAGCGTCAACGGCAGATCCGCCGACCGCATGCTGTTCCTGCGCGAGCTGGTGCTGATCCGGGCCACGGCGGGGCTGCCCCTGAAGGGCCTCGACCAGGGCAACCACGGAGACGACGCCAAGGAGTGGTACGACGCGGGCACCGTCGTCGTCGACTCCTTCCGCGAGGTCGAGCAGCGCCAGGCGGCCGGCATCCTGACCCGCAGCGAGGCACTCAGCGCGGACGAGCGGCAGCGCGCCCTGGTCATCGCGTGCGCGGTGCTCGCGCTGCTCATCGCCGTCCTGCTGATCACCACGGGAGTGGCGCGATCGCTGGTCCGGCCGCTGCGCCGGCTGCGCGGCGAGGCGTTGGAGATCGCCGGCCGACGGCTGCCGGAGTTCGTCCAGCACCTGCGCGAGTCGCGCGACGGCGCGCTCAACGTCAAGGTGCCGCCCATCGGCATCTTCTCCAAGGACGAGGTGGGCGAGGTCGCGCGCGCCTTCGACGAGGTGCACCGCGAGGCCGTACGGCTGGCCGGCGACGAGGCGCGGCTGCGCTCGAACGTCAACGCGATGTTCGTCAACCTGTCGCGGCGTAGTCAGACCCTCGTCGAGCGGCAGCTCACGCTGATCGAGCGGCTGGAGCGCGGCGAGCGCGACGACAACCGGCTCGGCGACCTGTTCAAGCTCGACCACCTGGCCACCCGGATGCGCCGCAACAGCGAGAACCTGCTGGTCCTGGCCGGCCAGGAGGCGGCACGCAAGTGGAGCGAGGCGGTCGAGCTGATGGACGTCCTACGCGCGTCCCTCGGCGAGGTCGAGAGCTACGACCGGGTCAGCGTCGAGGCGCAGTCGGCGAGCGCCATCGCCGGCCAGGCGGTCAGCGACGTCGTCCACCTGCTCGCCGAGCTGGTCGAGAACGCGGTCTCGTTCTCCTCGCGCGACACCAAGGTGATCATCTCCAGCAGCCGCATCGACGGCGGCGGGCTGATGGTCTCGGTCACCGACCACGGCATCGGTATGAGCCCGGAGGAATTGGCCGAGGCCAACTGGCGGCTGGCCAACCCGCCGGTGGTCGACGTCTCGGTCTCCCGGCGGATGGGTCTGTTCGTGGTCGGCCGGCTCGCACTGCGGCACAGCATCAGGGTGCAACTGCGCCGCCAGGACGTCGGCGGGCTGACCGCCATGGTGCTGATCCCCGAAACGCTGCTCACCTCGGTCCCCGGGGTGACGCCTGCCCCGGAGCCGCCGCCGTTCGTGCCGATGCAGGCCACCCCGGCGATGCCCGGCTTGGGCCACCCGTCGTTCGACCCTTCGCTCGACCAGCCATTCGACCAGCCATTCGACCAGCCATTCGACCAGCCATTCGAGCGGCCTTTCGAGCGGCCCTTCGAGCGCTCGTCCCATCAGCCCCTTGAGGCCCTCGACATGGCGCCGTCGCCCCCATCCTCGTGGTTCATCTCCCGGCACACGCCCTCGGTGGAAGTGCCGATGCCCGCCCTGGCTCCACCGCCCCCTCAGGCGGAGAACGAGCTCCCGCCGGTCTTCACCTCCGCCGGGTCGAGCTGGTTCACCAAGCCGGAACCGGACCATCGCGACCCCGCCTGGTCCTCGCCGGCCGACGGCGGATGGCAGGCGGCGGGCGCGATCAGCGAGCCCGCGCGGAGCGGGACCACCTCATCCGGACTGCCCAGGCGGACGCCCAAGGCCAACCTGGTGCCGGGCTCCGCCACACCCCCACTGTCGCCGTCGCCGGCCCCCGCACCCGCGCCCGCGCCTCCTGTCTCGCCCGACCGGTTGCGCCGCAGGCTCGCCAACTACCAGCAGGGCGTGCGCAAGGGCCGCGCAGAGTTAGAGGAGGACCCAGGATGAAGAATCTGAGCCAGGCGGCCAGGGACATGAACTGGCTCGTCAGCGGCTTCGTGGAGCAGGTGCCCGGCGTGGCGCACGCCGTGGTGGTCTCCGCCGACGGGCTGCCGGTGGCCTTCTCACGAGGCTTCCCCCAGGACCGCGCCGACCAGCTCGCCGCCATCGCGGCCGGGCTGATCAGCCTCACCCAGGGCGCCGCGCGGGTCTTCGAAGGCGGCGAAGTCACCCAGACCCTCATCGAAATGCGGCGCGGCCTGCTCCTGGCCATGGCGATCAGTGATGGTTCGTGCCTGGCGGTGCTGGCCGCCCCCGATTGCGACATGGGCCTGGTGGCCTACCAGATGACGATTCTGGTCGAGCGCGCGGGGCAAGTGCTCACGCCCGCCGTCCGCGCGGAACTCTCGGCCGCGCGAACCTGGTGATGGGAGTGGACTGTTGGCAGCGTGGGATGACCGCGAACCGGAGCCCGAGCGGAGCTCGTTAGTCCGGATGTACGCCGTCACAGGCGGGCGAACCGCCCCACGCGGTGGCCTTGCGGTGGAGGCGCTTGTATCCTCAGCGACGTCGATACGGCTCGGCATGACCTACACCCGGGAATACCGGGCGATCAGCGAGCTGTGCCGGCAGGTCCGGTCGGTGGCGGAGGTGTCAGCTCTGCTGCGGGTCCCGCTCGGTGTGGCGCGGGTCCTGATAGCCGACATGGAGTCGGAAGGGCTGGTCCGCGTCTACCAGCCGCAGCTTGAGGCGGGCGTCCCTGACAAGAGCCTGCTCGAAAGGGTACTCAGTGGACTTCGCAGGCTCTAGCGGGCTCACCTCGACGAAGATCGTCGTCGCGGGCGGGTTCGGCGTGGGCAAGACCACCTTCGTCGGCGCGGTGTCGGAGATCATGCCGCTGACCACGGAGGCCGTCATGACGGATGCCTCGGCGGGCATCGACGACCTCGCGCACACGCCGGGCAAGACGACCACGACCGTGGCCATGGACTTCGGGCGACTGTCGCTGGATCGTGATCTGATCCTCTACCTGTTCGGCACGCCCGGTCAGCACCGGTTCTGGTTCATGTGGGATGACCTCGTCAAGGGTGCGATCGGCGCGGTGGTGCTGGTGGACTCCCGGCGGCTGGCCGACAGCTTCCCCGCGATCGACTACTTCGAGAACGCCGGGCTGCCGTTCGTCGTCGGGCTCAACGGGTGGGACGGGCACTTCCCGCACGTGGAGAACGAGGTGCGGGAGGCGCTCACGCTCTCGCCGCACATCCCGATCGTGCGTACCGACGCGCGGGTCCGCGAGGCGGTCAAGGCCACGCTCATCTCGCTGGTCGAGCACGCCCTCACCGCCCAGTCCGCGTCCGGCGCCCGCTGACGCCCGGTCAGGACGCCGCCGACCACCAGTAGGCGGCGACCAGCTCCGCCACCAGCGTCTCCGTGAGCAGGGCCACGTCCGCGTCGCCCTCGTGCGTGTAATGGATGGCGGCCGTGGCGTCCTTGAGGTCTCCGCCGACGGTGAGGACCGTCGAGCCGCGCTGCCGCACCCAGTCCATGGCTTGGTCCTCGTAACGGGAGCCGGGAAAGAGCAGGGCGCGGTAGTCGAGGGTCTTGGTGAGGTAGACGTCAACGTGGGCCCAGTCGCCCGTCTCGCAGGCGTCGGCCGGGTGGCGGGGACCCTCGCGGAACATCAGCGCCGACTGCTCCGCCGACGACAGGCGCTCCGGGGGCGCCATGGTGTAGACGCCGTGCGGGCCGTCCAGCAGCTCCAGCGCCAGGGGCAGCCACTCGTCCCTGCGGTCGAGGAGGTCGGCCGACGCCTCGGCGCTCCGCCGTACCAGAGCGGGCAGATCGCGCCCGTCGCCCGTGAGGCGGGACTCCAGCGCGAGCAGGAGGGCGAGCGTGTGCTGGAACGTACGGCAGGACACGCCGCCCCGCTCCTCGCCCGCCCGCAGGGGGACGACCAGGTCGGCCGCCTCGGCGAGGGCCGAGCCGGGAGTGTTGGTGAGCGCCGCCACGAACGACGGGCCGCCCGCGTACCGGGCCACCGCGTCGAGCGTCTCGCGGCTGCCACCCGTCGCCGAGATGGGCACCACCAGCGTCTCCGGACCCGCGGGGTAGGTGGCCGCGGCGGAGGCGTAGTCGGCGTAGGCGTCGATGCCCGCGGCGCGCAGGCGGAGCGCGGCCACGCCGGCGGCGTAGCGGGAGCTGCCCATGCCCAGGAACAGCACGCGACGGACACCGCGCGGCAGCCCCTCGAACGGATCGGCGGTCGCCAGCGCGTCCGCCAAGGTGGCCAGGGCCGCGGGCTTGGCCTCCAGGTCGGCCAGGTAGAGCTCGGAATTCACGGGGTCTCCTCGGGATAACGGGCGCGCAGGACGCCCATCGGGGCGTAGCGCCAGCGGGGCAGGTGCCGGGCGGCGTAGACGAGCTCCCGGCACTCCTGCTCGATCTCGAACGGGCGGAGCAGCGAGCCGTCCAGCAGGTCCGGCCGCCCGCGCTCGGCCAGGCGGTCCCGGTAGGCGGTCAGCAGGCGCTCACGGGCCTCGCCGGCCCAGCCGAGCGCCTGGCGCGGCGGGGTGCCGCGGCGCTTGATCGCCACCTGGGCGACGTGTTCCAGGCTGGTGGCGAGCTGGGCGACGTCTCTGGCCGCCGGCTGGTACGGCGCGGCCTCCGTGACGGTGGGGTTGCCGTCGAAGTCGATCACGGCATAACCACCGGTCCACTGGAGGATCTGGCCGACGTGGAGATCGCCGTGGATGCGGATCAGGGGCGTGGTGATGGGCCTGGCGAGCGGGGCCAGCTCGGCTCTGAGAGCACCGGCCCGGCCCGCCAGCCACTCGCCGTCCTCGCCGCCCGTGAGAGTGAGGGCCTCGGCCAGAGCGCCCTCCGCCCTTTCCGCCGGTCCGAAATTCGCTGTAACGGCCGGGGCGGTTATGGCGATGGAGGGGGGTGGGAAAGTGGAGAGTGCCAGGTGGAGGTCGGCGGCCAGGCGGCCGAGGGCGTCCGCGAAGGCGGTGCGGCCCGCCTCGGCCTCATCGGCGCACCACTCCCAGCCGTCCCTGGCCCCTGGCAGGTAGCCCGTGACCAACGCGAGCAGCGTCTCGCCCGCCCCGTCCACACGCGTCAGCGCGGCGTACGGCGGAGCCGTATCCTGGAATCCGGCCCCGGCCAGATGGGCGAGCATCTCGGGTGCGGGATGCGGCATCGTCGCCGGAGGCGTCAGCCACTTGACCACCACCCGCTCGGCCACGACCACCGAATAGTTCGTCTGGTCGACGTGTGACCCGAAATCCCGCTCGGCCGGCACCCCAGTGTCGTGTTCCGTCACACCGTACGAGAGGCTGGGCAGGGCGGAGAAGCGGCGGACGGCGAAGGGCGGTGGCACCTCACTCCCCCCCACGAGCGCCGTCACGAGCGCGGCGGAGATGCCGCGATCTTGTGCTGTGAGGGGCGTCTCACCGAGAGAGAGCAACCGCTTCCATATTGAATTCATGTTCAACAGCTAGACCAAACATCCAGGTAACAGTGTCCGCAAAAGTCTTGCTCATGTTGATTTCTGCTGCAACACTCCTGCTCTGGTCCGCCGTGCCCGGTTGGTCGCGCGACCCCTCTCGTCCCTTGGAATCCTGAAGGAGTAGCGGCCGTGTCCTCCCGTACCCGGTTCACCCGTCGTCTTCCGGCTGCCGTAGCGGTGGTCGGCCTCGCGCTCGCCGTCGCGGCGTGCGGTGGTGAGTCGACCAACAGCGCAGCGGCGCCGGCGGCGACGGCCGACCAGCTCAACCCGAACGCCGACCTGTCGAAGCAGTCGGTCAACGTGACGGTGTGGGACGGCTACACGCCCAAGGAGCTACCGCAGAAGGTCAAGGACAAGCTCAAGTTCCCGCTGAAGATCGGGCTCCACGCCACCAACGAGGAGGCGATGACCAAGCTGACCGCCGGCGGCGACAGCGGCATCGACGTGGCGTTCGTGTCGGGCCAGTACGCCCAGGCGCTCAACGAGCAGGGCCTGCTGGAGCCGATCCACGCGGAGCTGATCCCGAACCTGGCCAACCTCTACCCCGAGGCCACCCAGCTCTCCTACGACAAGGGCAACAAGTACTCGGTGCCCTACACCTGGGGCACGACCGGCATCTGCTACCGCAGCGACCTGGTGAAGACGCCCCCGACGAGCTGGAAGGACATCCTGTCGCCCCCGGCCTGGGCCGACAAGAAGGTCACCATGATGACCACCGAGCGCTGGCTGGCCCTGCCCGCGCTCAAGGCGCTGCACTACTCGGTCAACACCGACAAGGACGACGAGATCGCCGCGGCCAAGAAGCTCCTCATCGAGGCCAAGCCGCACCTGCTCGGCTACGACGACACGACCTTCGGCGACAAGCTCAAGTCCGGCGAGGCCGTGATGGTCGAGGCGTGGGACGGCTGGTGCCCGACCACGGACGAGAAGAAGAACATCAAGTTCGTGGTGCCGAAGGAGGGCAGCGACCTCTGGGTGGACACCATGGTGATCATGAAGTCCTCCAAGAACAAGGAGGCGGCGCACGCCCTGATCAACTACATCCTCGACCCCGAGATCCACAGCTGGGCCGCCGCGAACATCAACTACAAGGTGCCCAACAAGGCCGCCATGGACAAGGTGCAGATCCCCGAGGGCTCGCTGCTGGGCATCAAGCCCGCCGAGCTGCTCAACGGTGAGTCGATCATCGACCTGGGTCAGGCGTCGGTGAAGTACACCCGCATGTCGACCGAGATCACGGCGCAGTCGTAGTAGCAGTGAAAGCACAAGCTGAATCCCGGCCGGTGTCCCCTTCGAGGGGGCGCCGGCTGGGTGCGTTCGTTTTCCTGTCACCCGGGCTGACCTACCTGGTCGTGCTCCTCCTGGTGCCGCTGGTGCTGGTGCTGAGCTACACGCTGTTCCAGCGCGGGCGGTTCGGCGGCGTCGTCTACGAGGTCACCGGCGAGAACTTCAGCCGCCTGCTCGACCCGCTCTACCTCGGCGTGGTGGGCACCTCGCTGAAGACCGCGGGGCTCACGACCCTGGTCGCGCTGCTGCTCGGCTACCCGACGGCCTACCTGATCGCGCAGCTGCCACGTAAGTGGAAGACGGTCGCGCTGGTCGCCGTCGTGCTGCCGTTCTGGACGAACTTCATCATCCGCGTCTACGCCTGGATCATCCTGCTCAACGGGCCCGGCCTGCTGAACTCGGGATTGAAGGCGCTGGGCCTCGGGCCGTACGAGCTGCTCTACAACCAGGGCGCCATCGTTCTCGGGCTGCTCTACTCCTACCTGCCGCTGATGGTGCTGCCGCTGTACGCGGCGATCGAGCGGCTAGACCCGCAGTTGCGGGAGGCGTCGGCGAACCTGGGCGCGTCGGGGTTCACCACGTTCCGCAAGGTGACGCTGCCGATGACGGTGCCGGGCGTGCTGACCGGGTGCCTGTTCGTGTTCGTGCCGAGCTTCGGCAACTTCGTCATCCCCGAGATGCTCGGCGGCGGAAAGTCGATCATGGTGGGCAACCTGATCCGCACGGAGTTCCTGAAGGCCCGCGACTGGCCCTTCGGCTCCACGCTGGCGCTGGCCCTGGTGGCGGTCCTGGTGGTGCTGCTGATCGCGCAGTCGTGGGCGGCCCGCCGTGGGTAGGGCGAAGTGGCTGCACGTCCCGTTCTGGGCCACGTACGTCTTCCTCTACGTGCCGATCGTCGTGCTCGTCGTGATGTCGTTCAACTCCGGCAAGTCGGCGTACACCTACGAGGGCTTCAGCCTCAAGTGGTACGGCGAGCTGGCCCAGGACGAGCGGATCAGGGACGGCCTGGTCAACACGCTCATCGTGGCCGTGGGCTCGACCGTCATCGCGACCGTGCTCGGCACGCTGCTGGCCGTCGGCCTGGTCCGGCACACGCGGTCGAAGACGCTCGACGCGTTCGCCCTGATGCCGGCCGTACTACCCGACCTGGTGCTGGCCATCGGGCTGCTGGTCTTCTACGGGATGATCCAGCTCACGCTGGGGCTCTACTCGGTGATCCTCGCGCACGCCGTCTTCTCAATGGCCTTCGTCGCCGCGGTCGTGCGCACCAGGCTGACGAACGCCGACACCTCGCTGGAGGAGGCGTCGCGTGATCTCGGGGCGGGCCCGGTCGTCACGTTCATGAAGGTGACGCTGCCGCAGCTCGCGCCGGGCATCATCGCGGGCGCGCTGCTGGCCTTCACGCTGTCGCTGGACGAGTTCGTGATCGCCTTCTTCACGATCGGCAACACCGAGCAGACGCTGCCGATCGTCATCTATTCGATGGTCCGTTTCGGGGTGACCCCGAAGATCAACGCGCTGGCCGCCATCCTGCTCCTGGTGAGCTTCACGGCGGTGATCGCGGGACAGCGGATCACCAAGATCGGGGAGTCATCTCGTGCTCAAGATTGACCGGATCACTCGGCGGTTCGGTGATGTGACCGCGCTCGACGGGGTCTCACTGGAGATCCGCCAAGGTGAGTTCTTCGCCCTGCTGGGGCCCTCCGGGTGTGGCAAGACCACGCTGCTGCGCATCCTGGCCGGGTTCGAGACGCCCGACGGCGGCACGGTGACGCTCGACGGTGAGGACCTGCTCGCCAAGCAGCCGAACCGGCGGCCGATCAGCCTGATGTTCCAGTCGTACGCGCTGTTCCCGCACATGACCGTCGCCAAGAACGTGGCCTACGGCCTGGAGCGGGAGAAGCTGCCGCGCCAGGAGATCAAGCAGCGCGTCGCCGAGGTGCTGGATACCGTCGGCCTGTCGGAGCTCGGCGCGCGCAAGCCGGCCCAGCTCTCCGGCGGCCAGCGCCAGCGCGTCGCGCTCGCCCGGTCCATCGTCAAGCGCCCGCGTCTGCTCCTGCTCGACGAGCCGCTCTCCGCGCTCGACAAGAAGGTCCGCGCCGACATGCAGCTGGAGCTCAAGCGGCTGCAGCACGAGGTCGGCATCACCTTCGTGGTCGTCACCCACGACCAGGAGGAGGCCATGTCGCTGGCCGACCGCATCGCGGTCTTCGAGCGGGGCGGTGTGCGCCAGGTGGACGAGCCCGTCGAGCTCTACGAGCGGCCCCGCACTCCCTTCGTCGCCGACTTCGTCGGCGCCAACAACCTGTTCGAGGGTACGGCCGGCGGCGCGGAGGGCCTCAGGAGCACCGACTTCGGCCTGCTGCCCGGCACCCCGCTGGAGGAGCTCGAGCCCGGCGCCAAGGCGCTGCTCGGCGTCCGCCCGGAGAAGGTCGAGCTGCGCGACGAGACGGCAGCCCACGGGCTCAAGGGCACCGTGCTCGACGTCAGCTTCTACGGCGGCGTCTCACACATCTCGGTCGACCTGCCCGGCCAGGTCAAGCCGGTCCTGGTGGCCGTACAGGGGGCCAGCGCCGTGCAGCAGGGCGCCAAGGTCAAGCTGCACTGGCGGCACGACGACGCCGTCATCATCCCGGCGGATCAGGGCACGGGTCGATGAGTCAGGCCGTGGCCCGTCGCCGTGCGCGCGTAGGAGAGGATCAGCTCGGCCGCCTCCTGTGGGTCTATCACCGGGTGCCGGGCGGTGATCCGGTAGCCGTAGGCGTCCTCCAGGGCCACCAGGTTGCGCGAGATCGTCAGCGAGTCGGAGCTCAGCTTGAACACCCCGAGCGCGGAACCCGTGTCCAGGATCGACTGGTACATCGACACCTGCCGGTCGTACAGGGAGGTGAGCAGCACGCCGTAGACCCTGTTGCGCCCCGCGGCCCCGCCGAGCTCGTTGAGCAGCCTGACGTCGGGATCCAGCGGACCGGTCGGCAGCCCCGACCTGATCGTCATGACCAGCTTCTCCGCCGGGTCGGTGAGCGCGATGAGCTGGCGCAGCCGCTGCTCGTAGAACCGCTCCATCCCGGCGTGCTGCGCCTCGACCAGCAGCTCGCTGATGTCGGGATAGTGATAGAGCACGGCACCGGAGGTCAGCCCGGCCTCCTCGGCCACATGCGAGAGCTGGACGCGGTCGATGCCGTGACGGATGATGGCCCGCCGGGCCGCCTCGATCAGGTCGATGCGCCGGTCGCTGCGGCTCTTTCGCTGGGCCACGATCACCGCCTTGTTTGTCTGCCGTTCAGGAAGCCGTGACCATAGTGCCTTGAAGTTGGCGTCCCCGCTAGATGAGTATTTGAATTCCTCTTCAATTGCTAGTCCACCTCGGAGTCGTGGAATGTCCCTCACCATCCTGTTCATGCCGGAAAGCGCCTACGGGCCCACGAACAACAGCATCGGCATCGGCGACATCCTGCGTCGCCGCGGCCACCGCGTCGTCTTCGCCGCCGAGGCGTCGTGGAAGGGCAAGCTCGAAGCCCTCGGTTTCGAGGAGGACCTGGTCGACCTGGCGCCGCCGGCCGAAGGGGCCGAGGAGCAGGACGCGGGGCAGTTCTGGAAGGACTTCATCCGGGAGACCGCCCCCGAATACCGCAAGAGCACGCTGGAGCAGCTCGAGACGGTGACCAAGCCCATCTGGGACTCGCTCATCGACGGGGCAAAGTACTGCGAGCCGCAGCTCAAGGCCATCATCGAGCGGGTCCAGCCGGACGTCATCGTCGAGGACAACGTCATCACCTTCCCGGCGCTGCTCACGACCGGCAAGAAGTTCGTCCGCATCGTGTCCTGCAACCCGCTGGAGGTGCGCGGCGACGACGTCGCCCCGGTGTTCTCGGGACTGCCCGCCGACCACCGCGGTGAGTGGGACGCCTTCCGCGCCGAGTACGACCGCACCCACCGCGAGATCTGGGCGGCCTTCAACGAGTGGTGCGTCGAGCAGGGCACCGAACCGCTGCCCGACCTCGACTTCATCCACGAGGGCGACCTGAACCTCTACGTGTTCCCGGAGATCCTCGACTACACCGACGCCCGGCCGCTCGGCCCCAGCTGGCACCGCCTCGACTCCTCGGTCCGTGAGACCGACGAGGACTTCCAGCTGCCCTTCCAGCGCGGCGACGGCGCGCTGGTCTACTTCTCGCTCGGTTCGCTCGGCTCCTCCGACGTGGAGCTGATGCAGCGGGTGATCGACGTGCTGGCCACCACCCCGCACCAGTTCATCGTCTCCAAGGGCCCGCTGCACGAGGAGATCAAGCTGGCCGACAACATGTGGGGCGCCGAGTTCCTGCCGCAGACGAAGATCATCCCGCTCTGCGACCTGGTCATCACGCACGGCGGCAACAACACCACCACCGAGGCGCTGCACTTCGGCAAGCCGATGATCCTGCTGCCGCTGTTCTGGGACCAGTACGACAACGCCCAGCGCGTGGACGAGCTCGGCTACGGCGTGCGGCTGTCGACCTACGCCTTCACCGACGAGGAGCTGACGGGCGCGCTCGACCGCCTGCTCGGCGACTCGGAGCTGCGCGCCCGGCTGGCCGCCGCGGGCGAGGAGATCCGCGGCCGCGACGGTCTGCGCAAGGCCGCCGACCTGATCGAGAACCTGGGCCTGAAGTCCGATGCGTGAGCTGATCAACCCGGCGACCGGGCTCGTCTGCGACATGGTCCCCGACACCCCGGTGGACGACGTGGCGGGGGCGGTGCGGACGGCGCGCACCGCCTTCGAGGAGTGGTCGCAGGCCACCCCGGGCGAGCGTGCGCGGGTGCTGCTGCGGCTGGCCGACCTGGTCGAGGCCGACGCCGAGGAGCTGACCCGGCTGGAGGTCGAGGAGACGGGCAAGCCCGCGGCGGTCTTCAGGGACGGCGAGCTGCCGTTCGCGGCCGACAACCTGCGCTTCTTCGCCGGAGCCGCCCGTTCGCTCGACGGGTCGGGCGCCGGGGTGTTCAGCCGCGGCTACACCTCGGTCATGCTGCGCCGCCCGCTCGGCGTGGTGGGCTCGATCGCGCCGTGGAACTTCCCGTTCGTGATGGCCGTGTGGAAGCTCGGCCCGGCCGTCGCCGCGGGCAACGCGGTGGTCATCAAGCCCGCCCCGCAGACGCCGCGCAGCACGCTGCGGCTGGCCGAGCTGTTCGCCCAGGCGGGCGCGCCGGCGGGCCTGGTGCGGGTGGTCACCGGCGGCGCCGAGGTCGGCGAGGCGCTGGTCACCGATCCGGGTGTGGACATGGTCAGCGTCACCGGTTCGACGGAGACCAGCAGGGCCGTCATGACCGGCGCCGCCAAGACGCTCAAGCGGGTGCACCTGGAGCTCGGCGGCAAGGCGCCCGCGCTGGTCTTCGAGGACGCCGACCTGGAGGAGACGGCCCGCGGGGTGGCCATGGGCGCCACCTACAACACCGGTCAGGACTGCACCGCCGCCACCCGCGTCTACGTGGCCCGGCAGGTGTACGACGACACGGTGGAGGCCATCAGGGAGACACTCGCCGGCATCACCGTGGGCGACCCGTGGGACCCCGCCACCGACGTCGGCCCGCTGATCTCGGCGGCGCACCGCGACCGGGTGCACGGCTTCGTCTCCGACTCCGGCGGGCGCGTCGTACATGGTGGCACCCCGGTCGAAGGGCCCGGTTCGTATTACCTACCCACACTTGTTAACGAAGTGTCACAGAACAGCGATATCGTCCAGGGTGAACTCTTCGGCCCCGTCCTCGTGGTCCTGCCGTTCGACACCGAGGACGAGGCCGTCACGCTGGCCAACGACACGCGTTATGGCCTGGCCTCGTCCGTGTGGTCTCGGGACGTGGCCAGGGCGATGCGGGTCTCGCACCGCCTCGACGTGGGTGTGACCTGGATCAATGATCATCTGCCGATAGCCAGCGAGGCCCCGCACGGTGGGGTCAAGGGCAGTGGTTTCGGCAAGGACATGAGCCAGGAGGCGGTGCAGGAGTACTCGGTGACCCGTCACCTGATGGTCAAGCACGCGGCGCCGGTGGAGCGCGACTCCTTCCGGCCCGCCTGAAAACACGCACGGCGATATGCGACCTCGAAGGCACGTTTGGTCGCATTTGATGGGATATGTTCGGTTGGCCGATCTGGTACGGGTTGTGTTCCAATTACCCAGCCCGCAGAAATCCCATGCGCCCCAAGCGTGTCAGATTTTCGAGCACGTAACGGCGAGAGGTTGCGAGAGTCAGTGAGGACGGATAACCCCAGGCACACCAGGTCCGGGGAGCACACAGGCGGACGGTTCCGGCTGGCGAACTGGCGCGTGCGCTCCAGGCTGGTGGCGCTGATCCTCATCCCCACCATCGTGGGTGTGCTGCTCGCCGGGGTCCAGCTGGCGAACGCCATCGGCACCAGCGCCGAGTACCGCCGGCTGACCACGGTCGCCGAGCTGGTCCAGCGCGTCGGCGCACTGTCGCACGAGCTCGCCAAGGAACGCACGCTCACCGCGTGGTACATGGCCGACCGCCGGCGGCCCAGCCGGCTGAGCCAGCTCAAGGCGCAGCGCCAGGCGTCCGATGCCGCCAAGCAGCGGGTGCTCGCCGGCATGACGGCCATCGACGCCACCTACACCGCTCGCGTCATCGAAGAGGTTTCGGAGATCCGCCGGTGGCTCACCGGCCTCGACGGCCTGCGCAAGTCGATCGCGGGTGAGGCGAGCGTGCCGCCCCGAGCTGCGCTCCGCACCTACTCCTCCATGATCGACGTGCTCGAGAACCTCCAGGGCGACCTGGGTGACGGCATCAGCGACGACAGCCTGCAGGGCGACGTGGCCGCGCTGACCGCTCTCGACCGGACCAAGGAGGAGGTCTCGCGCCAGCAGGGCATCCTCATCGTGGCGCTGATCGAACGCCGGCTCGACTACGACGACCTCTCCGACTTCCTCGGTTCCTGGAACAACCAGCAGGCCGAGCAGACCACCTTCGAGGCGGAAGCCACCCGCGACGTTCTCCAGGCGTTCCAGAAGGGCGTACGAGGTCAGCAGATCGACCGCGCGGACGCGATGCGTCAGCGCGCCCTGGCCCAGCTGCGAGAGTTCCAGACCATCAAGGACCTGGACATCACCACTCGCCGGGACATCCAGCTCTGGTACGAGAGCACCACGCTGGCCGCCAACGCCATGCGCAAGGTCGAGGACGCCCTGGCCACCAGGATCGTGGCCACCACCCGGGACCTGAGCGACAGCGAGCAGCGCAGCGCCATCATCTCCGGCGCGACCATCCTGGTCCTGCTGCTCCTCGTCCTGGTGATCACCACCCGGGTGGCCGGTTCGCTGGTCCGCCCGCTGCGCCGGCTGCGTGCCGAGGCGCTCCAGGTGGCCACCACCCGGCTGCCCGAGACCGTCCGCCTGCTGCGCGAGTCCGGCGACAGCGCGGAGGTGCCCGACGTGCCCTCCGTCGGCGTCAACACCCGTGACGAGATCGGGGAAGTGGCCCGGGCCTTCGACGAGGTCCACCGCGAGGCGATCAGGCTGGCCGGCGACGAGGCCAAGCTGCGTGCCAACGTCAACTCGATGTTCGTCAACCTCTCCCGGCGCAGCCAGACGCTCGTCGAGCGGCAGCTGCAGCTCATCGAGGGACTGGAGCAGGGCGAGGAGGACGAGAACCGGCTGGCGAACCTGTTCCGGCTCGACCACCTGGCCACCCGCATGCGCCGCAACAGCGAGAACCTCCTGGTCCTCGCCGGCCAGGAGGCCGCCCGCAAGTGGAGCGAGCCGGTGCCGCTGGTCGACATCGCCCGCGCCTCGCTGTCCGAGGTCGAGAACTACGAGCGGGTCCAGATCCAGATCCCGTCCGGCATCGAGATCGCCGGCCCGGCCGTCACCGACGCCGTGCACCTGCTCGCCGAGCTGATCGAGAACGCCATCTCCTTCTCCCCGCGCGAGAGCAAGGTCCAGGTCACCAGCACGCCCATCGAGGGCGGGATCCAGGTGACGATCAGCGACCTGGGCATCGGCATGTCGGCCGACGAGCTGGCCGAGGCCAACTGGCGGCTGGCCAACCCGCCGGTCGTGGACGTGGCCGTCTCGCGGCGCATGGGCCTGTTCGTGGTCGGCCGCCTGGCGCTGCGCCACGGCATCAGGGTCCAGCTCGGGATGAAGGACGCGGGCGGCCTGGCCGCGCTCGTCATGCTGCCCGACATGCTCATCGCCGGCCCCCAGGGCTCGGTGCCTCAGCAGCGCGGCAGCCAGTACGAAGCCTTCACCACCTTCGACCCGAGCATGATCGAGCCGTCCTCGACGAACGGCTCGGGCGTCTACGGCGGTCCGAGGACCGACACCCCCGACATCCGCACCTCGGACGACGCGCCGGTCGACACGCAGTGGCCGGGCTCGCTGCCGTTGCCGGGTGGCGGCGGCAACTGGCCGCCGTTCGGCGAGGAGCAGCCGCCGCGGCAGCAGCCCGACGAGCAGCGCTGGCCGTCCTTCGCCGACGAGCCGCCCGCGGCCGCCGCGCCAGACCAGCGCTGGCCGTCGTTCGCCGACGAGGCGCCGCCGCGGCAGGACGAGCAGCGCTGGCCCTCCTTCGCCACCGAACCGCCGCCGCCCGCGCAGGACGAGCCCCGCTGGCCGTCCTTCGCCACGGAGCCGCCCCCGCCGGTGCCTGCGCAGGAGTCGAACTGGCCGCCCTACGCGTCGGTGGAGGAGCAGCCGCCCAGGTCGCCGTTCGTCGAGCAGCCCAAGTCGCCCTACGGTGGGGACTCGCAGCCGGGCTTCGGGTTCGAGGAGCACCGCTGGCCGTCGTTCGCCGACTCGCCCATCCCGCCCGTCGAGCCGTTCACGCACAACGGGCGCGGCGCGTTCAACCCGTTCGGCCCCGGCGAGTACTCCTCGAAGGATCTGACCGGCCCGCTCCCGGCGGTGCGCAACTCGCCGACGGAGCAGAGCGACGACTTCCTGCCGATCTTCTCGTCGGTCGGCTCCGACTGGTTCCGCAGGCCGGAGCCCGAGCAGGTCAAGCCGTACCAGGAGCCGATCTCCGAATCCTCCGCGCAGGAGGAGACCCAGATCGGCGGGATACCGGCCGTGCCGCCCGCCGGCCCGCTCACCACGCCGCACGCGGCCCAGCCCTTCGCGCAGCCGCCCGCTCAGCAGTACGCCCAGCCCTATGCCCAGCCCGCCGCGCCACCGGCCGCCGCGCCCCCACCGGCGGCGACGCCGGCCGCCGCGTCCGCCGGGACGACGGACAAGCCGGCGCTGCCGCAACGCGTACCGGGCGGGTCCGGCGTGAGCGCGTCGTGGTCCTCGCCCGCCGACACCGGCTGGCAGGCCGCGCAGGCCGCCGCCGAGCCGGCCAAGGGCGGCACGACGGCTTCCGGCCTGCCGCGGCGCGTACCGAAGGCCAACCTGGTGCCCGGTACGGCCAGCCTGGCGGAACCGCAGGCGACGTCACCGGCACCGCAGATCTCCCCCGATCGCCTGCGGAGCCGGCTGTCCAGCTTCCAGCAGGGGGTTCGGCAAGGCCGCGCGTTCACCCGCGGAGATGACAATGAGGAGGAGCAATGAGAGAACTGAGCCAGGGAGCGCGTGGCATCAGCTGGCTGATCACCGACTTCGTCAACAA
This sequence comes from Nonomuraea sp. NPDC049141, assembly GCF_040648415.1. Taxonomy (NCBI): domain Bacteria; kingdom Bacillati; phylum Actinomycetota; class Actinomycetes; order Streptosporangiales; family Streptosporangiaceae; genus Nonomuraea; species Nonomuraea sp. NPDC049141. Next base: position 716,923 of record NZ_JBEZDR010000002.1, read on the forward strand.
CGTGCCCGGTGTCGCGCACACCGTGGTGGTGTCGTCTGACGGCTTGCCGCTGGCCTTCTCCGAGGGTTTTCCCAAGGACCGGGCCGACCAGTTGGCCGCGGTCGCCTCGGGTGTGATCAGCCTGACGCAAGGCGCGGCTCGTGTGTTCGAAGGCGGTATGGTCACCCAGACCGTCATCGAGATGCAGCGCGGACTTCTGATGATCATGTCCATCAGCGATGGCTCCTGCCTCGCTGTGCTCGCCGCGCCCGATTGTGACATGGGCCTGGTCGCGTACCAGATGACGCTGCTCGTGGAGCGGGCGGGCCAGGTGCTCACCCCGGCTGTACGCGCCGAGCTGCAGGCGTCCCGTCCGCGTTAGCCGGACGGTGACAGGAGAAAGATCATGATGTCAGGTCAGGGTTGGGCTGGTGATAGCACTCCGCCGCATCCGTCGGCTCCCCGTCCGCAGAAGCCTAGTTCCCTTGTCCGGCCATATGCCGTGACAGGGGGCCGTACGGCCCCGCGGATGAAGTTCGCCATGGAGGCGCTCGTGTCCTCCGTGACCTCGGAATATCAAGACATTTCACTTCTAAGTCCGGAGTATCAGGCGATCATTCAGCTCACCCGCAACGTCAGGTCGGTTGCCGAGATCTCCGCCCTTTTACGGCAGCCTCTTGGGGTAGTCCGGGTGCTGATCGCCGACATGGCGTCGGAGGGCCTGATCCGCGTGCACCAGCCTGCGCTGGACGCGGGAAAGCCGGACCTCAACTTGCTCGAAAGGGTGCTCAGTGGACTTCGCAGGCTCTAGCCCCGGCCTCACCTCGACGAAGATCGTCGTGGCCGGTGGCTTCGGCGTGGGCAAGACGACGTTCGTGGGTGCGGTCTCGGAGATCTTGCCGCTCACCACGGAGGCGGTGATGACGGACGCGTCGGCGGGTGTCGACGACGTCTCTCTCACGCCCAACAAGACGACCACGACCGTGGCCATGGACTTCGGCCGGGTCTCGCTCGACCGTGACCTGATCCTCTACCTGTTCGGTACGCCCGGACAGCACCGGTTCTGGTTCATGTGGGACGACCTGGTGCGCGGCGCGATCGGCGCCGTGGTGCTGGTGGACACGCGGCGGCTGGCCGACAGCTTCCCGGCCATCGACTACTTCGAAGAGGCCAAGCTGCCCTTCGTCATCGGCATCAACGGCTGGGACGGGAGCTTCCAGCACCAGGAGGAGGAGATCCGGGAGGCGCTGTCGCTCAACCCGCACACCCCGATCGTCCGCCTCGACGCCAGAGTCCGGGACTCGGTGAAGGGCACTCTGATCACTCTGGTCGAGCACGCCCTGACCCGCCACTCCCACACGCCGGCCTGACTTCCTCTTCACCAGTGCCGCCGGGCGAGACGCCCGGCGGCACTGGTGATTCCGGCTTCGGCCGCCGTACGGGCAGCGGTTCGCGAAGGCGCGCTCAGACGGACGCCACGCCGCGCACCAGGCGTCCCACCTCGGCGCGGAGATGGACGAAGTCCGGGTGTTCGCGGGTGGTGATCTGGTCGCGGGGGCTGGGGAGCGCCACCTTCAGGTCGCCCACGACGTGCGCGGGCGCCTTGGACAGCACGACGACCCGGTCGCCGACGTACACGCTCTCGTCGATGTCGTGCGTGATGAGCACGATGGTCATCTGGTGATGCCCGCGTACCTTCAGCACGAGGTCCTCGAGGTCCTCACGCGTCTGCGCGTCGACGGAGCCGAACGGCTCGTCCATGAGCATCAGCGCCGGCCGGTAGGCCAGCGCGCGGGCGATGGCGACGCGCTGCTGCATGCCGCCGGACAGCTGGAAGGGGTACTTGCGCCCGGCCGCGGCCAGCCCCACCGACTCCAGCGCCTCGTGCGCGGCCTCACGGCGCTGCTCCTTGGTCATGTCCTTGCGGCGCAGCGGCAGCGCGACGTTGTCGGCCACCGACATCCACGGGAACAGCGAGCGGCTGTAGTCCTGGAAGACGACGGCCAGATTGGCCGGCGTCTGGCGGACCAGCGCGCCCTCGACCCGGATCTCTCCGCCCGTGGGCTTGATCAGGCCGGCGATGGAGCGCAGCAGGGTCGATTTGCCGCACCCGGAGGGTCCGACGATGCACAGCAGCTCGCCCTCGGCGACGCTCAGGTTCAGTCCGTCGATGGCGTGGTGGCGCGTCGGCCCGTCGCCGTAGACGTGCGTGAGGTTGTCTATCTCAAGCAAGAGGTTTCCTTGGGGGAGAAGGTCAGCCCAGCGGTCTGGAGATGTACTGGCCCACCGGACGGCCCACGATCTTGCCCGCGTCGAGGACGTGGTTGCCTCTGACGAACGTGTCGGTGACCTTCGCGGTCAGTTCGAAGCCCTCGAAGGGGGTGTACTCCTGCGTCGACTCCGACTCGGAGGCGCGAACGGTCCACGTGCTCCCGGTGTCGACCAGGCAGATGTCGGCGTCGAAGCCGGGCGCGATGGTGCCCTTGGTCCGCAGGCCGTACCTGCGGGCGGGGTTCCACGCGGTGAGGGCGGCGATGCGCCCGTAGGGCAGGCCGCGGCGACGGCCCTCGGTGATCAGGCCGGGCAGTAGGTACTCGGCGCCGCCGAACCCGGCCTTGGCCAGGAACACGTCGTCGGCCGGAGCTCCGAACTTGAGCTCCTCCCGGCAGCAGGCATGGTCACTGACGACCCAGTCGACGGTGCCGTCGAGCACGTACTCCCACAACGCCTCGACGTCCTCGCGCGGCCTGATGGGCGGGTTCACCTTCGCACCGATCCCGTTGGCCGTCTCGATGTCGGCGAGAAGATGTCCGATCGTGACCTCGCGGCGGAAGTCGATGTGCGGGAAGGTCTTGGCCATCCGCACGGCCGCGTCGAGCGCCTTGCGGGACGACAGGTGCAGCAGGTTGATGTTGGCCAGGCCGGTCTCGTGGGCGAGATAGGAGGCGATGAAGACCGCCAGCCCCTCGGAGTGCGGCGGCCGGGAGGCGCTGTAGGCGGCGAGCCCGCTCAGGTCGCCGGCGTCCTCCACCAGCTTGGTGTAGGCGGTCATGATCTCGGCGGTCTCGCAGTGCAGCGACAGCGAGATCTCGTCGGCCAGCTCGGGGAAGCGTTCCCTGGCCTTCTGCACGCCGCGCATCACGAACTCGAAGTGCCCGTAGTCGTAGCGCTCGCCCTCGGGCAGCATCAGGAACTTGCTCTGGTCGGCCGAGCGGCCGTGCAGCCCGTGGCCGCCGTAGAACATGAAGATCTTGAACGAGGAGACGCCGAACTTCTCGATCAGGTCGGGCAGCTCGCCGATGTGCGTGCTCGACATGGGCGCGAGGTGGAAGCCGTAGTCGATGTACGCCTGCCCCGCCGCCTGCTCGCGCACCTGGGGGAAGAACTCCGCGTAGGGACCGCCCTTGTTGAGGTAGTACTGGCCGGTCCGCATGTAGGTGAGCGCCGTGGTGACGCCACCCTGGGCGCTGGCCATGCTCTCCGAGGCGGCGTCGGCGGGCAGCGGGTTGTAGATGCCCCAGTGCTGGTGGGCGTCCACGACGCCGGGGAAGGCCAGCTTCCCGTCGCCGTCGAGCACCTCCTCCACACCCTCGGCGGACAGGCCGGGTCCGACCTGCTCGATGCGCCCACCGGTCACGGCGATGTCCGCGACGACCGGTTCGTCCCGGTCGTGGGTAACAACTCGCACGTTCTTCAGCAACAGGTCAGTCACATCCGCCTCCTACGCGGTACGGCGAGCGCCACGGTGCCACGTGAGCATCGGGCGCTCGACCATGAGGAACAGGGTGTTGAACACGTATCCGAGAACGCCGAGCACGACCACTCCTCCCCAGAGGGCCGGCATGTCGGAGTTGGCGCTCGCGATGGTCAGCAGGTAGCCGATGCCGTCCGTGCTGCCTTTGAGCTCGGACACGATCATGAGGATCAGTGCAAGCGAGACGCTCAGCCGCAGCCCCGCGAAGATCTTCGGTGCGGCGGCGGGCAAAATGATCCGGAACAGGCGCAGGCTCGCCGGGACGCCGAAGACGGTCGCGGTCTCGATCTGGAGACGATCCACGTTACGCGCGCCATCGATTGAATTCAGCAGGATCGGCCAGATGATGCCGAAGACGATGGTGGCCACCTGGACCTGCGTCCCCATGGCGAAGAGCACCAGGAACACGGAGAACATCACAGGTGGCGGCACGGCCCGGGCGAACTCCACCAGCGGGTCGATGTAGTCGCCCAGCCAGGCGGCCCTGCCGATCGCGACACCGAGTGCTACCCCCACGGCCACAGCCACGCCCCACGAGCCGATCAGCCTGACGATGCTGGGGACGAAGTTGTCCACTGCCTCATCGGTGAGAATGAGCGGTCCGGAGAACCACATGTCGTACATGCGCGACACGATGACCGTGGGCCGGGGGAAGTAGGGGCTCTCCACCGCCTTGGTGATCAGCTCCCACGCGATGAGGACCACCGGCACCAGCCAGAGCCGTTTGATCAGGGTCTTGATCATGCGTTCCGCCACTTGAAGAGCCGCCGCTCGGCACGCAGCAGCAGGGTGTTGACGATCAGTCCGATGAAGCCCGACCACAGCAGCACCGCGATCACGTCGATCATCGCCTGATCGCCCAGGCCGGTGCTCGCCTCGATGAGGAAGGCGCCGATCCCGCCGGAGCCGCCGACGACGTACTCCACGCTGATGGCGAGGATGAGTGAGATCGAGGCGGCCAGCCGGATGCCGGTGAAGATGAACGGCGCGGCGCTCGGCAGCGACACCCGCCAGACGACGGCCGCGGAGCCGAAGCTGAACGAGCGCAGTGTCTCCGCGGCCAGGGGATCGACGTCACGCACGCCGTAGAGGGTGTTGATCAGGATCGGCCAGGACGCGGCGTAGACGATGAGCGCGACCTTGGCGTTGATCTCGGGCTGGAAGATGAACAGTGCCAGCGGGATCAGGGCCACCGAGGGGATCGGCCGCAGGAACTCGACGATCGCGCGGGTCATCTCCTCGACGACGGGCAGGGTCCCGAGCAGCAGGCCCACCGGGACGGCCAGCAGGACGGCGATCGGCAGGCCGATGACGGCGGCGAGCAGCGTGGAGGACAGGTCCCCGAGGTACTCGGGATCGAACGCCAAGGCGACCACTCTGGCCAGGCAGGCCGAGGCCGGCGGCAGCCACTTGAACAGGCCGGTCCTGCTGGCGAGCTCCCAGACAAGCAGAAAAACCGCCACACCGATGGCGTGGCGGACGAGTTTTCCGACCCTGGCGCGGGCGAGCGGGGAACGCCCGCCGCGCGTCAGCGTTGTGGCAGCGGTCATCCCTGCGAAGTAACGATCATCGAGGCGACGTCGATCTTCTGCTGGATGAAGCCGTACTCGAGCATCAGGTCCGCGACTCGCTGAACGCGCTGGGCGTTCAGTGAGGTCGGGTAGTTGCCGAGGTTGATCGTTGCAGCGACGGCAGGCGGGATCTTCGTGTAGGTCGGCAGGATCTTCGTCACGGCGCTGCGGTCGGTGGCGGCAACGTTCTGCGCCTTTGCCATAGCCCGCTGGAATGCGGCCATGGTCTTGGGGTTCTTGCTGACCCACTTCTCCGTTGCGGCCCAGCCGGTGATCGGCAGACCCTCCGTGGGGCCGGACATGGTGTCGAGCAGCATGGTCGCGCCGACTTCGTTCTTGGCCTGGCTCACGTACGGGTCGGTCATCCAGACCGCGTCCACACTGTGCTTGTCCAGGGCCGTGATCCAGTCGGTGGTCGGCACGACGACGTACTTGACGTCGGTCTTCGGGTCGAGCCCAGCGATCTTGAGGTGGGGGTTCATGGTGAGAACGCCCAGACCGACGAGAGCGTTGACGCCGATCTTCTTACCCTTGAGGTCACCGACGTTCTTGATGGGCGAGTTCTTCGCCACCATGACGCCGAAAGCCCCGGGAGCTCCCTGGTAGGAGTCCGCGATGTACTTGAACTTCTCCAGGCCGGAGCTCTGGATGGACAAGATGGTGGCGTAGCTGCCCAGCACCACGTCCATGCTGCCGTTGCCGAGCTTGGGCAGTACGGCCTGGGGGGCCTGGATTGCCTCTTGCTTGACGTTGAGGCCCTGCTCCTTGAAGAACCCACGCTCCATGGCGATGAACAGCGGGGCCGAGTCCGCCCCGGGGTACTGCCCGATCAGGAGGTCTGTCTTCTCAAGACCATTGGCATTGGTGGTGCCTCCGGTCTTGCTATCTGAGCTGGAACACCCCGTAATGACAAGGGTGGCCACAAGTCCAATCAGGGCGGTGCGCCCTAGTGCACCGAACCTCATGTCGCGTCTCCTTCGAACGGGGGGTGATCGACGACGGTCGCACCCTAGCGCAGCTAACTCTTGCGCATGGTCCCCCGATTCTGGAAATTAACAATATATATGTGGAAATGATGATCACCATGTAGGTTTGAGATGATTGTCCGAATCGACGGAGTGAGACCCGGGCGTCCACCAGGAACATGTGGAGAATGTCCGGTTTGGTACGTTTTGCGAAGAGATAGGTTGACTGCGACCTTTGCGGTATTGGCCGATCTCCTGTTGTTGTGCTCAAATAAGCTCTCGCCCCATGGGTGCGTCGGCGTCACACGGCAAACACAATGCATGACGTGATCCTCTTGCACCAGACCATCAGAGGAGAGGTTGCGGAGGCCAGTGAGGAACGCATTCCCCCCAGCAGGTGGGGATCCCGGCTTAACTGCTGAAGCGCCCGCTCCTGCGGCACTTCACGCCAAGTCAAAGCCCAAAGCACGGGCCGGGCGTGCGAAGAAGACGGGTGGCTTCGCGCTGCGCAACTGGCGCGTGCGTTCGAAGCTGCTCGTTCTGGTTGTCATTCCCACCTTGGCGGCCCTGGTCCTGGGCGGCTTCCGCGTAGCCACCTCGATCAGCAGCGCCACCGAGTACGAGAGAGTCAACGACGTCGCCATCCTGGCGAGCCAGCTCACTGCGCTCGCTCATGAGGTCGAGCTCGAACGCGACCTCACCGCCAGCTTTGTCGCCCTCGGCCGCCCGGCGGCCGGCAAGGCCAAAGTCAGCGAGCAGTACACCACCGTCAACAAGCTCCGTGACGATGTGCGCACCGGTGTCGACGCGCTCGCCGCGTCCGACAGCCCGCAGCGCGCTCAGGCCGTTCGCGTCAAGAACCGTCTGGACGAGATCGACCAGTCGCGCAAGGCCTCGGTGGACTCGCAGCTGAACGTCAGCTCCGTCATCGACCTGTACGACCGGAGCATCTCCGACTTCGTCGCGCTCAATGACAACATCGACCAGGGTGCCGCCGACAAGGAGCTCGCCGACAGCGTCTCCGGCTTCGCCGCTCTGTCCAGGGCCAAGCAGTTCGTCTCCAAGCAGCGCGCGCTGCTCGCGGCCGCTCTGGCCGCCAAGCGGTTCGGCAAGGAGGACCTCGATTCCTTCATCGCCGCCCGCGCCCAGCGCAACAGTGAGCTGGCGACGTTCAGGGCCCAGGTGCCGCTGAACATCCGCCAGGCGTACGACGACATCGTCAGCGGCCAGGCCGTCGACAAGGCCGAGCTGATCCAGGCCCGCGCCCTGTTCCTGCAGGACTCCGGTGCGCTCCTGGTCGACCCGGCCCTGGGCCTCCAGCGCAACGGCGAGGACTGGTTCGACGCCGTCACCAAGACGATCGACGGCATGCGCAAGGTCGAGCAGCAGGTCTCCGACTCGATCCTGCTGCGCAGCCGCACCCTGCAGGGCCAGGAGCAGCAAGGCGCGATGATCATCGCGATCGCGATCGCCATCCTGCTCATCCTGGTCCTGGTGGTCACCTCGCTCATGGCGCGCTCGCTCAGCGGCCCGCTGCGCCGGCTGCGCAGGGAGGCGCTGTTCATCGCCGGCCGCCGCCTGCCGGAGACGGTCCAGCAGCTGCGCGAGTCCGAGGCGACCGGCCCACCCGAGGTCGAGCCGATCGGCGTCATGTCCGAGGACGAGATCGGGGAAGTGGCGCGGGCGTTCGACGAGGTACACCGCGAAGCCGTACGACTGGCCAGCGAGGAGTCCAGGCTCCGTAGCAACGTCAACGCGATGTTCGTCAACCTCTCCCGCAGAAGCCAGACGCTGGTCGAGCGGCAGATCACCCTCATCGACGGGCTGGAGCAGGGCGAGCAGGACGAGAGCCGGTTGGCGAACCTGTTCAAGCTGGACCACCTGGCCACCCGTATGCGCCGCAACAGCGAGAACCTCCTGGTCCTCGCCGGTCAGGACCCGCCGCGGCGCTGGAGCCAGCCGGTCAAGCTGGTCGACGTGGCCCGCGCCTCCCTGTCGGAGGTCGAGAACTACGAGCGGGTCGTCCTGCAGGTGCCCGACGGCGTGTCCGTCGCCGGCCAGGCCGTCAACGACGTCATCCACCTGCTCGCCGAGCTGGTGGAGAACGCGCTGTCGTTCTCGCCGCGCGAGACCCGCGTGACGGTCTCCGGCAGCCGGATCGACGGCGGCGGTGTCATGCTGTCGATCACCGACTCCGGCATCGGCATGACTCAGGACGAACTCGCCGGGGCCAACGACCGCCTCACTGACGCGCCCGTCGTGGACGTCTCGGTGTCGCGTCGCATGGGTCTGTTCGTGGTCGCCAGGCTGGCGCACCGGCACGGCATCCGGGTGCAACTGCGCCCGCACGGCTCCGGCGGCCTGACCGCCATGGTGCTGGTGCCCGAGAGCCTGCTCGGCAGCCAGTCCCCGGCCTACGCCAGCACGCAGGGCGCCATGCCCGTGCGCGAGGAGACCTACGCGGCCCCCGCGCCGGCTCCCGCCGCGCCGCCCGTCGCTCCTCCGCAGTGGCAGGGTGGCGGCTACCAGATGGGCCCGGGACATCCGTCGTACCCGTCCAACCCGGAGTCCGCGGGTGCCTGGCCGTCCATGCCCCAGTGGCCGTCCGACGTCAACGGCTGGCCCGCCGACCCGCGTGCCAGCAGCGGCGGCTACGACACCGCCGACGTCTGGGTGCCGTCGCGAGGCCAGGGCGGTGGCGGCGGAGGCAACTGGTCCGGCGACAACGGCCTGCCGAAGCGGCCCACCGACCAGCCGCCGTTCCAGCCGCCCCAGAACTGGAGCTTCGGCGACCGGGCGGTGGAGTCGAGCCCGCCGCCCAGGCCGAGGTACGACTTCCCGGAGACGGAGTCGGCGGCCACCGGCCCCATCCCGGTGGTGAAGCCGGCGTCGTCTGGTGACGAGTACCTGCCGATCTTCGCCTCGGTGGAGTCGGCCTGGTTCGAACACGGTGAAAGCGGCGCGAGCTGGGGTTCCTCCAAGGCCGATGCCGGCTGGAGCGCCGCGGAGGCCGTGGTCGAGCCGGTACGTGACGGCGCGACCGCCTCCGGGCTGCCCAAGCGGGTGCCCAAGGCGAACCTCGTGCCGGGTTCCGCTGACACCGCCTCCGCGCCGAAGGGCGTCGCCCCGATGCCCTCTGTCTCGCCTGATCGCGTCCGCAGCCGCCTGTCCAGCTTCCAGCAGGGCTTCCGCGCGGCACGTGACGACATCAGCGAGGGCAGGGCGTACCCCGCCGGCTCAAGGCCCGTTGATAGCAGAGAGGAGGGCGCATGAACGATCTGAGCCACGCGGCACGCGGAGTCGACTGGCTGATAACCGACTTCGTCAGTACCGTTCCAGGCGTCGCCCACGCGGTCGTTGTCTCGTCCGATGGTCTGCCGCTCGCGGCCTCTTCGGGCTTCCCCGTAGACCGGGCTGATCAACTGGCCGCGATCGCGTCCGGGCTGGTCAGCCTGACGCAGGGAGCGGCCAGGGTCTTCGAGGGCGGTGCGGTCAACCAGACCATCGTCGAGATGCAGCGCGGGCTGATGCTGATCATGTCGATCAGCGACGGCTCCTGCCTGGCAGTGCTGGCGGCCCCCGACTGCGATATGGGATTGGTCGCGTACCAAATGACGCTCATGGTCGATCGTGCCGGTCAGGTACTTACTCCGGCGGTGCGCGCAGAGCTGCGCGCTAGCCAGACCAGGTGATGTAGGTGACGGACCCAAGGTGGAACAGCGGCGGCTGGGAGCCCCAACCCCATCCCCAGCCGCAGCTGAGTTCAGATCCCGCGTCGCCGGTCCGTCCTTACGCTGTGACGGGAGGACGGACCGCGCCCCGGGTCAAGCTGGCCATGGAGGCCCTGGTCTCGTCCGCGACGGCCGAGCACCGGGAGTTCTCCCACATCACGCCGGAGTATCAGGCGATCAGCCAGCTCTGCCGGCAGGTCCGGTCGGTGGCCGAGGTGTCGGCCCTGTTGCGGATCCCGCTCGGTGTGGTGCGCGTGCTGATCGCCGATATGGCGGCCGAAGGTCTGGTACGCGTACACCAGCCAGCGCTGGAGTCCGGACGACCAGACGTAAACCTGCTCGAAAGGGTGCTCAGTGGACTTCGCAGGCTCTAGCCCCGGCCTCACCTCGACGAAGATCGTGGTGGCCGGTGGCTTCGGGGTGGGCAAGACGACGTTCGTCGGCGCGGTGTCGGAGATCATGCCGCTGACCACCGAGGCCGTCATGACGGACGCCTCGGCGGGCATCGACGACCTCGGTATGACGCCGCTGAAGTCCACCACCACCGTGGCCATGGACTTCGGCCGGGTCTCGCTCGACCGTGACCTGATCCTCTACCTGTTCGGCACGCCCGGGCAGCACCGGTTCTGGTTCATGTGGGACGACCTGGTGCGCGGCGCGATCGGCGCGGTGGTGCTGGTGGACACGCGCCGGCTGGCCGACAGCTTCCCCGCGATCGACTACTTCGAAGAGGCGCAACTGCCGTTCGTGGTGGGTGTGAACGGGTGGGACGGCTCATACCCGCACAGTGACGCGGAGGTGCGCGACGCTCTCACGCTGGCGCCGCACATCCCGCTGGTCCGGCTGGACGCGCGGTCGAAGGACTCGGTGAAGAGCGCGCTCATCAACCTGGTCGAGCACGCGCTGACGGTCCGGATGGCGGTGCCGGGCTGGAGCGGTAGCTGACTTCGCCTGCTCCCTGGCAGGCCGCCGTCCGGGATGTCGTCGTCTGGGGCATGCTGACAGACCGGATGGCCGAGCCAGGCTGGAAGGGCTGCCGGAGCGGATAGGCTGAACCATTAGACCAACATTCGCTTCGAGGACTGGCCTACCACGTGTTCGAGACGCTTTCCGACCGGCTGACATCGGTCTTCTCCTCCCTCCGCTCCAAGGGTCGGCTGTCCGAGGCCGACATCGACGCCACCACCCGCGAGATCCGCATCGCGCTGCTAGAGGCCGATGTCGCACTTCCGGTGGTCAAGGCGTTCGTCGCCCAGGTCAAGGAGCGCGCCCGCGGCATCGAGGTCTCCCAGGCGCTCAACCCGGCGCAGCAGGTCGTCAAGATCGTCAACGACGAGCTGATCGAGATTCTCGGCGGCGAGACGCGGCGGCTCCGCTACGCCAAGACACCGCCGACCGTCGTCATGCTCGCGGGTCTGCAGGGCGCCGGTAAGACCACGCTGGCGGGCAAGCTCGCCAAGTGGCTGCGCGAGCAGGGCCACGCGCCCATGCTCGTGGCCGCCGACCTTCAGCGCCCCAACGCCGTGCAGCAGCTCCAGGTCGTGGGCGAGCGCGCGGGGGTGGCCGTCTACGCGCCTGAGCCCGGCAGCGGCGTCGGCGACCCGGTCGAGGTCGCCCGCCGGTCGATCGACGAGGCCAAGCGCGCTCAGCACGACGTCGTCATCATCGACACCGCCGGCCGCCTGGGCATCGACCAGGAGATGATGCGCCAGGCCGCCGACATCCGCGACGCGGTCTCGCCCGACGAGGTCCTGTTCGTGGTCGACGCCATGATCGGCCAGGACGCCGTGACCACGGCCCAGGCGTTCATGGAGGGCGTCGGCTTCGACGGCGTGGTGCTCACCAAGCTCGACGGCGACGCCCGCGGCGGCGCCGCGCTGTCGGTCAGGCACATCACCGGCCGGCCGATCATGTTCGCGTCGACCGGTGAGAAGCTCGAGGACTTCGACGCCTTCCACCCCGACCGGATGGCCTCCCGCATCCTCGACATGGGTGACATCCTCACCCTGATCGAGCAGGCCCAGAAGACGTTCGACGAGGAGCAGGCCGCCAAGATGGCGGGCAAGCTCACCTCGGGCGAGAACTTCACGCTCGAAGACTTCCTCGAGCAGATGATGATGGTCCAGAAGATGGGCCCGATCAAGAACCTGCTCGGCATGATGCCCGGCATGGGGCAGATGCGCGACCAGCTCAACTCCATCGACGACCGCGACCTCGACCGCATCGCGGCCATCATCCGCTCGATGACGCCGGGCGAGCGCCAGGACCCGAAGATCATCAACGGCTCCCGCCGGGCCCGCATCGCCGCCGGTTCCGGTGTGACGGTGAGTGCCGTCAACAACCTGGTGACGCGGTTCTTCGACGCCCAGAAGATGATGAAGCGGATGGCGGGGGGCATGGGCATCCCCGGCATGCCGGGCGGCCGGGGCAAGGTGGCCAAGGCTCAGAAGAAGAGCAAGAAGGGGCGGCGCGTGAGCGGCGACCCGCGTAAGGCCGCTCTGGGCAAGCCGGACTCGGCGCCCACCGAGCCGCAGGCGCCCAAGGGCGGTCTGCTCGGCAACCTGGGCGGGAAGCTGCCTCCGGGCCTGGAACTGCCGCCGGGCTTCGACCCCAGCAAGTTCAATCTCCCGGGCGATAAGTAGCAACTTTCCGGATATTTTCGGTTTTGCGAATGCGGCGACCCGCGCTTGCGGGTCGTGTGCAGTGCCGCGCGTCTGGCACAATGACATGTTGGAACACCGTGGCCAGGTGGGTGCCCTCTCACCTCCCACCGGTCATGCCTGTCCCTGGAGCGGACTCCCATCGTGCCCCACTCGATGAGATGCCGTTCACCCACGCTCGAATGCAGGAGAGACCACACCCGTGGCAGTCAAGATCAAGCTCAAGCGTCTCGGTATGATCCGCAACGCTCAGTACCGCATCGTCATCGCCGACAGCCGCACCAAGCGTGACGGCCGGGCGATCGAAGAGATCGGCCTGTACCACCCGAAGGACGACCCTTCGCGTATCGAGGTCAACGCCGAGCGCGCGGCCTACTGGCTGGGTGTCGGCGCGCAGCCGACCGAGCCGGTGCTCAAGCTGCTCAAGCTGACCGGTGACTGGCAGAAGTTCAAGGGCGAGCCCGCCCCTGGGCCGATGAAGGTCGCCGAGCCGGCGCCCGACCGCCACGCCATCTACGAGGCCGCGGCCAAGGAGGCGCTGTCCGGTGGCGACACCGGCACCGCTGCCACCACGCCGCGTAAGGCTCGCAAGAAGGACGAGGCGACCGAGGCCGCTCCCGCCGAGACCAAGACCGAGGGCGAGGCCTGAAGATGCTCGAGGAGGCTCTCGAGCACCTCGTTAAGGGCATCGTCGAACATCCAGACGATGTCCGGGTCCGCGCACGCCGCATTCGCAGCGGGCGCGTCCTGGAGGTCCGGGTGCACCCCGAGGACCTGGGCAAGGTCATCGGTCGCGGCGGGCGCACCGCCAAGGCGCTGCGCACTGTCGTGAATGCCCTGGCCGACGGGAAGTACGTCCGGGTCGATCTGCTCGACCTGGACGAAGCCGTCCGTTAGCGTCAGGTTCCCGCGCCCTCATCGGTTCTTGCCGATGGGGGCGCTTGCGTTAGAAAAGGTAGGTACAGGTGCAGTTGGTCGTCGGCCGGATAGGCCGCCCGCACGGAGTACGCGGCGACGTGACCGTGGAGGTGCGCACCGACGATCCCGAGCTGCGCTTCGCCGTCGGCGCCGCCATCGCCACCGATCCCGCCGACAGGGGGCCGCTCGTCATCGAGAGCCGCCGCTGGCACAAAGGCGCGCTGCTCATCACCTTCGCCGGGATCAGAGCCCGCGACGACGCCGAAGAACTCCGCGGCACGATGCTGGTCATCGACTCCGCCGAGGTGACGCCCTCCGACGACCCCGACGAGTTCCACGACCACCAGCTCATCGGGCTCACGGTCGTGACCGCCTCGGACGAGGCCGTCGGCGAGGTCACCGACGTGCTCCACCACGGCCAGGACCTCCTGGTCGTACGGCGAAGCGGGCAGGACGACGCGCTCATCCCGTTCGTCAGGGCGCTGGTGCCCGAGGTCGACCTCGAAGGCGGCCGGCTCGTCGTCGACCCGCCCGAAGGGCTGCTGTGATGCGGCTCGACATCGTCTCGATCTTCCCCGAGTACTTCGCGCCGCTCGACGTCTCCCTCATCGGCAAGGCTCGCGAGCGCGGCACCCTCGACGTACGGGTGCACCAGCTCCGCGACTGGGCCCACGACGTGCACAAAACCGTCGACGACACCCCCTACGGCGGCGGCCCCGGCATGGTCATGAAGCCCGAGGTGTGGGGCGAGGCCATCGACGCGGTGACCGAGGGCGGCTCGCCGCGCCTGATCGTCCCGACGCCGAGCGGGCGGCCGTTCACCCAGGAGCTCGCCCAGGAGCTCGCGGCCGAACCCTGGCTGCTGTTCGCGTGCGGCCGCTACGAGGGCATCGACTCGCGCGTCATGACCGAATACGGCACGCGCCTGCGCGTCGACGAGATCAGCATCGGCGACTACGTGCTGGCCGGAGGCGAGGTCGCGACGCTGGTGATGGTGGAGGCCATCGGCAGGCTGTTGCCCGGCGTGCTGGGCAACGCCCATTCGGCCGTCGACGACTCCTTCGCGCCGGGGGCCATGCGCAACCTCGTCGAAGGGCCCGTCTTCACCAAGCCGCCGCTCTGGCGGGGGCACGAGGTGCCGCCCGTACTCCTGTCCGGGCATCACGGGAAGGTCGCGCGGTGGCGGCGTGACGAGGCGCTCCGCCGTACCGTCGCCAACCGGCCCGAGCTGGCTTTGGCGCTCGATCCCGAGACGCTCGACAAGCACGACCGGCGGCTGCTGGAGGAGCTCTCGTTTCGCTTCCAGCCGGAAGATATGGCAAACTGAAGCGCTACCGACCATCATGTGGTTGGTCTGCCATGCCCGGGGGACAGTCCCGGGTTCATCGAATCAGCAGGCGCGTCCGCCGCGAGCTCAGGCCGGGTGGACCTCCGCGTGCTCGCGAGGACTTGAGGACAGCTCTCATGCACACGAAGATCCAGGAGCTCGAGAAGGCGACCCTGCGCGGAGACGTGCCGGACTTCCGCCCCGGTGACACGCTCGAGGTTCACGTCCGCGTCGTCGAAGGAAACCGCTCCCGCGTCCAGGTCTTCAAGGGCTTCGTGCTGCGCAGGCAGGGCAGCGGCGCCCGCGAGACCTTCACGGTCCGCAAGGTCAGCTACAGCGTCGGCGTCGAGCGGACCTTCCCCGTGCACAGCCCGATCATCGAGAAGATCGTGCTCGTGACCCGCGGTGACGTGCGCCGCGCCAAGCTCTACTACATGCGCGATCTGCGCGGCAAGGCCGCCCGTATCCGCGAGAAGCGCGAGGCCGTGCCCGCCAAGTGACACAGACCTTTCCGAATGGCCCGCGTCCTGCGCGGGCCATTCGGCTTTGCGGGGGCATTTCTTTTATGTGGAGCGACTCGGGCGCGGGTGTAACGTCGGTCGAGACTTGTCGAGCCGATGCATCATCTAGGCTCGTCAGCGATGACTAGCGAGAGCCAGGAGCACGGCGCGCCGCGCCGCCCTGTCAAGGACGAGGTGGACGTGGTCGCCGAAGAGACTGAGAAGCCAGCAAAGGGCGGCAAGAAGGACAAAAAGGGGTCGTTCTGGAAAGAACTTCCCGTCCTGGTCGTCGTGGCGCTGGTGCTGGCCCTGATCATCAAGACGTTCGTGATCCAGGCCTTCTACATCCCGTCGGAGTCGATGGAGAACACTCTCCTGAAGAACGACCGGGTCCTCGTCAACAAGATCGTCTACCACACGCGCGACATCGAGCGCGGCGACGTGGTGGTGTTCTCGGGCGTCGACTCGTGGGACGGCGAGTTCGAGATGGAGGAGCCGTCCAACCCGGTCGCGGCGTTCTTCCGCTGGGTCGGCACCGCGTTCGGCGTGGTGCCCGGCGAGAAGGACTACATCAAGCGGGTCATCGGCGTCGGCGGCGACCACGTCAAGTGCTGCGACTCCAAGCAGCGCATCACGGTCAACGGCGTGGCGATCGACGAGGGCGGCTACCTCTATCCGGGCAACGTGCCCTCCGACAAGTTCTTCGACATCACGGTGCCCAAGGGGCGGCTGTGGGTGATGGGCGACCACCGCTCGGTGTCGCTCGACTCACGCTCGCACACGGGCGACCCGGGTGGCGGCTCGATCCCCGTGGGCCAGGTGGTCGGGCGGGCGTTCGTCATCGTGTGGCCGTTCAACAGGGCGACCACGCTGTCCATCCCGGACACGTTCGGGCAGCCGGCGCTGCAGGCGCTGGGCGGGTCCGTCCCGCTGGTCGCCGGGTTCGCCGGAGCTTTCCCCCTGGTGCTGGTCCGTCGGCGCCGCCGAAGCAGGAGAAACTGATGTCCTTCACCAAGAAGGCGGCGGCGGTGGAGAAGAAGAAAAAGGGCGGCTTCCGCGAGACGATCCTCCTGCTGATCCTCGGCGTCGGCATCGCGCTGCTGCTGCACACGTTCGTCGTCGGCTCGTTCTACATCCCGTCGGAGTCGATGGAGAACACCCTGCTGATCAACGACCGGGTGTTCGTCAACAAGCTCTCGGGCAAGCCCGAGCGCGGCGACATCATCGTGTTCAAGGGCTGGAACGGCGAGGACACCATCAAGCGGGTCATCGGCATCGGTGGCGACAAGGTGGCCTGCTGCGATGCCAAGAAGCGGGTGACGGTCAACGGCACGCCGCTGGACGAGGCGTCCTACCTCTATCCGGACGACTTCCCGTCGGGCGACACGTTCAAGTACACCGTGCCGCCCGGCAAGTTGTGGCTGATGGGAGACCACCGCAGCGCCTCGGCCGACTCGCGCAGCCATGTCGAGGAGCCCGGGGGCGGGTTCATCTCGGAGGACGCGGTGATCGGAAAGGCCGTCATGCGCTACTGGCCGCTGTCGCGAGGCCTGATCTTCATGCGTCCTGACACTTTCGACAAGGTCAAGTAGAGCCGCCTTCCGGTCGCGGTTTGCGGCGATTGGGGCGTACGCTGCCTCTTGTCATGACAGTTGCGTTTCGCCCTCGGCCCAGCGTTGTCCGGCGTGATTCCGGGCTCTATGCCTATGAGCGGGCCCTGGCCCGCCGGGGCCTGACCCCGATCGCCGGGGTCGACGAAGCGGGCCGGGGGGCCTGCGCCGGTCCGCTGGTGGTCGCCGCGGCCATCCTGCGCAGGCCGATCGACGGGCTGAACGACTCGAAACTGCTGGTGCCGGCCGTACGAGAGCGGCTCTATGACCTGATCATGGATTCGGCGCACGTCGGGGTGGTCGTCATCCCCCCGGCGGAGATCGACGCGCGGGGGCTGCACAAGAGCAACGTGGCCGGAATGCGGCGAGCCGTGGCACGGTTGACCTGTGACCCGGGGTACATCCTCACGGACGGCTTCCCCGTCCCGGGCCTGCCCGCGCCCTCGCTGGCGGTGTGGAAGGGAGACCAGGTGGCCGCGTGCGTGGCCGCGGCCTCGATCGTGGCCAAGGTGACCAGGGACCGCATGATGGTCGAGCTGGACGCCGAGTTCCCGGGCTACGGCTTCGCCGAGCACAAGGGGTACGTCACTCCAGGACACAGACTGGCCCTGGAGACGAACGGCCCTTGCTCCCACCACCGTTACTCGTTCGTCACGGTGGCCAGGGAGATGGGGGAAAATGAAATGGGGGCCGGGGTTGCCTGACCAGGCGAACCGGAAGACCGGTACGACAGGAGGACCGCGATGAGCGCAGAGGATCTCGAAAAGTACGAAACCGAGATGGAGCTGCAGCTTTACCGCGAATACCGCGATGTCGTCGGGCTGTTTACGTATGTCGTGGAGACGGAGCGGCGCTTCTACCTGACCAACTCGGTAGATCTCGACGTCCGGACCGCGGAGAACGGGGACGTGTTCTTCGATGTGAAGATGCAGGATGCTTGGGTTTGGGATATGTACCGGCCTGCACGGTTTGTGAAGAATGTGCGGGTGGTTACGTTCAAGGACGTCAACGTCGAGGAACTGGCCAAGGCCGACCTGGAGATGCCGAAGGAGGGCTTCTCGGGGTAGGTGCTGTTTGAGGGGCGTTGGGGACTGGCCTTTGGTTTGCGGGGGCTGGGGTTGCTGTGGGGTGGTTGTTGGGTGGGACGGGTGGTTGCGGTCAGCCGCCACCTGTGAAGGGCCGCAACCCACGGCCATCCACCAGCCCGCCTGCTCGGTCATCCATGGGTCCGCCTGGCTACCTGCTCGGCCATCCATGGGTTCGTCTGGCTACCTGCTCGGCCATCAACTGGCCTGCACGCGCGGCCACCCGCTGGGCCGCCCACCCCATAGGACCCCTGTCCGGTCCATCCGCCGGTCCGCCCGCGCGGCCGTCCCGCGCGACGACCCACTGAGCCACCCCCAGGACCGCTGACCGAGCTCGCCCGAGGCTTGCCGACAGCCACCACTGGGGCCCTTTCCACGGCCATCTGCCAGGCCGTCCCGACCACCCTTCCAAAGGACCACTGACCGTGCCCCGCAGCCGCCACTAGGCCCCAGCCACCAAACGAGGCCGCCCACAGTCGCCCCCTGGGATCCACCACCGATCTCACCCACCAGGGTCGCCAGTCGGCGCTGTCACCAGCCGCCACCCCGGACCGCGCCCCTGATCAGGCACAATACGGCTTCGCAGGATCGGTGCCTCGCGTCCATGGCGGCGTATCGCGTCAAGTAGCGCGGCTCCCTCCGTCGGGCTTCCTCCGTTCGGCTCACCCAGCGCGGCTCACCCAGGGGAGCTCACCCAGCGCGGCTCAGCCCGGGCAGCAGCACGCCCAGGGCAGCTCACCCAGCGCGGTGCCGGACGCCCGGATCAGCCCCGGACTTATCCACAACCCGGCGCCAACACCCCCGGCCTATCCACAGAACCTCGCTCGGCCCGACCGCCCCACCCCCGGTACGCGAAAGTCAGGGCCCGGAGGTGCCACATGGCCGCGAGGAACGACCTCGGCAAACACGGCGAGCAACTAGCCGTCAACTACCTGGAAGCCGAGGGAATGACCATCATCGAACGCAACTGGCGCTGCCGTCACGGCGAGATCGACATCATCGCCGAAGACGGCCCCAACCTGGTCGTAGTAGAGGTCAAGACCAGATCCAGCCGATCACACGGCACGGCCCTGGAGTCGGTAGGGCAGGCCAAACTGGCCAGACTCCGCATGCTGGCCGCCAAGTGGCTCACAACCCAACCCCGCACCTTCGACACGGTCAGAGTCGACGTGATCGCCCTGGAGCGTTTCGCCGGCGACTACTCCCTGCGTCACGTACGGGGGGCGATCTGAGATGGCAGTAGCGCGAACCCGCAGCGTGGCCCTGGTCGGCGTCAAAGGCCGCAGCGTCGAGGTGGAAGCCGACGTGGGCAACGGCCTGGCGGGGATCCACCTCATCGGCCTCCCGGACACAGCACTCAGCGAGGCCAGGGAACGGGTCAGATCGGCAATGGTCAACAGTCATTATCCCTGGCCCGACGCCCGCATCACGGTAAGCCTCTTTCCCGCGAGCCTCCCCAAGCGGGGCAGCCAGTTCGATCTCGCCATAGCCATCGCGATACTGGGCGCAGCCGGAGTGGTCCCCGCCGACCGGGTCGCAGAGCCATTTTTCCTCGGCGAGCTCGGCCTCGACGGACGCCTGAGACCCGTACGAGGCGTTCTCCCGTCGGTGCTGGGCGCGGCCGAGCACGGAGACGTCACGGTGGTCATCCCCGCCGCCAACTCGGCGGAAGCGGCACTGGTGCCCGACGTCAAGGTGGCACCCTTCGCCGACCTACGCCAGCTCGTCGAGTGGCTACGAAGGGGAGACGATCCGCCAGAGCCGTACATCCAAGACACCCCAGAGCCGCAGCCGCTGACCATCCAGCCCACGGTCGACCTGTCCGACGTGGCCGGCCAGCCGGTCGCCCGCCGGGCGCTCGAGATATGCGCCGCCGGAGGCCACAACATCTGGATGCTCGGCCCGCCCGGCACAGGCAAGACCCTGTTGGCCGAACGCCTGCCCACGCTCCTGCCCGACCTGGAGCTCGACCACGCGCTCGAGGTGACGGCCATTCATTCGGTGGCGGGCATCCTGCCGGCCAGCAGCCCGATGCTGAGCAGACCGCCGTTCGTCAGCCCCCACCACACCGCCACGGCGGCGGCCATCGTCGGCGGCGGCAGCACCGTCATACGCCCAGGCGCAGTCTCCCTCGCCCACCGGGGAGTCCTGTTCATGGACGAAGCTCCAGAGTTCCCCCGCCACATCCTCGACTCCCTCCGCCAGCCCCTTGAGACCGGTCGCGTGACGGTGTCCAGGTCGGCAGGCTCCGTCACCTTCCCGGCCCGCTTCATGCTCGTACTCGCCGCCAACCCATGCCCCTGCGCCCAGCCCCAGGACCAGGGGGAAAACTGCCAGTGCTCCCCGACGATGAGACGCCGCTACCTGGCCAGACTGTCCGGCCCGCTTCTCGACCGCATAGACATGAAGGTCACAGTCGCCCGTACGTCCAGACGCGAGCTCATGGCAGACCGCCAGTTCGTCGAGCCAAGCAAAACCGTGGCCCAACGCGTACTGGCAGCCCGCGAACGAGCCGCCAAACGCCTGGCCGGCACCGCCTGGCGTACGAACGCCGAAATCCCGTCCGCCGCCCTCCACGCCGACTACCGCCCTTCGGACGCCGCCATGAAGTGCATGACGACCGCCCTGGACTCGGGCACCCTCAGCGCGCGCGGCCTCGATCGCGTCCTACGAGTCGCATGGACCCTTACGGACCTGGCAGGAAAACCCCACCCCGAATACGCGGAAACATCGACGGCACTCGCCTTGTGGCTGGGGGTGAACACGTGACCACCCCATCCACCCCGCAGCGGCCACCGCGTTCCCCCGCCCAGCTCCCTTACCGAGCCCAACTCCACCTCCGCCATCCCGTCATGAAGGCGTTCCCACCGCCGGTAACCAAGATCCCTAACCCTCAGGAGCGTCGATGACGAGAGCAGAAGTGGAGGCAAGAGCCGCCCTCATGCGTGCAGCCGACGCCGGGGACCCCACCATGGGCCGTCTCATCGCCTGCTGTGGGGTTGAGGCAGCAATCGACGCCGTACGTACGGAGACCCTCCCACCCGACTTCATCACCCAGGAAACCCAAGACCAACACATCACAGTCCCGTCCCAACGAGAGACTGCTGACCAAAGCTGGCAGCAAGTCACAGAACTCACGCCGCACCACATCGCAGACCTCAACCAGCGACAGCTCCCAAACTCAAGCCAGCTACGCAAAGAGGGCCCCGCCCAAGAACACATCACGAACCCCAGCGAGCAATGCGGAACGACCCTCACCCAGCAACGAACCGCAAACCCCACCCAGCGGCACATCACGGAGTCCGCTCATCAAATCGGAGCAGCCCTCGCCGAGCGGCGCCTAACAGACCTCACCCAGCGACTACGCGCCTGGCACGCCCGCCTGGCATCCGCCGACCCCATAGCCGACCTCGCCGAGGGCGAACGAAGCGGAGCCAGATTCATCATCCCCGGCAGTCCCGAATGGCCCACCCAACTGGACCAGCTCGGACCCCGCCGCCCCCTCGGCCTGTGGCTCCACGGCTCGGCCGACCTGCGCTTCGCCTGCCTGCGATCGGTCGCCGTCGTCGGCGCACGGGCTGCTACGGCGTACGGCGTGCACGTCGCGGCCCAGTTCGCCGTGGGATTCAGCGACTCAGGCTGGACGGTGGTCTCAGGCGGCGCATTCGGCATAGATGGCGCGGCACATCGCGGTTCCCTGGCCGCGGACTCTCCCACGGTCGTCGTCCTGGCCTGCGGCGTCGATGTCACCTACCCGACCGGACACCACGAACTGTTCGCCGCCGCCCGCGACCAGGGCGTAGTGGTCAGCGAGTGCCCTCCGGGCGTCCACCCCACCCGAGCGCGCTTCCTCATCAGGAACCGCTTGATCGCCGCCCTGTCCCGAGGCACCGTCGTGGTGGAGGCGGCACTCCGCAGCGGCGCACTCAACACGGCCGGTCACGCCTTGTCGCTGCAACGCCACCTGGCGGCCGTACCAGGCCCGATCACCTCCACCATGTCGGCCGGCTGCCACCGCCTGCTTCGCGAACGCAAGGCCGTATGTGTCACCTCACCCGAAGAAGTGATCGAACTAGTCGGCGCGATAGGAGACGACCTGGCCCCCCAATCTCGCGGCCCGGCCGTCCCGCGAGACACGCTGAACGAAACGACCAGCCGCGTCCTCGACGCCATCCCCACACGCGGCGCCGCCGGCCCCGCGTCCATCGCGGTAGCGGCAGGAGTCTCCCTGGACGCGGCTTTGAGCGCACTGGGCGGCCTGGCCGCCGCAGGCTACGTCGAAAGAGTGGACAAGGGCTGGCGCACCCGCAAAACGCCGTCGAGTACGTACCAGAAGGCCAACGAAACGGCCCCACCACGGCAATACCCCTCAGACCAAACCGACTATGACGATCTCCCCCCAGCCCCCGACGACCCGTGAACTTCCCGAACAGTCCACACTGATGTCCGCTGAGCCACCGATGGCGATATCCGGGTTGTGGGCGATCGTCGAAATCGCCGCCGCCCGCCGGGATTGGTCAGCGCCATCACTTGCGGGAAGCATTCCCCTCCTGCTGGCTGGCCGCCGATCGGTCGGCACTCCCGCCCCGATAGATGGCATCCCGCCAAGGCGTGGGAGTGCCACGGCCAAGATCGAGATCGAGACCCTCAAAGCGCCGATGATCGCCCCTCGACGCCTCGCGAGGGGCGTCATCCTCCCGAACAACTGCCGACCGCTGTGCAAAGCTGGAGAAACGAGGCAGGGGCAAGACCAGATACGGGTACAAACCCACACCGTGGAAGCGGAAGAGACGTACCCGAAACAGCAGATCGCAGATACGGCGCGATGAGCGAGCCCAGGTACGTTCGCACCGCTCGGGAGAGCCGGCTGGAGCTCATCGGACCGGAGGAGGTCGAGCTGATCGGCACAGACAGGCCACAGAAGCTGCTCAGAGCACACGAACCGAAGAGACGGATCAGCGGGCAGGTCCATCCAGGTTGGCTGGTGGACGTGGGTTGGTCGGTGGAATGCGGAGGGACTGAGCTGGTCAGCGGGTCGGGACCGTCTAGGTCGGTTGGTGGACGTGGCCTATCCGTCTGGTCGATGGCTGCGGGCTGGTCAGCGAACTCCGACCGATGGGACCGGTCAGCGACCCGACTCATGAAACCGGTCAGTGGCGGCCGCCTAGTGGGTCTATCCGCATCAGCGGGCCAATCGATGGGCAGCCGTCGGGCTGGGTTGGCGAAGAGGCGTGGGCTGTTTAGCGAAGGCGGGCCGTAGGCCTGCACGGGCACCGCTAGGACCGCATGGACAGATGACAGGGCGCTTGACATCGATCACCTGGTGCGCGGCTCCGGGAGAGGTCGGCGTCTACGAGAGGGAGGCGATTGTGGCCGACGGGTGGCTGGGAGCGGATGAGGTGATGGCCGAGTTCGGCAGATACTTGCGGTTCGAGAGAGACCTGTCTCCGCACACAGTCCGCGCGTACCTCTCTGACGTCACGGCCCTGTTCGACCACCTGAACAACCGACTCCACGGCCTCGACATCGCTACGTTGCGCGAATGGCTGGCCGAGCAGCATGCCGACGGTAAGGCGAGGGCCACGCTGGCGCGCAGGACCGCGTGCATCCGTACCTTCACGGCCTATTGCCATCGCAGAGGCTGGTTGCCGGATGACCCCGGCTTGCTGTTGGGCAGCGCCAAGGCGCCCCGCCCGCTGCCCACCGTGCTCAATCAACAGCAAGCACAGGCCGTCCTCGAAGCGCCGTCGGCCGAAGAGCCCAAGGAACTGCGAGATCAGGCCATCCTGGAGCTGCTGTACGCCACGGGCGTGCGAGTGAGCGAGCTGTGCGCGTTGGACGTCGATGACGTCGACCGGGATCGGCACGTCATCAGAGTGCTGGGCAAGGGCCGTAAGGAACGATCGGTTCCGTTCGGATTGCCCGCACTCCGGGCCCTGGACAAGTGGTGCGTACACGGACGGCCTCTGTGGATCCGTGCAGGCTCAGGGGCGGCGGTGTTCCTTGGGGTGCGAGGCGGTCGGATAGACGCGGGTACGGTCCGACGGGTGGTGCACGCTCGCCTGCGCGAGGTCGAGGGAGCGCCGGACATGGGCCCGCACGGGCTGAGACACAGCGCGGCGACGCACCTACTCGAGGGCGGCGCCGACCTCCGCAGCGTCCAGGAACTCCTCGGGCACGCCTCCCTGCACACGACCCAGATCTACACGCATGTCTCAATCGAGAGACTCCGCACGGCATACCGCCAGGCACACCCCAGGGCGTGAACGGGCACAGACTCGGCGGCCAACCGGGCTACCGGAGTTCGGAATCAGCTGCCCTGCGCTGCGCTGCGCTGCCCTGCCCTGCCCTGCGCTACGCGGCTCCGCCGTGCGCTGCCTGCGCTGTGCTGCTCCGCGGGTGGCTCGCCGACGACGACGGCATGGTCTGCGCGTGCACCATCGGTTTCACCCGCTCCACCCTGATCCGCCTCCGCAACGGGCCAGGAGGGAAGACCGGTGGTGGTTCGGCGGCGGTTGAGACGGTATCCACAAGCTCTACCTGCGCGCCAACGGGATCCGCCGGGCTGCCCCCGCGCCCACGCGGTCATCCGCCGTTGCCCGCTGGGCCGTTGGGGCCATCTGGCGAATCGCCTGTACCGAACCTGTCCACTGGACGATGGCGCATCCACCTCGGAGCATCCACCTCCTGTCGTTCCAAGATCGGGTATCGCGAACAGTGCGGTCAGTAGAGGCGGGGCGTCTCCGGCGAATCTGCGCGGCCGAGACGAAGTCGACGTCGGTCTAATCAGCGGCTTGGCGGAGGAGGTTGGCAGCCTCCTCCGCCGGACACCTTCCGGTAGCGGCTTCGTCGCCTCCGGCCGCTCAAAGTGAAAGCGCTGTACATGGCCGGACGAGCGAAGCAGAGCGGCGTCGAGTGCGCACTCCGGACAGCCCGGCGCCGACTGAGCTTCCTCACTCTGCGGCTGCAAAGACGTGGTTTCTCGTCGCAGGATCCGGCGAATGGGCCAGCGGTAAGTGGGTCATGGCTATGCACGAGAACCTCTTCAACGAACAACGCGGCTCTGCCGACGACGGAATTGCTCTGGCACTAATTCCGAAATAAGTGCCAGAGCCAAGATTCAGCGGTCGTTGACAGGCTCACGTGGCGGCGATCAGACACCGTCCCGGTTGCCGTGAAGCATGCCCCTGTCGTGACTAGTTGTGCCTCACGCGTTGGCGCCCCCGTGGCTGGCGGGATCGACTTCCCAGTCCGAGATAACGCCGCTTGTGCTGCTGTTTGCGGTGCTGGCCTCTTGCGGCTCCATGTTGCTGTGTGCGTGAACATCGAATACGGCGGATCAGGGTGAACAGCAGCCATGCGCTCAAGAGCGCACCCGCGCTGATGGCTGAGATGGCCGGTGTTGAAGCGGAACGTGTTACGAAGCGGGGAGTCGGTTTGGGGGCCGCACGCTCGGGGGTTTGGCCCGAAGGGGTGGGGTCGGGAGCAGGGGTGGGATCTGACCGACGGGCCGGTGTTGAGGGGAGAGCAGTCGAGGATGTTGTCGCTGTGGGCGCTGCGGTGATGGGTGCTGTTTGGAGGTGCCCGATGTTCCGGAGTGACGGTTGCGGCGAAAGAACGAAGGCGTTGTGGTCGCTAGGACCGTCCGGGGAGTAGGGACCTTCTAGGTTGTCCAGGGTGTTCGGACCGCCCAGGGTGTTCCGGTCGAATCTGCTCGGACTGCCTGTGCCGTTCGGACTGCCTGTGCTGCCGCCCGTGCTGCCCGTGCTGCCCGTGCTGCCCGTGCCGCCCGTGCCGCCCGTGCCGTCCAGGGCGTCCAGGTTCCAGTACGGGAGCAGGCGGATGTGGGCTCGGCCTAGGAGGAGCAGAGGGTCGAGGTAGTGGGTGCCGCGGAGGAGGCCCCAGTGGAGGCAGGATTCTTGGCAGTGACCCATTCGGTGTTCGATGAAACCGAGGCGGGTGCCGGGCGATACATGTTGGTCTCGGCGTACTGATGCGTTGACCGGCAGATACGTCGTGCGTAGGCCGTTCGCATGCTCGACGGTGACCACACCCCGGCCGGCGAGGGGGCCGGCGAAGCGGACGATGCCTGGGCCCGCGGCTACGACAGGTGTGGTGGGTGCGGCGGCGAGGTCGATGCCGCGGTGGCCTGACAGCCATGGCTCGGGTGGGGGCGTGAAGTGGCGGAGGATTCTGGGGTGTCCGTCCAGTGGCCATCGCCAGGTGGGACGGTCCGCGGCAGCGGGGCTTGCGGGCGTTAGGGAGATGGCGAAGGCGAGGAGGGTGGCCAGAAGAGTCAGCGGGCCTGGGGGCGCTACTCGCCGATGGGAGTTCGTTGGCGGGGGATGGGTCGGCGTGCTGCCGCTGGAGGAATATGGGCTGATTGTGGAGTTTTGGTGGGTGGGGGGCAGCGGGGAGTTGGGACTGGGGTGGGTGAAAGGGAATGGCGGCTGGGGCTTTGGGTGAGTGTATGGAGGTGGTGGCTGGGGCTTTGGGTGAGCGCACGTGGATAGCGGGTGGGTGCACGGGGATGGTGAGTGAGTGCGTGGGGATGGTGGCTGAGTGCGTGGCGATAGTGGGTGGGGCTTTGGGTGAGTGCATGAAGGTGATGGCTGGGACTTTGGGTGAATACACAGGGATGGCGGATCGGGCTTTGGGTTAGTGCGCGGAGGTCGCGGGTCGGGCTTTAGGTGGGTGAGTGGGGAGAGGGAATCGGAGGTGGGGGGAGTGGGCATGCGGTGAGTTTGTGGGAGGGCGGGGGGTGTTCGGAGAGGTGAACGTAATTCTGTGGAGGAAGGGGGTGTGGGGCGGTATGCCTGTGGATAACCGCTGGCATCTGGGCCGGGGCGGGTTTGGGGAGGCGGCATGATGGAGCTACGTGGATCTCGGGTGGTCCTGCGGGATGTTGTACAGGACGACGAGGCGCGGTTGCGGGAGATCGTTGCGACGCCTGAGGTGGCCCGGTGGTGGGGGCCTGTCGACGAGTTCGACGACATGCTGGCCATTACGGTCGGCGGTGAAGTGATCGGGGCGATTCAGTACGAGGAGGTGGAGGATCCGATGTATCGCAGTTCGGGGATCGACATCTTCCTCGGGCCTCAGTGGCATGGATGTGGGTTCGGCCAGGAAGCTGTTCGCACGTTGGCACGATGGTTGATTGAGGTGCGGGGACATCATCGGCTGACGATTGATCCTGCTGCGCACAATACGGTCGCCATCAACGCCTACGAGCGTGTGGGATTCAAGCGGGTGGGGATCATGCGGGCTTATGAGCGGGATCCGGTGACTGGGGAGTTTCACGACGGGCTGCTGATGGATCTGTTGGCGGGCGAACTGATCTAGCCAAGCGAGAGGCCCTGTCTGGACAAGCGGACGGTGGTGCCCAGGCAAAGGAGATCAAGCGAAGGGGCGTGCCTGGCCAGGCGAAGGGTTGTGCTCGTTCGTCATGCTGTGTTCAGTTTTGTGTTCGTTCGTCATAGTCTGTCGGCGCGCCGGTGAATGTCAGCGGAGAGTGTCGTCAGACGAGCGTGCTTCCGCTGGAGCGGTGTGGGTCTTCGAGAGCTTGGGTGAGTGCTCGGGCGATTCTGGGTCCGTGGGATTCGACAAGCTGCGGTGACCGCGGGGGCGCAGGGGAGAGGCCCAGATCCAGATCGTGCTGAGCGCGATGCCGGCCGCGGAGACGATGATGACGGGACGCAGGCCCGCGAACTCCGCCAGCGCGCCGCCTGCGAGGCCGCCCAGGGCCAGGACCCCCTGTACGGCGAAGGTCAGGGTGGCGTTGACGCGGCCGCGGAGTTCGGGGGCGGTTTCGCGTAGGACGATCGCGCCCATGCAGGTGGCGAACGCGACCACGACGCCGCCCGTGATCGTGCCGGTGAGTGTGAGCAGGGTCAGTTTCCACCAGAGGGGGCCGCTGAGCAGGCCCACGGCCAGGATTTCGATCGGGAAGAAGAGTACGGAGACGAGCAGCACGCGGTTCTCGCCGTAGCGTTTGGCGGCGCGGGCGGTGATCCAGGCGCCAAGGAGGCCGCCGACGCCGCCGAGGGCGATGAGGGCGCCGATGAGGCCCCGGGGGATGCCGAGGGTGTTCACCATGTAGAGCATGTACACGGCCGTGTAGGCCATGGCGAAGAAGTTGATGGTGATGCCCGCGCCGAGGAGGGCGCGCAGGACGGGATGCGTGGTGCTGGCGCGGAGTCCTTCGGTCACGTCTCGCCACATGCCTCGGGAGGGGGAGGGCTCGTTCCGCTCTGGGGTACGGATCGAGCGCAGCAGCAGTGCGGAGGCCAGGAATGACAGCGCCTCCGCGAGCACCGCCAGAGGGGCCGTCAGGAGTTGTACGAGGAGTCCGGCCAGGCCGGGGCCGCCGACTGAGGCGACCGAATAGGAGGCGTGGAAGCCTGCCATCGCCTCCGTTCGCTGTTCGGGGGAGACGACCGCGGCCAGGTGGGGGAAGTTCGCGGCCTTGAAGAGTACGCCTGCTGAGCCGATGACCAAGGCGACGATGATCAACCAGAACGCGTTGAGTACGCCCAGGAGCCAGGCGAGGGGGACCGTCAGCGCGGCGGCGCAGGAGACGAGTTCGCAGGCGATCATGAGTGGGCGGTGGCGGGAGAGGCGGTCGGCTATCGCGCCTGACTGGAGGCCGAGGAATAGGGCGGGGAGTGAGGCGGCGGCTGTGAGGAGGCCCATTTCCATGGGGGAGGCGGTGAGGAGAGTGACGGCGGTCAGGGGGACGGCCAGCTTGGACACCTCGGAGCCGGTGATGGAGATGGTGCGGGCTGTCCAGAGCAGTCGATAGTCGCGCTGATTGCGGAGTGGTGCGAGGTCTGGCCCAGACAGAGGGTCCTTGGAGAAGGCCATGCCGCGGGTCGGAGAAGGAGGGCCAGCGGCGGGTGGGACAGCGGTGACGACGGTGGCCGGGACGACGGTGGCCGGGATGACGGTGGATGGGACGACGGTGGATGGGATGGGGGCGGACGGGGCGGACGGGGTGGACGTGGATGGGGTGGATGGGACGGGGTTGGGCATGGGAGGGCTCCTATTTGTGAAGGGAATGCTTCATAACTATGAAAGTAACCCTTCAGAGTTATGAAGGCAATGCTTCACGTCTCTTCCGGGTACCTTTGGGCCATGACGCGGGAGAGGGAGAGCCTCAGCGACCCCAAGGCGATGCGGGCTCTGGCGCACCCGGCCCGGCTGGCGATCCTGAATCGCCTCGGCATCGAGGGCAGTGCCACCGCCACCGAGGTCGCCGAGGTCGCCGGCATCACCCCGAGTGCCGCCAGCTATCACCTGCGCATGCTGGCCAAGTACGGATTCGTGGAGGATGCGCCGCCGCGCGGTGATGGGCGGGAGCGAGTCTGGAAGCCGGTGAGTACGCCCCTGTCGGTCGGTGTGCAGCCCGGCGATCAGCCGGAGGTGCGTGAGGCCAAGAACCTGCTGATCCAGGCATTTCGCAGGGAAGCGGACGAAGAGGCCCGGCGGGCACTGGAGAACATCGATCAGGAGCCCGAGGAGTGGCGCGCGGCGACCACCTTCAGCCGCCTGATGCTGAGGCTCGACGCCGAGGAGATGGCGCGGCTCAATGCGGAGGTCGAGAAGCTGTTCGAGCCGTACCTGGCGCGCAGTCGCGATGAGGGGGCGGCGCCTCCCGGTGCGAGGATCGCCGAGGCCCAGGTCAATCTTTTCCCGCACGTGAGGAGGGCGGCACCGGGGCTGCCCACGGAGGACCACGACGCGGGCTGACCCACAACGGTCAGGCCGGGGCGGCGTGGGAGGTAGACTTTTGGGTGGCCTGTTATCACTGGCCGACTTCGCATGCCCCATCGCGGACCGCGCCCTCGGTCCGAGCCACGGCTCGGCTGGAGCGGTTTCGGGGCATCAGGGCGGCAGCCACTGGGCTGCCGCAGCACAACCGAGAACTGCGCCCGCCCGCACGGGCGCCCAGACCTGGAGGACCATCACATGGCCCCCGTCGTCACCATGCGACAGCTGCTTGAGAGCGGCGTTCACTTCGGACACCAGACGCGCCGCTGGAACCCGAAGATGAAGCGCTTCATCTTCACCGAGCGCAACGGCATCTACATCATCGACCTGCAGAAGTCGCTGTCCTTCATCGACCGTGCCTACGACTTCGTCAAGGAGACCGTCGCCCACGGCGGCACGATCCTGTTCATCGGCACCAAGAAGCAGGCGCAGGAAGCGATCTCCGAGCAGGCGGCCCGCGTCGGCATGCCGTACGTCAACCAGCGCTGGCTGGGTGGCATGCTCACCAACTTCTCCACCGTGCACAAGAGGCTTCAGCGCCTGAAGGAGCTCGAGGAGCTCGACTTCGACAACGTCGCCGCATCCGGGCTCACCAAGAAGGAGCTCCTCATGCGCCGGCGCGAGAAGGACAAGCTCGAGCGCACGCTCGGCGGCATCCGTGACATGGGCCGCGTGCCCAGCGCGGTGTGGATCGTCGACACCAAGAAGGAGCACATCGCGATCAGCGAGGCCAAGAAGCTTGGCATCCCTGTCGTCGCGATCCTCGACACCAACTGCGACCCCGACGAGGTCGACTACCCGATCCCCGGCAACGACGACGCCATCCGCGCCGTCGGCCTGCTGACCAGGGTCGTCGCCGATGGTGTCGCGGCCGGTCTGATGGCCCGTTCGGGCGCCGCCCGTGGTGACGAGAAGCCCGCTGCCGCCGAGCCGCTGGCCGAGTGGGAGCGCGAGCTCATCGAGCAGGGCGCCGCCGAGCAGGCCGCTCCCGCTGAGGCCGCCGCTCCCGAGGCTGAGGTCGCTGCCCCTGAGGCTGAGGTCGCCGCCGAGGTTGAGGCTCCGGCTGAGGTCACGGCCGAGGCTGAGGTCGCTGCCCCTGAGGCTGAGGTCGCCGCCGAGGCTGAGGCCGCTCCGGCCGCCGCCGAGGGCGAGACCGAGCAGCAGCAGGCCTGATCGCGCACGCCTCGGGTAAAGCCGAGGCGACGAGCGGGTGCGTAGCAAAAGGCCGAGCGCGGCCAAGCGCAACCGCAGAGGCTGAGCCCGGCGGCGGGGTGGACACCCCGCCGCCGGGCAGGGCCGGAAGAGCCGGGCAAGGCCGCGAACGGCAGGGCTGGTGCCCGGTAAGAACCCGAGCTCCTGTACGGCAGCCGCCGGCCGTACGAACCATAGGGTGGGCGCCGGATCGCCGACACCACCCGATCCACGACGAAATCCCACAAGGAAAAAGCAATGGCTTCCGTGAACATGGCCGACGTCAAGCGGCTTCGCGAGATCACCGCTGCCGGCATGATGTCCTGCAAGAAGGCGCTCGAAGAGGCTGACGGCGACATCGACCGCGCCATCGAGCTGCTGCGCCTCAAGGGCGCCAAGGACGTGGGCAAGCGCGAGGCGCGCACCGCCTCCAACGGCCTGGTCGCGCTCAAGCAGGACGGCGACTCCGCCGCGGCGCTGCTGGAGCTCAACTGCGAGACCGACTTCGTGGCCAAGGCCGAGCGCTTCCAGGAGCTGGCCGGTCAGGTCGTCGCGCACACCCTGGCCACCAAGCCGGCCGATGTGGCGGCGCTGCTCGAGTCCTCGTTCGACGGCAAGTCCGTCAAGGAGCACCTCGACGAGGCCAACGTCGCGCTGGGCGAGAAGATCGAGATCCGCCGCTTCGCGGTGCTGGAGGGCGGCTACGTCGGCGCCTACATGCACCGCACCGACCCGGCGCTGCCGCCGGCCGTCGGCGTGCTGGTCCAGCTGGACAAGCCGAACGCCGAGGTCGCCAAGGACATCGCGCAGCACGCCGCCGCGATGGCCCCCCAGTACCTCAACGCCGCGTCCGTGCCCGCCGACGTCGTCGACAAGGAGCGCAAGCTCTTCGAGGAGATGACGCGCGAGGAGGGCAAGCCCGAGGCCGCCATCGGCAAGATCGTCGAGGGCCGCGTCAACGGCTGGTACAAGGACTTCACCCTGCTCCAGCAGGCGTTCGTCAAGGACAACAAGAAGACCGTCGGCAAGTACGCCGAGGAGAACGGCACCGAGGTGCTGGCCTTCGTTCGCTTCAAGGTCGGCCAGGCTTAGGCTTGAACGAAATTCCAGCCCATCGAACCGCCTAAGAGGGAGGCCGCCGCCGTGCAGGAGAACCAGGAGCCAGCTACGTCGGCGGCTTCTTCATATCAGAGCCCGCTCCGGTGGAAGCGGGTCATGCTGAAGCTGTCAGGTGAGGCGTTCGCCGGTGGCGATCCGCTGGGGATCGACCCGCTGGTGGTCGATCACCTGGCCGACTCGATCGCCGAGGCCGTACGCGAGGGTGTGCAGGTGGCGGTGGTGGTCGGCGGCGGCAACATGTTCCGCGGCGCGGCGCTGTCCGAGCAGGGCATCGATCGCGCCCGCGCCGACTACATGGGCATGCTGGGCACGGTCATCAACTGTCTCGCGCTGCAGGACTTCCTGGAGCGGCGGGGTGTCGAGACCCGCGTGCAGACCGCCATCACCATGCAGCAGGTCGCCGAGCCGTTCCTGCCGCGCCGCGCGATCAGGCACCTGGAGAAGGGCCGTGTGGTCATCTTCGGCGCCGGGCTCGGCTCGCCGTTCTTCTCCACCGACACCGCGGCGTCCCAGCGCGCCCTGGAGATCGGCGCCGAGGCGCTGCTCAAGGGCACGCAGGTTGACGGGGTCTACGACTCCGATCCGCGGAAGAATCCCGACGCGGTCAGGTTCGACCACCTCGACTACGGCGAGGTGCTGATCCGCGACCTCCAGGTCATGGACGCCACCGCGATCAGCCTGTGCAAGGACAACGACCTCCCGATCGTCGTCTTCGACTTGATGGGCGAGGGCAACATCCTGCGAGCGGTCCGTGGTGAGAAAATCGGCACGCTGGTGAGTCCCGCAGGCAAATGAGGGAGTGCGCCCGACATCGCCAGCTAGAAGACAGGGAGCCGCTGTGATCGACGAAACCCTCCTCGAAGCCGAGGAAAAGATGGACAAGGCCGTTGCGGTCGCGAAGGAGGACTTCGCGAGCATCCGGACGGGCCGGGTCACCCCTTCGATGTTCAACAAGATCAATGCCGAGTACTACGGCACGCCGACCCCGATCCAGCAGTTGGCCTCGTTCCACGTACCCGAGGCCCGCATGATCATCATCCAGCCCTACGACAAGGGCTCGATGTCTGCGATCGAGAAGGCGATCCGTGACTCCGACCTGGGCGTCAACCCCGGCAACGACGGGGCGGTGATCCGCGTGTCGTTCCCCGAGCTGTCGGAGGACCGGCGCAAGGAGTACATCAAGGTCGCCAGGAACAAGGGCGAGCACGCCAAGGTGTCCGTGCGCAACATCCGCCGCTCCGCCAAGGAGATCCTCGACAAGATGATCAAGGATGGCGAGGCGGGCGAGGACGAGGTCCGTCGCGCGGAGAAGGAGCTTGACGACATCACCCAGAAGCATGTCGCCAAGATCGACGATCTGCTCAAGCACAAGGAAACCGAGCTGCTCGAGGTCTGAGCGGCGCGCCGCACGGCCCTCGCCCGATGGCGGGGGCCGTGGCACAGGGAAGGCCCAGGGAAGAGACTCTGTGGAAGAACGTACGGCTGGCTCCAGCCCGAGCGGCGGCAGCCGTACCGGACGGAACCTCCCTGCCGCGATAGCGGTGGGCGTGGGGTTGGGCGCGCTGGTCATCGGCACGCTCTACACCGTCAAGGAGCTCTTTCTCCTGGTGCTGGTGGGTGCCGTGGGCGTCGGGGTGGTGGAGCTGACCCAGGCGTTCGGCAGCCGCGGCATCAAGGTGCCGACCGTGCCCGTGCTGGGCGGCATGACGGCGATGCTGGCCGGTGCCTACTGGGGTGGGCCTGTCTGGCTGCTCGGCGCGTTCGTGGTGGTCGTGTTCGTGCTGCTGATCTGGCGGATGTTCAGCGCCGGCACCGATGGATACGTACGTGACGCGACTGCCTCGGTGTTCATTCTGGTCTATCCGCCGCTGCTGGCCGGGTTCGCGGCGCTGCTGCTGGCGCCTGGTGACGGCCGGGAGCGGGTGGTCATCTTCATCGCGGTGACCGTGGCCAGCGATATCGGCGGCTACATCGCGGGTGTGCTGTTCGGTAAGCACCAGATGACCGTCATCAGCCCCAAGAAGACCTGGGAGGGGCTGGCCGGGTCCGTCATCGCGTGCGTCGTGGTGGGAGCCTGGCTGGTGAGCTGGCTCATGGGCGGGCAGTTCTGGCAGGGCGCCCTGATCGGCGCGCTCGCGGCGCTGCTGGCGACCGTCGGGGACCTGATCGAGTCGATGATCAAGCGTGATCTCGGCATCAAGGACCTGGGCTCGATCCTGCCTGGCCACGGCGGACTGATGGACCGGCTCGACTCGCTGGTGACCACGCTGGTGCCGGTCTGGCTGCTGATGACGCTGTTCTTCTGACATACCTCGCCCGCCGCGCTCCGCTCGTGACGCGACCGCGCCCGTCTGGCTCTGGTTCCGTATTCCGTGCGTCATCACGACTGGCCCATGTTTCCGCACTCCCCGCCGCACTTCGGCTGAGGTCCTTCTGGAGAGTGGGAGGGGTGATCGGAGGGGTCTTTCTGGCGAGCGGGAGCGGTGATCGCTGGGGTCCTTCCAAGCGACGCTGGTGACGAAGCGGTGCGTGTGGAAGACGCGGCTAGTGGCGTTGTTCTTCCATCGCCTCGGTGGTGACCGGCTGGAGCCAGAGCCAGCGGACGGTCTCGCCGCCGAAGGTGAATCCTGATAAATCAGGCATGGCGGGTGGGTCGGCCATCATCACCACCCCCGAGTACTGCGGGCCCAGCGGGAACGTGGCCGGCTCGTGATACCACTTGGCCGTGTGCCCGTGCCCCAGCCACGTGACCGAGTGCCACGGATACTGCGACAGCCACACGAGCAGCAGCGCCGCCTCGCGCGGATCCTCGCGGGTCGCCACGGCCAGCTCGATCCGGGCGTACGCGCCCGGCCGGTCGATCCACTGCTCCACGGTGGGCATCCGCTGGCAGCTCATCCCGACCGTTGACAGCACCGTGAACTCCCGATGCCCGTACGGCGGCCGCTCGGTGATGCCGATGGCCGGCAACCGCTCCCCGCTCGCGTCCCAGTAGCGGCCCGCGGGCCCGAGTGCCCGCTCCAGATGCCCCATGACGAACTGCTGGAACGACGCCCACGACCCATCCCCATACCGCCACCGCCAGTACGATCTGGCGTTGGCGATACGCGGCCGAAGCCCTTCGAGCGCCTCGGACAGCGCCCAGGCGAACGGCGTCTCACCCACGGCGTCACGGGCGTAGCCGGGCATGCCCCTGCTCATGTCGGCCCACCCGGGGATGACCGCCAGCAGATCGTCGTCCTCGTACACCGCGACCCCGTCGCCCTCCTCGAACCACAGTGCGGTGAGCTGCCCGAGCGGGCGGCGCCCGGCCGGGTGGGTGGTGTTGGCCCTGGGCATGAGCGGCGGCAGCCCGGAGTTGAGCCGGGCCAGATCGACGACCGGGGGCGCGGGACGGTGGTTGGCCAGCCACACGGCGCCGTGCACGGCGCCGTCGGGCGAGCACAGGTAAGCTACCGAGGCGTCCTCGTCCCGCTCGACCACGAGCGTTCGGCTGCCGTACGGGTTGCCGGCGGTGAGGACGACCTCGGTCTGCCCCTCGCCAGACGCCGACCGGAAAATCGCCATACGAGATGCACTCTAGATCGGCCCCCACCCTCATGCGAGGGCTACCGCCACCGGGAGCTCCCTCATGGAATGTCACTTGGGAGCCGAGCGTTCACTACCCTGGTCGGTAACCACCCAAGCAAAGGCAGAAACGTGTCCCAGCAGCCAGGTCAGCTCACCTTCGTCGCGCCGCGCAGGGCCAAGCCGGCTCGGCACCTGGCGGACCTGTCCATGCCTGACCGGCGTGCCGCGGTTGCCGAGCTCGGCGAGAAGGCGTTCCGCGCCGACCAGCTCTCCCGCCACTACTTCGAGCGCCTCAACGCCGACGTGCACGCGATGACCGACCTGCCCGCGGCGGCCCGCGACAAGCTGTCGGTGCTGCTGCCGTCGCTGCTCACCCCGGTCAAGGAGCTGACCACCGACGGCGGCACGACCCGCAAGACGCTGTGGCGGCTCTTCGACGGCGCGCTGGTCGAGTCGGTGCTCATGCGTTATCCCGACCGGGCGACGATCTGCGTGTCGTCGCAGGCCGGCTGCGGCATGAACTGCCCGTTCTGCGCGACGGGCCAGGCCGGGCTGACCCGCAACATGTCCACCGCCGAGATCGTCGAGCAGGTGGTCTCCGGCGCCCGCGCGCTGGCGGCGGGCGATGTGCCCGGCGGCCCCGGCCGGGTGAACAATGTGGTCTTCATGGGCATGGGCGAGCCGCTGGCCAACTACAAGCAGGTCATCGGGGCCGTGCGCCGCATGGTGGAGCCCGCCCCGCACGGTCTCGGCATCTCGGCGCGCGGCGTCACGGTCTCCACGGTCGGCCTGGTGCCCGCCATCGCCAAGCTGGCCGACGAGGGCCTGCCGGTGACGCTCGCGCTGTCCCTGCACGCGCCCGACGACGAGCTGCGCGACACGCTGGTGCCGATCAACACGCGCTGGAAGGTGGCGGAGGTGCTCGACGCCGCCTGGGCGTACGCGGCCAAGACCAAGCGGCGGGTCTCGATCGAGTACGCGCTGATCAAGGACATCAACGACCAGGAGTGGCGGGCCGACCTGCTCGGCAAGCTCGTACGCAACAAGCTGGTGCACGTCAACCTGATCCCGCTCAACCCGACGCCCGGCTCCAAGTGGACCGCCTCCCGGCCGGAGGACGAGCGGGCGTTCGTGCGCCGGCTCGAATTCCACGGCGTGCCGGTGACCGTCCGCGACACCCGCGGCCGCGAGATCGACGGCGCCTGCGGCCAGCTCGCCGCCGCCGAATAAGCAAGCTCAGGAAGCGCGGACGAACCCCTCGATCAGGTCCGCGATCATGCCGGCGCCCCGGCTGTTCAGGTGGACGGTGTCGGTGGTCAGCAGCAGGCCGCGGCTCTTGGCGATCGCGTCGAAGCCGCGCCCGAGAAAGAAGTGCTGCATCGCGGCGGTAGGCGCGAGCAGGCTGTCCGGCCGGTAGTGGACGCGCGGCGCGTGGTCCGTCTTCTCCAGGTACGCAACCATCTGCTCGTTGAGCGGAAGGTACGTCACGAACTGCTCGGCCGCGACCTTGCGCACGATCTCCCCGAACTCCGAGGTCCGCCGCAGCGCCACGGAGTCGAGGTCCTCCCCGAGCACCGGCGGGGAGATCAGCGCGATCCGTGCCCGCGTCTCGTCCTTGAGCCGGGTGGCGATGGCGGCGAGGTTCGCGGCGTATCCGTCGGGGGTCGGGTCTTCGGTGAGCTTCCACCGCTCGCGTAGCTTCTGGGCGGTCCGCTCGCCGAGTGTGGCGGTGGCGTCGTTGGTGCCGATGAGCACGGTGACCACGTCGGGGTCCTGGTCGACGACCTCGGAGAGCCGGTCGAGCACATGTGCGGAGACGTCGTAGTTGACGCCCGCGTTGAGCACAGTGCTGTCCGTCAGCCTGGACTCCAGCAGTTTCACATAGTTTCCGCTGACCTGACCACGCGTGATGCTGTCGCCTACACAGATCACCTTCATGACGCCTGCTCCTCATAGGTGGGTGAGTGCTCACTAACCTAGTGGCTCAAAGAGGCACGTGTGACGTTCCCTGAGGGTTTTTTCAGGGTCTGGTACGGCGCAGCCAGGCGTAGCAGGCCAGGCCGAGCAGGCACCAAACCAGCGAGATGGCCGCGAGCTCGGGCAGCCGGGCTGTCAGCTCGGCGGCGTTCGCGGACTTCATCCAGCCGACGAGAGGGATCGTGAGCCAGTACAAGGGCGAGGCGCTGACCACCAGCATGGCCAGGAAGCCCAGCAGCAGCGCGATGATGGAGATCGCGGGGGAGCGCAGGATCACCCGGCTGGTGAGCGCGCCGAACACGACGCCGGCCAGCGCGGCGATGCCGGACAACGTCAGGACGGCGGCGAACTCCCCGGGCGCCGGGGCGGCGCTGACGCCCAGCGCCAGCCCCCAGCCCAGGGTCAGCGCCACCAGCACCAGCGACGTCACGAGCGCCGCGAGCAGACCCGCGCCCAGCTCGCGCAGCCGCCCGCCCACGCTGATCTCCGACAGGGCCCGCTGCTGGTCGGGCTCGGTGTCGAGCAGGCTCCTGCTGGACCAGGCCAGGATCGGGATCGCCAGCACCACGCCGTCCGTGAGGACGGAGGTCTCGGCGCCCTTGGGCGCGCGGCTGCCGTAGACGATCGCGACCAGCACGAGCAGGAACAGCAGCGCCTGGTAGACGCGGTGCGACCGGACATAGGCGGCGACGCGGAACACGGTCAAAGCGATCATGGCTGCTCCTCGGTGACGATGTCGTGCACCCGGTAGCCCTCGTCACGCATCCTGGCGATGAACGACCGGACCTCGTCCACCGGCAGATCCACCCGTACGGTCGCCCGCTGCCCCACCGTGCCCTCCTTCACCCTGCCGTCCACCACGGTCCAGTGCCGGATGGAGGGAAGGTGGCGCAGGCCGCCCTGGTGGTCGCTGACCACCACGATGGCGCCGCCCTCGGAGAGTTCTGTGACGATGGACGGGAGCGCCTCGCGGGTGTCGGCGTCGAGCCCCGCGAACGGCTCGTCCAGGATGAGCAGGCCGGGGCCGCACATCAGCGCCTGGGTCAGCCCGACCTTGTGGGCGCTGCCCTTCGATAACTCGCTCAGCCGCAGGCCGAGCAGGTGGGCCATGCCGAGGCGCTCCGCCCAGGGCTCCCAGCGCGCGCCGCCGCGTACGCGGGACATGTGGCGCAGATAACCGGAGACCGTGAAGGGCTGTTCCATCGGGAAGCGGTCGGGGGCGAAGCCGACCACCGTAGGACGCTCGGTGATCGTGCCCGAGGAGGGCCGGGTGAGCCCGGCAAGCAGGCGGAGGAGCGTGGACTTGCCCGCGCCGTTGACGCCGGCGACCTCGATCACGTCACCGGGATCGAGGTGCGCGTCCACGTCTCGCATGACGGAAGGGTCACGTCTTCGATAACGGAAAGAGACCTTGGTCAATTGCATGGTTCAGAAACGGTATATCTCAGTTCGCATTGTCGGTGTAAAGAGCCCCACAATATGAGCAACCCCAGCACACCGCAGAAGGAGTGAGCTTGAACCGCTTTCCACGCGTCATGGGCATGCGTTCAGGCTATGACCCAGTCGAGGTCGACGCCCTGATCGGGCGGATCGAGGCGACGTTGGGCCGGGGGCCGCGCGAATTAGCGCAGGTCACGGCCGACGACGTGCGCGGGGCGACGTTCCGGGCCAAGCGTGGCGGCTATCAGGAGACCGCGGTGGACTTCGCGTTGGAGGCGTTCGTGGTGGCGCTGGAGACGCGGGCCAAGAGTCCCGTACGGCTGGCCATGACCGAGCCGACCGGTGAGATGCTGCGCGAGGAGTGGTTCGAGGCGCAGGCGGCACGGGTGGAGCGGGTGGCCTTCCGGCCCGGGCGGATGGGCACGGGCTACAACGAGGACGAGATCGACGCCTTCCTGGACCGGATCGTGGCCACGCTGCGCGGTACCACCGACTACCCGGTGACGGCCAAGAACGTCCGCGAGGCGAAGTTCTCGACCGTGCTGCTGCGGCCCGGCTACCTGATCGCGGACGTCGACTCGTTCCTGGCCGGCATCGCCGACGTCCTGGAACAACGCGCCTGATCCGGCGGCCGGCGCGCCCGGCTCAGCGGGCGGCCTTCTCCACGACGGACAGCAGCCCGTGCAGGTCGGGTAGCACCTCCTGCAGGATGGACGGGTCCTTCGGCCGTTCGGCCTGCCGGTTGATCCAGACCCGGCGGATGCCCAGCCGGTGCGCCGGCTCCATGTCGTGCATGTAGCTCTGCGCCACGTGCACCCACGGGTCGGGCGCGTGCGCCCGCCTGAACCGGTCGAAGTGCGCGTCGGCCGGCTTGTAGGCGCCCACGTCCTCGGCGGTCACCACCGCGTCGAACGGCACCGGCAGCCGCCGCTGCGTCTCGCCGATGAGGTCCCGGTCGCAGTTGGTGAGCAGCGCCAGGTTCCAGCCGGCCGCCCGCAGCGCCGACAGCTCCGCGCCCACCTCGGGAAAGGCCGGCCAGTACGGGATCGTGGCGGCCAGCACCGAGAGGTCGTCATCGCCGAGCGCCACGCCCTCCTGAGCGCACGCCCGGCGCAGCGCCTCCGCCAGCACCCTGCGGTAGCGCAGGCCGGGCGACTCCTCCTGGACCACGGCCTCGTGCCGGATGTAGGCCGCCAGCAGCCGTTCTCCCTGGCCGGGAGCCACCAGCTCGGCGCTGGTGGAGATGCCGTGCCGCCAGTCGATGAGCGTGCCGAAACAGTCGAACGTTACCCATTTCATGCCTCCCATCATGCGGCATGGCGATCTCCGGCCAACTGGTCAGCCGGGTGTGATGTGCGGCTTCTGGGCGTTCTTCTCCGACTCGTACGAAGCGCGGAGCGTACCGCCTTCCGGCGCGGCCGAGACCTCGGCGACCGGGACGTCCCACCACGCCTCCGACGACGGGCTGTCCAGCAGGGGGTCGGCCCGGACGTAGACGACGGTCGTCTCCTCGGCCGCGCGGGCCGCCTCCAGCGCCTTGCGGAAGTCGGTCAGCGTGTCGGGCCGCAGCACCGTGGCGCCGAGGCTGGCCGCGTTCGTGGCGAGGTCCACCGGCAGTCCGGCGCCGTCGTAGCGGCCGGCGCCCCGGTAGGCGTAGGAGGTGCCGAGCCGTTCGGCGCCGACGCTCTCCGAAAGGCGGCCGATCGAGGCGAAGCCGGAGTTGTCCACCAGCACCACGATCAGCTTGACGCCTTCGGCGACGGCCGTGACCAGTTCCTGCGCCATCATCAGGTAGGAGCCGTCACCCACCATGACGAAGACCTCGCGGTCGGGGACGGCCATCTTGACGCCCAGCCCGCCGGCGATCTCGTAGCCCATGCAGGAGTAGCCGTACTCCACGTGATAGCTGCCCGGACCGCTCGGCCGCCAGAGCTTGTGCAGGTCGCCGGGCATCGAGCCGGCCGCGCAGACCACCACGCCGTCGTCGCCGGCCGCGGCGTTGACCGCGCCGATCACGGCCGACTGCGGCATCGGCCGGCCGTCCAGCGCGTACGCCTCGTCCACCACCGCGTCCCAGGCGGCCGACAGTTCGGCGGCGCGCGAGCGGTAGGACTCCGTGGTGCTCCAGCCCGCGCAGGCCCCGGCCAGCTCGGTCAGGCCCTCGCGGGCGTCGGCCACCACCTGGAGCCCCGAGAGCTTGGCCGCGTCGAAGCCGGTGATGTTCAGGTTGACGAACCGAGTCTCGGCCGCGAAGAGCGTGCGGGAGGCCGTGGTGAAGTCGCTGTAGCGGGTGCCGACGCCGATGATCAGGTCGGCCTCGCGGGCCAGCGCGTTGGCCGCGGTGGTGCCGGTCGCGCCGACCGCGCCCATCGCGAGCGGATGCCCGTACGGCAGCGCGCCCTTGCCCGCCTGTGTCTCGGCGACCGGGATGCCGTACGTCTCGGCGAAGGTCCGCAGCTCGGCCGTGGCCTCGCTGTAGATCACCCCGCCACCGGCGATGATCAGCGGGCGGCTCGCGGCCTTGATCAGCTCGGCCGCCCGCGTCAGGGCCGCCCGCTCGGGGCGGGGTCGCGGCACGTGCCAGAGGCGGCGTTCGAACAGCTCCTCCGGCCAGTCGTACGCCTCGGCCTGGACGTCCTGGGGCAGCGCCAGCGTCACCGCGCCCGTGTCGGCCGGGTCGGTGAGCACCCGCATGGCGGCCAGCAGCGCCGACGGGAGCTGTTCGGCCCGGTTGATCCGGTCCCAGTAGCGCGAGACCGGCTTGAAGCAGTCGTTGACCGAGATGTCGTAGGAGCGGGGGTCTTCGAGCTCCTGGAGCACCGGATTGGCGACCCGGGTGGAGAACACGTCGCCGGGCAGCAGCAGCACGGGCAGGCGGTTGATCGTCGCGCCCGCCGCGCCGGTGATCATGTTGGTCGCGCCGGGCCCGATCGAGGTGGTGCAGGCCAGGGTGGACAGCCGGTTGCTGGCCCGGGCGTAGGCGGCGGCCGTGTGCACCATCGCCTGTTCGTTGCGGCTCAGGCGGTAGGGCAGGTCCTCGGTCGAGGTGGCCAGCGCCTGGCCGAGCCCGGCCACGTTGCCGTGGCCGAAGATGCCGAAGCAGCCGCCGAACAGCCGGTGCTCGACGCCGTCGCGCTCGCTCCACTGCCGGGCCAGGAAGCGCACCACGGCCTGCGCCACGGTCAGGCGGGTCATGAGGTCCTCCCGAACGGCAGTCTCGGGTCGATGTCCTGGCCTTCCCAGGAGGAGCGGATCCAGGCGTGCCGGGGGTCGTCGCAGAACGCCATCGACCGCTCGTCGGCGGGACCGGCCAGGACGTTCAGGTAGTACAGGTCGTAGCCGGGCGCGGCCATCGACGGGCCGTGGTAGCCATAGGGCACCAGCACCACGTCACCGGACGAGACCTCGGCCAGCGTGTCGATCTGGCCCCGCTCGGAGGAGTAGACGCGCTGGTAGCCCAGGCCGTCGTCGGCCACCTCGAAGTAGTAGATCTCCTCCAGCACGGCCTCGCCCTCATGCAGGGTGTCGTGCTTGTGCGGGGGATAGGACGACCAGTTGCCGCCCGGCGTGAGCACCTCCACGGCCACGAGCTTGTCGCACTCGAAGACGCCGGGGGCGCAGAAGTTGTTCACCTGGCGGCTGGCCTGGCCCGCGCCGCGGATCTCGACCGGCACTTCCGAGGCCGGGACGTACCGCGGAGCCAACTGCCGGGTCGCCCGAGCGGAGGGGAACGCGATGCGTCCCGACCCCTCCACCGTCACGTCCGAAGAAATCGGGATATAGGCGAAATCGGAAGGCCCGGCGAACACCGACGCGCGCCCTGTCAGCTCGAACTGCGAGGCACCGCACGTCACCGTGCACGAGCCCGACAGCGGCAGGACCAGCATCTCCTCCTCGCCGGTGGAGAAGGAGACCGGGTCGCCGCCGAGGTGGGCCACGCGCAGTCCCGAGTAGGTCCAACCGGCCAGGGAAGGCGTGATCTCCACCGACCACGACCCGCTGGCGGCCTTGCCGTACGGAAGGTATGTCATGAGCGAACCTCTCGAACCAGGGCGGCCGCACCGTCCACGGCGCCGGCGACGTCGTCGTCCGGAGGGTAGAGCAGCGCGCGGCCGATGACGAGCCCGCGCACGCCCGGCAGGCGCAGCGCGCGACCCCAGCCCGCGTAGGCCGCGTCGACGTCGGGCGGGTCGCCGCCGAGCAGCAGCGCGGGCAGCGTGGTGGCGGCCATGACGCGTTCCATCTCGGCGACCACGGGGATCTTCAGCCAGGTGTAGGCGGAGGTGCTGCCGAGCGCCTGGCAGACGCTGATCGACCTGATGACCGCGTCGGGCGACAGGTCGTTGCGCAGGACACCCGCCTCCGTGCGCGCCGACCAGAACGGCTCGACCATCGCCAGCAGCCGCCTGCGGGCCAGGTCGCTGACCGCGCGGGCACACGACTCCAGCGTGGTGACCGTCGCGTGGTCGGCCGGGTCGATGCGGCAGAGCATCTTGCCGCCGTCGAGGCGCATGGCGTCGATGGAGGCCGCGTCGAAACCGGTGAACCGGTCGTCCAGCTCGAACACCGAGCCCTGCAGGCCGCCCCGGTTCATCGAGCCGAAGGCCAGCTTGTCCTCCAGCGCGCCGAGCAGCAGCAGGTCCTCCAAGACGTCGGGGGAGGCCAGGATGCCGTCGACGCCGGGCCTGGCCAGCGCCGTCTGGAGCCGGTCGAGCAGGTCGGTGCGGCTGGCCATGGCCAGCGGCCGGTCGCGGACGCCCAGCGAGCCGCGGGCCGGATGGTCGGCCGCGATGATCAGCAGGCGCTCGCCCTCGCTCGGCAGCCCGCGCCGCTGCCGCCGGGCGGCGGCGCGTTCGATCTCCTCCGGCCTGGTGGCCCGGATGTCGGTCAGGTGGGCGTAGCGGGCGGCTCGGGGCAGCGTGATGTCGCTCATAGGAGTGCCAGCACCTCGTCAGTCGTGGGCATCG
The DNA here is from genome assembly GCF_040648415.1 of Nonomuraea sp. NPDC049141. Classification (NCBI taxonomy): domain Bacteria; kingdom Bacillati; phylum Actinomycetota; class Actinomycetes; order Streptosporangiales; family Streptosporangiaceae; genus Nonomuraea; species Nonomuraea sp. NPDC049141. The sequence goes on from NZ_JBEZDR010000002.1 coordinate 761,056, forward strand.
CGTCGGCGCAGGCCAGGCGGGCGGCCACGAAGGCGCCGGCCGCGTTGGCGAAACGGACCGTACGCTCCAGCGGCCAGCCGTGGAGCAGCCCCAGGCACACGGCGCCGCCGAACGCGTCGCCCGCGCCGATGCCGTTCACCACGTCGATCTTGACCGGCTCCACCACGGCGTACTCGTCCTTGCTGCGGGCCAGCACCCCGTGCGGGCCCATCTTGACGATCGCGACGCGCATCCCGGCGTCGAGCAGCGCCTGCGCGGCCGCCTCCGGGTCGCGGGTGCCGACCGCGTTCTCCACCTCGTCGAGGTTGCCGACGGCGACGTTGGCGTGCGGGAGCGCCTGGCGTACCGCCTCCTGGGAGGCCTCGGGCGACTCCCAGAGCATCGGGCGGTGGTCCAGGTCGAACACGGTCCAGCCGGATGTGCGCGCGGCCAGCGCGGCGGCGTGCGCGGCGCGGCTCGGCTCCTGGCTCAGACCGGTGCCGGTGAACCAGAACAGCTTCGCCTCGCGGATCGCGGCCAGGTCCAGCGACTCGGCGGTCAGTTGCAGGTCCGGCGGATGCTCGCCCCGGTAGAAGTAGAGCGGGAAGTCGTCAGGCGGGAAGATCTCGCAGAACGTGACAGGCGTCGGGGGACCGTCGACGGTGGCCACGAAGGAGTCGTCCACGCCGAACCCGCGGATCGCCTGCCGGACGAACTCTCCGAAGGGGTCGGCGCCCACCGCGGTGATCACCGCGGCGCGCAGTCCGTGGCGGGCGGCCGCGACCGAGACGTTTGTCGGGCTCCCGCCGAGGAATTTACCGAAGGTCTCGACGTGGGCCAGCCCCACGCCGGTCTGCAGGGGATAGATGTCGACACCGGAGCGGCCGATCGTGATCAGGTCGTACAACGCACCTCCAGAGACGGAGCCTTATTGCCTACTAAGGCATATTGTCATGACATTCGGATGTCCGCTATGTCGGGAATTGCGCCCCGACCGAATCCCCCAATGGGCGGGTCGCCCAAGACGGATCGTCGCCGAGACCTCCTCGTAATAAAGATGCAGCATGTGGACACATGGGCGAAATATCGGCAGACCTTTACGTCATCTGGATGTCATGACATATTGGCCACCGTCGTGCTTTAGGACGTGTCGGAGGGTTTGCATGGGATTGCGGAATAGGTCGGTAGGCGTGGTCGCGGTCCTTGCCGTGTCCACGCTGGGGCTCGCCGCGTGCGGCCAGTCGTCCGGAGGCGGTGACACGATCGAGTTAACCATCGCGCAGAACGCCATCGCCGGCGGCAAGAACGCGGCGGCGGCCGACTTCCTCGCCAACTGGGTCGTCCCCAAGTTCGAGGCGGCCGAGAAGGCGAAGGGGAAGGACGTCAAGGTCAAGTTCGTCCCCAGCGGTGTCGACGACGAGCAGTACAAGACCAAGCTCTCCCTCGACCTGAAGTCGGGCAAGGGCGCGGACGTGATCGACATCGACGGCATCTGGGCCGGTGAGTTCGCCGAGGCGGGCTACATTAAGCCGCTGTCCGACGTCGTCGGGGCGAGCGCGGACAGCTGGGACGGCTGGCAGCAGATCCCCGAGTCGGTTCAGGGGCTGGCCACCTTCAACGGCAAGAAGTACGCGCTGCCCGTCGGCACGGACGGCCGGGTGCTCTACTTCAACAAGACGCTCTTCCAGAAGGCGGGCCTGCCGGCCGACTGGCAGCCGAAGAGCTGGCAGGAGATCCTCGACGCCGGCACCAAACTGAAGTCGTCGGGCGTCCCGGTGCCGATCCAGATCAACGCGGGCACCGCGATGGGCGAGGCCACCTCGATGCAGGGCGTGCTCCCGCTGCTGGCGGGCGCGGGCGGTGAGGTCCAGAAGGACGGCAAGTGGACCGGCGCCTCCCAGCCGCTCAAGGACGCGCTAGGCCTCTACCAGAAGATCTACGGCGGTAGCGGCCTCGGCGACCCCAAGCTCCAGCAGGAGGCCAAGGGCCGCGACAAGTCCTTCCAGCAGTTCGCCGGCGGCAAGATCGGCATCCTGATGGAGGGCGACTACTTCTGGCGCGGCGTCGTCAACCCCCAGACCGGCGTGGCCAAGATGGCCGACCGCGACCAGACCGTGGGCTACGCCATGATCCCGGCCATGGAGCCGGGCAAGGGCCTGCGCGGCCAGGACTTCGTCAGCATGTCGGGCGGCGCGCTGCGTACCGTCAACCCCAACAGCAAGCATCCGAAGGAGGCCTTCGACCTGCTGGCCTTCACGCTCTCGCCGGAAGGGCTGAAAGAGGAGACCAAGAACGGCAACGTGCGCATCACCCCGCGGACGGACGTCAACAAGGAGATCCTCGCCGGGGAGCCGCTGCTGACGTTCATCTCGGAGAAGGTGCTGCCGCTGACGGCCTACCGGCCGCCGGTCGCCGTCTACCCGCAGGTGTCGGCCGCGCTCCAGGAGGCCACGGCCGCCGTCGTCGGGGGCGCGGCACCCGACCAGGCCGCCGCCGACTACCAGAAGAAGCTCGAAGGAATCGTCGGTGGCGCAGGCAACATCGCCTCCTGAGGTCATCGACGACGTGCCCGCCCGCCGCTACAGCTCGGACGCGGCGGGCCTGGGCAGGCTGAGAGCGGGCGCCTTCGTGGCGCCCGCGCTGGCGCTGATCGCGGTGTTCCTGGTCTTCCCCGCGCTCTGGGTCCTCTACCTCGGCCTCACCAACTACCGCCTCACGGGCACCGCCGCCGCCGAGCCCAAGCTCGTCGGCTTCGACAACTTCGTCAAAGCGGTCTCCGATCCCGCGTTCTGGGACTCCACCTGGCTGACCGTCCAGTTCGTGCTCGGCTCGGCCGTCATCGGCCAGGTCGTGCTCGGGTTCACGATCGCCTGGCTGATGCGTGATCGCACCGGGCCGCTCAAGCGGGCCGTCGAGGGCCTGGTCATCCTGGCCTGGATCCTGCCCAGCGCCGTGGTCTCGTTCCTGTGGGTGGCGCTGCTCGACCGCGACGGCGGCACGCTCCAGGCGCTGCTCCACCTGCCGGGCTTCGCGCCGCTGCTCGACCACCCGATGCTGTCGATCGTGGTCTTCAACACCTGGCGCGGCGCCGCGTTCTCGATGATGCTGTACGGCGCCGCCCTCGGGAACGTGCCGCCCTCGCACCTGGAGAGCGCTCGCCTGGCCGGGGCCTCCGGCTGGCAGCAATTACGTGACGTGGTGTTCCCCCACATCAGGGGGCACATCCTGACGAACCTCCTGCTGATCAGCCTGTGGACGTTCAACGACTTCACCCCGTTCATGCTCACCGCGGGCGGGCCCGACGGTCAGACCGAGGTGCTGGCCGTCCACGTCTACAAGGTCGCGCTGCTGGGCCAGGAGCTGGGCTACGGCGCCGCCGTCTCCACGGTGATCCTGCTGATCAACCTGGTCGTGGCGGTGTTCTACCTGCGCCTGCTCAGGAGTAAGAAATGACGCGGTTCGTGCTGGGCCGGATCGGCTTCTACACGCTGATCGCGGTGCTGCTGGCCTTCTTCACCATCCCCTTGCTGTGGCTGGCCGCCGCGCCGTTCACCTCGGACCCCACCTACGAGGTCCGGGTGCCCGACTTCACGATGGACAACTTCACGGCGATCCTGGAGCACCCGTACGCGCTTCCGTCCCTGCTGAACTCGCTGGTGCTGGCGGTCGGCACCGCCCTGCTCGTGGTGCTCTTCGCGGCGCTGGCCGCGTACGCGCTGAGCCGGGTGCGGCTGCCGGGACGCGACGCGCTGCTCTACGCGCTGCTGCTGCTGTCCTCGATCATCACCGGCACGGCCGCGATGGTGCCGCTGTTCCAGCTGGCCGTCGAGCTGAACCTGATCGACTCGCAGTTCGGGCTGATCCTCATCCTGAGCGGCGGCCTGCTGCCCGCGGCGATCTTCATGCTCAAGGACTTCATGGACTCGACGCCGAAGTCGTACGAGGAGTCGGCGCGGGTCTTCGGGGCCTCGCCGCTGCAGATCGTCCGCCATGTGGTCGTCCCCCTGGTACGGCCGGGGCTGGCGACGATCGCGGTGTGGGCCGTGGCCAACGTGTGGGGCAATTTCCTGATGCCGTACCTGCTGCTGAGCGATGTCGAGAAGCAGCCCGCGGCAGTCATCATGTACACGCTGTACACCGAGGGCGGCCAGGCCAACCTCACCCTGCTGTCCACGTTCGGCCTGCTCTATTCGGTCCCTGTGGTGCTCATGTACCTGTTCGTCAGCAAGAAGTACGGCTTCCGCTTCCACGGAGGGATCAAGCGCTGATGGCCGCAATCGAACTGCGAGGACTGACCAAGGTCTACCCCGGGGGAGTCAAAGCGCTCGACTCGCTCGACCTGGCCATCCCCGACGGCGAGTTCTTCGCCCTGCTCGGCCCGTCCGGCTGCGGCAAGACCACGCTGCTGCGCACGATCGCCGGGCTGGAGACCGCCACCGGCGGCGCCGTCGTCATCGGCGACCGCGACGTCACCGGCGTCCAGCCGGGCGGGCGGGACATCGCGATGGTCTTCCAGGACTACGCGCTGTTCCCGCACATGGACGTCACCGACAACATCGCCTACCCGCTGCGCATCAAGAAGGTCGCCAAGGCCGACCGGCAGCGGAAGGCCCTGGAGGTCGGCACCCGGCTGGGCCTGGACCAGCTCATGGACCGGCGGCCCGGCCAGCTGTCCGGCGGCCAGCAGCAGCGGGTCGCGCTGGCCCGCGTCATGGCGACGCAGGCGAAGGCGTTCCTGTTCGACGAGCCGCTGTCGAACCTCGACGCCCGGCTCCGGCTGGAGGCCCGTACGTTCCTGAAGAAGCTCCAGCGCGAGCTCGGCGTCACCACCGTCTTCGTCACCCACGACCAGGCCGAGGCCCTGGCCATGGCCGACCGGATGGCGGTCATGGAGGCCGGGCACATCCGCCAGATCGGCACGCCGGCCGAGGTGTTCCAGCGGCCCGCCAACACCTTCGTCGCCGCCTTCATCGGCTCGACGCCGATGAACCTGCTCGACGGGACCGTCCGCGGTGACACGCTGGAGGTGGCCGGGTGCAAGGTGCCGGTCCCCGTCTCGGCCGAGGGCTTACTGGTCGACGGCGAGCGGATCGTGTACGGCGTGCGGCCCGAGTACAACACCTACTCGGCCGAGCCCGCCGAGGGCTCGCTGGGCGGAAAGGTGGCCATCGTGGAGAACCTGGGCGCGTCCCACCTGGTGACGCTGGAGGTCGGCGACGTGCTCGTCCAGGCGGTCGTGCCCGAGGGCGACGAGCCCGAGCTGGGCGTCGACGGCTTCGCGACGCCCCGCCGCGATCGGGCCCTGGTCTACCGCGACGGCGAGCTGGTGTCGGCATGACCCTGATCCGCGGCCACTGGAGCCTGGACGACCGGCTGGAGCGGATCCTGCGCGAGGTGCCCTTCGAGGTGCCCGCCGGCACCGCCGCGCTGACCGTGCGGCTGAGCTTCGACCGGTCGCAAGGGGTGCTCGACCTCGGGTGCGGCTCGCCGGAGGGGTTCCGCGGCTGGTCGGGTGGCGCGCGCGACGAGTACACGATCACCACCGACTGGGCGACGCCCGGCTACCTGCCCGGTGAGCTGCCGGTGGGGACGTGGCAGGTGTGGCTGCGGCTGCACCGGGTGCCGCCGCAGGGCCTCGACTTCACGCTGGAGATCCGCACCGAGCCCACCGTGCCGCCGCGGCCGGTGGTCGAGGAGCCGCCGCACGGGGAACGGCCGCCGCCCCGCGACCTGCCCGGCGTCGACGGCCTGCGCTGGTTCGCGGGCGACTTCCACGCCCACACCGTCCACAGTGACGGGGTGCTGACCATCCCCGAGCTGGCCGAGCTGGCCAAGGGCCGCGGCCTCGACTTCCTGGTCGTCACCGACCACAACACCGTCAGCCACCACCCCTGGCTCGGGAACGACCGCGGCATCGCGCTGCTACCCGGCCAGGAGGTCACCACCGACCGGGGGCACGCCAACGTGTTCGGCGACGTCGGCTGGGTGGACTTCCGGCGGCCCGCCGACTCCTGGGTCAGGCACGCCGCGCGCGAGGGCGGGCTGATCTCGATCAACCACCCGCTCGGTGGCGACTGCGCCTGGCTCCAGCCGGTGGCCGAACGGCCGCGGATCGCCGAGGTCTGGCACTCCGGCTGGTGGGACCGGCGCTGGGGCGCGCCCCTGGCCTGGGCCGACGCCTGGCACCCCGACCTGGTCGCGATCGGCGCCAGCGACTTCCACCGGATCGGCGACGACGGCCTGCCGGGTGCGCCCACCACCTGGGTCCTGGCCGAGGACACCAGCACGATCTTCGATGCAGTCGCGGCGGGCCGTACCGCGATCTCCGCGGGCCCCGGCGAGCCGCTGCTGCTCAGGCTGGGCGACGAACTGCTCGCGCTCGACGCCGACGGCCTCGTCCTGGTGTGCCCCGGGGGCGATCGCCAGGTCATCCGCGGTGAGCGGGTAGTGGTTCCCGTGGGAGAAGGACAGCATCGCCTGGAAACGTATGAGAACGAGGTAATGGCCCTATGCGAGTGATACAAGTCGCCAACGCCCCCGTGAGTTTCGGCGTGTTCGAGCTGGCCGACGCGCCGCCGCCGCTGAGCGCCGACCGGATGGTCCGCGCGCTCGCCGACGCCGGCTACGCGGGCATCGACCTGGGACCCATCGGCTACCTGGGCACCGGCGCGGACCTGGTGAAGCGGCTCGACGGGCTGCTGCTCGCCGGCGGCTGGGCCGACCTGCGCTACAGCGACCCCGCGGAGTTCGAGAAGGGGCTGGTCGCGCTGGAGGCGACGCTCGACGTGTTCGCCGCCGCTCCGGCCGCTCCCGAGCACCTGGCGCCGCGGCCCACGCTCGGCTGCTCGGGCTCTCCGGCCAGGTTCGCCAGGCCGGGCGGGAACGCTCCGGGGCTGGCCGCCGCCGACTGGCCCGGTTACGCCTCCCGGGTGCAGATCGCGGCCGACCGCTGCCGGGAGCGCGGCTTCGAGCCCGCCTTCCACCATCACCTGGGCACGTACGTCGAGACGCCCGAGGACGTCGAACGGCTGCTGGAGCTGACCGACGTGGAGCTCTGCCTCGACACCGGCCACCTGCTGCTGGCCGGTGGCGACCCGGTGACCGCGCTACGCGACTGGTCGGCCCGGGTCGGCCATGTGCACATCAAGGACGGCGACACCGCGATACTCGGCCAGGCCCTCGCCGACGGCGTGGACCTGCGCGAGCTCATGGGCCGCGGCGGGTTCGCGCCGCTGGGCGAGGGCGAGCTGGACCTGCCCGGCGTCGTCCGCGTGCTCGACGAGATCGGCTACCAGGGCTGGGTCATCATCGAGCAGGACACCCTGCCGGGCCGCCGGTCGGTTGAGCGGAACATCGCCGATCAGGCGGCCAACCGCGAGAAGCTGAGAGAGCTGGGACTGTGACCCCCAGGCTGACCCCACGCTGGAGGATCGGGCTTTGAAGATCGCGCTTGTCGGGTGCGGTGCCGTCACGCAGGCGGTGTACGTACCGCTGCTGTCGAGGCGCCGTGACCTGTTCGAGGTGACCGCCGTCTGCGACCTGTCGCGGACCGCCGCCGACGCCGTCGGCGACCGGCTGGGGGCGCCGAAGCGCTTCACGGCCGTGGAGAGCATGCTGGCCGAGGGCGGGTTCGACGCCGTGCTCATCCTCGCCTCCGGCTCCCACGGCGAGCCGGTACGCCAGGCGCTGGCCGCGGGCTACGCCGTGCTCTGCGAGAAGCCGCTCGCGCTGACCAGGGCCGAGGTCGAGGCGCTGCCCGAGGGGCGGCTGATGGTCGGCTACATGAAGCAGTACGACCCGGCCGTGCGCCGGGCCGAGGAGCTGCTGGCCGAGCTGGGCGGTCCGGCCGCGATCCGGTCGGTCGAGGTGACCGTGCTGCACCCGAGCGCCGGGTCCCAGCTGGCCTTCGCGAACCTGACGGCGGCCCGTGACGTGGACCCCGAGCTGCTGGCCTCGCTGCGGGCGGCGGAGGACGCGCTGGTCTCCCGGGCGCTCGGGGACTCGGCTCCCGACTCGGTACGGGCCCTGTACGGGGTGGCCCTCGGCTCGATATGCCACGATTTGTCGCTCTTGAGGCGCTTTACCGGGTCGCCTGCCGATATTTCGGCAGTTGAGACGTGGGGGCCGGGGCCCGGGTCCATCGAGGTCTCCGGGACGCTGCCCGTCAGCGGGCGGTTCTCGATCCGGTGGCACTACCTGGAGGACTACCCGGCCTACCGGGAGACCGTGGCCATCCACCACGACAAGGGCTCGCTGGAGCTGGTCTTCCCCTCTCCCTACCTGATGAACGCGCCCACGACGCTGACCGTGGTCTCGGGGGTCGCCGGTGCTGAGAGCCGGACCGAATGGCGGGACGTGACCGAGGCGTTCGAGGTGCAACTGGCCGCCTTCCACGCCTACGTCAACGAGGGCAAGCCGCCGCTCACCGCCGCGGCCGGTGGGCTGGCGGACATCGTCACGGCCCAGAGCATCGCCGCCTGCTTCGCCGTACAGCATGACCTGCCGATCGGAGGGGAAGCCGCGTGAGCGCCGAAATCGTCGTCGTCCCACACACGCACTGGGACCGGGAGTGGTACGAGCCCTTCCAGCGGTTCCGGCTGCGGCTGGTGGCGCTGCTCGACGAGGTGCTCGACACGATGGAGCGCGAGCCCGGCTACCACTTCACCCTCGACGGTCAGCTGGCCTGCGTCGACGACTACCTGGAGGTCCGGCCGGAGAACCGCGACCGCATCGCCGCCCTGGTGGAGTCCGGGCGGCTGGCGGTCGGGCCGTGGCAGATCCTGCTCGACGAGTTCCTGTGCTCGGGCGAGAACATCGTGCGCAACCTCGAACTGGGCATGAGCCGGGCCGACAAGCTCGGCGGGGCCATGGCGGTGGGCTACCTGCCCGACATGTTCGGGCACACGGCCCAGATGCCGCAGATCCTGCGGCGGGCCGGGCTGCTGCACGCCTGCGTCTATCGCGGGGTGCCGTCGTCCGTGGTGACCGATGCCTTCGCCTGGGTCGCGCCTGACGGCACGGCCCTGCGGACGCAGTACCTGCCCGCCGGCGGATATGGCAACGGGGCGCACCTGTTCGAGGATCCGGCGCAGCTGCCGGAGCGGGCCGGCGAGTTCATCCAGCGGATGCGGGAATGGCACGGGCCCGAGGGGGCGCTGCTGGCGATGTACGGGACCGACCATTCGGCTCCCGTACGCGGGCTGCCCGGCATGGTGGCCGACATCGGCGCCCGCATGGACACCTTGATCGGATATATCGGGGCCTATTCGGGTTCTGTGGAGGGGCTGCCCCGGGTCTCCGGCGAGCTGCGCTCACACGCCCGCGCGAACATCCTGCCCGGCGTCATCTCCGTGCGCGCCCACGTCAAGCAGGCCATGGGCCGGGCCGAGCGGATGGTCGAGCGCTACGCCGAGCCGCTGGCCACGCTGTGGGGCGGCGACTGGCCCGGCCGGTTCCTCGACATGGCGTGGTGGCGGCTGGTGGACGCCAGCGGGCACGACTCGGTGACCGGCTGCGGCGTCGACGACACGGCCCAGCAGGTCGCCGCGCGCATCGCCGAGGCCGAGCAGCTCGGGCAGGCCGTACGCGACATGGTGACCGCCAGGCTGTCGGCCGCCGTACCGTCGGACGGGGTGCTCGTCGTCAACCCGACACCCGCCGCCCGGCGCGGCGTCGTGGTGGTGGACGTGGCGGGCCGCGATCCGCTGGTGGACCCGACCGGCGCGCCGGTGCCCGCGCAGACCTTGGAGTACGCGCCCACGCTGTTGCTGGACGCCGAGATGGACCCGGCCACCGCGCTGACCTTCATCCACGGCACGGAGCTGTACGGTCAGCACATCACCGGCTGGTCGGTGGACGACGGCACGCTGACGTTCACGGTGGCGCGGGAGTCCGCGGTGGCCTTCAATGTGGCGCAGGTACGCGGGGCGCTGGACGGGGTGACCCGGGTGCGGATCGTCGCCGAGGCCCGCCGTACGGTGGCCGCGCTCGTCGAGACGCCGCCTTTGGGGCATACGAGCGTCCGCCCGGCGCCGTACGATTCGTCAGCGGTGCACGGCTCCTCCGCTGGGAGTGCGCCGGTCGCCGGGGTGCGGGCCGAGGAGCGGGCGCTCGACAACGGGCTGCTGCGTGTCGAGGTGGCGGCGGACGGGACGCTGACGCTGACCGGCGCCGACGGGACCACCCTCTCCGGCGCGGGCCGCATCGTGGATGGCGGCGACGTGGGCGACACCTACAACTACGCGCCCCCGGCCGACGACCGGATCGTGTCGGACCCGGAGTCGGTGGAGCTGACGCCGGTCTACTCGGGCCCGCTGCTGGCCGCCTTCGACGTCCGCCGCGCCTACCGCTGGCCCGCCGCGGGCCAGGGCATCGACGGCACCCCGGAGATCCCGGCCGCCGCCAGGACCGAGACGACCGAGGAGATCGTCGTCGACACGCGGGTCGAACTGCGGGCCGGCGAGCCGTACGTCAGACTGCACGTCTCGTTCGACAACCGGTGCTCCGACCACCGGGTACGCCTGCACGTACCGGTGCCCGCGCAGGCGGCGGCCTCGTACGCGGAGGGCCAGTTCGCGGTCGTCACCCGCGGCCTGACCGCGGAGCCGGGCTGCGGTGAGGAGCCGCTGCCCACGTTCCCGGCCTCCGGATGGGTGGCCGCCGGCGGGGTCGCGGCGCTGCTGGAGCACGTCACCGAGTACGAGCTGGTCGACGGCGGCGCGGAGCTCGCCCTCACCCTGCTGCGCTCGGTCGGCTACCTCTCCCGCAACCTGCACGCCATGCGCCCCGAACCGGCAGGCCCCCAACTGCCGACCCCGGCCGCCCAGTCACGCGGCCTGCGCACGGTCAGCCTGGCGCTCATGCCGTACAGCGGCTCGTGGGAGGCGGTGCCGCCGGCGGCCGAGACGTTCCGGCACGACCTCCTCGCGGTTCCCGGCACCGGCGACCCGTCGCTCACCCTGCCTCCGGCGGCCCCCGGCCTGTCGGTGACGGGCGACGGCGTGGTCATGACCTCGCTCAGGGTCCGCGACGGCTGGCACGAACTCCGTGTCGTGGCTTTGTCGGACACCTCCACGGACGCGGTCGTCTCCGGCTCGTTCACCCAGGCTCGCCGTGCCGACCTCCGCGGCCGTCCAGGCGACCCGTTGCCTGTCTCATCCGGAAGCGTCCGCCTCGCGCTGCGCCCTTGGGAGATCGCCACCATTCAGTTGACCAGCTGACGGTAATATTTCGACCATGGCCGAGGCGGACCTACGGGCCCGCCTCGGGTCAGCTCAGCGTGTTCCCCACGAATAAGTCTGCTTGCGCAGCTTCAGGTACACGAACGACTCGGTGGCCCGGACGGCCGGAATGGCCCGGATCTTGCTGAGGATCTCCAGCAGGTGGCCGTCACCCTCGCACACCACCTCGACGATGACGTCGAAGGACCCGGCCGTCAGGACGACGTAGTCGATCTCGTCGATGGCCGCCAGTTCGTCCGCGATCGAATCCAGGTCGCCCTCGCAGTTCACCCCGATCATCGCCTGGCGCGGGAAGCCGAGCGTGAGGGGGTCCGTGACGGCGACGATCTGCATCACCCCGGCGTCCTGCAGGCGTTGCACGCGCTGCCTGACCGCCGCCTCCGAGAGGCCGACGGCCTTGCCGATCGCCGCATACGGCATGCGCCCGTCGCCCTGGAGCTGCTCGATGATCTGCTTGGAGAGATCGTCGAGCGCGAACGGCGCGGGGGCGGCGTCATTGCTGCGGCGTACGCGGGGCGGCGTGGACATCGTGTGGGGGCCTCCTAGCGGTCCGGCGTTGCGGGCGCATTCCCGCTGCGTTGCCGTCCTGGTGCGACATGGTGTCAGTTATTAGGCCTCTGTCAAGCGATTTCGTAGCAATTTGATATATTCACCACGAAATCCCTTGTCGTGATGCATGTGCTCTGTAAGAGTCTCGGCATCTCAGCCACCTCACGAGGAGGTCATACCTTGACCACCCGTCTGCAGAACTTCATCAACGGTGAGTTCGTGGACGCCAAGAGCGGCCGATTCTCCGATGTCATCGACCCGTGCACGGGCGAGGCCTACTTGCAGGCCCCGATCTCGGGCACCGAGGACGTCGACACCGCCTACGCCGCCGCGGCCGCCGCGTTCGAGTCATGGGGACAGACCACCCCGGGGGAGCGGGCGAACCTGCTGCTCAAGGTCGCCGACGCCATCGACGCCCGGGCCAACGAGATCAACGAAGCGGAGTGCCTGAACACCGGCAAGCCGCGGGCCCGCATGGCCGAGGACGAGACCCCGGTCGCGTCCGACCACTTCCGCTTCTTCGCCGGCGCGGCCCGTACGCTGGAGGGCCCGACGTCGGGTGAGTTCCTCGCCGAGCACACCAGCGTCATCAGGCACGAGCCGATCGGCGTCATCGGGCAGGTCACGCCGTGGAACTATCCGATGATGATGGCGGTCTGGAAGATCGCCCCCGCGCTCGCCGCCGGCAACACGATCGTGCTCAAGCCGTCCGACACCACCCCGGCCTCCACGCTCAAGCTGGCCGAGATCATCGGTTCGGTGCTGCCGGCCGGGGTCTTCAACGTGGTGACGGGTGACCGGGACACCGGCGCGCTCGTCGTGGGCCATCCGACCGCGGCCATGGTCGCCATCACCGGTTCCGTCGGCGCGGGCATGGCGGTGGCCAAGACCGCCGCCGAGGATGTGAAGCGGGTTCACCTGGAGCTCGGTGGCAAGGCACCCGTCGTGGTCTTCGAGGACGTCAAGGACCTGCGCAAGGCCGCCGGTGACATCGCCACCGCGGGCCTCTACAACGCGGGCCAGGACTGTACGGCCGCGTGCCGGGTACTTGTCCATGAGAGTGTGCACGACGAGTTCGTCGCCGCCCTCACCGAGGCCGCCGCGGGCACCGTGACCGGTGACCTGTCCAACGACGAGGCGCTGTACGGCCCGCTCAACAACGAGACCCAGCTGGCCAGGGTGCAGGGCTTCATCGAGCGCGTCCCGGCGCACGCCAAGGTGCTCACCGGCGGTAATCGGGTAGGCGAGAAGGGCTACTTCTTCGCCCCCACCATCGTCGACGGGCTCAAGCAGGACGACGAGATGGTGCAGAACGAGGTGTTCGGCCCGGTCATCACCGTCCAGACGTTCTCCGACGAGGCCGACGCGCTGGCCAAGGCCAACGACGTCAGGTACGGCCTGAGCGGCTCCGTCTGGACGTCCGACCACGGCCGCGCCATGCGCATGTCCAACAGGCTGGACTTCGGCGTGGTCTGGGTGAACACGCACATCCCGTTCGTGTCGGAGATGCCGCACGGCGGCTTCAAGCACTCGGGGTACGGCAAGGACCTTTCGGTGTTCGGTCTGCATGACTACACCCGGGTCAAGCACGTCATGCACTACATCGGCGACTAAGAGGACAGTGCCTGGACATGGCCGAGCTGAACGCGATCGAACTAGATGACGTCGTCAAGGAGTACCTCTCACACGGCGAGGTCGTCCAGGCCGTCAAGGGCATCACGCTGGGCATCGCCGAGGGGGAGTTCTTCTCCCTCCTCGGCCCGTCCGGGTGCGGCAAGACCACGACCATGCGGATGATCGCCGGGTTCGAGGACCCGTCGCGCGGCGTGGTCAGGCTGCATGGCAGCGACGTGACGGACGTCCCGCCGAACAAGCGGGACGTGAACATGGTTTTCCAGTCCTACGCGCTGTTCCCGCACATGAGCGTGTGGGACAACGTGGCCTTCGGACTCAAGCAGCGCAAGGTCCCGCAGCAGGAGATCAGGCAGCGCGTGAGCGAGATGCTGGAGATCGTCGACCTCACCGGCCGGGAGAAGCGCCGGCCGCGCGAGATGTCCGGCGGCCAGCAGCAGCGGGTGGCGCTGGCGCGCGCCCTGGTCAACAAGCCGCGGGCGCTCCTGCTCGACGAGCCGCTCGGCGCGCTCGACCTCAAGCTCCGCCAGGCCATGCAGATCGAACTCAAGCGCATCCAGCGCGAGGTCGGCATCACGTTCGTGTACGTGACGCACGACCAGGGCGAGGCGCTCACCATGAGCGACCGGATCGCGGTCATGAACGACGGCCTGGTCGAGCAGCTGGGCGGGCCGCGCGAGATCTACGAGCGGCCCGCGACGACCTTCGTGGCCGGGTTCATCGGCACCTCCAACCTGCTCGCGGGCACGGCGACCGGCGGCGTGCTGCCCATCGGCGGCGGCCGGGTGCTGGTGCCGGAGCAGGACGGCCAGGTCAGCGTGACCGTCCGGCCGGAGAAGATCACCATCTCGACGGAGAAGCCCAACGGCGACGTGAGCGTCGTGCCCGGCACCGTGGCCGAGGTGGTCTACCTGGGGACTTACACGAGTTACGCCGTGAGCCTCGCGGATGGGGCGGAGATCACGGTGTTTCAGCAGAACGCGCTCGACTCGACGACCACCGCAGAGCGGGGCGACCCCGTCTGGCTGTCGTGGCGGGCGCAGCACTCTTATGCGATTGGAAGTTGAGCCATGAACCGCTCGCTCAACCCGGCCCTTCTGCGGGGCATGACTCAGGCCCGCACTCGTCGGGACGCCTTCAGGATCGCCGGTCTGTCCGCCGCCGGGCTCGCCCTCGCCGCCTGCGGCGTGCAGGGCAAGAAGGCGGAGGCGCCCAAGACCGACGCCGTCAAGGACTACTGGGCCAAGCAGACCAAGCACGGCCGCGTGGTCTTCGCCAACTGGCCCGAGTACATGCCCGAGGACCAGGCGCCGCTGAAGAAGTTCCAGCAGGCCACCGGCATCTCGTACCAGTACAAAGAGGTCATCAACGAGAACGCCGAGTTCTTCGGCAAGCTCGACCCCGTGCTGAGGGCGGGCCAGTCGTCCGGCTACGACATCGTCGTGATGACCAACGGCATCCAGCTCCAACACATGATCGAGCTGGGCTACGCCACGCCGCTCGACCACTCGAAGATGCCGAACTTCCTGGCCAACGCCGGTGACAAGTACAAGGAACGCAGCTACGACCCCGGCAACGTCTACACGATGCCGTACACGTCGGGCGTGACCGGGATCGCCTACAACACCAAATACGTCGAGGACGACATCAAGAGCATCGGATCGCTCTTCGACTCGAAGTACAAGGGCCGCGTCGGCATGATGAACGACGCCCAGGAGATCGCCAACTTCGGCATGTTCGCCCTGGGCCTCGACCCGGAGAAGTCGACCGAGGCCGACTGGAAGCAGGCCGGGGAGAAGCTCAAGGCCCAACGCGACGCCGGAATCGTCCGGAAATATTACGACCAGAGCTATATCGATGCCGTGTCCAAGGGCGACGTCTGGATCAGCATGGCCTGGTCGGGCGACGTTTTCCAGCGGCAGCTCGCCGGTGAGCCGGTCAAGTTCGTCGTGCCCGAGGAGGGCGGCACGATCTGGACCGACAACATGCTCATCCCCAAGAACGCCGCCAACCCGGTCGACGCGATCACTCTCATGGACTACCTCTACCAGCCGGCCGTCGCCGCCGAGCTGGACGAGTTCATCCAGTACGTCACGCCGGTGCCGGCCGTACAGGATCTGCTGCGCGAGAAGGCCATGAAGGCGACGGGCGAGGGGAAGCAGTCGTTGGAGCAGATGGTCGAGAGCCCGCTGATGTTCCCGTCGGAGGCCGAGTACGCCAAGCTGCGTACCTACGTCAAGCTGAGCACGGCGCAGGAGCAGGTCTTCAACCCGATCTTCCAGTCGATCACGCAGGCGTAGGAGATGAAGCGGCTCACCCCGTATCTGCTGGCGCTGCCGAGCTGGATGTGGCTGGCGATCTTCCTGGTCGTGCCGATGGCCGCCATGGCGTCGGTGTCACTGCAGACGGGCAACGCGATCGACGGCTTCGCCATGACGTTCAGCGTCTCCAACTACTCCGACGCGATCGGCCGTTACAGTACGCAATTCCTGCGCTCCCTCCTGTACGGCGGGCTCGCCACGGTGGCGATGCTGATCATCGGCTACCCCGTGGCGTACTGGATCGCCTTCAAGGGCGGGACACGTAAGTCGGTGTACCTGTTCCTGCTGCTGCTGCCGTTCTTCGTGTCGTTCGTGCTGCGGACGATCTCGTGGGGCTTCCTGCTGGCCGACGACGGCGTCCTGTTCGGCACACTGAAGGGCTGGGGCCTGCTGAACCCCGAGTTCCACGTGCTGGCCACCACGTTCGCGGTGGTGGGCGGACTGACCTACAACTTCCTGCCGTTCATGATCCTGCCGATCTACGTGGCGCTGGAGCGGGTCGATCCGCGGGTCATCGAGGCGGCCTACGACCTGTACGCGACGCGGCTGTCGGCCTTCCGCCGGGTGGTGCTGCCGCTGTCGCTGCCGGGAGTGTTCGCCGGGGTGCTGATGACGTTCGTGCCCGCTACCGCCGACCCGGTCAACGCGCAGATACTCGGCGGCACGTCGAACACGATGATCGGCAACGTCATCCAGACCGAGTATCTGACGAACCTCAACTACCCGACGGCCTCGGCGCTGTCGTTCACGCTGATGGCCGTGCTGCTCGTGGGCATCTTCATCTATGCCAGGGCGCTCGGCACCGAGAACGTCCTAGAGGCGGTGGCGCAATGAGGGGCCGCAGGCTCGGGGACAAGCTGCTGCACGCCTACACCTGGCTGGTCATCGTCTGGCTGTCCTCGCCGATCGCCGTGATGATCCTGTTCGGGTTCAACGACAAGAAGAGCAAGTCGAACACCACCTGGCAGGGTTTCACCCTCAAGTGGTACGGCCGCCTCTTCGACATCTCCGACCTGACCGTCGCGCTGCAGAACTCGCTGGTGATCGCCCTGGTCAGCACGGTCATCACGGTCGTGATCGGCACCATGCTGGGACTGGCCGTCGGCCGCTACCGCTTCCGGGGGCAGGGAGTGACGAACTTCCTGGTCTTCGCCGCGATCTCGACGCCCGAGCTGGTCATGGGGGCGTCGCTGCTGTCGCTGTTCGTCTCGGGCAACGTGCCGCGCGACGCGAACACGATCATCATCTCGCACGTGCTGTTCTCGCTGTCGTTCGTCGTCGTCACCGTACGGGCCAGGGTGATCGTGCTGGACCCGGCGATGGAGGAGGCGGCCAGGGATCTCGGGGCGACCGCCTGGGGGACGTTCCGGCAGGTGACGCTGCCGTCGATCATGCCGGGCGTGCTGGCGGGGGCGATGCTGGCGTTCGCGCTGTCGATCGACGACTACGTGGTGACCAGCTTCGTGAACGGCTCCACCATCACCTTCCCGCTGTGGATCGTGGGGTCGGTCAAGACCGGCATTCCGCCGCAGGTCAACGTCATGGGCACGCTGATCTTCGGCGTCGGTGTGCTGATCGCCATCGCCACTTCGGTCGCGGCACGTCGCCGGGCCTGAAAATCAGAGAACCAACACCGTGGGGAAGTGGAATGTGTGGATCCGCTGAAGGCGCTTGCTGACGCGGAGCGCAAGCCGTACTGGCTGGACAGTCCGGCCAGTCCAGAACCAAGGCCACGGCTCATCGGCGACACCAGCGCCGACCTCGTCGTGGTCGGCGGCGGCTTCACGGGGCTGTGGACCGCCCTGCTGGCCAAGGAGCGCGACCCCGAGCAGGACGTCGTCCTGCTCGAAGGCCGCAGGATCGGCTGGGCGGCCTCCGGCCGCAACGGCGGCTTCTGCATGGCGACCCTCACTCACGGCCTGTCCAACGGCCTCGAACGCTGGCCCGACGAGATCGGCCGCCTCGAACGCCTCGGCGTGGAGAACCTCGACGAGATCGAGCGGACGCTGGAGCGCTACGGCATCGACTGCTCCTTCGAACGCACCGGCGAGCTGAACGTCGCCACCGAGCCGTGGCAGCTCGACGCGCTGAACGAGCACCTCGACCTCATCTCCGACCTCGGCCTCGACTACGTGCCGCTCGACCAGGACCAGGTGCGGGCCGAGGTTAACTCGCCCACCTACCTGGGCGGGCTCTGGGAGCGCAGCGGCTGCGCCATGCTCGACCCCGCGCGGCTGGCCTGGGGGCTGCGCGAGGCCTGCGTCGCGCTCGGCGTCCGGGTCTACGAGCGCAGCCCGGTCCGCTCGCTCGACGACGACGGCGTCACGATCAGCCTGCGCACGCCGCACGGCGTCGCCACCGGCCGCCGCGTCGCGCTCGGCACCGGCGTGTTCCCGCCGCTGCTGCGCTGGCTCAAGCACTTCGTGGTGCCGGTGTACGACTACGCGCTCATGACCGAACCGCTGACCGACGCGCAGCTCGCCGAGCTGGGCTGGCGCAACCGGCAGGGGATAGGCGACGGAGCCAACCAGTTCCACTACTACCGGCTGACCGACGACAACCGGATCCTGTGGGGCGGCTACGACGCCGTCTACTACAACGGCGGCCTGGTCAAGCCGGAGTACGACCAGCGCGACGAGACGTTCGTCAAGCTGGCCGGCCACTTCGCCACCACGTTCCCACAGCTCGCGGAGGTGCGCTTCACGCACCGCTGGGGCGGCGTGATCGACACCTGCAGCCGGTTCAGCGCCTTCTACGGTCAGGCGCACGCCGGCCGGCTGGCCTACGCCGTCGGCTACACCGGCATGGGCGTCGGCGCCACCCGCTTCGGCGCGAACGTCATGCTCGACCTGCTCTCGGGCGAGCGCACCGAGCGGACCGGCCTGCGGATGGTACGGGAGAAGCCGATGCCGTTCCCGCCGGAGCCGGTGCGGTCCGGGGTGATCCAGTTCACCCGGTGGTCGATCGCCCAGGCCGACCAGCACCAGGGCAGGCGCAACCTCTGGCTGCGCGCGCTCGACCGGATGGGTCTCGGCTTCGACTCCTGACCGGCACAGGCGGGATCATGGGGACATGAGGGTTGAGTTCACCGCAGACGGGATCGTGCTGGCAGGGGACCTTCGGGTGCCCGAAGGAGAGGGGCCGAGGCCGGGTCTGGTGTTCACCGGGCCGTTCACCGGAGTGCGTGACCAGGTCACCGGCCTCTACGCGGAGCGGCTGGCCGAGCGGGGCTACGTGACGCTGGCCTTCGACCACCGCAACTGGGGCGAGTCGGGCGGTGAGCCGCGCCGTCACGAGGACCCGCAGGCCAAGCTGGGCGACCTGCGGGCCGCGGTGTCGCTGCTGCGGTCGAGGCCCGAGGTGGACCCGGAGCGGATCGGCGTGGTCGGGATCTGCCTGGGCGGGGGATACGCGCTGCGGTTCGCCGCCTTCGATCCCCGGGTGAAGGTCTTCGCCGGGATCGCCGGGGCGTACAACAACCCCTACGCGATGCGGTCGGGCATGGACTACCAGGCGGCGCTGGCCTCTTTCACCGAGGTGCTGGAGCGGCAGGACCTGGGCGGGCCGGTGGAGTACCTTCCCGTCGTGGCGGAGGAGGGCGAGGCGGCCATGCCCGGCGACGAGCCGTACGCCTATTACGGCGGCGCGCGTGGCGCGTCGGCGACCTGGGCGAACGAGGTCACACGGGCCAGTGTGCGCGAACTGATCACCGTGGACAACATGATGGGCGCCGACTTCCTGTCCCCCAAACCGGCGCTGATCGTGCACGGCGTGGTGGACCGGTTCTGCTCGCCCGAGGGCGCGGAGGAGGCGTTCCGGCGGCTCGACCGGCCCAAGAAGCTCGTCTGGGTCGACGCCAAGCAGCACATCGACCTCTACGACCGCGAGCCGTACGTCACGCAGGCCGTCGACGCGACCGCGGACTTCCTCAGCGAGCACCTGTGATGGGTGTGGCGGGCTGATCCGCCGGGAAGAGACCGATTTATACCCCCGGTGATTTTCCTGGGGGTTTGTAGATGCGTGCGACATTGCAGGTGGGCGCCGCCCTGACAGTGGCCCTGATGGCGGGGTGCGGGGCTGAGCGGCCGCCGGTGCCCGTGGCGGCACGGGTGCCTTGGGTGCGGGTCGAGCGGTGCCTGCTGACCATCCCCGACCCTCGGGCGGGGGCCGCGGCCAGGGCCGAGCTCGTCCGCGACATCGGCCGCTACCTGGCCAGGCAGCCGGGCCGCATCGTGTACGCCGCGCGCGACCGGATCACCGGCATCACCCTCGGCCATGGGGAGCACCAGCACGACATGATCACCGCCAGCGGCGTCAAGGTCGACATCCTGACCGCGCTGCTGCTCCGCCGTGCCCGGCTGGGCGAGGATGAGCGCGACCTGGCCTCACGCATGATCAGGGAGAGCGACAACTCCGCCGCCGACGCGCTGTGGTGGCGGGTCGGGGCGGGGGAGGGGATGAGCGGGTTCTACCGGAAAGTGGGTCTGAGCGAGACGACTCCGGGGCCGAGCCGCTACTGGGGCGGCACCACCACCAGCCCCGCCGACCGCCTGCGGCTGCTGAAGGTGCTGATCGGCGGTGACAAGGGGCTGGGCGCCGATCGAGACCTGGTGCTCGGCCTGATGGGAGACGTCGTGCGCGACCAGGCGTGGGGTGTCAGCGCCGCCGCCCGGCGAGGTGACCGGGTGGCGTTGAAGAACGGCTGGACGCCGCGGCCGTTCATCCACAACACCTGGGCGGTCACGAGTTACGGCCGGATCGTCGGGCCGGGGCGCGATCTGCTGCTGTCGGTCCAGACGGACCAGCAGCCGGGCGAGGGCTCGGGCATCCAGGCCATCGAAGGGCTGGCCCGGATGATCGGCACCCGCCTCGACAGCCTGTCACCGGTCCGGATCAGGCCCTGCGCCGCCGAGCCCACCGCCTGACCGGCCGGGCGCATCGACCTGAGCGGCCGCGTCAATGGCCGGGCGCATCGAGCTGAGCGGCCGCGTCGATGGCCGAGCTCACGGCCTGACCAGGGCCGGGTCAGTGGACCGCGGTCAGCCGCTCCTCGGGGATGACCTTGGGCACGCCACGGAGCCCCACCAGCGCGAGCGCCGCCACCACGGCCAGGATCGCCGAGGTGGACAGCGCCGTGAGGTGCATGGCCTCGACGAATGCGCTCCGGGCCGCCTCGATGACCTGCCCGGCCAGTGCCGGGGGCAGGGTCTCGGCCGTCTGCAGCGCGCCGGCGATCGACTCCCTGGCGGCCTCGCCGGGCACTCCGGCGGGCAGGCGCAGGCCGGCGCTGTAGGAGCTGTTCAGCACGGTGCCCAGGATGGCGATGCCCAGCGCCCCGCCCAGCTCGAACGCCGTCTCCGACACCGCGGCCGCCGCCCCGGCCCGTGCCCTGGGCGCGGTCGCCAGCACGTTGTCGTTGTTGACGGTGAAGGTGAGCCCGACGCCGAGCCCGCCGATCAGCTGCGGAGCGAGCACCGCGAGGAAGCCCGTGTCGAGCCCGAGCAGGCTGTAGGACAGGAAGGCGCCCGCGGTCAGCGCCAGGCCGAGCGCCACGACGCCGTTCCGGCCCAGGAGCCCGATGAGCCGGGCCGCCAGGATGCCGCCGACCGCGCCGCTGAGCCCGCCCGGCAGGGTGGCCAGCCCGGCCTGCAGCGGCGTCCAGCCGAGCACGAGCTGGAAATACCAGGCGAGGATCAGCGTCATGGCCATCATCGCGAAGATCGCCAGCATGTTGGTGCCGATCGACGCGCTGAACGCCCGGTTCCCGAACAGCCGCATGTCGATCAGCGGCTCCGCCAGCCTGGTCTGCCGCCGGACGAACAGCCCCAGGCACGCTATGCCCAGCACCGCCGCCACCGGCACGCCGACGTGCCCGAACCCCTGGTGCGCCGCCTCCTTGATCGCATAGATGCCCGTCACGATGCCGGTGAAGGAGAGCGCCACGCTCGGCAGGTCGATGCGACCGGCGTCGGGGTTGCGCGACTCCGGCAGGACGAGCCGGCCGGCGACCAGCACCAGCACCATGATCGGCACATTGATCAGGAAGACCGAGCCCCACCAGAAGTGGTCGAGCAGCAGCCCGCCGATGACCGGGCCCACGGCGAACCCCACGGCGCTCATCCCGCTCCAGATGCCGATGGCGGCGGTCCGCTCGCCGGGATCGGTGAAGACGTTGCGGATGATCGACAGCGTCGACGGCATGATCGTCGCCGCGGCCACACCGAGCAGCGCCCTGGCCGCGATGAGCAGTTCCGGGCTCGGCGCGTACGCGGTCACCACCGAGGCCGCGCCGAACGCGGCGGCTCCGATGAGCAGCAGGCGCTTGCGGCCGATGCGGTCGCCGAGGTTGCCCATGGTGATGAGCAGGCCCGCGAGCGCGAAGCCGTACATGTCGCCGATCCACAGCAACTGCGTGGCGTTGGCGCCGAGATCGCCGACCAGCCTGGGCAGGGCCAGGTGCAGGACCGTCATGTCGAGCGAGAGAAGGAGGGTGGCCAGGCACGCGACGGCCAGGCAGGACCATTTGCTCTTCATGGTGCCCAGGATGATCAGGGCCGCTGACCGGCCGCCTACCGCCCGCTGACGATCTCCGCGAGGCCGGTCAGCCCGGCCTGGATGCGGGCGCGGACCTCCTCCGAGCTGTACCAGTCGCCGGAGCACTCGGTCAGGGCCTGCTCCATGAGCGCGCGGGCCTCGCCGAGGTCGCCGCGGAGCACCGCCAGCTCGCCCAGCCCGACGTGCGCCCTGGCCAGCGTGTCGCCCGCGCCGATGCGCCGGGCCATCTCGGCGGCCCGCAGATAGCCGGCCCGCGCCTCGTCGAGATCGCCCAGCCGGGCCACGGAGTCCGCGCTCAGGCACAGGCACTCGGCCATGTCGGCCACCGAGCCCAGCTCCTGAGACGTCCGCAGGCCCTGGTCGGCCAGTGCCCGGGAGGCCGCGTAGTCACCCTGCTCGTAGGCCAGCTCGGCGAGCCCGCTCAGCGCCAGCGTGGCGCCCCAGCGCTCGCCGACCGCCTGGAAGTCGGCCAGCGACCGCTCGAACTCGGCTCGGGCCTCGCCGCCCCGGCCCATGATCTGCAGCATGAACGCGACACCGCAGTGCATCAGCGCCTGTGACCAGGGCGGCATGGCGCCGGCGTACTGGGCCATCAGCTTCCTGACGCCCTCGTAGTCGTCCGGCGGGCCGGTGAACATCGGCAGCATCATCGTCAGGAACTCCAGCCGCGTCGACAGGAATTCGGCCGGCAGCAGGCGGCGGAGCGTCTTCAGCCGGGCGCGCAGGTCGTCGCCGGGCCGGCTGCCCCAGGCCGCGACCAGCACGCACAGCGCGTACTCCTCTTGGAGACCCGCGGGCGGGGTCTGTCCCATGCCGGCGATCAGCCCGTCGGCCAGGTCCGCGCTGGTGCCCCGGTGGCCGCGCATCCACCAGTAGCAGGCGGAGTAGGCGAGGATCCGCATGCCCAGCGCCGCCCGGCCGGTCTCGGCCGCCCAGCGTACGGCGGCGGCCAGGTTGCCGCTCTCCTCGTCGAGGCGCGAGAGCCACTCCAGCTGCTCGGCCGTGCGCAGGTGGCCGTCGGCCTCGACGGCCAGCGCCAGGTAGCGGTCGGCGTGCGCCTCGCGCATCGCCTCGGTCTCGCCCGACTCCGCGAGCTGCTCGGCGCAGAACGCCCGGATCGTCTCCAGCATCCGGTAGCGGCCGTCGACGACCTCGACCAGCGACTTCTCCGCCAGCGAGAACAGCACCTCCTCCGGCAGCCCGCACACCCGCTCCGCCGACTCGGGGGTGGCGCCGCCCACGAACACCGTCAGCCGCCTGGCCATCCGCTGCTCGCGCTCGTCCAGCAGGTCCCAGCTCCACGCCACGACCGCGCGGAGCGTCTGGTGCCTGGGCAGGGCCGTACGGCTGCCACGGGCCAGCAACCGGAACCGGTCGTCGAGCCGCGCCGCCACGTCGCCCACCGACATCGTGCGCAGCCGCGCGGCCGCCAGCTCGATCGCGAGCGGCAGCCCGTCGAGCGCCCGGCAGATGCCGGCCACCTGGGCCAGGTTCGTCTCGTCGACCGGCTGCCGGACCGCGGCCGCCCGGTCGGCGAACAGCCGGACGGCGGGGTAGTCGAACGGGTTCGCGGCGTCGGGCGGCGGCAGCCGCAGCGGCGCGACGGGCAGGATGGACTCGCCGGTGATGCCCAGGGCCTCGCGGCTGGTCGCCAGCACGCGCAGCGCGGGGCAGGAGGCCAGCAGCAGGTCGGCCAGCTCGGCCGCGGCGGTGATGAGATGCTCGCAGTTGTCGAGGACCAGCAGCAGCCCGCGGTCGGCGAGCGCGGCGAGCAGGTGGGAGACGGGATCGACGGCCGGGGGGCGGTCGTGGCCGGACAGGCGGGTGTCGCGGAGACCGAGCGCCGCCAGCACCGCCTTCGGCACGTCGGCGGGTTCGGTGACAGGCGCGAGCTGCACGAAGCAGACGTCGCCGGTGGCCTGCTCGGCCGCCTCCAGCGCGAGCCGGGTCTTGCCCGCCCCGCCGGGGCCGATGAGCGTGACCAGCCTGGCCTCCGTGAGCTGGGCGCCGACCTGGCGGAGCTCCTCGGCCCTGCCGACGAAGCTGGTGAGCTGGGCGCGCAGGCCCTGCCTGCTGACGGGCGCCGCGGTGGCCGCCAGCGACGGGTCGGCCCTGAGCACGGCCAGCTGCGCCGCGGCCAGCTCGGCTCCCGGCTCGACGCCCAGTTCCTCGTCGAGGATCCGCCGGGCGTCGTCGTAGGCGGTCAGCGCCTCTGCCTGCCGGCCGCTGCCGTACAGGGCCCGCATGAGCTGCGCCCGCATCCGCTCGCGCAGCGGGTGGGCGGCCGTCAGCCGCCGCAGCTCGGCGACCAGCTCGCGGTGGGCGCCCAGCTCCAGGTCGGCCTGGACGCGGTCCTCGACGGCGGCCAGGCGCAGCTCCTCCAGCCCGGCGGCGGCGGCCTCCGCGTGCGGGGCGTCGGCGAGCGGCGGGCCCTGCCACAGCGCCAGCGCCTCACGCAGCAGCGGAGCCGCTCGGCGGGGGTCGCCGGCGTCGAGAGCCTGCCTGCCGTCACCGGCCAGCCGCTCGAACCGGTGCGCGTCGACGTCCCGCGGGTCGGCCGCCAGCCGGTAGCCCGCCGGGTGGAACTCCACCTGATCCCTGCCCAGCGCCCTGCGCAGCCTCGACACCTGGGCCTGGAGCGCGTTGGCCACGCCCTCGGGCGGCTCGGGGCCGTAAAGACCGGCGGCCAGCCGCTCCGCGCCGACGACCCGGCCCGCGTCGAGCGCCAGCAGGGTGAGCAGCCCCCGCACCCGGGGGCCGCCGAGCACGACCGGCTCGCCGTCCTCGTCCAGCACCCGGGCCGGGCCAAGGATCTCGAAGCGCATGCCTCGATTATCGCGGCCCCAGCGGCCTCGTGACGGCCTCCGCGTGCGCGGCTATCGCGGCTCCGGCAGCATCGCGGCGATCTCCGCGTACGTCGGCGCCGGGGGCGCGGCCTTTCCCTGTACGGCCAGCAGGCTCGACAGCGCCCCGTGCAGCGAGGCCCGGTACAGCAGCGACCCGGTGCTCACCCTGGCGACGCCCGCCTCCGCGAGCTGGGCCAGCGTGGGCCCGTCAGGCAGGTACAGCACGTTGACCGGCAGCGGCGTGCTCGCCACCACCTCGGCGATCTCCCCCAGGTCGCGGAGACCGGGCACGAAGATGCCGTCGGCGTGCCCGTAGGCGCTCACCCGCTCCCGCGTGTCGCCCGTCTTCAGCCAGTGTGTGTCGGTCCTGGCGTTGACGAACACGCCATGGCCCTTGGCCGCCTCGATGATCCGCTGGTGCAGCGCGATCGGCCGCAGCGTGCCGTCGGGCCGGCCGTCCTCCAGGTTGACGCCCGCGACGCCCAGCGACGCCAGCGCCGCGACCAGGTCGGACACCTTCGCAGGGTCGTCGCTGAAACCGCCCTCGATGTCGACGGTGACCAGGACGCCGAGGTCCTTGAGCAGCTCGGCCAGCTCGATCGTCTCCGCCTTGGTGGCGCCCGCGGCGTCCGGCTTGCCGTGTACGGCGGACACGCCGAGGCTGGTGGTGCCGATCGCCGGGAAGCCGTGCGCGGCCAGTACGGCGGCGGACCCGTAGTCCCAGGCGTTGGGCAGCAGCAGCGGGTCGCCCGGCCGGTGCAGGTCACGGAATCGGGTGCTCATCGGGCATCCTCCGGTCGCAGGACCGCTTCCAGCACGCCGGCCGCGAGGGCGAGCGCGTGGGCGGAGGCGGGGCAGGGGCGCACGCCCGAGCCGAACGTCAGGTGGGGCGCCGGACCGCGCGAGACGTCGAACCGCTCGGGCTCGGGGAACACGGCCGGGTCGCGGTTGGCGGCCACCAGGTCGATGGTGACCTCGTCGCCCGTCTGACGGTCGAGCCTGCGGCTGGCCTTGAGCGGCGGATCGTGGCGGAGCGTTTCTCGCAGCAGGCCGTCGATGTCATCGCCGGGTTCGGCGTGGGTGAGCGCGTTCGTGATGAGGCCCGCCGTGGCCGCGTGGGCCTGCAGGAGGATGGTGATGCGGGGGATCGGGTCGCCCTCGCCGGCCAGGAGCTCGACCAGGTCGGCCACCGCGGCGTCGGCCTCGGGCCCCTCCTCGCCTGACAGGTAGCCCGCGGCGGCGGCGGTCACCGCCCCCACCAGCCGCTTCTCGTCGGTGATCCCGAGCGCGGCGCCGAGCACCGCCGTCGGGACGTCCGGCCAGTCGCCGCCCCGCTCCAGCGTCGCCGCCGTGGCGGACTGTCGCAGCGCGGCCGGGTCGAGCGCGGCGAGCCGTTCGGTGACCAGGCGGCGCCGCTCCGCGTGGACCTCGCCGGTGCTGAACCGGGACACCTGGGCGCGGAGCCAGGGGAGCGTCCCGGCCGGCGCGTCCTGACGCACCGGAGGCGGCACGTACCTGGTGTCCGACAGCACCGCGACGGCTTCGGCATGGCGTGTGATGAGCATGGACCCACGCTAGGTCCGAATCCCTTCGACGCCGGGCGAAGTGTCGGCGCGTCAGGCCGCCAGGCGTTCGGGGCTCTCGGCTGGAGCGGGTACCACGGGGCGGACCGCGGTCCGCCGTTCGACGACGGTCATGGCCATGCACACGACCAGCGCGATCTCGGCCAGCACCACGCCGCGTTCCAGCAGCCCGTAGTAGGAGGCGCCGCCGATCAGCGGCGAGGTGAAGGAGGCCGGGTGCGCGGCCAGGTAGGCGGCCAGCGCCACGGCCGAGGTCACGCTGAGCGCCCTGACCCGGTTCCACTTCGGCAGGGGCACGCGGCCCCTGGCCAGGATCCAGCCGGCCACGGGCAGGGTGGTGAAGACGACGGCCGAGGACCAGCGGTGGATCTCGCCCGGCAGCGTGCCGATCGCCGCGTTGCCCGGATCGGTGGGGAAGACCGCGCTCAGCATCAGCCCGGCCGCGCCGGCCAGCAGCAGCACCCGGGTGGCCGCGCTGCGGGCGGGCTCGCGGGCCGCCAGGCCGTACGCGAGGGACACGCAGGACCAGGCCAGGGCGAGCATGCCGATCAGTACGGGCATCATTCCGCCGGGGACCAGCGCGTAGTCGCTCAGCAGCGGCTGGCCGGGCAGTGCGATCTGCGCGTAGGCGAGCGCGGCGGCGGCGATCACCGCGCCGGTCACCGCGCTCACCACCGGCGCCACGCCGCGACCGGGGACTTCCATCTGGGTCATCGCGTCACCTCGTCATAGATCTTCTCGAAGCGGGCCAGGGAGGTCTGGTGGTCGTGCGTGAGGGCGAGGTCGCGGCTCGCCTTGCCCAGGCGGGCGCACAGGTCCTCGTCGGTGAGGATGGAGGTCATGTGGCGGGCCAGCGACATGACGTCGCCCGGCTCGAACAGGTAGCCGTTGCCGTTCACCAGGTGCGGCAGCGCCATGGCGTCGGCCGCGACCACGGGCAGCCCGCTGGCCATGGCCTCCAGGGTCGCGATGCTCTGCAGCTCGGCGACGCCCGGCATGGCGAACAGGTCGGCCGCGGCGAACGCCTGCGGCATGTTCTCGTCGGGCACGAAGCCGAGGAAGAACACCCGGTCGCCGACCCCGATGCGGTCGGCCAGCCGCTGCAGTTCCGCCCGCTGGTTGCCCTGCCCGACGAGCGCGATCTGCGCCTCGGTGTCGTTGAGCACGAACGGCAGCGCGCGTACGAGCTCGTCGATGCGCTTCTCCTCGTCCAGGCGGCCGACGAACAGGGCGGTGGGCCGGTCGGGCAGGTCGAACAGCTTGCGGGCCCATGCCTTGGGCTCGGCGTGCGGGTGGAAGCGGGTCAGGTCGATGCCGCAGGACACCGACTCCACCTCGCGGGCGAAGCCCTGGTCGGCCAGCAGTTTGGCGGCCAGCGGGGTGGGCGTGGTGATGTGGTCCGCGCGGTTGAAGACGCGGCTGAAGTCGCGCCAGGCCAGCTGCCCGGCCTTCTGCCTGAGCCGGTCGGGGATGTGGCCGAACTGGAAGAGGTTGTCGGGCATGAAGTGGTTGGTGGCCACGATGGGCACCCGGCGGCGGCGGGCGGCGGCGATGGCGGCCCTGCCGACCACGAAGTGGCCCTGGGTGTGCAGCACGTCGGGTTCGATGGCGGTCAGCAGCCAGTCCAGCCGGGTGGGGACGGTGACCCGCATGCTGGGGTGGACCAGGAGCGGCGCGGAGCGCAGCCGGTGCACCACCACGTCGTCGACCACCTCGGCCGTGGCCGGGCCCTGGTCCGACTGACAGACGACGTGTACCTCGTTGCCGCGCGCGGCAAGACCGGTGGCCAGACGATAGGTGAAGACGGCGGCGCCGTTGACATCGGGCGGGTAGGTGTCGGTGGAGATCAGGATGCGGCGCGGGCGCCTGGGGAGGGGCGCGAGCTCGGTGGGGTCGGGGGCGGTGCGCAGGGGCATGGCCATGACAGGGACTCCAGTCGAAAGTGTGGACGCTGACCGGCTGGGGAGGGCCGGGGGCGGGGGTTGAGTAGGGGATCTGGCGGCGGGCAGGTCAGTGGCGCGCCTCCAGCGGGGTGGTGCGGGCCAGCGCGAGGGTGCCCGCCGCGGTCAGCGCCGCCGCCGCGATGGGGACCAGCCCGCTCGGCAGCGGCTCGCCCAGCAGCAGTGCGCCGAAGGCGACCGCGGTGAGCGGGTCCGCGATCTGCAGCGAGGCGAAGGAGACGCCGAAGTGGCCGACGGCGTAGGCCCGCTGGAGCATCATCAGCGCCAGCAGCGCGGGCACCGGCAGCGCCAGCAAGTACCACCAGTTCCAGGAGCCGTCGACCAGCGCCCGCATGAGCGTGGCCGTGGCGCCGTACAGCACGCCCGCACTGGTGGCCAGCAGCGCCGCCCGGCCCGCCGGGGAGGCGATCTTCGAGCCCGCCCAGAGCAGCACCGACGCGACGCCGGCGACCGCCAGCAGCGTCAGCACGCCGTTCGGGCTCAGGTACGTCGGGCCTTCCGACTCGGGCACCAGCAGGACCAGGCCGATCAGCCCGGCCGCCACCAGGCCCGCGGCGGACAGCTCCTTGCGGGTGGGCCTGCGGCCGTGCAGCGCGGCGGCGATCGGCAGCGCGAAGAGCAGGCTGGCCACCCCCATCGGCTGCACCACGGTCAGCGGGCCCAGGCCCAGGGCGACGACGTGCAGGCCGCCGCCGGACAGGATCGACAGGCCGCCGAGCAGCCAGCGCGGCCTCCGCAACAGCGTGAGCAGGGTGGGCTTGGCCGTACCAGCCGCTTCGAACTGCTGAAGCGCGGCGCCGAGCGCGAAGAACAGCGAACCGACCAGGGCGATAACAGCGGCCAGGACAGTCATGCCCACTCCTCTCAAACAGATGGTTACCGGGCGAGGTCAAACAGACGTGTCCACCGGAAGGCGCTCCGGGGAAGCCTGGGTGGCGCGTCGCTTCCGCGACCACCGGACGGCCTCGACGACACCGGTGATGGACAGTGCGATGCCCAGACCGAGCAGCAGGCCCTTGATCGGGTCGTTCTCGAACGCCATCCCGCCGAAGAAGCCGATCAGGCCGGAGTACACGGCCCACGAGGAGGCGGCGATCGCGTCGAAGAAGGTGAAGGAACGCAGCGGATGGCGTACGGCGCCCATGGTCAGCGTGGTCGCCGTGCGCCCGCCGGGGATGTAGCGGGCGACCACCAGGACCATCCCGCCGCGCTCGGCCAGCGCGTTCGCGGCCCACACGAACGCCTTGCGGTCGCGCAGCCGGCCGCCGGACTTCTTGCCGATGAGGTAGGAGACGTGGTCACCCGCGAAGGCGCCCAGCGCGGCCACCACGATCACCAGCGCCAGATTCGTCTGCCCGGACGCCGCGAACACCGCGGCGGTGATCACCGAGGTCTCCGCCGGAACGACCGGGAAGAACCCGTCCAGCAGTGCCAGCGCGAACAGCGCCAGGTACAGCCAAGGCGACGACATCATCTGCTGGACCAGGTCCAGAATGGCGTGCGACATTGCGTGTACTCCGATCGTTGGGGCGCCTTCACAGCGTGTCGGTGTGAGGTGCCGTGAGACATCGGGGATCACCCCGGTCGAACGCGGGCCCCACCCCGACAGGGGTCGGGGCCCGCTCCCTTTGAAGCTAGAAACTCCGCAGGCCACGGCACATCGGTCGATCGGCACGCATGACCCCCCACTTTCGTCGGGGGCGCTCAGATGACTTCCGGACGACTCCCTACGATCAAAGCGGGCTGACCCTGCCAGCGCAGGAGTGCGTGTAGGCGGCTTTGGGGTGGGGTTAGCACTACCGGGAGGGTTTGCCTGGCACCACCCTGACTCCGTTGTCAGGGTTGTCCCTTACCTCTGGTCGGCGCGGTTCCCCCGCGCGGGTGAGGCGGATCCCCTCGCGGCGGGAGGGCCGGCGGAGCCGGAAGGCGCACGGTTGGCACATGACTCCGCAGCAGGCCGGAATCGGCCGCATCACGGCGGCGATCGTGGCGATGGCCGCCATGCTCCCGTACCTCACCCTGAAGATCTTCTGGCTGACCGGCCATCCGGTGGGCGTCTCCGACCCGGTGTTCATGAAGGACCCGGCGATGGTCGGGCTGAACGCGATGACGTTCGGCATGGACGCGGTCGCGCTGCTCCTGGCGCTGGCGTTCACCACGCGGCAGGGCATGCGGCTGCCCGCGTGGCTGGTGCTGCTCCCTCTGTGGGTGGGCACCGGCCTGCTGTCCGTGGTGGTCGTCACGGCGCCGGTCGGCGTCCTGCTGGAGGGCGTGTCGGTCTTCTCGACGGACGGGCCCATCGCACCCTGGGTCTATATGACGGTCTACGGGGGGTTCATCGGGCAGGGCGTGGGGCTGATGGTGGCGTTCGTCCTGTACGCCAAGGATCGGTGGCCGGGCGTCTTCTCCGCCACGCTCGGCTCCGGCCAGGCGAGCCCGACCAGGCCGCTCCAGACCGTCGTCGCCCGAGGGGCGCTGCCGGTGTCGGCGGTGCTCGGCGGGATCCGCCTGTACTGGGCAGTCGCCAACCCCTCGCCGGTCCAGGCGCTACAGGACGGCTTCAAGGGCCTGCTCGCGCTCGGGGCGGGGATCGCGCTGGTCCTGCTCGTCAGAGGCCGGGGCGCCGGGCCGTTCTGGCGGCCACTGGTGGTCGGCTGGCTCGGCACGGGCGTGATGTTCGGCTGGGGGCTCTACGCGATGATCCTCACGGTGGCCGGCGGGCCGCTCGGCGCGCGGATGACCGGCGTGGTGGGGCTGGTGGAGCTGTTCGGCACGCTGACCGGGCTGGTGATGGCGATGTGCGGGGCGTTCCTGCTCGCCGAGCGGTCAGGTGTGGGCCACGTGCAGGCGGCGCAGCACCCGCTTGAAGGCGAAGATCGAGAAGACGATCGCGAGACCGCTGATCACGGCCACCGCTGACGTGCGGAGCAGCATGAACGCGCTGAGTGACTCGTGCAGCGCGAGCCAGATGCTCACCGTGGAGTTGGCCATCAGCACGAACGCCCACAGCAGCGTGATCCTGGCGAAGAACCTGCGGACCCGCTCGTGCTTGAGCACCGCCGACGGCAGGTGGATGTAGTCGAGCGTGAGCTTCTGCACGAGCGGCTTGTTCAGCCGCACCGAGGCCAGGAAGGCCATGCTGATGCAGAGCGTGCCCAGCTCCGGCTGGATGAAGTAGACGACCCAGCTCCCGGTCCAGAAGCCCACGGCGGCCCGGGCGGTGATCGCGATCGCGGCCAGGATCATCGTGGCGGGCACCCGGATGCCCCTGATCAGCCGCCAGGCGACCCCGAGGTAGACCCAGGACACGGCCGCGGCCAGTGCCCCGTTGAGCCCCAGCACCGCCAGGGCGGCGTAGAAGACGGCGAGCGGTGCGACCACGCCTTCGAGCAGCCGGGGAACCGCCTGACGCATCAGCGCTGTCAGGCGCGGCAGGGTTACGGGAACGTGGTTCAAGGCTGCTCCGCAGATTGGCCGACGATCAGCGAACTACCCGGGCTTCGGGAGACCAGGCTTCCTGGATGGGCCAGTCGAGGTTACGACTTGGTTACTCCAGGCTTGCCGGTGGCTTACCGTACCCGATGGCGTGGTATGCCACTGCCTCTTTTGACACGTTCCATGGATTTGTGCCGGTCCGAGTAGCTGCGACGCGGGTGGCGCGTCGCCGCCACTCGTCACTCAACCAAAGGGTGCTTGCGCCTCACCGTCGAGGTGGTTTCAGCTCAGCGACGTGGTGGCCAACTTGGCGCCGAAGCCCAGGAACAGAGCGCCGACGCCCGAGGTCAGGCCGGCGCTGAGCTTCCTGCGGGCGCGGAACTGGGCGGCCAGGAAGGTGCCACCGAAAATGAGCCCGGTGAGGTAGAGCAGGCTGAAGATCTGGATGATCGTGCCCAGGATGAGGAACGACAGGACGGGCGTGCCGTACCCCGGATCCACGAACTGGAGGAAGAACGAGACGAAGAACAGAATCGCCTTGGGATTGAGCAGGCTGATCGTCAGAGCCTTGCGGAACGGGTTCGGCGGGCGGCCCGGGATCGCGGCCTCGGCGGCGGCGACGGGCTCGGCGATGTCGGGCCGGGAGCGCCAGGCTCGCCAGGCGCCGCGCAGCATCTGGAAGCCGATCCAGGCCAGGTAGCCGGCGCCCGCGTACTTGACGATGGTGAACAGCAGCGGGCTGGAGCGCAGCAGCGACGCCGCGCCCGCGGCTGTGAGCGCCATCAGGACCGTGTCGCCGACGAAGACGCCCGCCGCGGCCCGGTAGCCGTGCCGCACCCCGTGCTGGGCCGCCGAACTCAGGACGTACAGGGAGTTGGGGCCCGGCAACAGGATGATGAGGAAAGCGCCGATGACGTAGGTCGGCAGATCCGTGATACCGAAGAACATGCGGCTGGCTCCTGAAGCGTGATGACATATCACGGTACCGCGTGATTAATCCCTTGGCGCGTACCAAATCCCGCCATGGGCTTGCCGGTAGCCGAGCGACAGATAGGTGGCATCCGTAAGGGCCTGGCCGCGTGGGTTGACGCCGAGTCCGATGCCCTGCTTGCTCATCGTGTAGCCGAAGGCCAGCCGGGCGGCCGGGTCGCAGAAGCCGAGTGAGCCGCCCATGCCCGCGTGCCCGAACGCGGTCGCGGACAGCAGCGCGCCCTCGCTGTCGGCGGGCGGCAGGTACCGGTTGTCGGCCGCCTTCATGAAGCCGGTCGAGAACCTGGTCGGCACGGCCAGCACCGCGTCGGTCCCCGCCGAGGCGGTCAGCCCCATGACGGCCACCTGCTCCTCGGTCACCAGCTCGCCGCCCCCGAGGGAGAGCGGCCGGTACATGCCGGCCAGGCCCCTGGCGTTGGTCACCGCGCCGACGGCGCCGAACTCCGCCGCGTGCGCCTCGCGGCTGTCCGACTCGCCGGGCGTCGTCATGTAGCCGCCCTGGTTGGCCAGCAGCAGCGCCGGAATGGAGCCGGGGTCGGTGAACGCCTTGACGTAGAACGTGGGCGGGTCCGTCGGCGGATCGGCGGGGATCGTGGGCGCGACCCGGCCTTCATGCTCCTCGGGCAGGCCCAGCCAGAAGTCCAGGCCGAGCGGCTCGGCCACCTCCTCGCGGAAGAACGTGCCGAGCGAGCGCCCGCTCACCCTGCGGACGACCTCGCCGACCAGGTAGCCGAACGTCAGCGCGTGATAGCCGTGCCTGGTGCCCGGCTCCCAGAACGGCTGCTCGCCGGCCAGCCGGTCGGCCATCAGCTTCCAGTCGTAGAACGCGCCGTCCGGCAGCGGCTCGCGCAGCGCCGGAAGCCCCGCCTGGTGCGAGAGCAGGTGCCTGACCAGCGTCGGACCCTTGCCGTGCGCGCCGTACTCGGGCCAGTAGCGGATGACGGGGGCGTCGAGATCCAGCTCGCCGCGCGCGCTCAGCATGTGCGCGCAGAGCGCCGTGGCGCCCTTCGTACATGACCAGACATGGCCGATCGTGTCGTGCAGCCAGGGGACGCCGGGAGCGGCCTCGCCGCCCCAGAGATCGACGACGACCTCGCCGTCGAGAACCACGCACACCGACGCGCCGACCTCGCCGCGCAGCGCGAGGTTGCGGTCGAACTCCTCCGCGACCAGCGAGAACCGGGGGTCGCACGTCCCTTGTACGGTCATTGCCCGAATCCATCATGAATGGCGGACGGTGTAAACCGCTCCTGGGATCGTCGGAAAATTCGACAAGACCACTTTACCTGAATTCCATGTAGGTTTAGTGTGAAACCCATGCGGTCGATCAACGAGGACTGGGCGGCGACCATCGTCGGCCTGGCGCTGGTCGTGCTCGTCATCACAGGCGTGATCCCAGCCGGGCTGGTGCCGTGATGAGCGCCGAAGCAACCGAAGGCCGGACGACCACCGGCCTGGACGTCGCCGGAGGAGTGCTGGCGGTGCTGGTGCTCGGCGCCGCCACCAGATTCCTGGAGCAGAGCGTGCCCGCGGCCACGAAGGGCGGGCCGTTCGAGCAACTGGGCGCGGCCATCGAGTATCCCGTGTACGCCATCGCCCTCGGCCTGATCGGCAATGCCGTGCTGACCGCCGCCGGGCTGCGGGAACGGCTCTCCGGTGGCTTCAGGACCGAGTTCTTCATCAAGACGGGCCTGGTGCTGCTCGGAGCGTCGATCAATCTCAAGGTGATCGTCACCGCCGCGGGCCCGGCCATCGCCCAGGCGGTCGTGCTGATCAGCTGCGTCTTCCTGTTCACCTGGTGGCTCGGCGGGCGGCTCGGGCTGGACGACAAGCTGCGGGCGCTCCTGGCGTCCGCCGTGTCGATCTGCGGCGTCAGCGCGGCCATCGCCGCCGCCGGGGCCGTACAGGCCAAGAAGGAGCAGCTCGCCTACAGCGCGAGCCTGGTGATCGCGTTCGCGCTGCCGTCCATCTTCGTGCTGCCCTGGCTGGCCGGGGCGCTGGGGCTGAGCCCCGAGGTGGCGGGCGCGTGGATCGGCGGCAACATCGACACCACGGCGGCCGTGACGGCGGCGGGCGCGATCGTCGGCGAGCAGGCGCTCCAGGTCGCCACCATCGTCAAGGTCACGCAGAACGCCCTCATGGGAGTCGTCGCCGTGGCGCTGACCGCCTACTTCGCGTTCAAGGTCGAGCGTCGCCCCGACGCGCCCCGGCCGAGGGCGGTCGATCTGTGGCATCGCTTTCCGAAGTTCGTGCTCGGTTTCGTGGCCGCCTCGGTGATCGCCACCTGGTATCTGGGGGTGGGCGGCGACAAGGCCGCCATCGGGGTGGTGAACGACCTCCGAGTGTGGTTCCTGATCCTGGCGTTCGTCAGCATCGGGCTGGAGTTCCGCGTCTCCTCGCTGAGGGAGGCGGGCTGGCGTCCGGTCGGCGTCTTCGCCGCCGCGACGGCGGTGAACCTGCTGCTGGCGCTGGGGCTGGCCGCGCTGTTGTTCGGCGGGTTCGCCGTTTGAGAGTGGGTACGGCTCGCGCGGCTAGGGGTGGTCGCGTGAGCCGTCCCGCTTGAGCGCTCACCCTGCGGGACGCGGCAGGATGGGTCTCGTGCGGATTTCCATCCTCGGGACGCTGGAAGTGGCGACGGCCGACGCGGAGCCGGTCGTGGTCGGTGGGTTCCGGGTGCGGGCGCTCCTGGCGGTCCTCGCCCTGGAAGCCGGCCGGATCGTCACGTCGGAGCGGCTCATCGACGCGCTGTGGCCGGACGAGCCGCCGGTCAACGCCGCCAACGCGCTGCAGACGCTGGTCAGGCGGTTGCGTGTGGCGCTCCGGCCGTACGAGATCGTGCAAAGCCGGCCGGGCGGCTACCTGCTGGCCATCAACCCCGCCCAGGTCGACGCACTGCACTTCCGCACCCTGACCCGAGCCGCGCACTCACCCCAGGACGCGGGCCCTTCCCAGGCGCTGGGCTCTCCCCACCACGCGCGCTTTCCCCAGGATGCGCGTGCTTCGCGGGACGCGGGCTCCCTCGGACCTCCGCGGTCTTCCCCGGAGGCGGGCTCTCCCCGGGAGGCGAGCGCGGCCTGGGAGGCGGGCGCGAGCGGGACGGCGATGCTCGATGAGGCGCTCGCACTCTGGCGTGGGGCGGCGCTCGCCGACCTCGGCGGCGTGCCGTACCTGGCGAATGTGGCGGCGGGGCTGGAGGAGGATCGGCTGGCCGCCGTCGAGGCCCGGGCCGAGGTGCGGTTGGCGGCGGGGGAGCCCGCCGATCTGGCCGCGGAGGTGAGCGCCCACCCCCTTCGGGAGCGGCTGTGCGCGCTGGAGATGCGCGGGCTCGCCGCCGCCGGGCGGCAGGCCGACGCGCTGGCCCTGTTCGAGCGCACCCGCGGGACGCTCGCCGACGAGCTCGGCGTCGACCCGGGGCCCGAGCTGCGCGCCGCGCACCTGGCCGTCGTGTCAGGCGACGTTCCCGTACGGCAGGCCGCCCCCAAGCGGCGCGACCTCCCCAAGGGCAACGTCCGAGTCCCTCTGACCACGTTCATCGGCCGAGAGGACGAGCTGGACCTGCTGACCGCCGTCCTCGGCCACGCCCGGATGGTCACGATCGTCGGCCCGGGCGGCGCGGGCAAGACCAGGCTGGCCGGCGAGGCGGCCCTGCGCATGGGCGCGCGGTTCGACGGCACGTGGATGGTCGAGCTGGCCCCCGTCACCGACCCGGCCGCCGTTCCCGGCGCGGTGCTCGACGCCCTCGGCCTGCGCGACGACCGTCCCGGCTACTCACGCAAGGATCCCGTCCCCGGCACCCCTCACCAAGGGCCCGGACCGCTTCAGCAGGTGGTCGAGGCCCTGGGCGAGCGCCGGGTGCTGATCGTGCTGGACAACTGCGAGCACCTCGTCGACGCCGCCGCGCGCCTGGCCGACGACCTGCTCACCAGCTGCCCGGGCGTGCACGTGCTGGCCACCAGCCGCGAGCCGCTCGGTGTGTCGGGAGAGCGGCTGGTGCCCATCCCGCCGCTGGAGCCGCCCCCGACGGGGGTGGGCGCGGCGCGGGCGGCCGAATACCCGTCGGTGCGGCTGCTGCTCGACCGCGCCACCGCGGCCCGGCCCGCGTTCGCCCTCGACGAGGAGAACGTCGCCGCCGTGGTGGCCCTGTGCCGCAGGCTGGACGGCATGCCACTGGCCATCGAGCTGGCCGCGGCCCGGCTGCGGACGATGACGCCGCGGCAGCTCGCCGACCGCATCGACGATCGTTTCAGGCTGCTGACGGGCGGCAGCCGTACGGCGTTGCCCCGCCAGCAGACGCTCAGAGCGGTCGTCGAGTGGAGCTGGGACCTGCTCGACGAGCCCGAACGCGAGCTGGCCCGCAGGTTCGCGATCTTCGCGGGCGGTGCCACGCTCGAGTCCGTCGAGGCCGTGTGCGGCGGCACCGCCGACGTGCTGGGCGCGCTGGCCGACAAGTCGCTGGTCCAGGTGTCGCCGGAAGGCCGCTATTCGATGCTGGAGACGATCCGCGCGTACGCCTCCGACCGGCTGGCCGAGGCGGGGGAGGGGGACACGTACCGGCGGCGCCATGTCGTACACCTGCTCGATCTCGCCGAACGGGCGGTTCCCGAGTTGCGGACCGGCGCGCAGATCGAGTGGATCGAGCGGCTCTCGGCCGAGCGCGACGACTACGCGGTGGCGCTGCGCTGGGCGCTCGACCAGCGCGACGTGGAGCTGGCGCTGCGGCTCTGCGCGGCACTCAACTGGTACTGGTGGATGTGCGGCTACCGGCGCGACGGCGCGACGTGGGCGCGGCAGGTGCTCGACCTGGCGGGCGACAGCCCGCCGGAAGGCCTGGTGCGGGTGTACACGGCCTGCCTGTTCGCGGACGGGGTGGACCGGTTCGCCGCGATCGTCAGTGATCGGCCGGCGATGGAGGCGCTGTCGGCGCACATGGACGAGCTGATCGAGGCGGCGGAACGGGAAGGCCCCACCCACCCGCTGCTGCTGATCGCCCGGGCCGTCATGGCGGGCGCGAGCGGGCGGGACGAGCACGCCGCCGCGCTGCTCGACCGGTACGCCGCGAGCGACGATCTCTGGCTGGCCAGCTCGGCCAAGATGATGGGCGGCCCGCACCGGTCCGAGAAGGCGCTCGAACAGGCGGTGGCCGGTTTCCGGAAGCTGGGCGAACGGTGGGGGCTGAGCGAGGCGCTGCTGAACCTCGCCGCGCTGCGCGCCGAGCGCGGTGAGCGCGCGGACGAGCTGATCGCCGAGACCGTCTCGCTCACCAGTGAGTGGGTGAGCCCGGAGGAGACGATCTCGACGCTGACGCGGTTGGCGACGCTCCGCGCGCAGAGCGGCGACCTCGACGGAGCCGCCGCCGACCTGGCCAAGGCCCGCCTCGGGACCGCCGGCCGAGCCGCCGCCGGAATCACTGACCCGGCCAGGGCCCGGCGCGGCGTGGATGAGGAGATCTCGGCGTTCACCCTCATCCAGCTCGGCCTGGGGGAGGCGGCGCTGGCCTACCGGCTCGGTGACATCGAGGAGAGCCTGGCCGCCTATCGCGGTCTGTTCGGGCTGCTGACCGAGGCCCCGGCGATCCCGCAGCTCGCGGTCGCGGTCCGGACCGGCTACGGCAGGGCGCTGGCGGCCGGCGGTGACCCCGAGGCCGGGCTCGAACAGCACCGTCTGGCGCTCGGCCTGCTGGGGGCCACGCCCGATCTGCCGTACCTGTCGGTGGTGCTGGCCGGTTGCGCGCTGGCCGAGCTGGCGGGCGGTGCCCCGGAACGCGCGGCGGTCCTGTTCGGCGCGTCGGCCGCGGTCGAGCCGCCTGACATCGCGGCCGACACCGTCGCGGGGACGGTGTCGGCCAGGGCCGCGCTCGGCGACTCGCGCTATGACGGCCTGCACGGCAAGGGCGCCGCCATGACCAGGCAGGAGGTCTACGAGATGATCGGCAGCATCACGTAGGACGGGTCGTGGATCGTGGTCGTGCCCTTCTCGGGGTTCCTGCCGAACCTGGGGAAGTTCGAGCCAGCCACGTCGATCCTGATCCGGTGCCCCGGGCGGAAGAGGTTCGAGATCGCGCCCAGCTCGACCTTGACCTCGCGCACCTCGCCCGGCACCAGGTCCGTCACCCGGGTGATGGCGTCGGTCAGCAGCTCGGCGCGGCCGTCGGGGTGCACGTCGATCAGCTTGGCGGCGACGTCCGTGCCGGTCGCGGTGGACGACACGAGCACGACCAGCTCGACCGCCCCCGTCACCTCCAGCGCGCCATCGAGCGGCTCGCTCCGGTAACGCAGCACGTCGTCACGCTCGTCCAGCGGGCGCTGGTCGAGCGGCCCGAACGCGTCGAACATCATCACCGCGCCGCCCACCGTGGGCACCGGGTGGTCGGGGTCGCAGACGAACTCCCCGCCCCCGCCGCCCGCCGGGATGGTGCCGAGCGTGCCGCCCGGGCCGAGGTGGTAGGCCGCGCGCCGGGCGGCGGGCGGCGGCCAGTCCGCCGCGGTGCGCCACTCGTCGGCGCCCATCAGGAAGTACGTCACCCTGGCCCGTTCGGGCGCCGGCTCGCCGCGCAGCCACTGGCCGAACCAGTCCAGGTGCAGGCCGGTCCAGTCGATCGCGTCCTGGCTCGCCTGCTCCCCGAAGTCCCGCCCGCCCACGTCGCCGTCCTGCGTGTAGTGCGCCCACGGGCCCACGACGAGCCGGGATCCGCCGCGCAGGTGCTGGTAGTGGCCGAGGGAGGCGTCGCGGAAGTAGTCGTACCAGCCGGTGCCCACCAGCGCCGGCACCTCGATCTCGTCGTAGTGGACGACCCCGTCCCGCCACAGCTCCGCGGCCGGGTCGGGGTGGTCCATCCAGCCGGCGTAGAAGGGCACGAGGTCGGCCAGGAGCGGCTGGTCGCTGAGCGGCAGCCGCTCGGCCAGCTCCTGCATGGTCTCGGCGAACCGATCGGGGAAGCCCAGCGCCGCCAGATAGGCGTTCTTGCCGGATTCCTGCGCCGTACCCCGCTTGATGCGGCGGTCCAGCTCGTTGACCGCGAGCACGAACGCGCTGACGGTCAGCACGATGTTGAGGTTGGGCACGCCCGAGCTGTACACCACCTCGTGCAGTCCGGCGGGCGCCACGTGCGGCGCGATGGCCCGCAGGCCCTCCGGGCGCTCCTGCGCGGCCAGGAGCTGGGTGATGCCCAGGTAGGAGTCGCCGAACATACCGACGTTCCCGTCCGACCAGGACCGCGTGGCCGCCCACCGCACCGCGTCGTAGCCGTCGGCGGCCTCCCCGGCGATGAACCGGAACGCGCCGTCCGAGTCGCCGGTCCCGCGTACGTCCTGGACGACGACCGCGTATCCGGCGGCCACCAGCCGGGGCAGGTCCAGGTGCAGTCCTGGCCCCTGCTCGGCCCTGCCGTACGGCGTGCGGGACAGCAGCACCGGAAAGCGACCGGTCCCGGCGGGCCGCCAGAGCGTGGCGACGAGCGTGACGCCGTCGCGGGTGGTCATGGTCTCGGTGGACGTGATCATCGAACTCTCCTGTTGTAGGCCCGCAGCGCGAGCGGGGTGAAGACGGCGAGCAGGGCGGCGGTCCAGCCGAACGTGATCCACAGGTCCGCGCCCCGCAGTCCGCCGACCAAGAGGCCGCGGATCGCCCCCGCCAGGTGCGAGACCGGGTTGACGCCCATCCACCAGGTCAGCCAGCCGGGCAGGTCCGTCGCGGGGATGAAGGCGCTGCTGCCCAGCGTCAGCGGGAGCAGCACGGCCGTCGAGATGCCCTGCATGGACGTGACGGACTTGGCGATGAGGCCGATCCAGGCCGAGCCCCAGCTCAGCGCCATCGCGAACAGCAGCACCAGGCCGACCCCGGCCAGCGTGCTCAGCGGATCGGTGCGCACGCGGAACCCCACGGCGTACCCCACGATCAGCGACATGGTGATCGTGACCAGCAGCGTCAGCAGGTCCGCCAGTACCCGCCCGGCCAGGGGCGCGGATCTGGCGATCGGCATCGTCCTGAACCGGTCGAAGACCCCGTTGCCGATGTCGGTGGCCAGGTTCATGCCGGTGCCGATCGTCGCCATCAACGCCACCTGGACGAGCACGCCGGGCAGCATGTACAGCACCGCGCCGTCCCGGTCACCGCCCGCCGCCCCGCCGAACAGATAGACGAAGACAACGATCATGAAAACCGGTTGCAGCAGCATGCCGATGAGCTGGCCGGGGCTGTTCTTCAACGGGATCAGGCTGCGCCAGGCAAGTGTCAGGCTTTGAGAGATAGCAGTGGTCATTTCTCGGCTCCGGTCAAGGTACGGAAGACGTCGTCCAGCGAGGGCAGCCGCAGGGCGTGCTCGGCGAGTACGATGCCCGCGTCGTCGAGCTCCCTCAGCAGGGCTGGCGGCACCGATAGGTCATGGATGGGGATGCTCAACAGACCGCCCTCGGCCCGGGTACGCAGGATCGACTCGGCCTTCTCCACATCGGCGGCCAGCAGCGGCCTGACATCGAGCCGATGCCCGCCGGCCAGGGACTTCAGCTCACCGGGGCTCCCGCTCGCCGCCGTCCGGCCGGCGTCTATCACCAGCAGGTCGTCGGCGAGCTGGTCGGCCTCCTCCAGGTACTGGGTGGTCAGCAGCACGGTCACCCCGTCGGCCACCAGCTCCCTGACCGCGTCCCACAGCTCGCCGCGGGCGTGCGGGTCCAGGCCGGTGGTCGGCTCGTCGAGGAAGAGGATCCGCGGCCTGCTCACCAGGCTCACGGCCAGGTCGAGACGGCGGCGCATGCCACCCGAGTAGCCGCCGGCCAGGCGGTCGGCGGCGTCCGTCAGCCCGAATCGGGACAGCAGCGCCGTGGCCCTGGCCCGCGCCTCGGACCGGCTCAGGCCGAGCAGCCGGCCCATCAGCACCAGGTTCTGGGTGCCGGTCAGTTTCTCGTCCACCGAGGCGTACTGGCCGGTCAGGCCGATCAGCTCGCGCACCTTCCCGGCCTGGCGGGTCACGTCGAACCCGCCCACGAGGGCCCGGCCCGCGTCGGGGGCCACCAGCGTGGCCAGGATCCGTACCGCGGTGGTCTTGCCCGCCCCATTGGGGCCCAGCACGCCCAGCACGGTCCCGGTTCTCACCCGCAGGTCGATCCCGTCGAGCGCGGCCGTTTCGCCGTACCTCTTGACGAGCCCTTCGGCTTCGATCGCATAACTCATGCCGCTCAGCGTGTCTAGAAGCCCTGATAACGGCCTGGCAGTAACCTGTCACCTACCTGTCAGGCTCTGGCACCGGCAGGAAACGGGCCCACTGGACGGCCGGAAAGTTGGGCCTTTGCCAACTACCACAACGTCCTCACCCTCAGTTCAGGCGCGTGTCAACAACTAGCCCACGCGCTCGAGGAGGACGAGGTGAAACGCCGATTTGTCATCCTGCTAGCCGTCCTTGGCCTGGTCTGCCTGACCGGCATGACCGGAGCCGGGGCCGCCGCCGAACCGCCGCCGAACCGGCAGTATCGCGTGGAGGGACCGGCGAACGCCCAGCAACGCAGCGCCGTCGCGGCGACCGGCGCCGCGATCGACGAGGTGACCAAGGACTCGGTCCTGATCACCGCCACGGCGGCCGAGGTGGACGCGATCAGGAGCCTCGGCTACCGGGTGGCGGAGGTGTCGCGCCCGTTATCCCCGTCCGACGAGGCCGGGACCTTCGACTTCCCGTCCGCGGACTCCGGCTACCACAACTACGCGGAGATGAACACCGACATCAACGCGCTCGTCGCCGCCCACCCCAGCATCGCGACCGTATCCAATTACGGCACGTCGTACCAGGGCAGGGCGCTGCGCGTGGTCAAGGTCAGTGACAACGTCGCGACCGACGAAGCCGAGCCGGAGGTGCTCTTCACCGCGCACCAGCACGCCCGCGAGCACCTCACGGTGGAGATGGCGCTCTACCTGATGCACCTGCTGGTGGACAACTACGGCACCGACACCCGGATCACGAACCTGGTGAACTCCAGGGAGATCTGGATCATGCCGGACCTGAACCCGGACGGCGGAGAGTACGACATCGCCACCGGCAGCTACCGCTCCTGGCGCAAGAACCGCCAGCCGAACAGCGGCTCCTCGGCCGTCGGGACCGACCTGAACCGCAACTGGGCCTACAACTTCGGCTGCTGCGGCGGCTCCTCCGGTTCGGCCTCCAGCGAGACCTACCGAGGCGCGTCGGCCGAGTCGGCACCCGAGGTCAGGAGCACGGCCAACTTCGTCCGCGGCCGGGTCGTCGGCGGTGTCCAGCAGATCAAGTCGAACATCGACTTCCACACCTACTCCGAGCTCGTCCTGTGGCCCTTCGGCTACACCTTCAACGACACGGGCCCTGGCATGACCCAGGACGACCATGACGCCTTCGCCGCGCTCGGCCGCAACATGGCCGGCACCAACAGCTACACCCCCGAGCAGGCCAGCGACCTCTACATCACCGACGGCACCATCGACGACTGGCTGTGGGGCGTCTACAAGATCTTCAGCTTCACCTTCGAGATGTACCCCAGGGGCTCCAGCCCCGGCTTCTACCCGCCGGACGAGCAGATCGTGCCGCAGACCACCCGCAACAGGGAGGCGGTGCTCCGCTTCCTGGAGTACTCCGACTGCGTCTACCGGATCATCGGCAAGCAGGCCCAGTACTGCGGCACCGGCACCCCGCCCGTGACCGTCTACTCCGACACCTTCGAGACCGACACCGGCTGGGCCGCCAACCCGAGCACCGCCGACACG
The DNA here is from genome assembly GCF_040648415.1 of Nonomuraea sp. NPDC049141. Classification (NCBI taxonomy): domain Bacteria; kingdom Bacillati; phylum Actinomycetota; class Actinomycetes; order Streptosporangiales; family Streptosporangiaceae; genus Nonomuraea; species Nonomuraea sp. NPDC049141. Next base: position 804,866 of record NZ_JBEZDR010000002.1, read on the forward strand.
GCCGGCACCGGCGCGTGGGAGCGCGGTGTCCCGCAGGCCACCACCTCCTCCGGGACCAAGCAGCTCGGCACCACGGTCAGCGGCACCAACGGCCTGGTCACGGGCCGTCTGGCGGGCACCACCGCCGGTGACTTCGACATAGACGGCGGCGTCACCTCGATCCAGTCGCCGCCCATCACGCTGCCGTCCACCGGCACGCTCAGCCTCTCGCTGTCGTGGTACCTGGCGCACGGCTCGAACGCCTCCAGCGCCGACTACTTCCGGGTCAGGGTGGTCGGTAACACCACGACGACCGTCTTCCAGCAGGCCGGCGCGGCGTCCAACCGTAACGGCTCCTGGGCGACGGCCACGGCCGACCTGAGCGCGTACGCGGGGCAGACGGTCCGCATCCTCATCGAGGCCGCCGACGCCGCCGGCGCGTCCCTCGTCGAAGCAGGCGTCGACGACGTCCGCATCACCCAGCAGAACTGATTTTCCGGGTCATTTCGGCGGAGCGCCACGTTTCGGCGCTCCGCCGTTTTGGGTCTTGTAAGACCTTGGTGTCAAGGCTACGATCGCGACAACTCTTAGGAAACTTTCCTAAAAGAAATCTTGAATCAGGAAGCCATGTCGCGGTCGCCGCCCCCTCGTCCGCTCAGGGCCCGGCATCTCCGACGCGTTCCGGGCCGTGGGAACGAGCGTTCGGCGTGGCCGTTCCCCACCCATCCTGACTGACCGAGCAAACCCCTGCTGCCATCCCCCAGTGGCCCGTCACACCTCGCGGGCCGGTGCCGTACGGCTTGCGCTCTCACCCCCCGGCGCAAGCCGTACGGCACGACACAAGGACATGACCCGTCAAGCCGCACCACCAGGGAATGCCATGAGATTTCGCCGCATGTTCCTCGCCTTACTCGCCGCTCTGGCCATGATGGGCACCGGGCTCACCACGGCCATGCCCAGCGCCTATGGGGCGGTGGCCTTCGCCTACCCCGCGTGGACGGCATGGACGGCCTACACCGTGGGCACCCGCGTCACCTACAACGGCGTCGACTACGAGTGCATCCAGGCCCACACCTCCCAGCCCGACTGGACGCCACCGGCGGTGCCCGCCCTGTGGAAGCCTGTCTCCGGCGGCGGCACCGACACCACCCCGCCCTCGGTGCCCGGCAACCTCCGCTCGACCGGCGCCACCTCCAGCAGCGTCTCGCTGGCCTGGAACGCCTCCACTGACAACGTGGGCGTCACCGGCTACAACGTCTACCGCGGTTCCACACTGGTGACGACGGCCACCGGCACCACGTACACCGACGGCGGGCTCGCGGCCTCGACCAGCTACGCCTACACGGTCCGCGCCCGTGACGCCGCCGGGAACCTCTCGGCCGTCAGCAACTCCGTCACCGCGACCACCTCGGCCGGCACCGGCGCCCCCGGCCAGCCGGGCTCGCCGAGCGTCAGCGGGTCCACCAGCAGCTCGCTCTCCCTGTCGTGGGGCGCGTCGTCGGGCACGGTCACCGGCTACCGCGTGTACGAGGGCAGCACGGTCAGGGCCACGGTCTCCGGGACGTCGGCCACCATCGGCTCCCTGGGCGCCTGCACCTCGCACACCTACACCGTCAGGGCGTACAACTCGGTAGGCGAGTCGGCCTCCAGCGCCGCGGTCACCGGCACGACCACCGGCTGCACCACCGGCTCGAAGCTGCCCGGCGCGCCGTACCTCTACATGGGCTGGGGCGACCCGCCCGCGCCCGCCACGGTGATGAGCGCGACCGGCGTCAAGTCGTTCACGATGGCGTTCATCCTGTCCAGCGGCGGCTGCAACGCGGCCTGGGACGGTAGCCGTCCCCTGACCGGCGGCGCCGACGCGCAGGCCATCTCGGCCATCAAGTCGGCCGGCGGCAGCGTGCAGGTCTCGTTCGGCGGCTGGTCGGGCAACAAGCTCGGCCCCAACTGCTCGACGCCCGCCGCGTTCGCCGGCGCGGTGCAGACGGTCATCAACGCCGTCGGCCCCGCCGCGGTCGACTTCGACATCGAGAACACCGACGAGTTCGAGAGCGAAGCCGTCCAGGACCGCATCCTGAACGGCCTCAAGATCGTCAAGCAGAACAACCCCAACGTCAAGGTCGTCGTCACCTTCGGCACCTCGACCACCGGCCCCACCTACTGGGGCACCCGCCTGATCAACCGCTCGAAGGAGCTCGCGGTCCCGATCGACAACTACACGATCATGCCGTTCGACTTCGGCGGCGGCTCGAACATGTACCAGAGCACGGTCAACGCCTCCGAGGGGCTGAAGAACACCCTCAAGACGGCCTTCGGCTGGTCTGACGCCCAGGCCTACGCGCACATGGGCATCTCGGGCATGAACGGCCTGTCCGACCAGCAGGAACTCACCTCCACGGCCACCTGGACCCAGATCCGTGACTACGCCAGGAACAACGGACTGACCAGGCTCGCCTACTGGGCCGTCAACCGCGACCGGCCATGCCCGGGTGGCGGGGTCGTGTCGAACTGCAGCGGAATCGCCCAGTCGAACTGGGACTTCACCAGGATCACGGCCGGCTTCTGACCGAGCCCGGCTCGCCGCCCCCGTCGCACCGGCACCTCGCCGCCGGTGCGGCGGGGGCGGCCGACGAAGGAGACCCCCATGAACCTTCGAGGACTCGCGGCGACCGCCGCCATCGCCCTGGGGCTCATCGCCCTCCACGCCACACCCGCCGCAGCCGCCAACATCCTGACCAACCCCGGCTTCGAGTCCGCCCTGTCCGGCTGGACCTGCTCGGCCACGGCCGCGGCCCAGGCGGTGTCGCAGCCCGTTCACGGCGGCACCAAGGCCCTGCAGGCCACCCCGGCGGGCAACGACTACGCCAGATGCGCTCAGACCGTGACGGTCAAGCCCAGCACGACCTACCAGTTGTCGGCCTGGGTGCAGGGCAACTACATCTTCCTGGGGGCCACGGGCTCGGGGATCGACGTCAGCACGTGGGGCGCCCCGGGCGGTCAATGGCAGCAGCTGAAAACCTCCTTCACCACCGGTGCGGGCGTGACGAGCGTGACCGTCTACGTCAACGGCTGGTACGGCCAAGGCGCCTACTACGCCGATGACGTGGTGCTGGACGGACCGGGCGGAACCCCGGACACCCAGGCGCCGACCGTGCCGGGCAGCCCGGCGGTCGGCGGCGCCACCAACTCCAGCCTGACCGTGACGTGGTCGGCCTCCACCGACAACTCCGGCAGCATCGCCGCCTACGAGATCTCCAGGGACAACGCGGCTCCCACGGCCGTCACCGGCATCAGCTACACGGCCACCGGGCTCAGCGCCAACACGACCTACGGGTTCCGTGTCAGGGCGTGCGACGCCGCCGGCAACTGCTCGGCGTACACCGCCTCCGTCAGCGGGAAGACCACCAACGACACCACGCCGCCCACCGGCGACATCCGCTACGCGCCGTACATCGACATCACCATGACGACCCCGTCCCTGGCCGGCGCCGCCGCCGCGACCGGGGTGAAGAACTACACGCTGGCCTTCGTGCTCGGCGACAGCACGGGCTGCAACCCGGCCTGGGGTGGGGTCATCCCGCTGGCCGACTCCAGGATCATCAACGACGTCAAGGCGCTCCAGGCCCAGGGCGGCCAGGTGGTCGTCGCGAGCGGCGGCGCCCAAGGCCCGTACCTGGAGCACAACTGCGGCACCACCGCCACCCTGCTCGCCGCCTACAAGAAGGTGCTCGACACGGTCGGCACGAACCAACTGGACGTCGACGTCGAGGCGTCGATCGATGTGAACAAGGTCAACAGCGCGCTGAAGCAGTTGCAGACCGAACGCGGCACCGTCGTGCGGTACACGCTGCGCGTGCAGGCACAGGACTACGGGCTCGACCCGTTCTCGGTGCAGATCCTCCAGGACGCCGCCGCCAAGGGCCTGAACGTGATCGTCAACCCGATGGTCATGGACTTCGGCTACAGCGGCAACTGGGGCGACGCGATGGTCTCAGCCGCCCAGGCGACGCTCGGCCAGATGAAGGGCGTGTGGCCGTCGAAGACCGACGCGCAGCTCAAGCGGCTGCTCGGCGTCACCCCGATGATCGGCAAGAACGACACGGGCCAGACCACCACCCAGGCCGACGCCCGCAAGCTGCGCGACTGGGCCAACACCAACCACATCGGCTTCGTCGGCTTCTGGTCGATGGGCCGGGACAACGGCGGCTGCCCCAACGGCAGCGTCTCGCCGACGTGCAGCGGGATCGCTCAGTCGGCGTACGAGTTCACCGGCATCTTCAAGGGGTTCACTGGATAAGGCTCAACGCACCAACTGAGTCGGCTTCACGGGGAGGCCCAGCCCTGGCGGGCGATACGTCGGCAGGGCCTCCCCGTACTCATGCATCCACGCGTGATCGACCAGCAGCCGCATCCGCCCCCCGTTGACCACCGCAACCGGATCCGGCGCGACGCGCTCCACGTAGTCGACGGTCAGCTTGGCCACCGCGTCCGCCACCAGGTAGGCGTCGGGCGGCGCCAGATCGCACCGGTCGTCGGGCCCGATGAGCAGCTCCACCTCGGGCGGGAGCGGATAGATCGGCCGCGGGATGGCCAGCACGCGCGGCGACGGCGCCATCGGCAACCCGTCCCGCACCGCTTCGAGCAGCACCGACCGCGACGACCGGCGATCGAACAGCCCCGCGGCCAGCGGCCAGCTCAGCGCCCCCACGTCCGTGCCGTCCTCGCCGCAGGCGTGCAGGCACAGGTACGGCACCAGCGGGACGGCCGACCCCGCCCCGGCCTGCGCCCACCCGCTCCCGCAGCCGGTCAGCACGAGCAGCGCCAGCATGGCCCGGTAGGCGGTGTCGGCATGGTTGGTCTCCAGCCGCCCCGGCACGATCATGCACCGCCCGCCGGTCTTCTCCGCCGTCACCCCCAGCTCCCGCGCGATCTTCAGCGTGCGCGCGGCGGCCACCCCCGTGTACGTCTCCTGCCAGGCAGGCGTGTACGGCTCGCCGCGATCGTCATAACCGCGGGGCCAGTGGCCGGGCAGCCCGTCGCGGGCCACCCCGTACACCGCCAGCAGCAGGTCGAACACGGTCGTCGCCAGCTCGTCGCCGTCGCTGACCACCGGCACCCCGCGCCGCAGCAGCCCGGGCCCGTCGTCGAAGCGCGGCAGCAGCACCTCCACCGCGTCGCCGCCGTACACGCTCAGTCCCTCGGCCGGACGCCCGACCAGGCCGCCGGCGACGAAGGCGTCGCCGTGTTCGCGCAGCCGGACCAGGAACGGCAGGTCCGTACGCTCCATGGCGTGCCCGGCGAACGCCGCCCGGTCCAGGAAGAACTCCTTGAGCAGCACATGCCCCATGGCCATGGCCAGCGCGCCGTCGGTGCCCGGCCGGACGACGAGGGTCTCGTCCGACAGGCGCGTCGGGTGCGGCCCGATCGCCACGACCTTCTGTCCCTTGTAACGCCCGGCGATCACCAAGGGCATGCCGGGCGTGCGGACGAGCCTGTTGTTCTCCCCCCACAGCAGCACGTACGCCGCGTGCGGCCAGTCCTCCGGCAGCGTCCCGGGGAACCCGTGGCCGAGCAACTGGTCCGGCACGTTGGACTGCTCGGTCAGCACCGCGCCGCCGAGGCCGGCGACCAGCCCGGCGAGCGGCGAGGTGGACAGCGCGGCGACCCGGTCCGCGCCGTGCTCGGCGGCCGTGTGCACGATCGCCGCGGCGGTCAGCTCGGCCGCGGTCCCGTCGTCGAGCGGCACTCGTCTGCCGCCCCTGGCCTGCTGGTAGAGCTGCGAATTTCCTGTGAGTTTCGCCCAGGCGGCAACCGGGTCACGGAGCCCGCCTTTCACCTCGAAATAGAGCCTTACCAGAGCCTGGTTGACCTGCGATCCCCCCATGCAAAAAGTTCAGCACAGAGGGTCATGTTCTATCGCGTTACGACCCGCCATGTCAGGGATAAGAATCGGAACCCCCGGTGGAAGTACTCAGATGAGTACGGCAGGCTAGAAGCCGCCATGGAATACGCAGTTCTCACGGGGACCATCCTCGTCGCAGGTGTCCTGCTCGCTCTCATCGCCCAGTGGCGTGACTGGCGGCCTCCGCTGCTCGTGTCCGTCCTCGTGGGCGTTGCCGTGCGTTTGCTCCTGATGTTCACCGCCGCCAACGACGCGTGGCAGCCCGTCGACTTCATGGAGAGCTTCCAGCCGGCCGGCCAGGCGGTGCTGAACGGCCACGACCCGGTCCTGGCCAGCGAGGGCGGCTGGCACTTCCTGCCGACCATCCCCTACGTCTACGGCATCCTGCTGTGGCTGGGCATCCCGTGGGTCTACGCCGGGCGCCTGGTCACCGTGGTCGCCGACATCGTGCTGATCCCGCTGGTCGCCAAGCTGGCCGGCGGTCCCAAGGCGTCGCTGCGCGCCCTGCAGTACGCGCTCAACCCGCTCGCCCTGCTCGTCGCCTGCATCCATGGCCAGGTCGAGCCGGTGGCGCTGGTCTTCGGCGTGGCCGCCTTCGTGGTGGCACGCGGTCCCGGCGCACCCGAACGGGCCGGCGTCACGACCCGGGTGGTGGCCAAGGTACGCCGCGGCATCGCGATCTACGGCTGGCGGGCATCGCTGCGCCGGATCGTGGGCCCCGGCGGCATGCTCCACCGCGCCCTGCTGCCCGGCCCCAGCGACCGCCTGGACCTGAGGCGGGGCGCGCTGGCCGGCCTGCTGATGGGCCTGGCGCTGTGCGCGAAGAGCTGGCCGATCTGGCTGATCCCCGGCATGCTGCTCCTGCTGCCCAACCTGCGGGCCAGGGTCGCCGCGCTGTTCATGACCGGCGCGCTGCCGGTGTTCTTCCTGGTCACGCTGCCGGTCTTCGCGGGCACGTCGCTCAAGCAGATCCCCGAGGTCATCAAGACCATCCAGGCCATCCGGCCGATCGTCGGCGAGTGGGGCTGGACACCGCCCTTCACCGGCGGAAACTGGGAGCTGAGGCCTGATCTGGCGACCTTCGGCACCTACCTGATCTACGCCTGCGTCGTCGCCGCGGTGCTGATCTGGCGGCGGGCCGACCCGATCGACATGACCCTGGCCATTCTGCTGATCTTCATGGTCGTCACGCCCCGCCTGGGCGCCCAGTACCTCCTGTGGTTCATGCCGTTCCTGATCGCCAGGCCCACGAGGTTCGCCTGGCCGGCGATCATCGGGGTCTCGCTGTGGTCGGCGTACGGCTACCTGTACATGACCCAGTTCGACGAGACCACCTGGTGGCTGCTGCACGCCGACTGGTCGCGGGCGTCGATCGTGCTGCTGCCGATCCTGCTCATGGCGATGCCCTGGGGCCGCCGGTCCCCGGCGGCCCAGATGCTCGCCCCACCGGTCGAGCCGGTGGGGAAGGCCACGGTCACGTCAGCGGCATAGCCGCTCCCACAACGTGATCCACTGGTCGGGATGGACGTGGCCCACCACCGCGTCGCGGGCGATGCCCGCCGCGGCGACGGCCGCGTCCACCCCCTCGTAGCGGCGTCGGAGCGAGGCGCGCAGCGAGCCGCCCACCCCGCCGAACCCCAGTTCGACCAGCTCCTGGTAGCCGCGCCCCGCCTCGACCAGCGGCGTGGGCCGCCGCTCGATCCGCAGGATCGCCGAGTCGACCGACGGGACCGGCCGGAAGCTCTCCCTGCCGACCCGGTCGCCCAGCCGCCAGCGGAACCACGGCCACGACTCCACCGTCACCAGGCTCCAGCGCCCGTAGTCGCCCGAACGCTTGCGGGCGTACTCCCGCTGCGTGAGCAGCGTCGCCGACGTGAGCCGCGGCGCCCGGAGGCACCAGCCGACGATCCCCGACGTGACCGAGTAGGGGATGTTGCCGACGACCGCGAACGGCTCCCGCGGCGCCCGCGCGGTCGTGAAGTCGGCTCTGACCACCTCGATCCGGGGATCGTCGCGGGTCCGCGCGGCCAGCCGGCCGGCCAGCCGCGGGTCGATCTCGTAACCGATCACCCGGGCTCCGGCCTCGGCCAGCGCCCAGGTCAGCACGCCCTCGCCCGAGCCGGGTTCGAGCACGAGCCCTTCGGGGGCGGCCGCCTTGACCACCAGCTCGACGGCATGCCGGTCGACCAGGAAATTCTGCGACAAGGCGCGCCTGGCCCGGTCTCTGGGCGTGCGACCGCCGCTGTTCCTGGCGTTCTTCTGAGTGTGTGAATAGTTTCCGTGCGCGAAGTTCTGCGCCACAGCCGCCCTCTCGGGTCTTCGAGATGAATGGGTCTCTCGAAGGGCCCGGGGCGCGCCAGCGGACGCCTAGGTCGTCACCGCGTCAGCTGACGGGCCCGAGCCCGGTCGCTGCGCAGACGCATGAAGCAGAGGCAACACATGCGCCCGATGCTAGGGACGCCGTCGTTGACGGGGCAACCCAATAAAAAACCGGATGCGCGCCCCACCCGGCGTTCGCCACTCTGAAGACGTGCAGGCGACGGTGACGGTCACTCCGCAGCAGCTCCCCGAGTTGCTGCTGCACGTCGCCGTCGTCCGGCCGGTGTTCCTGTGGGGCGCGCCGGGCATCGGCAAGAGCTCGTTGGTGCGCGAGTTCGCCGACTCGCTCGGCCTGGAGTGCGTGACCCTGCTCGGCACCCAGCTCGCGCCCGAGGACCTCATCGGGGTGCCCGAGCTGGTCAACGGCCGCAGCCGGTTCGCGCCACCCGAGTCGATCGCCCGCGCCGAGCCTTACTGCCTGTTCCTCGACGAGCTCAACGCCTCGGCGCCCGAGGTGCAGAAGGCGTTCTACTCGCTGATCCTCGACCGCAGGATCGGCGCCTACGAGCTGCCCGCCGGGTCCGTCGTGATCGGCGCGGGCAACCGGGCCACCGACAACGCGCTCGCCCGCCCGATGGCCTCCGCGCTGATCAACCGGCTGATCCACGTGCACCTGCGGGCCTCGTCCGACGACTGGCTCAAGTGGGCCGCCGCCAACGGCATCCACCCGTGGATCGTCGACTACCTGGTGCAGCGGCCCGACCACCTGTGGAGCGCGCCGCCCAAGAGCGAGGAGCCGTTCTCCTCGCCGCGCGCCTGGCACATGCTCTCCGACGTGCTGATCTCCTACGGAGACGACGTCGCCGACGAGACGATCGCCATGCTCGCGTTCGGCACGCTCACCGCCGGCCACGCCTCCGCCTTCCGCGCCTACGTCAAGACCGTGCGGCACGCCTATGACCTCAACGCGGTGATCAAGGGCGAGGCGCCATGGCCGCGCCGGCCCGAAGAGCGCGACCTGCTCTACTTCCTGGCCGAGGCGTTCCGCGCCCGGCTGGTCAAGGAGCTGCCCGCAGACAAGCGCGGCTCCTCCTCCCGGGGCCGCGACCTGGGCTTCCGCGCCAAGACGCTGCTGGTCGAGCTGGCCGAGATCTCGCTGGAGTGCGCGCAACTCGTCATCGCCGCCGACGCGAACGGCGCGCCCGCGCTGCCCACCTGGTTCCTCGTCGAGGTCGGCAGGGACGTGCCCCGGCTGATGGCGGCCCGGTCATGAGCCCCCGTACCAAGGTCAAGGCCGACCCGTGGCGCGCCGAGGTGCGCAAGGGCTTTCAGCTCGTCGACCGGCACCCGCTGTTCGCCGTCTACCACTGCTGGCTCTACGCCGCGGAGGAGGGCGAGCTGTCGGTCGACACGTGGGCGGTGGTGACGGAGGACGGGGACATCCGCCACCACCCCCGCCGCCGCGCCGAGGCTGCGGAGTGGGCGTGGGTCTTCGCGCACCTGCTGCTCCACCTCGGCTTCGGCCACGCCGACCCGCGCACCTGTACGCCGAAGGACCTCGAAGGCGACCGTCCCGAGCCCGCCTACCGGGCCGCGTGCTGCCTGGCCGTCGACCGGTTCCTGGGCACGCTCAAGATCGGCCGCTGCCCCGCGCCGCTGCCCGCCGAACTGCCCGAGCAGGACGAGGTCACGCTGTCGGAGCGCTGGCGTAGGCTCGGCATCCCCGAGGCGTACCAACCGCTCGGCGAGGAGGACTTCCGCGTCTGCTCGGTGGAGATGGCCAAGCACTACGACTTCCCGGCCATGTTCGCGGTCGGCGTCGCCGAGGCGGCCACCGCCGCGCTCGACCGGGCGGGCACGCCGCGCACCACGGCCGACAAGCACGTCGACGGGCCGTGGGACCTGGCGCTGCGCTGGTTCGTCTCCTCCTACCCGCTGCTGGGCGCGCTCGCCGCCGGGATGAACATCGTCGCGGAGGTGGAGCTGGCCAGGAGCTGGGGGATCTCCATCGCCGCGGTCAGCGCCGAAGCCGGCGAGATCTACGTCAATCCGCTCGCCCGGCACTCCGCGGAGGAGTGGCGGTTCGTGCTGGCCCACGAGATGCTGCACGCCGCGCTCCGCCACGGCGAGCGGGTCGGCGCGCGCGAGCCGTACATCTGGAACGTCGCCTGTGATTACGTGATCAACGGCTGGCTCGTCGAGATGGGCGTCGGCGAGATGCCGGAAGGGCTGCTGTTCGACCAGACGCTGTCCGGCATGTCGGCCGAGGCGGTCTACGACACGATCGTCACCGACCTGCGGCGGATGCGGAAGCTCGCCACGCTGCGCGGGCGCGGCATCGGCGACGTCCTCGACCGGCCGCCGCGCCCCGCCCGCGGCTGCGTCGATCTCGACGAGTACTACCGGAGCGCGCTCTGCACGGGCCTGGCCTACCACCAGGGCAACGGCCGCGGCTTCGTGCCCGCCGGGCTGGAGCAGGAGATCCGGGCGCTCGACCAGCCGCCGCTGCCGTGGGACGCGCAGCTGGCCCGCTGGTTCGACGAGCACTTCCAGCCGGAGGAGAAGCGCCGCTCCTACGCCCGCGCCTCCCGCCGCCAGGCCGCCACCCCGGACATCCCGCGCCCCGGCTGGCTGCGGCCGGAGGAGGTGGTCAGGAAGGCCACGTTCGGCGTCGTCCTCGACACCTCGGGCTCGATGGACGTCAAGCTGCTCGGCAAGGCGCTCGGCGCGATCGCCTCCTACGCCACCGTCCGCGACGTGCCGCGGGCGCGCGTGGTGTTCTGCGACGCGATCGCGTACGACGCCGGCTACCTGCCGGTCGAGGACATCGCGAACCGGGTCAGGGTACGCGGCCGGGGCGGCACGATCCTGCAGCCGGGGGTCAGCCTGCTGGAGCGGGCCGACGACTTCCCGGCCGACGGGCCGATCCTGCTCATCACCGACGGCCAGTGCGACGTGATCCGCATCCGCCGCGAGCACGCCTTCCTCGTGCCGCAGGGCGTCGCGCTGCCGTTCCGGCCGCGCGGGCCGATCTTCTACATGAAGTGATCTTCTTCATGCGGCGACTTTGAGCTGGCTTTGAAGTGGCTCGGGTAAACCTTTAATCATGGACCGACCGGCCAGGGTACTCGTCGTGGACGACGAGCCGAACATCCGTGCCCTGCTCTCGCAGACGTTGCGACTGGTCTCGTTCGAGGTCAGGACCGCCGAGTCCGGCGCCGAGGCGGTACGGGCCGCCAGGGAGTTCGAGCCCGACATCGTGGTGCTCGACGTGATGATGGAGGACATCGACGGGTTCGAGGTGGCCAGGCGGCTCGGCGAGCGCGTCCCGGTGCTGTTCCTGACCGCGCGCGACACGGTCGAGGACCGCGTCCGGGGGCTCACGCTGGGCGCCGACGACTACGTGGCCAAGCCGTTCAGCCTGGAGGAGGTGGTGCTGCGCATCCGGGCCATCCTGCGGCGCAGCCGTACCGAGACCGCGCGCGAGGACGTGCTGCGCTACGCCGACCTGGAGCTCGACACGGCCGCGCACGAGGTGCGCCGCGGCGGCGTGCGCGTCGAGCTGTCGCCCACCGAGTTCAACCTGCTCGCCTACCTGCTGACGAACGCCGGCCGGGTGGTGAGCAAGGCGCAGATCCTCGACAGCGTGTGGCGCTACGACTTCGACGGCGACTCCAGCATCGTCGAGTCGTACGTCTACTACCTGCGCAAGAAGATCGACAAGTGGGAGCCGCAGCTCATCCACACCGTGCGCGGCGTCGGCTACACACTCAGGACGCCGCGGTGAGGCCGGGCCGGTGGACGCTGCGCGCCCGGCTCGTCATGGCGATACTCGGGCTCACCACGGTCGCGCTCGTCCTGGTCAACGTGGTGGGCATCGCGCTGCTCGGCGACAACCTGCTGCGCCGCGTGGACAGCCAGCTCAACACGATGAGCGGCGCCGCCCAGAAGCTGCCGATGATGGCCGGCCTGATCTCCCCCAGCCAGACCATGGACTGGCAGAAGGTGCTGACGAAGCGGGTCGCCTCCGTGGCCAGGATCTACGTCTACTCCGCCGACGGCAGGCTGGTCAGCGCGCTGCCCAGTGGTTCGGACCCCGGGCCGATGCTCGACGACATCCACTTGGGCGACCCCTACACCGTGAGCGGCACCACGGGGCCGTCCTGGCGGCTGAAGGCGACCGCGACTGACGGCGGTGGCACCGTGCTGGTCGCGCAGTCGCTCGCCGAGATCGAGGCGACCCGCGCCTCGCTCAGCGCCATCGCCTTCGCCGTCAGCGCGCTCGTGCTGCTCCTGCTCGGCCTGGCCGCCGACGCCGTCGTACGGCTCGGCCTGCGCCCGCTGACCAGGATGGAGCGTACGGCCGGCCAGATCGCCATGGGTGACTTCGCCAGCCGGGTCCCCGCGCCCGACCCGCACACCGAGCCGGGCCGCCTGGGCACGGCCATGAACGTCATGCTGGATCGCGTCGAGCACGAGATCGCCGCCAGAACCGACTCCGAGTCCCGCATGCGCCGCTTCCTGGCCGACGCCTCCCACGAGCTGCGTACCCCGCTCACCTCGGTCCGCGGCTTCGCCGAGCTCTACCGCCGGGGCGCCGGCGACGAGCCGGAGCTGATGCGCCGGATCGAGGAGGAGGCCGGCCGGATGGGTGTGCTCGTCAACGACCTGCTCACCCTGGCCCAGCTCGACCAGGAACGCCCCATGGACCACCACCCCGTCGACCTGCTGGAAGTGGCGGCCGACACCATCCGCGACGCCCGGGTCCGGGTGCCCGACAGGCAGGTCAGGCTGAGCGGCCTCGGCGAGGCGCTGACCCCCGTCTCGGTCATGGGCGACGAGGCCAGGCTGCGCCAGGTCGCCGCCAACCTGGTCGGCAACGCGCTCACCCACACCCCGCAGGACGCGTCGGTCACCGTCAGTGTGGGCACCTCGCGCGGCATGGCGGTCTTCGAGGTGGCCGACACCGGGCCCGGCGTGCCGCCGCAGCACGTCCCGCACGTCTTCGACCGGCTGTACCGCGTCGGCCAGGGCAGATCCAGGACCGACGGCGGCGCGGGGCTGGGCCTGGCCATCGTGGCCGCCATCGTGCGGGCCCACGGAGGCGAGGTCGAACTCGACTCGGTGCCGGGGGAGGGCGCCACTTTCCGCGTGCTCCTACCGGGCTCCTAGGCGGCTCCCAGGCTCCTCTGATCGGCGCTCGGCACATTCGGAGCATGAACAGAATCCTCCTCACGACAGCCACGGCGGCGCTGGCGCTGGCCGCCACCGCCTGCGCCGCGCAACCGAGCTCGACGGGAGTCGCCTCCGTCAAGGCCGCCTCGGCGGCGCCCACGGCCACCGCCTCGCCCACGGGCAGCGTCGATCCACAGGAACAGGGCAGGAAGTTCGCCGCGTGCATGCGCGAGCACGGCGTCGACATGCCCGACCCCGACCCCGACGGCGGTGGAGGGATCCAGGCGATGTCCGCCATGAAGGGCGACAAGGACGCGATCATGAAGGCGCTGGAGTCCTGCCGGTCCGTCGCGCCCGTCAGGGACCGCAAGGCGCTCAAGCCGGAAGATGCGGAGCAACTGCGCCAGTTCGCCGCGTGCATGCGCAAGAACGGCGTCGACATGCCCGACCCCGACGCCAGTGGCGCCATCGCCAAGGGCACCGCCCGCAACTTCAAGCCGGACGACCCGGCGTTCAAGAAGGCGTACGAGGCGTGCCGGGGCACGTTCCCGAAGCTGGGCCAGGCGAAATGACCCAGGTGAAGGCCGGCCCGGAGATCGTGGCCGTCCGGCCGCGGCGCCGCCGGCCGCTGCGCGCGGTCGCCTGGGCCGGTGGCGCCGCCCTGCTCGCCGCCGCCGTCACGGCCGCCGCCATCGGCTTCGGCGGCAACGGCTCGGGCACGGCCGTCGCCGGCCGCACGCCCCCGGCGACCGCCAAGGTGACCCGTACGACGCTCACCGAGACCAAGACCGTGGACGGCACGCTCGGCTACGGCGACACCCTCACCGTCACCGCCAAGTCCCAGGGGACGATCACCTGGCTCCCCGCGGAAGGCTCCACCATCACCAGAGGCAAGGCCGTCTACAGCATCGACGCCGACCGTCGCCCCCTGCTCTACGGCAGCATGCCCCTCTACCGCGTCCTCAAGGACGGCGTCGAGGGCAAGGACGTCGAGTTACTGGAGCGGAACCTGGCCAAGCTCGGCTACACCGGCTTCGACGTCGACAAGGAGTACACCTGGACCACCCGCGAGGCCGTCGAGGACTGGCAGGAGGACCTCGGCCTGGACGTCACCGGCGAGGTCCAGCCCGCCGACGTGGTCGTGGAGAGCGGGCCGCTGCGCGTCGCCGACCTCAAGACCACGCTCGGCGCCGGCGGCACCGGACCCGTGCTCACCGCGACGGGCACCACCCGCCAGGTGCTGGTCCACCTCGACGTGGCCGACGCGCACCTGGTCAGGAAGGGCCTCAAGGCCACGGTCGAGCTGCCCGACGGCTCCACCGTCAAGGGCAAGGTCACCGGCGTGGGCAAGGTCGCCACCGAGACGGGCACCAGCGCCGACGCCACCACCACGGTCGAGGTCAAGGTGTCGGTGAGCGGGCTGAAGAAGCCCTTCGACTCCGCCCCGGTCGACGTCACGATCGTGTCGGCCCAGCGCGAGGACGTGCTGGCCGTACCCGTCGGAGCGCTGCTGGCCCTCGCGGAGGGCGGCTACGGCGTGCAGGTCGTCGAGGGCGGGACCACCCGGTACGCGGCCGTCGAGGTCGGCATGTTCGCCGACGGCAAGGTCGAGGTCAACGGCGTCCAGGAGGGCGCGACCGTGGCGGTGCCCAAGTGATCGTCCGGCTGCGCGACGTGAGCAAGGAGTACGGCGAGGTGGCCGCGCTGCGCGGCGTCTCCATGAGCATCGAGTACGGCGAGCTCGTCGGCATCGTCGGCCCGTCCGGCTCCGGGAAGTCGACCATGCTCAACATGATCGGCACCCTGGACCGCCCGTCGAGCGGCACCGTGAGCATCGCCGGCCACGACGTGCTCACACTCACCGACAAACAGCTCTCCGCGCTGCGGGCGAACGTCATCGGCTTCGTGTTCCAGCAGTTCCACCTCGCCGCGGGCGTGCCCGCGCTGGACAACGTCGCCGACGGCCTGCTGTACGCGGGGCCCTCGCTACGTGAGCGCCGCCTGCGCGCCTACGAGGCGCTCGACCGGGTCGGACTCGGGCACCGGCTCGGCCACCGCCCGCACGAGCTGTCCGGCGGCGAGCGGCAGCGGGTCGCGATCGCCCGTGCCGTGGTCGGCGGACCGCGACTCTTGCTGGCCGACGAGCCGACGGGCAACCTCGACTCCCGTTCCGGCGCGGGCGTGATGGACCTGCTGCGCGAGCTGCACGCGGGCGGCACCACCGTGGTCGTCATCACCCATGACCGCGACATCGCCGCCTCGCTCCCCCGGCAGGTCGAGATGCTCGACGGGCTCGTGGTGGAGGGGGTTAGAGCATGATCACCACCATCCTCACCTCAGCCCGGCTGCGCCCGCGCGACGTCGTCAGGGTCGGCGGGGCGGGCCTGCGGGCCAGGCCGCTGCGGGTGTTCCTGTCGGCGCTCGGCATCGCCATCGGCATCGCGGCCATGCTCGGCGTCGTCGGCATCTCGGCCTCCAGCCAGGAGGACCTGAACCGCCAGCTCGAATCGCTCGGCACGAACCTGCTCACCGTCTCACCCGGCCAGGACCTCTTCGGCGCGGGCTCCCACCTGCCCGCCGAGGCGGAGGGCATGATCGAGCAGATCGCCCCCGTCACCTCGGTCACCGCCACGGGCACCACGCCCGCCAAGGTCTACCGCAACGACCACATCCCGGTGGCCGAGTCGGGCAGCATCTCGGTCACCGCCGCCCGCCTGGACCTGCCGCACGACGTGGGCGCCCAGATCGTCAGCGGCACCTGGCTGAACGAGGCCACCCAGCGGTACCCGGCCACCGTGCTCGGCGCCAAGGCGGCCGACCGGCTCGGCGTCGTGCGGGCGGGCCCCGACCAGCGGGTCTGGCTGGGCGGGCAGTGGTTCACCGTCGTCGGCGTGCTCGGCGCCGCGCCGCTCGCCCCCGAACTCGACACCGCCGCGCTGATCGGCTGGCCGGTCGCCGAGGAGCGGCTGGACTTCGACGGCTACCCGACCACGATCTATGCCAGGGCCGAGGAGGCGTCCGTCGTCGCCGTACGCGACGTGCTGGGCCCCACCGCCAACCCGGAGAAGCCCAACGAGGTCGAGGTCTCCAGGCCGTCGGACGTGCTGGCCGCCAAGCAGGCCACCGACGCGACCCTGAACGCCCTCCTGCTCGGCCTCGGCGGCGTCGCCCTGCTGGTCGGCGGGGTCGGCGTGGCCAACACGATGGTGATCTCGGTGCTCGAACGGCGGGCCGAGATCGGGCTGCGCCGCTCGCTCGGCGCCACGCGCGGGCAGATCAGGCTGCAGTTCCTGGCCGAATCGCTGCTGCTGTCGGCCATCGGGGGCGTCGGCGGTGTGGTGCTCGGCATCGGCGTCACCGCCGCGTACGCGAGCTTCCAGGGCTGGCCGGCGATCGTGCCGGTCTGGGCCATGCTCGGCGGAGTCCTCGCCACCCTGGTCATCGGCGGGATCGCCGGGTTCTACCCGGCCGTGCGGGCCGCCCGCATGTCGCCCACGGAGGCGCTGGCCACACCCTGACACGTGTCCGATTCTTACAAGAGAACCCGGCTCGGCCTGGGTAGCTTCGCCGGTATGGAGATGCTTTCCCAGGCTGAGACATATGTGCTGCTGCACGGGCGGCTGATCGACAGGCTCAGGTTCGGCGCCCTGTTCAGGGGTGCCTCCCGTACGCGGGTGCTGGACGCGCTGCGCTGCTACCAGAACGACGACGGCGGCTTCGGCAACGCGCTCGAACCGGACCTGCGTGGCGCGGCCAGCCAGCCCGAACCGGTCGAGGTGGCCTTCTCGATCCTCGACGAGCTGGACGCCTTCGACGATCCGATGGTGGCCGCCGCCTGCGACTACCTCGTCAGCGTCACGGCCAAGGACGGCGGCGTGCCGTTCGTGCTGCCGAGCGTCCGCGACACGCCGCGGGCGCCCTGGTGGGAGACCGGCGACGAGCCGCCGGGCAGCCTCGTCCCCACCGCGTCGCTGGCCGGGTTCCTGCACAAGCACGGCGTCGACCATCCGTGGCTCGGGCCCGCCACCGACTTCTGCTGGTCGGCGATCGCCGATATCTCGGACACCACCCCGTACGAGGCGCGGGCCGTCGTCCCGTTCCTGGACCTCGTGCCCGACCGGTCGCGGGCCGAGGCGGAGTTCGCCCGGTTGCGCGAGGCCCTGCTGGCCACGGTCACTTTCGACCCCGGAGCGCCCGGCGAGGCGCATTTCCCCCTCGACTTCGCGCCGTCGCCGCTGCGGTTGCCGCTGTTCACGCAAGACGTCCTGGACCGGCACCTCGACGCGCTCGCCGCCGCCCAGGCGGACGGCGGCTGGCGCGGGAACTGGCTGATGTGGACGCCCGTGGTGGAGCACGAATGGGGCGGCTACCTCACCGTGCACCGGCTGCGGACGCTCCGGGCGTACGGGCGGCTGTGACTTCTTGTCGGTGGCCGTGCGTACCTTGGTGGCATGTACGAGGAGCGGCCTCCAGGGGACGGCTTCGACGGCCGGGTCGCCTGCGTGTGGCGGCGGGTGAACGACGCCGACAGCACGCAGCTCGTGGTGCCCGACGGATGCGTTGACCTCATCTGGGGGCCTTCGGGGGCGTTCGTGGCGGGGCCGGACACCGGGCCGATGCCGGTGCGGATGCGGGCGGGTGACGCTTTCACCGGGATCAGGTTCAAGCCGGGTGGTGTGGGGGACGTGTTCGGCGTCCCGGTGCACGCCCTTCGTGATCAGCGGGTGCCCGTGACGGACCTGGGGTTCTCCCTGCCCGGTGGGCGGCCGGCGGTCATGCGGGCGGCGATCGTGGCCCGGCTTCGGGCAACCGCGCCCGCCGACGCGGCCGCGTCGGCGATCGCCGAGGCGCTCCGGGCGGGGCGGAGCGTGGGAGAGGTCGCTTGGACGCTGGGGTTCAGTGAGCGGCAACTGCTGCGGCGGAGTATGGCCTCGTTCGGATACGGGCCGAAGGTCCTGCAGCGGGTCGTCCGGTTCCAGCGGGCGCTGAAACTGGCCCGTGCGGGGGTGGCGCTGGCGGAGGTGGCGGTGGTCGCGGGCTACGCGGATCAGGCGCACCTGGCCAACGAGGTCAAGCGGCTGAGCGGGGTGACTCTGGCGGAGCTCCGGATATGAGAGCGGCCGCCCAGCCCGCGCCGGGGTCACTGTCGACGAGGAGCGCCCGCGTGAGCAGGCTCAGGGGGATCGCCAGCAGCGCGCCCAGCGGCCCCAGCACGAACGCCCAGACGATCAGCGACAGGAACGTCATCGTGGTCGACAGGCCCACCGCGTCCCCCAGGAACTTGGGCTGGATGAACGATTGGATCACCACGTTGATGGCGATATAGGCGGCGATGACGAGCAGCATCTGCTTGAGACCGCCGTCGAGGAGGGCCAGCATCGCGGGCGGGATCAGGCCGAGGACGAAGCCGATGTTCGGGATGTAGTTGGTGATCAGCGCGAGGACTCCCCAGAGGATGGGCAACGGCACATCCAGGATGGACAGGGCCGTGACGTCCAGCGCCGAGCAGATGAGACCGAAGACCGTGGAGACGATCAGATAGCGCCTGGTCTTGTCGGCGAACGTGGCGAGCGCCGCCACCAGGTGCGGCTTGGAGTTCTCGCCCGCCGCGATGATCCGGGCCATGCCCGGAGTGTCCAGGCACATCGCCAGCAGCAGCACCACGATGAGGAACAGGCTGGACAGCACTCCCAGCAGACTCGACGCCAGGC
Source organism: Nonomuraea sp. NPDC049141 (assembly GCF_040648415.1). Classification (NCBI taxonomy): domain Bacteria; kingdom Bacillati; phylum Actinomycetota; class Actinomycetes; order Streptosporangiales; family Streptosporangiaceae; genus Nonomuraea; species Nonomuraea sp. NPDC049141. The sequence continues at coordinate 823,952 of NZ_JBEZDR010000002.1, forward strand.
TCTGCGCCAGACCGATCACCTTGGCGGGGTCGAAGCTCTGGATCGCCTTGTTGAGCTGGGCGTTGCTGATGCCGTGGGTGGTGGCGAAGTTCTGGGCGTCGGTGAGCAACTGCTGGAACTGCGGGGCGTACGCGGGGAGCAGCGAGGCGAGCTGGGTGATGGAGAAGGTCAGCACCGCGACCATGCCCAGCAGGACGAGCAGCACGATGAGGAAGGGCACGATGACCTGCACCCAAGCGGGAGCGCCCGCGCGGGCGAGCCGGTTCCGCACGGGGGCCACGGCGATGACCAGGACGAGCGCGAGCACGACCGGGCCCAGGATCGACGCGACCTCGCGCATCCCGAACAGAACGATGACCGCGCAGGCGATACCCAGCAGGATGGTGAGGGCTCGGGGCACACGAGATTCCTACCCGTGAGCAGGGGATGACACCGGCAATCCGTTGATTTGACGGTTCCGGGAGGCGTACATAGAGTTCACCAGTCCCGCGAGGACGGCGTTGATCGCCGGTCTCGCCCGGGGGCCACCTCCAGCTAGATCCATTCAGAAGGCGTTCGCGTCACTCCGAATGGCTGGTAAGTTAGAGGGGTTGTCCCGGAAACGGGGCGGTGTTTATTCCAGAAGGTCGATGCGAGTCGGGTCAATTTGACACCGGGTCGGGCGGCTGAAAGAATAAAGACACAACGAAATGAACGAAAACGAAATGAGCGCCTCTCGCAGGTTGGGGAGTACGCGTCCGTTTCTTGAGAACTCAACAGTGTGTTAAAAGCCAGTGCATGATGCACAACCCCGTCATGTCCATGCTTTCGGGTGTGGATGACGG